>NZ_LBJX01000074.1:0-43678 GCF_028128895.1 Bradyrhizobium sp. CCBAU 11434
CAGCCCAGCCAGCATCTTGAATCATATTCGCCCCAGATCCGGAATCCCTTCCGATTCAATAAATCCGTGAACCGCTCTAAACGACAGCCGGCCGCGACCAAACGTCGAGCGCCCATGAGCCGCCGAGCGCCTGCCCGCCACAGCCAGACCCGAGGTGTGTCCTGCCCTCTTCGCCGCCCGCAGCACCTGGTTGATGAAGCTCTTTTTTCTCGGCGCGCGGGTACTGCGGATGCGCCCAGGCCGAATACGCAGATCGCTGTCGCCCACGCTCACGGAAGGGCCTCCCGACGATCAAAAGTGCACATGGTGCCGAAAACGCCATTGATTCCACTGGTCAAAATGCAAGGCGCGGCACGCGCCCTGACCGACCGGCACGCCAGAACCCAAGCCATGCCAATGGCTTGCGGTTCGACCGGCGAGGCCCTTTTATCTCGCCGTCTTAATCGGTCGTGTCGTCTCTCTCTTCTCAGCCATTCTCGCTTCCTTTCTCGTCTGCGACAAGCCTCTCTGATCCACGCCATGACACGATGCGCCGCGATGCTCATGAGTCCTGATGCGCCGTGCAGTCTTGCGCGCTCAGCGACGGCACAAACTCGCTGCAGCAGGGCAGCGCGGACGCCGTCGCGGCGCATCTTTCCATCGGTGTGACGGAGCCACATCACAGGCAATCCGGCGCGATCGGTCGGCATCCGAAGATGCATCGTCGCAGGCAAGATAACGTGCGTTCCGTCGTATTTGTGCTGCACCAGTCCTCATCCGCTCACCGCGGAGCTCCGTGTTCAGGTCGCGGCGTTCGCCGCGGCGTTGCTGCCAGGTTGAAGGATCACGCGCCTCATGCGTAAGCCCCGAGCAATTTGCGCTGCTTGGCGGCTGCGTCATCGCGCATCTCCGCCGCCGAGGCGTCCGGATCACCGCAATAGAACGTACCGCCGGTCCACATCGCGTGCATGATCACAGCGAGCTTGCGCGCCACCGCCACCGTCGCCTTGCGGTGCGACGAGCGCTTGGCCAGCGCCAGCCCCCACGCCTTGACCTTGTCCTTTTTCTTGTAGCGGGTCAGCAACGCGCTCGCCGCCTCGTACAGCGCCCGCCGCACGTCGCCATCGCCCGCCTTGCTGATCCGGCCCTTGACGTCGATCGAGGAGCCGGACTGCCAGCGCCGCGAGGTCAGGCCAAAATACGCCGCCACGTCGCGCGAGCGCTTGAAGCGGGAGGGATCGTCGACCGCGGTCATGAAGCTCAGGGCCGCGATCGGGCCGACACCGGGAATCTGCATGAAGCGCCGGCACAGCTCATGGCCGGCGACCAGGCGAACCACCAGATCGTGCAGCCGGCAGTACTCCTTCCACAACGCGGCGCGCGCATTCAACATGGCATCGATCAGCTCGCTGACCAACGCATCGTGCGCCACCGCCTCGCGTACGGCTTGCGCAAAACCGCCGCGCCCGACCCGGTTCAGCCGGATGCCAAACACTTTCAGCGAATGCCGGATCGCGTTCTCCAGGTCCAGAAACTTGCGCTTCAGATTGCGCCGGTGCGTCAACAACAGCCGCAGCCGGTAGCAGGCCTCGCTCTTGATATGCGCCTTTCTGAACCAGCCGGTGCGCATGATGTGGGCAATCCCGAGCGCGTCCGCCCGGTCGGTCTTGTTGCGCTGCGCCTTCAGCGCCGCACGCACGTGCAAGGTTTCCAAGCACACCGCCGGCAGGCCGAGCTTCAACAGCTCCGGATGCAGCCAGGGCGACAGCGAGCCCGCCTCGTGACCGAGCCGCCGCAAGCGGCCAAGATACGGCGCAAGCGCCGCCTTGATCGTTTCCGGATCGGTCACCACTGCAACCTCCAGCGCCACCTGGCCCTTGTCATCCACCACGCACACGGCCGTCTCGTCCAGGCGGTTATGAACACGATGCCAATGATCAGGCGCGACATCAGCTGGCTCGATGCCGAGTGCCTCAACGGCATCAGTCATTTGCAGCACACGCTCAACCTTCGGCCAGCCCGACAGGCGCAGCAAAATCTCTCCGCGGGGTGTCACATAAGGGACGGTCGAGCAGCGCTGTCCCGATGCGACCGCGCGCAAGATATCGATCCGCGAAATGATCGTGCCAAAGTCGTTGGAGGTCCATCGGACGAAGGCAAAGATGCTGCCGGGCGCAAATGACAGGACACGCCGATGACGATCAAGATTCCGTTCCTTGACGATACGACCGAACCGAATCCGGTTGTCGATACGCTTGTCGAGCCACAGCACTTCCACTTCCGTGAGATCACTCATGCCGCGGCTCCCAGACGCTGGAGTTGGCAGCCGTGAGTTTGGGGCTCGGCGAAGAGCGGGTGCGGCTTGCAAAGCCGAACAGGACTGGTGGCCTTCGGCTGCGAGTCAGCTTCAACGAGGTTTTCGGCCCGGTCCGTTAGAAGAAATCCGAAGGATTTCTTGTTAGCCGGGGTACTGACTCGTGTCCCCTCGCCGGCCGCGCTGCGGCGAGAATGCCTCACAACGATTCGCGAACGGGACGCGCGGTGCGGTCCGGCGGTCGGCGGTGGAGGCGCATGATGGACTTCTATGCAGGGCTCGACGTGTCGCTGGAGGCGACCAACATTTGCGTGGTGGACGGCGACGGCAAGATCATCCGGGAGGTGAAACTCGACACCGATCCGGACGCGATCGAGCTGTTTTTGGCGGAATGGGGCATTCACCTCAAGCGCGTCGGGCTGGAGGCGTTCTCCTACTCGGCCTGGCTGTTCACGGCGCTCGCCGAAAAGGGCCTCCCTGTGACCTGCATTGAGACCCGGCATGCCAAGGCGGCACTGAACGCGATGCTGAACAAGACCGATCGCAACGACGCCAAGGGCATCGCGCAAATGATGCGAACCGGCTGGTTCCGTGCGGTCCATGTCAAATCGGAGGGCGCGCAGACGCTGCGGGCGCTGCCGGTCGGACGCAAGGCGCTGCTCGGTAAGGTGCTGGATATGGAGAACATGATCCGCGGCCTGTTGCGCCCGTTTGGCCTCAAAGTTAGAGCGGCTGGAAACCGCGGAGAAACAAGCTCTTAAGCTCGATTCCGGTCCCCGATAGCACGAGGATCGGGTCCCCGATAGCACGAGGGTTGCGGTCCTCGATAGCACGAGCTGATTCGCAGGTTGTCCTTCGAATTTGGAATGAGACCGCGCCGGCGCAAGCGTGCCGTTAAGGGATCAACCAGCTTTAGCGCGAAGTTCAGTCGCTCGCTGCCGTTCGAATCACGCGTGAGCACGAGCTGATAGCCGGGCGATGTCTGGCGCTGAACGATCTGAAGTACGTCGTAGGCAATATGCTTGAGCGGCGAGAGGATGCCGGACTTGGCATGGAGGCAGAAGATCAAAGCTCCAGCCGCCGTCCTGGCGTCCACCGTGCTTGTGTACGAGCCGGTAGAGCCACCGCTCGAGTCCGCCCGTTAGATCGAAATAGGCGCGATCGATCGTCAGCACGAGCGCTTCATCGATGACGCCAGCGTAGAACCAATCCGGCAGAATCAGCTCCAGCCCAAGTGGGCGGCCATTTGCATCGGCCGTCTCCTTCCACTCGTTGATCCAGGAGAAGCGATGCCGCCGCCGTTCTGCCGGCTGGCGGATCGACGTCAACACGGTCGTTGACTGAAGTCGTCGAGACCGGCTTTCAGCCGGTCATAGTTCCTCGCTGGTGCCACGGCCGACAAACGTTAGAATCTCATAAGGCGTTGCAGCCATCAGGCGCGACGTCTTCAAGCCAGCGTCGCGTGCTTCGACGATCTGGGATGCAGCCCAAATCAGAACGTCTGCATCCCAGATGGTTGCCATGCCGTGTTCCGGCACGGATTCGACACGAATTGAGATCGCACCTGCACGAAAGTCGATCGGCACGATCCGCTTGGTGTTTGCGAGTGAGAAGAACGGATATGCCATCAGATCCTGCGCGTCGCGGAGTGCAAGATCGCCGGGTTGCGCTCGAAAGAGCTCAAGCTGGTCGCGCTCGGAATGGTGTTTGCGCCGCATAGTCACTGCTTTCACGCGGCGATCAGCGACGTTCCTGGCCTGCATAGGGACGCAGGGCCGGATGCTTCTTGGCGGGCAGCACGGTCCCCTTGCCGGGATCCGATGTCGACGTCTTGGCGCCGCGGTCGGCACACGCTTTCAGGTCATCGACGGCGTAGACGACACGTCCGCCAATCTTCCGATATGTTGGTCCGGTGCCGTAGGTGCGGTGCTTCTCCAGCGTGCGACCGGAGAGGCCAAGGTAACGCGCGGCCTCAGGTGTACGCAGGAATCGCGGGGGTAGACCGGCCATCGGATCGGGTATTTGAGAACTCCAGGATGACAGCGCACCACGCACGGCGGCGCCAGCGCGTGAGCGGTCATCATGGAGAAGCAGGTTCTCCGAGGGGTATGCCGAATATTGAGGGGGCGATATTCGCCCCCCTGGACGGCGCTACTCGTCCCTGCGTTTGGGCCGCAGAAGTTTGCGATAGCCTCCGCGCACAAACTCGAGGCCGCATTGTACGAGACGGATGGTTCGGCTGCGCAGATCGTGCGTTTTCCAGGCGCGATCCGGTATGCGCTTTTGCCCGAACAGAGCCGCTGCGATACTGCGATAGGCCGCGCCGGCGTGGTACGCGGCGGCCGCGCGTAATCGTTCGCGCCGCTGTTTAAACAACCGATGAAAGGCGGGTCCTGGAACGCGTCCATTCATCGCGCGCCACAGCCGGGTAGCAGCGTGCGCGCGCGCCTCGAAGTCGCGGTCTAAGCGCAACTCGGCTACATAGTGAGCGCCTGCGTTCAAGGGCTGTTTCGACCAGATGCGATGCTCGACCGAGCCGACGCGCAGCACCGCGTGCCAGCCGTCGACGGCGCGGCACACCTGTCCGGCTGTAAAGTCGAGAAGTGGCTGAGACGCTGACTTGCTAGAATCAGCCGGGGCGGTTGCCACTGGAACGACGGATGCTAGAACCTCAGGCGTCCAAAAGATCGCCTGTTCTTTGGAGGACCTTTGCGGGTCATGGGCGAAAGCAGATGCCCCACCTCCTCCTGAATTCCTCGGTCACTTCGCCGTTTGGGCTGTTCGCAATCATCGTTTCGTAATCCCATTGGTAGTCAACGTTCATACGAAGGCCTTCCCAGGCGATGTGAGTGATCTCAGCGTTCCCCAGGCCCTTGGACGAATCCGGCGATCGCCAGTCGAATTCAGGCATTGCTTCCGTCCCATTGCACGCAGCTAACAAGGATTGCGGCGCAATAGTTATGAACGAGGCGGTTGTAGGAAGCCCCTAGTTTGGCACCACGTGGTGCATGAGAATGACCACCAGTCAGCGGGAGAAAATAGTTTTGGCTGCAGGTCTCTAGGCGACGATTTTCTTCTATTATGAGCCGGCGCCGCGCAAAAGACGCCCCTGCTCGGTCACCCATTTGGCGCGTGCAAGATGACTCTCATATGCCGTCCGCGCACGTTCCGGCTCTCGCTCCGGATCGACGTGTAAGACGATTCGAGCGACCTCCCGCCAGTCCGCCCCCTGACCCTCCGCCTGCAGAAGGCGAATGTACGTGACGACATGCTGTTCGTCATAGGCCGTCAGCGCCGGCTCGTTCGGCGCGACATCCGCGACGTCAGGATCAAGCGGTGGCGTCGACATCAGTGACTACAATATACGCGGGATCGAAAATCATATCGCCGGGCGTGAGCCTTCTCGGCTCGAACAGTTCCCTGTCGTAGCATATGGCATGCCACCTGCCCGGCCGAGCGTTCAAGAAGCCGCGTTTCCCACATTTCAGGCAATCGAAACCCTCCGTCCGTGACGCTCAGCATCCGAGCTCCGCGTATTATAACACGTAGCGCCAAAATACGCGATTGCCTCCTATCCTACGGATGGATATTCGCAAGGCCTTTGGAGCGAACGCGCGTCGATTTCGACTAGCCCTTGGCTTGAGCCAAGAGGCCGTGGCAGAACGCATGGGCGTCGATCGGGCCTTTGTAAGCAGCATGGAGCGAGGGCTGCAAAACGCGACATTGCTCACCGTCTGGCAGATCGCCCAAGCGTTGGAGGTTCGGCCTGCAGATCTACTTGAGGAGAAAGTGTCCAAGGTTCGATCTTGACCTTTCGCGAGCCGGGCCGGAGGCCCGGCGAGCGCCGGACGCGGATACGCGTCGCCGCCGCCGATCCGGCAAGCCGGATCGGCGGCGGCGCATCAGGCATTGAGCTAAGCCGCACGACCGTTCCCGATTGCGCGGCTCACAGTGTCAGATTGCACGCTCCATCAAGCGTTTTGCCTTGCTTTCCAGCTCAAGCCGCGTGTCCTGATGAGCCTTACCGCGAGCAAAAGCGGTGATGCCCTGCACGAAATCAAAGATGCTTTCCGGTTTGCGATCTTCTTCGCCCAAAACGGTTTCGATGATTTTCGCCGTCTCGGATTTGGAAAACCCGCCTTTGCGGAGGAAGGTCTCCCGGTCCTCGTCGGTCCGGGCAACGATCCGCTCCCGAGCCGCCCTGATCCCAGCCACGAATGGCGCGGGCGATGAATTTGCGAGGCTCGTCAGCGTAGGGGTCGCCTCATGCGCAAAAGGTTGTGCCGCGAATTTCGAATGCCGGATTGTGATTTGCTCGAAGTTCTCCACGCCCCACAGATTGCGGTTCATGCAGACGGCGCGAAGGTAGAAACTCGCAATACCAAGCGTCTTGCTACCCACTTCGCTGTTCCAGCAGTAAAATCCCCGAAAATACAAGTCCGGCGATCCATCCGCTAAGCGCCCCGCCTCGATTGGATTTGTGTCATCGACCAGAAACAGGAATACGTCGTGGTCGCTGGCGTAAAGCGTCGTCGTGTCCTTGGTCACGTCCACAAAGGGATTGTGGGTCATCGTGGACCAATCCAGCACGCCCGGCACCTTCCAACGCGTGTCTCCGGTGCCGTTGCCGGCGATCTTCATTACGGCGGCGACAAGCTCATGGTCCCAGATGCGACCATAGTCCGGGCCGGTGACGGCGCGAAGCTCAACCCGCCCGTTATCGGACTCCAAGGTCTTCACGAGCTCAGCGGTGCGAAAGCAAGCCATGTTGCAGGTTGATGCCTGACAGAGCCGCAGGAAATTGCCGCAGATAGGAGGTCGGCGCGCCGACCAGCGTGCGCAATTGGCCAAAGGTCCAATGGATTGGCGCAACCGGTTCGTCACGGCCAGGTACCCTTAAGTCCCGTCGCTCGGACTTGTTACTGTTGGCCGCTACCCGGATAGCCCGGCTTTCCACCGTCCGCGCCTGCGCGGGCTCGGCGCGGCCGCGCACGGCGTCATAGAGGTCAGGCAGGTTCAAATAACGTTCGTCATCCGGCCGCGAGAACCATTCCGACGATACACGGCCAATCCGCTGGCCGCGTGCTACATCGACGCGATAGCCGCCAGAAGCAGACTGCTGGCCTTGCGATAAATTCATCATGTTCATGGTCGTTCTCCTATGGGCTGAGGTTGAAGCGCAGCGCTGCGCTGCAACCCTGCCCGTCGGCGAGACCTGGGGTAGCAAGGGCAAGGGCGGCAGGACGCGGAGGGGGATCACCCGCCTGATAAGGGCGCTTGATAAGCGCGCGTCTGTACGCGCGCTGACGACTTTGGTCGTCGTGAACATCCCTGGCGCGGAAGACCGGGGATACGGTCCGGCCGGCACGCGCAGCGTGCTTCACCCTTGCCGGCGCGAGGGCGGAGCCCTTAGCGATTCATTTCCAAAAACAATGCTCTTCCTACTTCCGTGCAAAGCAGCAAAAAACGCAAAAAGCCCCGCCTCCGGAGAGGCGGGGCAGATGATCCGGATGGATCAATCGCCGTTGCGGCGGGACCAGATCAGGGTGAAACCCTCGTCGCCCTCGACTTTCACCAGCGACGCGTAGATCGGCGCCGGGAAGCTCGGATCATCGAGTTTGACCGAGAGGTATTCGCGATCGGTTTCGCGAGCGATCTTTTTCCAGGCGGCGCCGAACTCGATCACACCGGCGAAGATGCGGTAGTCGGGCGCCTTGTCGTTGTCCTTCTCGGATGCGGCAAACCTTGCCTTGATGTTCAGCGTCAGCGTCTTGATCGAGCCGATGTAGCCGTTGTCCGAAGCGGTGAAGGTGCCGATGGTAGCCATTGTGGTCTCCGTTTGTTGCTCGGGCCGCGCCTATCGCAGCCTCGATGGTGATCCTTGGCCCGGGGAGCGATCGGCCCGCAGCCTCCAGGCCCGCAGCGACAGCGGAGGACGGCGATAGCCTGCTTTTTTGTCTTCCGCGAGGAATGACGCCACTTCGCGGCAGGGGAAAAAAGCAGGCGCAGCCGTTGCGGGAAGGCGATCGAGGCGCTTGCCGACCCTCGGACCTGATCAGCCCATTCGAGGTTGCGTTGGACGCGCCCCATGAACGAACTGACGGAGATCACCATGGCGGGCCGAACCGACGCAGCACAAGGACATGCCTCAGTCGATCGAACAGCTGCTGGCGCCTGCGCAACAACGGCAAGAAAGACGCATCTTGGCAAACGCCAGCGCCGTCCGTCGCATTTCCGCGTGCCAGGTGCGGGAATGCAACTGAAGTGACCTTCGTCGATCAGCTTGCGATCGACGGCAGTTATCTCATGCGGTGTAATCCGCTTATCGCCACATTGCTCTTGCCATCGACGTACGACGGGCTTTCCAACTTCACAGCCAGCGACGGCAAGGCGCTATCGGCATCATCGAAGAGCGGCTCGATCGATCCTGCCGACGAGCCATTTAGTTTGACGTGGTGGCCATTGGTGATTGCGTCGAACCGCTTTGGCGACGCCCGCAGGATCATCCCATCTCAGGACAAGCGCGTGACCTTGCCATCCTTGTCTTTAGAGTCCGGACAGGCGCGAGGCCACCAGTGGTGGAAAGCAGTCTTGAGGGGGCTTGCCGTTAAGGCCGACGATGGTGGTCCTGCCGACCATGGCAGCTCCTAGTCTTTCAAGTTTCGCGCTTTTTCTGCGTGATGCATTAGAAAAGTCGCGAGCGTCACGATGACGCCATTTAGAGGACCGGGATCGACCGCGACGTCCTGGATGAAGGCAATCCATTGCTGGATCTTGGTCGGATCGCTCGCGAACGTCTCGCTGAGAGCGTCAGGCCGCTCAGAAGGAATCTGTGTCTTCCTACGGTCGAAAGTCGCGCATATCGCACGTGCGAAACGGCCGTCCTTGAACTCGTATGTACGGGAGAGCACCCAGATATCATAAAAGTCCTTCAATCGCGTATTGGCGAAGCCAAGATGGACCATCGCTTGGAATTTCTCAGCGATGACAGTCTCCGGCGAATAGGCTCGAAGTTTGGGGGCCGGTTGATCGAGCAACGGCAGAAGTTCGATTTCATTGAGGCCGGGCTCGGTCGCGTCGCCATAGCCGATATCGACGAGGATGCGCACGCGCGCGCCATCAATCGTCGCGTAGCATTTCAGGCGGAGCCCGCTATATCCTGAATCGTCGCGAACCGCGTCGACCTCAAGCGTTCCGGTATCGAACGTGACTCCATCGTCAGCGCAGATAGAACCAATTGCCTTGAAATAGCCAAGCGCGGTCTGCGGATCACTCTCGCCGAAACCAAGCAGGTCCAGGTCGCGCGTTGGCCGATGTGGATCATCGAGCCAGTGACGTAATAGCATTGCGCCTTTGAGAACGAACTTATCCTTGTACTTGCTGATGCTGAGCCGATAGAGCAGCCGCTCAAGCGCATATTGCGTAAGCAGGAGGTCAAATGGCTCGTTGCGCTCCTTCGAGAGATTCAGCAAGCGGGCGCGAACGGAAGCTCCGACATTCTACGGCGGTTTACGCATCAATGGTCAGCGTCTCAAGGCGCGGCTGAACGACTTTTTTCCATATGCCAGCCTCGACTGCATACTTTGCGATTTCGGAAGGTGTCGCCTTGCGTTGCCTAAGCGCGTCTTTCATCGCTTGCGTGGCTTGCGCAAGGCCTGCTGGCGCCTTGTGGAAAGCTCTCGGACGTTGGCCGCTCTTGAAGAGATCAACAATCGACTTGGCCGGCACGTAGATCGGTACCGAGACGCCTTCGATGATGTGACGCTCAATGCCCTTATCGAACTCCTTGGGGCCAAAACGCACGATCTCAATGCGGGGGCGCGAGATCTTGGGTCGCCAGTCGCGCGGGCCGATCGCCATCCACACATAGGGAGGGACATGGTCAGTTAGTTCATGAAAAGCGAGCGCGGAGCCGTAGCAGATGACGCCGTTGGGAATGAGCTTGGCGGCAACGGCGAGTGAGTGATTGGCGTCCAGCAGCGCATCAGGGAGTTGATAAAGCCCCCGACTGAGTTGATTGACCGCTGCCCTTTGCTCCATTCGGGAAATGGTTGCGGCCGTAATCCCTTCTTCGAGGAACTCTGAAAGCCGCATCATGCCCCTCTTCTGGAGAAGCGAGATCGCCCTATCCTCCTGACGCTGCGGTTCCTTTTTCATGGAACTCATATGATACAAAACCTTGCAAACGTCAAGTTTTTGGCAAGTAATTGGATCACACTTCAGATAAGGCGCTGAAATCAATAATATATCGGCTCCCGTCATGAATATCCGAATCGCTCGCTGAGGATTGCATGGTGCGCTTTCCAAGTAACTGGACCAGGCATCAAAATTTGAGATGGCGTTGCGCCGGTCTTGTGGCCCCCACGGCACAAACAACAATCACGTCACACCATTGGTGTCCCTGACCACGTAGCACTCGGAATTTGCATAAGTCATCGGCCGCTAGTAAGCGCCCCCTGGCTACTTCTATTCGCTCCAGAAGAGACTCAAAATATCCGAGGAGGCAGCGCTCACGCGCCACCGAACCTCCAGACGGGAATGCCGAGCCGCTTCGCCTTGTCCGCAAGGTTGTCCTGGATTCCCGTGCCCGGGAAGTGCATGACGCCGATCGGCAGAAGTTCGAGCATGGCATCGTTGCGCTTGAAGGGGGCTGCCTTGGCATGTTTGATCCAGTCAGGTTTGAAGGCGATCTGTGGCACCTTGCGGCTGGTCGCCCATTTGGAGGCGATCAGTTCGGCGCCTTTGGGCGAGCCGCCATGGAGCAGGACCATGTCGGGATGCTTGACGTGAACCTTGTCCAGGCGGTCCCAGATGAGGTGGTGGTCATTGAAGTCGAGCCCGCCGGTGAGTGCGATCTTCGGTCCTGACGGTAACAAGACCTCGGCCTCGGCGCGGCGCTTGGCTGCGATAAAGTCGCGAGAGTCGATCATCGCGGCAGTCAGCGTGTGGTGGTTCACTAGCGATCCTGATCGAGGGCGCCAGCACGATCCGGTGTGCATCTCGAAGCGTTCTATGGCCGTGTCGCGGAAGAGCTCCAGGCAGTTGCGGCGCTCGATGAGCGTGATGCCTTCGGCCGTCAGGCGTTCGAGTTCGACCGACCGTATTTCGGAACCGTTCTGCTCGCGCTGGCTCTTCTGCTGCGCCTGTTCGTTATCGTCGAGTTGGCGTTCGATACGGTCGACTCCGCGATGGAACAGGTTGACCGTCGACCAGAGTAGATCGCCTAGGTCCGGCTCGAGCCGCGTGTCGCTCAGTGTCGCAACCAGGGCGTCGAAGACATCGGCAACGGCGCCAACGATCATCTTGCCCTCGGGAAGCGGTCGTGGGTCAGGCTGGTCGTCGAAGGGGCGGTAGCCGAAGAGCTGCAGTTCGGTGAGGACGTGGTCAGTTGGAGAAGCGGCGCGCTGTGATTCCATGTCGTCGTGGTCGGTCATTGGAGGGATCCTTTGCCGGATCGGCCGCGCCCATCGCGGCCTTCGTGGCGATCACTCAAACGGCGGGCGGAGCGGGCTAGAACCTGCAAGGGCCGAAGCGACAGCGGAGGATGGCGGAGGCCGGCTATTTTGCTTCGCGATGCAAAGCGCGCCGGTTGATAGCCATTGCATCTGCTCATTGCGGGCGCGCGGCGGAAAATAGCCGGGGGTAGCCATTGCCGGCCCGGTCCGGTTGCCGACCGATCGCCCTCTAGAAGGCCGAGGTCGCGTCCCCTTCCGGCAATGGCCACCTTATGACCGATCTATCAACGTCGATCGAAGTACCGCCTATTCTAAGGCGACCGTCGACGCATGCAGGAAGCGGTCGACGTCCTCTGGTGCGAGTTGAGGCCGCAACGCTGCCCGGAGAGTCTCGAGACCGAAGATGTGCAGGTCTTCGTTGAAATCGCCCAGCCGGGGCGACAACGCGATTGCTTCAACGCCGGCGTATTCCGCTCGCTTGGTGAGAGCAGCCTGCGCGGCATCTCCGGCGGCATCGGCGTCGCGGGCGATATAGAGCCGACGCAGACTAGACGGCAGCAACATGGCTGAGAGGTGGTTGGCCGAGAGCGCCGCGGCCATGGGCAGAGTTGGCAGCACATAACGCAATGAAAGCACGGTCTCGATACCCTCGCCGGCAACGAGCACGTCGTCCACGACGCCGAAACGAACGGCGTTGCCGAGCAGCTCGCCCATGGCCCGTCGTGGTGTGTCGATCGGAGCCTTGCCGAGACGAATACGATCAAAGCCGTCTGGATCGAGCCAGGTTCGGTGCGCTCCGGTGATCCGCCCCTCAAGGTCCGTAACGCGAGCAATGATCGCCGGCCACGTCTCGATCGCCGAATGCTCGTCCGGCCGATAGTAGCAACGAGGGTGGAAGCGCAGGCTGCCACTATGGTGGACAAGGGTTATTCCTCGACACTGCAAATACGTTTCGACCACCGTATCCTCGATCGGGCTAGATATCGCAAAAAGCCGGCGGGCGGCTTGGCGCGATCCAGCGGGCGCCATCGAAGGAACGGGCTTGGGAGCCGTTTGTTGCTCGATACGCGGCAGCTTCAGGAAGCGCCTCGCCTCCTCGGCTGCCTCGCGGAAGTCGCGCAAGGCGAGGCTTTCGCGGATGATGTCGAGGAGGTCGCCATGTTCACCGGTCGCAGCATCGGTCCATTTGCCTGCGGGTCCCTTCGACGATTCCTGGAGCCGTACGAACATCGAGCGGCCCGGGTTGTTGTGAACATCGCCGACCACCCAGTACCGCCCCGCCCGCTTGCCGTGGGAGAGATAGTGTCGACATACCGCCTCCGCCTCGCGCGCGAGACGGCGTGCCAATTCGGAAGCCCTGCGAGACATCACGCGGCCTCCCGCTCACTGACGCGCGCGACCGGATAGATGTCGAGCACCCTTGTTGATATCCTGACGCAGCTTGCATCCGTGGCCACGAACATCAGCAGCTTCCAGGATATGATCTCTCCAAAGAGGCCGTTAGCGCGGAGGCGATCGCGCATCGCGTCGACGAATTCCGATAGCTCGATGCGGTATGCGCCCATCATCCGGATGCGGCGAAGATGGAGCCCCTTGGCGTAGACGGCGCCGTCGATCGCGGCAGAAAACACGACCCGTCCCCGCTCTTGGAGGCGAACAAAGGCCTCGTGCCACGCCGGGTTATCCGGAACAAAACGCACGCCAGCGATGGCGACAAGGCGCCCACCGTCGCAAAGACGCGCGAGTGAGGGGGCAATGTGCCGAAGAGCGGCATCCGCCGTCCGTCGATCGACATTAGCCACCGCGGAGAACGGCAGGTTCATCAGAACGACGCTTGGCGCGACGTTTGCGTCGAGATGATGATCGACCACCGCCTCGCAGATGTCATAGGCGGTCTTCCGGCTCCATGCGCCGGCCGCGTCCGAGGCGCCGAAAGCCGCTTCCACAGCGCGGCGCAGGACGGCGGCATCGATGCGACAGCCGCGTTCGAGATCAGTCAAGATCTGTCGGGCGGCCTTGAGGGCGGCAGAGGTGAGGGTGGGAGCGGCACGCATTGAGAGCGGTGCGGCGACAGCGCCGCCTGCGAGAGATTCAGTCATGACGGGATTTCTCGGGAGAGCAGGAACGGGTCGAACCGCCCAGCGCTCTCCTTAAGACCAGGGCGATTCAAAACTCTCCCGGCCCAACTCTCTCTCTCAGCGCTCGCCCATAAACATGGAGACCGGCGCTACACACTGGCCCCCAAGCAACTGCGAGACGGCAGGAGCCATCCGTCGCTCTGTCACTCAGCCGCGTCGAGCTGTTGCGGGCCATAGTCGCCGGCGTTCTCCCGATCCTCATCGTCGGCGCGGAATTCGGGCAGCGGGCCCGCTTCGCCCTTCTGCTCCACCGGCGCCGCGTTGCGATCGACGAGACGCAGCGGCCCCGGCAATCAGCCTGCGCTATCGAGAAGACGCTCGGCCTCCTTGGCCATGTAGGCCTTTTTCAAGCGGTCGGTCAGTTGCGCGGAAGATTCGCCTCTTGCTTCCCGCACAAGGACTCGCGAGCCTCTCCTGCAGCCCATAGCCCATCCGGCAATACCTGCACGACACTCTTACACTCAACTTATAAGCGAGAGCGTCCGGAAAATGCGACGCGCCTGCCCTCCGCCCGATTCTTCGTGAGAGTTGGCCTTGAGAGGCCTCAGGCCGCGGCCAGATCAGGTGTGCGCCATCGGCGCATCACCTTGAAACAATGCACCCGGAGAGCGTGAGCATAGCGCCCCGAAGGGGCACGCGGGTCCGAGTGCGACGATGAGACCGGTTAAAAGGGCACCCGGGAACGGGGCAGTGATAGCGATCGCCGCAGGCGGGCCCCTTTTCCGAGTGCCCCCGGCGAAGAGCTCCGCGAGTCCTTGCGCGAGGGATCAACGCCGGATGGCCGAGACGCAAAGCGGCTCGGTTCACGAGAGCCCGCTGCGGCGAACGCCGCACGCGCTCAAACGGAAGAGGCGGAACTGAATTTTCCTCGCAACCGCGACAGATCACAGGCTAGCTCACCTACGCAGCGACGCGGTCTGCCGTCGGATTCGGATGTGCTTGCCATTCCGACAATTGGAGCTCCTAACCCGGCTTTCCGGGCGAGTTTAACGACAGATTGTCGGAATAAGGCCTCATTGCTAAAGGGAGTCAGGTGCCTCTCGACCAGTGGGCACACACCACCCCGCCGAAGAGAAATCAGAGCAGATGACCACCTGTTGAGCTGTCTTGCGGTCGATTTCGATCATACTTTCCCCAGCAGCTCTCAAGCTAAGTGTCCGCTTTCGCCGCTTGGTTCCGAGCGCTTCACCGGTCCGATCTAGCCGCTCGTACATTCCAACCCAATTTCGCTCCAGGCCAGCCGATTGCCGCACCAGCTATCGTCGTCCCTTGTTTCTCAGTCAATTTTCGGGTTCGGATTCGAGCAGTTTGTTGGCTAGAGCTAGTCGAGCCTGGCGTGGCGCACACCGAGACAGATAATTGCGCATCATTACGCATGCACCAGCGAGCGACGATTGCGAAGAATCATGAACGCTTAGACGGTAGCGATTTATATGATCGGATGGAGACTAATGGCGTCCCGCCTTGCACTTCCTGCTCGTTACCCACCAGTCGGCACATGGCCCGCAGTTATGCGGGCGGATATGGTCGCAGCCTATTTAGATTACCGCGACACAGCCGAACTTGCACGCGCAGTCGCCCGTGGGGAAGCGCCTCGCCCGAGCTGTTATCATGGAACTGGTCGCTCACGACAGCCAGTTTGGTCGAGAGCGGCCATTGATCACTTTGCCTCACCGCACGGGACCACGATCACGGATAATTCAGACGGACAAGACTTGGCCTCGCTCGTATGAAGATGCCTCACACCACATCGATACTTCCCCGTTACTGTCGGCGAAAGGCATTGAAACGTGGCGGCTGGGCGTACTTTTTCGAGCCGCCCACCTGGGCGCGAAACCAAGGCTGCACCATCGCATCCGAAGCCCTCGGCGAGGATCTTGCGGTGGCTCAAGACCGAGTCAAGAATGTCCTGTTACCCGCTTTTGACAGCTGGCGTTCCGGGGGCCTAACCGACATGTCTCCGGCTTCGCCTGTATCTGGCACTTTCGATTGGCTCGTATGGATTTTCAAAACGCACCAGAAGTGGAAAGAAGTCGATCACAAAACGCAACGACTCTACGATCAAGGATTGGCACTCTTTGCTAACCACGAGCTGAAGGATGGCAGTCGGGCGGGCTCGAAACAGATTTCAACCTTCACCAGAGGATTTGTCGACGCCGTCTATGCGAAGTTGCTGGTCGTAGAACGCAAGGAAGCGGACGGCAACACTGTCAAGCGCGAACGTCGGCGCTTCGCAAATGCGGCCATGACGGCTTGCAGGCGCGCTTGGTTTGTTGGGCAGCGCGCCCACGAGGCAAAGGTCCCCGAAATGAACCCATTCTCCCGAATGGGTCTAAAGTCTCGAGCCCCTGGCCAACCAGCGCGGGAAACGCCCACTGCTAACTGGGACGAGCTTGTCGCGTTTAGGCGCGCAGCCAAGAAGCTCGGCTTTCACTCGATCGGGACAGCCGCGCTGCTCAGCTGGGAGTGGCTACAGCGCGAAGAACATGTGTTCGGAGCCTTCGAAATAGCGCACTATCGCCCGGAGGGACGACCAGATAGTGTGAGAATTGTACATCCAAAGAATGGCGAAGAAGCATGGTGGCCTCTCTTCGACGAAAGTGGAGTGCCGCTTTTCCCCGAATTAATGACAGAACTCGACGCTATCAAAGAAAGGGGGACTTCCGGATTGGCTTTCCGGCGCGATCATCCCCATCGAAGATCGAACATTCAGCTCCCATGGATTACCCAACGCAAAGATCTTCGTTATCTCCGCTTCGTGGTCAAGAAGATCATCTCCGCAGCGGGGCTTCGCGACGAGCTTTCCTTCACATCATTTCGTCACGGCGGCTTTACCGAAGGCGCCGACAGCGACCTCACGGACGCTGAGTTGCGCACCGCCGGCCGCCATCGCTCAAAGTATCAATTGCCAACTTATGCCAAGCGCACCAGGAAACAGCTGATTACGGCCTCTAAAAAGCGTCGCTCGCAGCGCTCTGGAACAACTCTCTTGGACGATCCGCTCGTGGCCAGAACGAGGTAAGGGGTAGCCTTCTGCCACATTAGCACTACTTTGGCAGAATGTGTTTTCGCCGCTGTTTTTCAAGGATTTGCTTTCGGCAATATGGGCACTGCTGGGGCGGCGGCCGAAGGATGAGATCGACGATGGCGTGACGTACGGCGGGCATGGTTGGTTGAGGCGGAGGCCCGTTGATTCTTTTTTTTCCGCCCCGCGTTTGCGAGGCGACGATGTTGCAGGAAGGCGTAGGCAATCATGGTCATAAGGGCGTGGCGATGAAGACCTTGCCATGATCGCCCTTCGAAGTGATCAAGTCCAAGTTCCTCCTTCAACTGTTGATGCGCCTGCTCACAAATCCACCGTGCCTTGATGGTGGCGGCCAGCGTGCGCAGATCCGTCATCGCCGGAAGATTGGCGAGATAGTATTTCTTCTCTCCCGAGGCGCGTTGCTCGCCAATGAGCCAGGCTTCGTCGCCTGGGAGATGCTGCTGACCTTTATCCCATATCCGCTGCGGAGGGCCGTCGGCGGTCCGGACACGGAGAGCAGCAAATCGGGCTTTGAGCCGACCTTTCGTCCCGCTACGCCAACTCACGGTTTTCCATTTGGCGCTGGCCAGCATTTGTTCTGCCGCAATCGATAAGATATCGGGCACGTGGTGCTTTCGTGGTTTGCCACGGACTTTGGTGATCGGCCAGATGAGCTTCACGTCGATCGGATACACCTTCTGGTGCCGAGGGATACCGACAGCCCAAGTCAGCCCGCGCTCTGTTAGCCCTTGTCGAAACGGTGCGCTGAGGCCGTATCCTGCATCCGCCAGCACACATCCAAAGCGCACGTTGGCTGCCATCGCGCGGTCAATCTCGGCCAAAGCAATTTCCGGCTTGGACCGTGGCGTTCGGTGTTCGACTGGCACGCGAGCGCGCTTCAAACGAGACATGTCGCTTGTCCAACTGTCAGGCAAAAAGAGACGTAACGCGACCATCACTGGCACTTCGCCGCGCGCAAGCGTTAAAGACACCAGCGTTTGGCAATTTGCCGTTTTACCGAGAGCCGACGCGTATTGAGCCGCAACACCGACCGAGCGCTCACCCTTCTTCGGCAGTGAGGTGTCATCAATAACCAGCACCGCATCGCTGCCGCCGACAAGTCGGTCCGCCTGGTTGAGCAGCTCTGTCTCCAGCGGCGTCGCGTCCCAGACACCGTCCGCAATGAAATGGTGCAACTGGTCGTAGTTGCTCGTGGCAAGGCGTTCCGCCATCGGCTGAACGCTCTTGCGATCGCCAGGACCGATCAATCCCGCAACATATAGAGGACACATCCGCTGTCGGGTCTTATGACCAAGCCGGTCCAAGAACGGCATCAGCCAGCGTTCGAGTTCGTCTTCCCATCCCGGCATGGTCAGCCCTCCAAGAGCCGACCACCCATGAATCATTGAAAAATTGATTCGGGAATCCTATAAATCGCGGTGAAATCAACAATCTGCCAAAGTAGTGCTAGAGCATTTTTCGACCTTGCAGAATCAGGAGGGACACCTTTGCGAGGCAAATTATGATTCACCCTTGGGGCTGGCGATAAAAGCCAGTCCCCCTGGTTGGGCTGCCCTCGTCGAATCTCAACTTTTGCAGCGTTCGGACTTTGGAAGAGGAGGAAGGCGTGAGCTGTCGGGGCGCCGTCGGCTGGTTCGCCGTAGCGTTATCGACAGCGATCGAAGTGGTTAGCGTGGCGGAGCGCCGGCGGCTGTGAGTCGTCAGCACAGGGCTGAGACCAACATTCAGCTCGGATTGTGAATCATGCTGCGGAGATCCTTTCCTTGGTGAAGGCTACGGTTGACATGATGCTGGCCGAGATCGCTGACTATCTCTTAAAGCTCACGGTGAGCGTTTCGCGCCGAGCGTATTCTGACGATTCTTCGATTGCCGCAAAACCACGTTCAAAAATTTGCACGCTAGCGAGCAGAATCGACCGGATGTCGCAGCTGAACGCGACGGCGTGGAAGGCATTCGCCTCAGATCGGCATCACCTGTTGGTGTTCATCGACGAGCCAAGATGGCCCGGCGCTATGGCCATTCGCCGTTCGGCCAGCGCTGTATCGCAACGCTCCGGCATAGCCATTGCAAAACGACGACCTTCGTCGGCGCGCTCAGAGCGACCGGCATGACTGCGACGATGGTCCTCGATGGTCCAATGGACGGCCCGGCGTTCGAGACTTACGCGACGCAAGTTCTCGTGCCAACACTCAGGCCCCCGCGACATCGTGGGATGGAGAATCGCGCGGCACACATGCGCGCCGAGGTCGGCCGCAATGCGGGTGCGCCCAGCTCCGCTACTTGCTGCCTTATTCGCAATTCAATCGAAAATGGCCGTCGCAAAGCTCAAAGCAGCTCTTCGGAAGGCCGCCGCAGCTCGATCGAGGTTTGAACAACGCTATTGCCCTAGCGCTGACCGCCCAAAGGCACTAACTAGAAGATATCCATCCACATAAAGGCCGGGAAATACTTTCTCCGGTTGAGCCCGCGGTGCCCTTGCGGCACCACGTGGTGATCAAATGGGGACTTCCTATAACCAAATCGATCAGAACTATTGCGCCGCAAGCTCTGATGATCGCGTGCAATGGAAGCGAAGTTATGCCCGAGTTCGACTAGCGCTCGACGGAATCCTACCGAAGCCGAGTTCAAGCGGGCGCGGAGATGCCGCCATTTGACCGGAAGGTAATGGCGCCGGCAATTTTGAACGACTGACGGAGGAACCTGGGGCGCCCAATAGATCGTCTCTTCTCTGAACGACCGCCCAGGGTTTGTTGGCGATCATCACGTCGTAGTCGCATCGACAATCAGCGTTGCTACGCAAGCATTCGCGGGCGATGTCGGCATTTTCAGCATCTCGAAGGTCAGCGGCCTGGATGACTTCGTGGGCGTCGGAGACGACCAGCTTGACGCCGGGTACAGGCCGCGGCGGGCGAGCTCGCTACCGCAGGAACGCCGTCCAGAACGGCTTGGCCGGACCGATCTCCATGCCGAGAAACTCGCGCTGGCTGTCGCGCAACAGATCCGCTTCAAAGTCTTCTCTAGGAGCTGCGCAGGTTCATTATGTAATCGGTCATCGATGGTTCTCGGTTGCGTTGGCGTGTCGCACCCCGATCTTATCGGAGAACTGCCGATGAGAACCGCAAAGCCGCCCGCCCGCTACGGCGCTATTGGGGGCGCGCGTCCGGGCGGCTTTACTCCACCTAGCCACGTTACAACGGGGGCGCGACCGCGACTAGGATTGCTCGCGAGCTTGCCCATTCCCGTGTGGGCCTCTTCACGGCCGTCCTGAGCTGGCTATGATTTGCTCAGGCGCGCAGCCCGCTTGAGCAGGTCTGCCGGCTCGATCCCCAATGCTTCAGCAATTTGTCCGAGAACGGTAACGCTTGCTGATACGTCGCCGCGCTCGACCGCGCCGATATAACGGGCACTTAGGCCCGCGCGCTCGGCCAGCTCTTCCTGCGTCATTTGTAGATCGTGGCGTTTCCGACGCAGGTTGACGGCCATGATCTCCTTGAGATCCATGGCGACATGGGAACTGAGGCGGAACGATCGTTCCAGGAATGATCGTTCCTATTCGTATTTAAACGTGCTATCTTTTTTGGGGTGACGCTATGCGCGAACGATCCTCGTCAGGAAATGAATGAATTCAAGGCAAGTCCGACATTTACCGGGCTGGCGAAGGTCTGGATTGCGACCACACATATTGCGCTGCTTGGCGCTCCAAAAGTGAGTATGATATGCACAGACCATTCCTCAATCCAGACGTGGCGGATAATGCGCCCGATGAGCCGGCGCTGACAGCCTATGACGAGCAGCACGTCGTCACTTACATTCGCCTTCTGCAGGCGGAGGGTGAGGGAGCGAACTGGCGCGAAGTGGCTCGAGTGGTCTTGCACATTGACCCAGAGCGGGATCCAGACCGTGCGCGTAGCGCATATCAGAGTCATCTTGCCCGCGCCAAATGGGTGACTGAGGAGGGGCGCCTCCTTCGCGGTGCAAGCTCAAAATAGAAGACTTGATGATTGCCTAGAGACGCTGAATCTCGCTTTTCCGATGCGCGATGACCGAGGCAATGTCACGCACTAGGCGATGCGGAAGCACAGTATCCGACGGCAGATTGTCGCGATCGAGCTGCATGATCGATTCTACTTGGACACGCTAATTCGACGAAGCAAATTCGCTATTTTGCCTTCGATCAGCATTGCAAGCTGTGCCGGCGACAGCATCACCGTGCCGCCGGGGTCGCTCATTCTTGGCCAGATGAAGCTGCCCTGGTCGAGCCGTTTGCTGAAGAGGCAAAGCCCGTTGCCGTCCCCCAGGATCTTCAGCGTGCTTGCTTTCTTACCTCGAAAGGCAAACAGGTGGCCGGAGGATGGATACTTCTTGAGGTGCTCCTGAACCAGCGCGGCGAGGCCATCCAGGCCCTTGCGCATGTCAGTATACCCCAAACCAGATGCACTTTCACGCCGGCCGGCAGGATCATCTGACGCTCTCCTGCTCAATGACGTGGCGCCGGACTGCATTCGGATCGCTGCCGATCGGTATGGAGACGCGACGACCGTCATCCAGTTCGACAGCCGTCATGCCGTCGGGCGGCTGCAACAGATCGTTCAGAACCAGCGTTGCGGATTGCGTTCCGATCGGCAGCGGCCGCGCTTGGAGTTCAGACTTGGCCACAATTGCGAGCTTTCCTCCTCACTAAAGCGACGCTGGCTGGCGCGCTCTCATTCGGCGGTTCAGCGATCGGATATTCTGTCAAGCGCTGCTTGCCCGCTGCGCCCTTAGCAGCGCTGCTTAAACCGCTGCATATTTGTGGGAGGGGGCTCGGATGAACGTGCGTCCGCCAGTCGGTTTCAACCTCATTGGCTTCGATCAGATCGCGCCATCGGCGCAAGCTGCCGTGCGCCCTGGCATAGGCTTGCAGGCCCGTGCCCCTCCAGTTCATCGCCTCGGCATGCATCGCCCAGTACGCCTGAACCGTCTTCGAGCGAATGCCGGTCGACAGCTGAATGCGCCGCTTGCGGTGACGTTGCCGTCGTTCCTCGCGCTGCAATTCCGCCTGTGCTTGCGGGGCTATTGCAACGGCGAGCACGTTCAGCCAACGTCGGAACGTGTTCTCGCTGAGCCGATGTTGGCGGCAATATTTTCGGATCCCGAGACCACGCCTCAACGTGAATCGACCACCACTCACGCCTGGCCTTGTTCTGAAGTGTTTCGGACCCACTGGAGAATCTCCAATGCAGCAGAGAAGCTTAGAGCGCTTCTTTTGCGCGATGCCGAACTGTGCGAGCCAGCGGAACAGCAGGCCGGTGACGATGCCGTGCTTGCGAGCAACGGCAGAGACCTTGGCGCCCGGCAGCTCGGCTTCCCTGGCGATCGCGAGCTTCTCCTCGTCGCTGAAGAAGCGCCGGGCCGGCGCCTTGGGCGCGGCCGGATCGCCGATTTCGGCGGCTGTCAAGCGGCGTTCGGGCTGTGAGTTCCTAGCACTAGTGCTAACGGCGGGACGGGCGGAGGGATGAAGATGTGCGCGCCAGTCGATCGTGACCTCGCCGGCGTCCAGTCGGTCGCGCCATTTGCGCAGCGAATGCGGCGAGAGCTGCATCGCGGCGGCATAGGCGCGGAGCTCCATTCCGCTCCAGTTCAGCGCCTCGACATGCATCGCCCAGAACGCCTGCGAGGCCCGATTGCGTACATCCGAGGTGACCGTCAACCTGCGCTGCTTCTGCTTTCGGAGTCACTTTTCCCGCTGCTCTCGGGCGCGCTCGCGGCGCAATTCCGTCTGATATTTCTCGAGCTTAAGCGCAGCCTCGTTGCCGGCCAACCGCTTCAGCCAACGCCGCAACGTGTTCTCGGTCAGGCGCTGTTGTTGGCAGTATTTGCGGATTCCGAGGCCGCTTCGACGCCACGCTTCGATGTGCCGCGACCACCATTCGCGGCGCGCCCTTGTTCTCGAAATGTTTGCTCCCCCGGAGAATCTCCACAGCAGCAGAGAACCCCAATTGGAACGACAACACACGAGGGGAAAGGTGTGCAGAGACACGGACGGTTACCCGCCCGATTAGGACGGCTCTTCAGATCGGGCTTCGAGAAGACGGTGCACGACGATAGCCGCCGTGTGGCCGAATCCGGAGCCTGGTGCAACGACTTTGGCGGTCGTTGCCACACAGGAGAGCTCCAATGAAGCTTTACGCTGGGTTGGACGTCGGTCTTGAAGAAACCAGTCTTTGCATCGTCGCTGGCGAGGGTCTCACGGTCCGTGAGCTCAAGGTGAGCACCGAGCCAGCGGCGATCCGCTCCGCAGTGGAGGGCTACGCGGATCGCCTCGAGAGAGTGGGAGTCGAGGCGTCATCGCTTGGCATCTGGTTGTATCGCGAACTGCAGCCAGCGGGGCTCCCGATCATTGTTGTCGAAGCGCGCCACATGCGCGTGTCGCTGTCGACAATGCGGAACAAGACCGACCGGAATGATGCGCGTGGCATCGCGCAGATGATGCGGTTGGGCTGGTACCGCGCCGTCCATGTCAAGAACAACATCGACATGCAGAAGATGCGTACGTTGCTGACCAGCCGGAAGCTGCTCAAGCGCGAGCTGATCGACCTCGAAAACCACATTCGGGGTGCGTTGCGGGCCTATGGGTTGCTCGTCGGAGCCGTCGCCCGCCGTGCCTTTGAGCCCGCGTCCGCGGGCTGATTGAGCGCAGCGATCCGATCTTCGTGATGACCATCGAGGGCATGCTCGACGTACGCTGCGCCATCCTTGAGGGATACGATCGGCTCCATCGTGTGCTCCTACAGGCGGTCCAGCATGATGCTGTCTGCCGGCGCTTGATGACGGTTCCAGGCGTCGGTCCCGTTGCGGCCCTGTCGTTCAAAGTCGGCGTTGATGACCCTCATCGCTTTGCCAGATCGCGAACGGTAGGCGCGCATTTTGGCTTGGCGCCGAGGCGCCACCAGTCCGGCACGTCGATCGATTACGAAGGACGCATCAGCAAACAGGGCGACGTCGCCGTTCGCGAGGCGCTTTGCGAGGCGGCCGCAAGCCTGCTGCTGCGGGTCAGGGAATGGTCGGCACTGCGGGCATGGGGCCTGCGGATCGCCAAACGGTCGAGCATGCTGTGCGCGATCACTGCAGTCGCGCGCAAGCTTGCGAGCATTCTGCACCGGATGTGGGTCAGTGAGACCGATTTCCACGTCGGTTTTGGCGCCAAAATCACGCAGCGCCTGCGATTGAAACCTGCACGGTAGCTGCGATGCAGATGACGATGGATTAGCGCTGGGTTTAGCGCCCGGCGTGTTGAGGAGGAACGAGATTAGAGATCCGCGCGCGCGGTGAGCGTCCCCTGGCGGGGCCGCGAAACGGGGAATGTCCGCTATCTCTTGCCTGCTGCCGCCCTTCGGGGACGAGAGCGCCGGACTGCTTGGACAGCCCTGTCTACGAACCTGATGAAGAGCATGCGACGGCCGATGTGCTGAACGCGAAGGAACGCATGGACCCCGCCCGGTGAATGCCGATCGCAAGCGCGGTTGTGGTGGCGTTTGTGCGTTGTTGATGCAGGGAGTCGGTAATGGCTGAAGTGCGAAGAGTCGAAGAAAAGCGTAGGAATGGGTTGACTTTGCCCGCCGATTAAGACTGCAAGATAAAAGGGGCTCGCCGGTCGAACCGCAAGCCATTGGCATGGCTTGGGTTCTGGCGTGCCGGTCGGTCAGGGCGCGTGCCGCGCCCTGCACTTTGGCGAATGCAATCAAAGGTCTTTTCGGCACCGTGCGTGCTTTTGATGCCTGGGAGGCCCTCTCGTGAGCATGCGCGACAGCGATCTGCGTATTCGGCCCGGGCGCATTCGCAGTACCAGCGTGCCGAAGCCGAAGAGCTTCATCAACCAGGTGCTCCGCGCCGCGAAGAAAGCAGGACACACCTCGGGGCAGGCCGCGGCTGGCAGGCGTTCTGCGGCTTATGGGCGCTCGACGTTTGGCCGCAGCCGGATTGCCGCGGCCGTTTGAGCTCGACGCGCGGCGTGTGGTGAAGGTGGGTGTCGTTCGTCAC
This sequence comes from Bradyrhizobium sp. CCBAU 11434, assembly GCF_028128895.1. Classification (NCBI taxonomy): domain Bacteria; kingdom Pseudomonadati; phylum Pseudomonadota; class Alphaproteobacteria; order Hyphomicrobiales; family Nitrobacteraceae; genus Bradyrhizobium; species Bradyrhizobium sp. CCBAU 11434. Next base: position 24,952 of record NZ_LBJX01000074.1, read on the forward strand.
GAGGTTGTTTGTTCCGCTCGGCGCCACTCGCTGCTCATCTATCATATACAGATGGCGCGACCCGGAGTGGCAGGCAGGCCTTGATGTTCGATGTCGATAGCGATCATGCCGATGGCTCGGCGTCCGCGGAAGGCTGCATGGACGGCCATCATCAATTCCGGGTGCATCGTCTTCCCGAGGATGCTGGCGACATGACCGACCTCAGGGCGTTTACGAGCGACCTCGCCAAGCGAAGAAGGATCTCCGATTGGGTTGCCGTCGATCACTGGAACACACAACACTCAAGCGCATCTCCTCGTTCGTGGTGTCGAGAGGAGGCGCCGACCTCGAGATTTCTCGGGACTACATCAGCCGGAGCCCGCTCACACACCGAGCAAATCGGTCGGATTGCCATCGAGCTGGGGCCAAAGCCGGAGCATAACATCCGCAACTCCCTGAAGAGAGGCTACAGCAGAGCGGCGGACGCGGCTTAACCAGGAAATCCGGCTGGCCACCGACCGGCGTATCGATCTTCGCCCAGAAAATCCCGGCAGCTCCGATCCCTAGATCAGGCGCCTGATTTGGCCGCCTTCAACCCCTTGAGAGGATGACGCTTGCTTGCATCTGTCTTGCTCGCGGAATGAATGCTCGCGCTCGGGGCCCACGAGCATGTGCCGTCCGTCGGCGGAAATATTTAGGTCGCCCCTTCGGTCAAACCGGCGATCGCGCCCCACCTTGGTGCTCGCAACTTGTTCCGATCTCAATGTTGATGAGCAGGTGACCGCGAAGGGCCACTTCTCGACCACAGGCTGGTAGAACGCTACGCCATGCCGCTCGCTGCCATGGGCGGATTCGGCCGCGACACCGCGACGCGATGGAAGCCCGTACGGGGTGTCTGGTTCAGGAAGGCCGGCACGATGTCAAACGCCTCCGGAACTGCGTCAGCGCGTTCGGGAGGTCCGGAACCAAGATCCTCTGGGGACAAGTGAATCGTCAATCTGATCGTCTTGCTGCCCATCTGGGGAGCAACCGAGTGGAGGGCTTGGCGGCTCGTCTGGCAACCGGAACTAGGGCGGACTGGGGTTCGAGCTGTTGGGTTTCAAGGTCTACTATCCGCCCGTCTTCTTCTGGTCGTGGTTCGCCTACGATGCCTATGCACGTCAGGCCTTTGTCGAGGGGGCCTTCATCGCGGCGTCGGGGACGTTCATTTCAATCGCGGTGGCGGTCGGCATGGCGGTCTGGTGTGCGCGTGAAGCCAAGAACGTCGAGACCTATGGTTCGGTGCGCCGGCGTCCTATCGACCCGAGGGCTACCTCGACAAGAGGAACCAGTGGGAGAAGACCAGTCATTCCTTCCTGGTCGGTACCATCCTCCATGTCTTCTATGCCGAGGCAGATAAGACCTTGGCCGGCCTCGCAGCTTCCTGTCCGATCCGAAGCGGTCGATCGAGGCAACATTGAAGGCGATGATGATCACGCCGCACCTGGGTGCAGGTTGGGTCGACTGCAGCCACGTGCATTTTTGGCCCAATGTCGATGGCAGCCGCACCAACATTGACCGGCTTCAATTCCGGGCGACCGCCGGTCGTTCTCTTGGACATCACAGTCCTCCGTCAAAATATGGCGGGGGGTCTGGTTATGCCAATCGTCATCTTCCCAATCGGGATCGCCGCCGAAGTGGCGTCACCACTCTCAAGTTCGCATGCGCCCATGGACCACGTTTTTAGCGGGGACTAACCTCCAATAAGCCGACGGCCGCACCCTCCGCAAGGCGAGGATAGCACGGGCAGTTTCTATCGCGCGCAGGCGAGCAACGGCCCGTGATAGTTTTTTAGAATATCGCGCTCCATCCGCAGCCGTTCGTTCTCCGGCGCGGCCGGGCGATCTCCGAAGCCCGGTCCGCCAGCATCGGCGTTCGCCTGCGTGGTGGGGCGCCACGCCGCCGATGCCGGCTCCTGCCGGAGCTTATCCACCTAGCATCGCAGCACCTAGTCGCGCAGACCGAGCTCCTTGGCGATCGACCGATCGATACCGCCAGTTCAACGGCTTGGCGCTTGGTGAACGATCGACGTTGACGTTCTGGCATTCGATACCTGCGGGCTCTCGGAGCCTACTACAGGTGTTCACTCATTCGGAGGAGGTTCACCTCCTTCCCTTAAAAACGCCCGCGGATGTTAGCGCGCGTGTTGTGAATAGAGACCAACGTTAAGCATCCCCTCCACTCCTGGCTTTCTACGCCGATCTACGATTGTCGAAAGTGCTTGTTGCGCCAGCTCAATTGGTGGCCTTAATCGGAGGGTGGTGCGCTTTCGACCTCCTCATTCGACGAGTACGCCGGTTGCAATTGAATCCACTCAATCGGAGTCGATATCACGCTGCGCGCGAATGCTGCATGGCGCTCTCGGCATAACGATTGCGGACTATCTTGAAGATTAATCAATCGTCGAAGCAATTCTCAATCCGGATGGGCCGTTGTGGATCGATTGGCTGTGGGGTCGCCCAATCGACACCGTGAACCTTGCTCGCGGTGGACGGTGGGCACATTGTTCGCCTCGTTGCGCACCACGTCGACGCGGAGGTGGATGACAGATGGCCGGAAAGTAAACGAGCAGGAGGCTCTAGCGATGGGGCGCCGCGAAGCAAACTAAGGGCAACGGCTTTTTCGATCTCTAAAGTTGTCTTATCCACCGATTTTACGAGAGGGTCGCCGATCCCGCGATGGAAGTAGCGTGCATCTTTCACTTTCACTAGGGCGCCGGCATCGTAGACTTGGTCTTTTCTAATCGATCCATGGGAGCCGATGACAAGCGGAACGCAGCCGAAAATTACACCCCATACCCTTCTTCGCCTTGCAGATGCGGTGAAGATCGCATTTCCCTTAGGTGGGATGACGGTCGCGGGTTTGCGTCAAGAAAGTGATAGTAACCGACTGGTCATAGAAAAGATTGCTGGCAAGGAATTTACAACGCTGGCTCATGTTAAACGAATGCGAGAGCTATGCCGCGAAGGAACAAGCAAGCAAGACTTCAGCTCAAGGCCGCTCGTCAAAACAAGAGCGGAAAGATCACTCACAAAGCAACTTGGATCATCAGGGACAACGGCCGGGACGTTAGCACAGGCTGCTCTGCAGATGAGATTGCGGTCGCCGAAGAAAAGCTGAAGAATTACTTGGCATCGAAGCACGCACCGGAGCGACGGGTCCGCCATATAGACGATATCGCAGTTGCGGATCTCCTCTCGATCTATTTGGAGGCGCGGCTAGACAAGCTTCATGAGCGTTTCAACGTGAATACTGCGAACGAAGATGCCGTCGCCGACATTCGCAAGTTCAAGAAGCGAATCGAACGGCTAAACGAGTGGTGGGGAGCAAAAATGCTGGGTGAGCTCAACGGAGAGGCATGTCGGTTGTATGCCAAAATGCGTGGAAACAAAGGAGGCTCGCGCCGAGACCTTGAAGATCTCCGTGCTGCGATTCGTCACCATGCGGCCGAGGGGTATCATCGAGCGATCATTAAAGTCTCGCTGCCAGAGAGAGGTCAACCGCGAGACAAGTGGCTGACCCGCGGCGACGCGGCGAGATTAATTTGGACCTGCTGGCGGTATCGCGAGATGCAGAAGCGCTCGCGCCAATCGACGGACGTTGTAAAAGTCCCAACAAATAAGCGCCCGCTACGTCACCTTGCTCGATTCATTTTGCTTGGCATCTACAGCGGGACTCGAGCGGGAGCCATCGCGGCCGCATCTCCCGTTCCAGCGATTGGACGCTCCTACATCGACTTGGAGCGTGGGCGCTACTACCGCTTAAAACAGGGGAGTATCCCAACCAACAAGCGGCAGCCCACGGTTCCGATACCCTTTCGCTTGCTTGCTCACCTGCGACGCTGGCATCGGATTGACCCGGAGGCGAAGCATTTCGTCGAATACAACGGAAAGGCCATCCGCTCGGTCAAAACAGCCTTCAAGAGTGCCGTAAGACATGCGGGACTTGGTCGCGGCATCTCGCCTCAAACGCTGCGGCATACTGCAGCGACTTGGTTGATGCAAAGAGGTTCGGATCCTTGGCAGGCAGCAGGCTATCTCGGAATGTCGCTTGAGGTGCTGCTCAACACCTACGGCCACCACCATCCTGACTATTTGGCCGATGCAGTCGACAAAATCGCGATGCGGGATCCGCCAAACGGACGAAGAGCGCACGTATCTGGTGTAGTCTCTGGCGCGGCGATTTCGACCAAAGGGCAAGGTCACCCGATAAGTAGCTGATTTCATTGGCCGTGGCAGCAGCTCCTTTAAAATTGATCAATTGAGCGCGGTGGATGGTTCGAGCTTAGCTACACTGCGCTGTTGCGGTCGGGTAAGGTCATCTCATGGTTCTGGCCCTTGCAATTATAGCCCTGGCGTGCAACCCGGGGGATCGGTTGCTCGATCTGTCAGGCAAGCTGCCGCGCGCCATCAAGACCATCGACGTCCTGATCACGATCGAGCCATTTTATGCTCGCTTGTATGTCTACCAGCCGGGTTTTCCCGACAGCTCGCAAAGTTGCTGCCGCAATCAGCTGAGCTCAGTGCTCAAGCTTCCGGTTATCGATGGGCGGTTGTGTATCAAGCAGAGCCAGCCGCAAATGAAGTGGAAGTTGCATATCATCGGCCGGCCTGACGAGGCGGTATGATGCTAATACGTACCGTTGAAAACTATAGTATCCCTCGGCGCAATGGCTTGAATTCGCCTCGGCGAACATCTCGTTCAGCGGGCAGCTTACAGCAACTTATGGTGCGGATTTCGATGTCACCAGCATCACAGGCACGGTGACTTCGGCCACGTTGGGAACGAGCCTTGACGTTTCGCAACGCGGCCCAAGGCTGGCATCGCCAGCAGGTGCGTGCCAAGAAGCTCGGTAAACCGCAATCGCGCTTGGGCGACCGCCTGCCGGCCTAGCCGATCGGCCGATTGATGTCGATCATGTCATGTCCTCCGACAGTTGCCGGCAGCGCTGGATCAGATCAGTCACAGCTTCAACACGATCTGCGGCCAGCGCCGGGACGCGGTGGTCGGCTCTCGTGGTTAGAATTTTGTTAAGCCGAGGTCGGACGGATTGCGAAACGTCAAAATTGAGAGGATCTTGCAACGGCACTTCAGCGGGTTATTGCTAAGGTGGTGACCAACGGAAACCAAGAGGTCTCAGATGCAGTACCCACCAGACCATGCATTACCCCTTGTCCAGCTCAAGGAACGGCGACGCGAGATGGTCGTCGCGTTGCAGAACCGCGTCGGTCGGGTTGGTGATGACGAGCTGAGGCAACTCGCAACAATTCAACAGGCCATCGCTGCAATTGAAGACGTGATCGCGGACCTTGATTGCGAAGTCGACGAGACGTTCTCGGCCGCGGCCGACCGTCAGGTTCATTCGCTGCCGGTATTTGGAGGGCGGACACTCGTTCATTCTCCAGTGTAACCGTCCACCGTTTAACGCTACCAAGTGAGGTTAATCCAACCCAAGCTTGAGGCACTCGTCCGCGGCCGGTATTCATCGCTGCACCCGACGGAGCTGGTCTTTCTCCAAAGCGAACCTCAAGACCACGATTTCAATCGTCCGGTAAGGGCTGCCAGAAATACCGCCTCAAGTCTGGCGGCCCACTCATGATTCTAAAGCTCTCAGACCACGTCACCATCCATCGGTACGAAAGCGTCCGCGATCAGCCGATCGCCGATGCGGCATCAGGTACTATAGGCGAACGGGCATTTCGGGGGTCATTCCGCGGGTACAACGCTCGCGTCTGTCCCTCGCGGTCGCCGCAGCCGGTCGATCAGGAGATAGATCACGGGCGTAGTGTAGAGTGTCAGGATTTGCGAGACGAACAGGCCGCCGATGATGGTGATGCCGAGCGGCCGCCGCAGCTCCGTGCCTGGACCCGTGGCAACGACCAGCGGAATGCCCGCGAATAGCGCCGCCATGGTCGTCATCAGGATCGGGCGGAAGCGCGCCTGGCAGGCCTCGAAGATGGCTTCCGCCGACGACACGCCGCGCTGGCGCTCGGCATCGAGCGCGAAGTCGACCATCATGATGCCGTTCTTCTTGACGATGCCGATCAACAGGATGATGCCGACAAAGGCGATCACCGTCAGCGGCGTGTTGGTGATCTGCAGCGCCAGCAGCGCGCCAAGGCCGGCCGAGGGTAGCGTCGAGATGATCGTGAGCGGATGGGCGAGACTCTCGTAGAGCACCCCGAGCACGATATACATCGCCACCAGCGCGCCCAGAATCAGCAATGGCTGGCGGCCGCTGGTCCTGGCAAAATCGCCGGCATTGCCGTCAAAGCTGCCGCGGATACCCTCGGGCATGTGCAATTCATCGACTGCGCGCTGGATGTTCTGCGTCGCTGCCTGGAGCTCGACATCAGGCAACGTGTTGAACGAAACCGTGGTCGAGGGCACCGACTGCGAATGGTAGACCGCGAGCGCGGCAAGCCCGCGTGTCGCGTGGACCACGGCCGACAGCGGCACCTGCACGTCGCCTGCGCCCGCGACATAGATGCGATCGAGATTGGACGGATCGACCTGGAATTTCGGATCGATCTCCAGCAGGATCATGTACTGGTTGCGCTGGGTGTAGATGATCGAGATCTGCCGCTGCGAGAAGGCGTTGTTCAGGGCATTGTCGATGTCCTGGACGCGGACGCCGAGCATCGAGGCCTTTTGACGGTCGATGGAGAGCGTCAGCTGCAATCCGTTCGGGTCTCGGTCGCTGGAGACGTCGGTGATGCCGTCGACCGTCTCCATTCGCTTGGCCACAATCGGCGCCCATTTCTGCAATAGCCCGAGATCGGCACTGGTGAGCGTGTACTGGTAGTTGGAGTCGCTTTGCCGTCCACCGGCGCGGACGTCCTGGGCGGCGAACATGAACAGGCGGATGCCCGCGACCGGGTAGAGCGCGCGCCGCAGCCGGTCGATTACGATCTCGGTCGAGACGTATCCGCGCTGGTCAGGCGGTTTCAGGTTGATGAACATGATGCCGCGGTTTGCGCCCTGTCCGCCGACACCGCCGCCGCTTCCGACCACCGAGCCGAGGCCGGCCACCGCCGGATCTGCGAGAACGATATCAGCGAGTTGTTGCTGGAGACCCAGCATCGATTGGAAGGAGGTGTCGGCGGAGGCGCGGGTCGCCCCGATGACAAAGCCGGAATCATCTGTCGGGAAATAGCCCTTGGGCACCTTGATGTAGAGCGTGACCGTGAGGGCGATGGTGGCGAAGAACACCAGTAGCGTTAGGATCGGAAATTCCAGAGCCGCGCGCAGTGTGCTCGTATAGAAGAAGGCAATGTGCGACAGCGAGCCTTCGATCATACGATCGAACAGCGTCGCGGACCCTGACGTGGTCTGGCGGATATAATGGGCGCAAATCATCGGCGTGACAGTCAGCGACACCAGGGTCGAGACCACGATCGCGAAGGTCAGCGTCAGCGAGAATTCGCGCAGCAGGCGGCCCACGATTCCGTCCATGAAGATCAGCGGCGTGAACGCGGCGAGCAGCGACAGGCTGATCGAGACCACGGTGAAGCCGATCTGCTTGGCGCCTTCCAGCGCCGCCTGCATCGGCCGCATGCCGTGCTCGAGATTGCGGAACATGTTCTCGATCATGACGATGGCGTCGTCGACGACGAAGCCGACCGAGATCGCGAGCGCCATCAGCGACAGATTGTCGATCGAGTAGCCGGCGACCCACATGCCGGCGCAGGTGCCGGCTAGCGCCAGGGGCACAGAGATGCCGGCCGCGATTGTCGGCGTCAGCCGCCGCAGGAACACGAACACCACGACCATCACCAGCACGGCCGTCGCGAGCAGCGTCCACTGCATGTCCGTCACGCTGGCGCGGATCGTGCCGGTGCGGTCGACCAAAGTGGAGACCTCGACCCCGGCCGGGATCCACTGCTTGAGCTCGGGAAGAAGCGCCTTCACGCCGTCGACCGTGTCGATAACGTTGGCATCGCCTTGTTTCCTGATCTCGATCAGCACCGCGGGCTGCTTGTTGAACCAGGCGACCGAACGTACGTTCTTCACGGAATCTTCAATGTCGGCGACGTCGGAGAGCCGCACGAAATTGCCCTTGGAGCTCTTAATAACGATGTCGCGGAACTCTTTCGCGGCGCGCATCTGCCTGTTGAGCGACAGCGTCTCGCTTTGGCGCTCGCCGTTGAAGATGCCGACGGGGCCGAGCGGATTGGCGTTGATGATGGCGGTGCGCACGTCGTCGGTCGCGATCCCCGCATTCGATAGCGCGACCGGGTTCAGCTGAATCCGCACCGCCGGTTGATCGGCACCACTGACAGTGACATTGCCAACTCCTGGCACTTGCGAGATGCGCTGCAAAAGCACCGTGTCGGCGACGTCATAGAGTGCGGCCGGCGGGAGTGTTTTCGAGGTGAGGGCCAAAACATAGACCGGGGCGCCGGACGTATTGGCCTTGCCAAACCGCGGGAGCGAGGGAAGATCGCCAGGCAGATCAGGCAGCGATGCGTTTATGGCCGCTTGGACGTCTCGGGCAGCGCGATCAAGGCTGCGGCCGATGTCGAACTGCAAGAGGACACTGCTCAGCCCGAGAGTGCTCGTAGAAGTGATCTGATTGACACCGGCGATTTCGCCGAGCCGTCGCTCGAGTGGCGCGGCTACGGTGCTGGCCATAATCGCCGGGGCTGCGCCTGGGCGAAAGGCGTAGACGAAGATGGTGGGAAAATCGACGTTCGGGACCGAGGCAACCGGCAGGAATCGGTACGCCACAATGCCCAAAAGCAACAAGCCTATCGAGAGCAATGTGGTCCCGACTGGCCTGCGGACAAAAGGCTGCGAGATCGAGGACATGGATTTCCTGTTGGTGCTCTAACCGCTTGATCCTGCTAGGCTAACTTCCATGATGAACACGAGTGGATCAAGTAATCTGTCAGCGATATGGCCCGATTTCCCCCTTTGTTTGTGAGCTACCCAAGCGCTTCAAGGGCGAGTTTCCGGTGAGTTAAGCCTGGCAGAGCTATCGTGGGAAATCCGCCGCTAACCGACTGTTACGCCACAAGCTTCTTGAGAGCTACCGGCAAAAGGCGATCGAGGCGGCGCTCCGCGGCATTGATGTGGTGGGCATCACTGAGCCCTTTAAGGAAGCCGCCGAACGTCACACAGCGCAGAACGCACTAAGCTGGCGATTCGATTGCGGCCGCCGAAATCGAGGCACGCCTTCAGCTCATGGTGCGAATCTGCACTCAGTTAGCATGAAGTCTTTCAGCAGACACGCGAGCGATACCTGCTCTTCGAGGCGCTCATCAACTGAGCTTACTTCCATCGGGCGGGCTTATTACGAGAGATCGCGAACCAGTCTTGTCGAAGAGCGCGCCGCCGGGCAGGGCGTCTGCCGCGGCCTGGTTAAAAATGATACCCTGAGCGTCAGCGTCGAGCATCTTACGGTTTGCGCTGCGCCTCACTGCACGTTGCTGAAGACCACCGATTGGATTCGCGCCCCATCGGAACTTGATTCCGCGTCGATCCTCATTACCGTGCCCGAAAAATAATACGGCTGTACCGACTTCACCCCATCATCGTTTGCAAGGGCGTAATGAAGGACCACAGGCTGCTTGGTCAGGGTCTGGCCGACAATGTAGCCGACCAATGCATGTTCAAACGAGTGATATGCATTTTTCCATTCCCATTGTTTTGGTTGCTTCCGCTGAGGCATATCGGTCTTCCCGTCTACGCCGTTCCAAATCTCGCCATGCTGAGTATCGACAAAGTGGCTGAACCAATAGTCGTACGCCCGTGGAAGATAGCGCGCGTATGTCGGATCGGTTAGGGCCATGGTGCCGGCCAGCTGATCGAGTTCTGCGTAGATCCACCAGGGCTTATCCAAATCTAAATTGCCGCCGGCGAGCAGCCCACCAGCCCAGCAGCCACAGTCTTCAAGGTAGGCTCGTCCAAGCAATGCCCGCGCGTTGTCTTCAGCGAATTGAACTAAGTCCTGATGTCCGGTCAGCAGGCCCGTGAATCGGATCATCCAAAGAGCCTTTGCGTTGTGGCCGAAATCTGTTGGCGTCTTGGTCAAATCAATATCAGAAGGTTTGTTGGCCGCTCTGAAAAAGAGTTTGTCGGCCGGCGAGTAGAACTGGTCGATCATAACCTTGGCGAGTCGGACCAGAGTGTCCTTCCAATCGCTCCGAGTTGGCTCCTGCAGCAAAGGAGCGATGAGGACCAAATAGGTGTTCATCTGATCGAGCTGGGAGACCAGTTGCTTATCCTCGCGTGTTGCGCCGGCTCGGAAAGTCAGCTGCGATTGCAGCGCGCCTCCTGCTACAGAATACCTTTCGAAGATGTAGTTCTTCACTGAAAGGAGGTCGTGCAGGATGTCTGGGTCGCGTGTTAAGTAATAATAGAACGCCATGCCGAGCAGACCATAGGCCAGCTGTTGGGGCGTGCGCAGTCCGGGCGCAGGACCCCACGAGCCCTGCGCAAGATATTGCGTCGTCGCTATCCCGCCATTTGATCGGTCGATGGCGTTGAAGCGGATGAAATCGATGCCCGCTTTCATCATGTCTAGATACTTACGCTCACCAGTCAGGTGGAACGCCACGCCATATCCGAACGATTGCCGAGAAAGCGCCACGGTGTAGCGTTCATTGAGCGTCCGTCGTGGTCCAATTTCCGGGCAGGGTGCTCTCTCGCTATAGAGCGTTCCATCATCACATCTTATCGAAGGAAAGGCACCGACCGGGTTGCCCAGTGCGGCTTCCGAGCTCCAAAATGGGATTAAGTCGTTCGCTAGATGATCCAGCCAAGGCTTTCCGGGGGGAGCGGTTTGTTGCGCGCCGGCTGGAAACCCGACGACGACGAGCGCGAGAAGCATAAGCCGCAGGCTCGAACGCTTCATAGAGAGTGTTCCTCTGTTTGAAAGAAGATCTAGACGGGAAACGACTTTGACATTCCCTTTTGGTGCAGATGATCGCAGCGCTCGTTGGCAGGCCGCCACCGCTGTTCAGGTCAACGGACAATGGTACAATTATTGTAATTACGGCAACCTCAGCAACATCAACAGCCCACGAAATCTCTACTCATCGTCTATCCGCCGATAGGGTGGACGAGCAATTCCGCCTCCGCGTGATCCTTATTATCTCCAGCTGGCGCACTTTGCGGCTCTCCCGCGCTTTCTCGAGCACGGTCTTCGGCACGTACCTCTCTTCGCATTGGCCCGTCAGCTGCGATTTCTCGTTTTGATCTTAACCGTTAACCGGGCCTCTAATCGGCTCGCTAACCCGAAAGGTTCTTCCGACGCAGCAAGATGACGTCGCTAGGGAGCTGCTTCAGAAAGGATAGGTATTTCGGTGCCATTGTCGGGTATGATTCTGTCGCGCAAAGAGGCGACCGGTGTGTCACCTCGCAGACGCGGGGACCTGAGGCCGTGCGGCAAGTGAACCCGCGCAAAGCTTTAAGCCTAAGCGCAGATAGCTGATTTTGTTGGCTACCTTGGTAAACGCCAGGGCGTGACGCGTCTTCGACTACTGGTAAGACGCCCGTGGCCGGCCATTTGGATGATTTGCCAATCACTTGGCTATCCGCGAGCCTCGGCGGATACAAGCCGGGCGCTTGCGAACTATACGCCAGCACGTCGCGAAACACCCTATGGACATTAATTGGATAATTGGTATTCTAGTTAATATTTGGTTTATTTTTGAGGCGTGCGACGGTGAGTTTTGCGTTGTCCCTTCTCAAAATCCTAGATGGCCAATCTAACGGCCGTGCCGATGCAGCGTCGGTGAAGCATGGCGGCGTCAGAGACCGGCAGCCCGGAATCGACCACCGTGGCGGACGGGCGCCCGACTTGGACATCTTCAGCCATCAAAAGCTCATCGTTCGGGAAACCGGCAGGTGGCGCGTCACCGAAGCAGTCAGAAATTTCGTAGCGACCCTGGAAGCTGCAGCTGCGATGGCCCGTGAGGATCAGACGCCGGAGGACTCGGTCGAGCACGTAATTGCCAGCGAAGGTCGGTTGCCTCCGACGATCCGGGGCCGGAGCAGTATTCGTGGACGAGTAGCGAGAGCGAAGCGAAGAATCTGGAGCGCATCTGCGCTCGTCAGCATGAAGCGTGGGAGGGGAATATGTTAGACGCCTTCCTTTGGTACACCGGCCTCCTTGTCTGGGGCGTAATCGCGGCCGCCGGCGCTACAGCTGTTTTTTGCATTGCGCTGCTCGAGCGGCTCGTGAGGTATCGCGCCATTCAGACGTCCAAACAGCCCACAAGCACTTTAGGGGAGGCTTGCAAGGGTCGAGCGCACACCTCGCCAGCGTGACGGCGGGGGCACGTAGTGGGCGGCCGGCGCTGATAAGATTGGAACCTGCGGACATTGGCGAGCAGGCTGGCACCTCGAGCTTAGTGTCCGCGAAGCGTCATAGAGCGAGGCGCGCACAGCCGGTGATGTCTGTCGCACGCATGGGAGCTCAAGCCACGTTCTACGCTGAGCAACCCCATATCGGCAGAATACGCTAATCCCGGCGATTCTGGGCAAAAACCGGGCGGGAGCTGCGTCCGCCCGTTGCTGCACGGAGCTCGTGCGCTCTACTGTGACCAGGACAAACGCACAAAGTGGCTGGAAAGAGCTCAATCTGCCCGCTTCTCGATCTGCAGCGCGGTTTAGACCCCGTGCGGAGCCAAAATTTCCTGATTAACACTACCTAATGAATTGCAAATTTCTATCTATCGCAGCGTCGTCATAGCGCTAATGTAGTAACATTTGTTAATCAAGTTCGAGCCAGGCAAATGGCTAATATTAGCGAGCGCGCCGTTTTCGTTCAGAGCCCAGCGATCGATAGGGCCCATATTCTCCGTTCTACCCTTCTTGCTTTGCGCCCCCACCAATGGGTCAAGAATGTGCTTCTGTTTGTGCCCGCCCTCAGCGCTCATCAATTCGGCGCAAACATCTTATGGACCTTGGTGCTCAGTTTGGTCTCTTTCAGCCTGGCGGCATCGGCAGGTTATCTTGTCAACGACTTGATCGACCTCCCTCACGATCGCAATCATCCCGAGAAGAGTTTGCGCCCTCTCGCTGCGGGTCAGATATCTGCAGCTTTGGCCGTGGGAATGTGCGTTGTACTGCTTGTCGTGTCCGCGGCAATCGCGCTGAAGCTGAATATCATATTCGCGTCGTCGCTCGCAGTTTACATCGTGCTGTCACTTTCTTATTCGCTTTATCTCAAACGCAAGCTGATGATAGACGTGGTGGCGCTTGCTGCGCTCTACGGTATTCGTGTGATCGCGGGCGGAATTGTAACGGGCGCTGTACCTTCGGATTGGCTTGTTGGTTTCTGTTTTTTCGTTTTCCTCAGCCTCGCTCTCGTTAAGCGAACGACGGAACTGATGGCGCAGCCTCAAACTCACCTGGGCAAAGTCGCTGGTCGCGGGTATCGACGCGCGGATGTTTCGATTATTGCGGCGATGATGGTGGCATCCGGATTCATCGCCATTCTCGTACTCGCGTTGTATATCAACTCGTCCGATGTGAGAGTGCTCTATCATCGGCCGGTTTTCTTGTGGCCGATTTGTGCGATCCTGACCTACTGGCTAGGACGTCTCTACGTCCTCACCGAGCGCGGCGAGATGCGGCAGGATCCGGTTCTCTTCGCGGCCAGGGATCGTATCAGCCTCACTGCCGGCGGATTGATCTCGATGCTGTTTTTTGCGGCAATGTGACGACGCGGCTGATCAAATGCAGGTGGAAGCTGATAGGCAGGTAAGACGAATCGCGGGCTGGGAGTGGTGTCCTTCCGTTGAGAGAGGCATACCACTGGCATTTTGGCTGCCAGCCGGAGCTATCGTTTTGTGGGCTATCTTGACCAGGCTGGTCCTTGATGGCGCGACGTATTTTGACGCGGAGGATGCCCTTTTCTACTCGGTGAACATCCGACTGCACCGCTATGCTCTCTACGATGCTGCAGGCAGCGGGTGGCAATTGCTCTGCACTGCCATCGACGCTTGGCTGCCGCGCACGGCGGATGCTGCCGTCGCGGGCAAGCTCGTGGCGCGCGCGAGCGGCACGGCACTGCTTCCTCTGATGTATTTCACTTTGATCCGGCTTGGCGTGCGTGGATCTCTTGCAGTGGTCGTCACGCTCTTCTTTTCAGGGGCCTTCGCGCCCTGGTGGTATAGCCTACAGCCCGACAAATATGTTCCGCAGCTGCTCCTCATTGCGTTAGCGCTGGGATTGGTCATGACGAGGGAGCGCCCGCCGACACCGACCTTTCTCATAGGCCTTGGCTTGCTATATTTTCTCGCCGTGATCTGCCACACCGATTCCGGGCTGATCTGCTTCTCCATCTTTCCGTTGCTGTACCGCACGCTGCGGGAGCGGGGCTTCTGGGCCGCGCTCGGCCAAGGAGTGCTTTGTGCGTCGGTTATGTTTGCGGTACTCGCGGTCTACTTTTCGGTGCTTCTTTTCGTTGTTGTTCGACCGTCCTCGGTCGCCCAAGCAATCGTCTGGTTGCAATCTTATCTAAGTGCCCCCGGCGAGGAGCGGAACTGGGGACACTGGAATCCCTCGGCTCCGCTGCTGGCTTTGACCGGAATTGGTCGCGCCGTATTCTCGACTGAGTTCTTGTTTGCTTTCCCCGGATTCGCGACGCGCATGCATGCTTGGTTTCCCGCGAAGATCCTCGTGGACGACGAGTGGTTCGCGTCCCATCTGCCGGCGTGGCTCATGAATGTCGGCTTGGTTCTGTTTCCGGCGGCCATTCTCGCGGTCGTGGCGGTTCTCCTCGCAGGTCTGTGTGCGTTCGGTGATCTCCTCCGCCGTCCCAACCCACGGATTGTTCACGCCGTTGCGAGCGCGCTATGTTATCTGGTTCCCGCATTTATTTTCTTTTGCTGGTGGGAGCCGACCAACAACGAATTCTGGATCGCGCCCTGGTATGGGTTGGCGCTCGTGATCGGGCTTCTTTTGAGTGGCGCTGCGTGGGAGCGTTCATTTGTCCTCTTCGTCGGGACGTGCGCTGGGATCTTGATCCTATTCAATGGCCTTCTTGGAGTGTGGCCGCGGCTTAATCCGGCCAATGACTACTGGCTGGTCAGACAGTCCGCTCTCGTGCGCATGCTCCAGCCAGAAGATCTCGTCATCGAGAACGGCTTTTTGGCCAGTGACTATCTCGAGTTTCTCGGAGCGCCGCGCGTGTTTAGGGTCGATTTTTTTGCGGAAAAGAACAACGGAATTGGAAAGCAATTGGATCTCGAGTTGAAGCAGCGACCCGTGGCGGGATCGATCTACGTGACTGATCTCGTCACCGACGCGGCGGCTCAGTATGAAATGGAGGCGTCGGACGTCCACCTGCGGAACGTAGCCGCATTCTTCGCCGATCTGCCCGCTCCAGCACAGTGGCTGTCGGCGGGGGGGCATAAAGTTGCTCAATATAAGGGGGCAAATCTGCTCTGGCGCAGTAATCCTTGAAAAGCGTCTTACCGGAAGGAGGCGATGCGGCGGAAGCTACGTTCCTCCCTTACTTCCGATTGGTGTGGTCGCCAAGCTGAACGCGCATGAACGACGAAAATGTTTCCTGTCCTGGTAAGCCTTGCTCTGCTGTTTGGGTTTTCACGCGACTACCATGTGACGATACTCATTCTGCTCGTCTGCTCCTGCCGGCATTCTGAGGCACATCTCCCGGTACAACCTCGGATCTTCGGTGCGCCCAACAATACATTACAACTTCGTGCATTGATTGAGTTGATCGCCGCCACCAAAGGAAAGCTTGGCTCCTCATCGTCCGGGTGTAGCTTTCTGGTATGAGCAGCGAAAGCTGCATGTAGAACTGAGGTCGACGGCCTCGGCGCCGACCAAGGCAAGTTTCGCGGGAGGCGCGTAGAAGTGCGGCCCGATCAGTTCGCACGGCGGTTAAGAGCGAGATGCTTTCGGGACATTGAGGTTAACCTGACGTTGCCATCTCCTGTTTGATCAGCCCGGCGTAGTTACCCGAAGTTGACCTTTCCGCCGGCGAGTTCCACGCGTCAACCCTTTGGTCATCTGTACCCCGACAGGATTGCAGTAGCCACGCGTCGAGAGTCAGGGGCCCGTCAGCATAGAGAAGTTCAAGGGCAGGTCCGACCTGACCTAGGATCGACCGGACGAGCGTCGGTATCGAGGGGGGCGATCGCTGGTGTTGAGCGGAGGCCTTGTACGGAACGTGAACTTCTGAACTTGTGACTTAAACATTGGTGACAGCTAAGTTAAACTTTCTATTGAGGATCGATACATGAAGCCCGTAATGAACCGCAGAACATTCCTGCAAGGTAGCAGCGTTGCAGCTTTGTGTTCCTTGGTGCCGCATGAGGTATACGGGGCTCAAAAGGGCCTACCGCAAGGCGCCACACTTCAAAGCAGCACGACTAGTTCATCGTCGACATATTCGGCAGCGCCTAGTTTCAACGGCGGACGGACTCAAGTCAATTTGAACTTCCTACAGACGGGCGGCGATTACCCGTTCATCAACTGCATGAAGACGGCCCAGAGCTGGACGTTGATGGACAACAGCGGGTCGCCAGAACCCACCAGTTTGGACGCAAACGGATATCCCATCTCAATCACCAGAGGGGGCGTATACACGGTCTTTTTCGTTCCGTCGCAGGCCTCGCGTCCTGGCAACTATGTCATCACCTGGAACGGGAATGGCACAATCTTTTGCGGAATGAGCAACACGGCGGTGAGCGGAAGCAAAACTAGCACGAGCGGTAGCGGCCGATACGTGTTTTCGACACGCGACAGCAGGTTCGTGATTGGGATTTCGGCGATCGGGAGCACGCCCATCACAAACCTTCAAGTCTTCCATGCCAATGACGAAATGGCTCTCAATTCAGGCCAGGTGTTCTCGGCAAAATTTAAGCAACGTCTTTTGGAAGCAAAGTTCGGTGTTGTCAGATTCCTGAACTGGCAGGTTGGAAATACGACAAACGTCACGACTTGGGCGACGAGGAAGCCGATTTCTTACGTATTCTACTCTGGATCTGAATTCCGCGCTTCAATCTATGCGGGTCTGACCTCCAACGTCGGTAGCGCCTATTCGGCCCAACTTGCAGGGTTCAGGCTGGCCGACAAAGCAACCGTTATGGTTAAGTTCAACGTGAGTAACAGTGGCCTCAGCACGCTGAATGTGAGCGGGACGGGCGACATCCGGATACTCAACGAATATTCGAATCCGCTTTCTTCTGGATCCAATTCTTATGCAGTGGGCGGTACCTGGCAGAGTTTTGCGACCCTGGTCTATGATGCAACCTTAAATGCCTGGATCAAACAGGGTGGGGATGTTGCGCGGGGTAGCTTAGGAATTAGCAATGGTTGTCCCCCGGAACTCATGGTGCGGCTCTGCGCGGAAATCGGAGCTCACCCGTATTTTGTAACGCCGCCGCTCGCGATCGATCCCGCAACGGATTACATGCCGAGCCTCGCTGCATACTGTCGTGATAACGGCCCTTCGTGGATGGTTCCGCGGTTCGAGGGACCAAATGAGCTTTGGAATACTGCTAGTGGCTTCTATCAGACGGGCTACGCCAATGCGAAGGCGACGGCCTACGGCTGGGGAGCCGACTGCCACAACTGGTATGGCAAGGCCATGTCGGTGTTGGGGCAGGCAATAAGTACCGTATACAATGGCGATCGGACTAAGTATCAAGTTCTCTGCGGTGTTCAAACGGCAACCGGAACCAGTGCATCAGGAACCGGAGCCAGTGATGCCCGTCTCGCTTCACCCAAATATTTGGCTCAGTCCAGCGCTCCACAATCGCCCTACACGAAGACCCCAGCCTCGAGGTGGGTCACGCACGTGTGTTGCGCTCAGTATTTCACGCCATCAGAGTATGGTACCGCTCAGGAGACTACAGACGCGACAGCTTACGTAGCAGCGGCTGGTAACCCCGACCTCCAACTGCAGATTGCGACGGCTTACGCAAACACTGCAAACAGTGGAACGGGGGCATTTACCTTGTATAAGGCCGCCTCCTACTATGCCAATTGGAAAGCTTGGGCCAAGAAATTTGGCGTCCAGAAAATGTGCGGTTACGAGGGAGGGTATTCACCCGATTATACCGGTGGAGGAAGGACGGCGGTTGACATATTGCGTGCCGCATCCAAGCAGGTTGCATCTGTTAACGGATTTACGACTCAAAATTACAACAACTTCGTTGGGTTGACAGATGCGACCTTTGTTGCCGAATTCCCATCGTGTTTTCAGCTGTCCGGGTCTGCTCCGTCCAACAATGCTTGGTCCGTACTTGAAGATGTCTACCAAACTACAATTCCTCCGCAGTGGGCGGCTATAGTGTCGTTCAACCATTAGCTGACCTCTTACAAGTCATTGAGTCCTCCAGAAGAAGTTAGGGCTTGCCTCGAAAAAGCACGGACAGATGAAGTGGGCAGGTTCACGGAAGAGCAGATTATCGCGGCGTTGAAGGAGCGTGAGGCCGGGGCGAAGACGAGTGACTCGGCTCTCGAGCATTCTGAAGCGGCGATCTACAAGTGGAAGAGCTAGTTCGGGGCGCGGACATTTCCTCTACGAAGCGGCTGAGAGGTAGAGGAAGAGAACGCGAAGCTGCCGAGCAGATGCTCGACGCGGCCGCGCTTCGCGAACTGCTTAAAAAAATGGTAGGCTCCGCTGCCAGCTGCCAAACACGCCTCGGTCGCAATGCGGGCCGTCATGAGCCTGCCGATGTGAGCGTCATGCGTAAGCGCTGAGCCGTCACCCTATTGATGC
>NZ_LBJX01000075.1:0-46688 GCF_028128895.1 Bradyrhizobium sp. CCBAU 11434
AGTCGACCGTTAAGAAGCCGGGTTGAGCTGAGCTGGACAGTTGAGAGCGCGCCAGAGCGAGACCAGCAACAGGCGCAAAAGTTCTCTGAACCAGGCGAGGATGCGGCGAAAGTTGTGACCGACGGCTGAGAGGACGACGTTGGCGGCGTCGCCGGCGCGGCCTTTGAGGTAGCACCGGCCAAGGTGTCCCTCGGCTTTGAGGTGTCCGATGATGGGCTCAATGGCGGAGCGGCGGCGCAGCTCGCGCTTGATGGCGCCGAAGACGCCGCGCTTCTGGCCGGAGATGAAGACGCGGCGGGGATTTTGCGCGTCGTGGCCGCGGTAGCCCTTGTCGACATAGGCCCGCTCGATCGCACAGCCGGTGAGTGTCTCGGTGCGGTCAATAACGTCCCGCAACGTGTGACCGTCGTAAGGGTTATCGGGCAGCGACTTGGCATGCAGCACGAACAGGCCGCCGGGCGCGCGGCGATTGTTGGTGACGATGGAGGCCTTCACCCCGAACTCGTAAGGTGCGGCGGCCTTGCCCTTGCCGATGCACTCCACCTCCGGAGCATGGAAAGAATAAAGCTTGAAGCCGCGCTGGCGCTGCTGCTGCGAGCGGATCTGCGAAGCCCGGCCAAGCGGGAGGGCGAACGCCTCCTCCAGCGTCGCCTGGCCTTCGATCTTGCGGCGAATGTCGCGGATGATCCGCCCGAGCCGGCTGCGCAGGATACGCAGCTGTCGCTGATGCCGGTTGAACTGTTTGGCATGGGCGTAACGGCCCGCCATCATCGCCGCGCTTTTGGCCAAGCGAGCATAGGATTGCCGCAGCCTGACCCCGTGCTTCCTCGCCAGGCGGTTCAACCCCCGGATCGCTGCATGCAGCAGTTTGGCGTCGGTTGGGAAGCTGATGGCCTTCGGCTGCACGGTCGTGTCGACCGTGACCCGCTTGAGGTCTTGGCTGCGCAACGCACCGGCCTCGTGCGCCACGCGAAGGCTCTCCGCCAACAACCGCTCCAGCTTGTCGCCGAGCCGCTTGCGCCAATGGCTCAGGTCTGAGCGCTCGTGCGGGAAAACGTGCTGGAAAAACTCTTCGCCGGTGAAGAACTGGAAGTACGGATCGTGGACCCAGCGCTCGCACACTCCCTCATCGGACAGCCCGTAAATGTGCTTGAGCAACAACAGTCCGATCATGAAGCGGGCCTCGATACCCGGCCTGCCGTTCTCGCTGTAGAGCGGCGCGATCTCCCCGTCGATCCGGTCCCAATCGATCTTGCCGGCAAGCAGAACCAGCTCGTGCTTCATGTTGATGATCTGGTCCAACCGCGCCCGGAACAGATCGTTCGATCCCGTCGTCTTGTGCTTCTTCGGCCGCATCGTCCCTCCGATGCACCACAGAAGCACGGTTCACAACGGAGAGGAATCCACAAAAAACGAATTTGCAAGGTTTGCGGAGCTCAAGCCTCAAATCCCTGCAATCTCAAACGCCATCAAATCCCGAAAACAGACTCCCGCTCAATCGCTTAGAGGCTTGTTCACAGGCGACTATTTAATACAGCAATTCTTGCGAACAAACTTTTGCTACCTTGGGAGCGCCTGGCGCCGGTCCACCGATACCATTTTCAGCGACATCAATACCGATTGGAATCACCGCTTGTACGATAGAAGGCCCTGGAGGCGACAAAAGCTAAGTCAGCTTGCGCGCACGTCAGCGTGAAGGGCCTAAGATCGGCTTCATCACGCCCACTACAGTGACCGCAGCAGCCTGGCATCTCGAATACAGCGGCGTAAGCCAGTGGAGCAATTCCGATCGGCTCCTCGACCAATCGACGCCCTCGCTTGCTTGCAGTGCGAGGGCAGATGCAATTTACGCAAACGCCTCTGTCGATAATTGACCTCGGCTTAATTGTACCCATTTAGGATTGATCTTACTCGCAGCTTGGTACCAGATCGCTGGCCTTGCTGAATTTGGCGAGCAGCTCAGCTTCGATATCGCCGTTGGCGATTCCATACTTTTCGTACAGTGTCTGGATAGTTCCGCTTCGAATCAGGCGGTTGAGCTGCTCATTAAATGCGTCGCGGAACGCTTTGTCCTCCTTCCGGAACGCAGCGCCGGACCCGTCGATTGGTGATTCTTTGTCGACAATCAATTCGAGACCCTTCTGCTCCGGATTGGGAATGCTGAATTGTCCGACAACAAATGCATCCACTCGACGGCCGATGACCGTTGCCGCACCCGCCTGAATATCCGTGACGATCATCACTTGATCGGATTTGACGCCCTGCTTAAGCGCGTACGCTTGCTGAGCTGAGGTGGCAATAGCGGCGAGTTTAATCTCGGGTCTGTGCACAAAGTCTGCCACGCTCGTCAGGTGCTTCGGATTTCCTGGCAAAACGTACAGACCGCTTTGCGCCGCGTAAAACGGCGTCGAAAAGATGACCGCCTTACAGCGCGCCTCCGTGATGTTCAGGCCCGCGCCAATGTAGTCGAACTGTTGGGCTTGCAATCCGGGGATCATGGAATCCCAGCCGGTGAGAACCGGCTTGAGAGCAGGAAGCCCGAGATTCTTGAGCACCATATTCTGCAGATCAACCGAAGAACCCGTCGCCTCTCCGCTCGGGGAGACGTTGATGTAGGGAGGGACCGAGGCCAGCGCCACCTTCGCCTCGCCGGCTTTGCGGATCGAGCCGAAAAGAGTGCCGTCCGTCTCTGCAAATACCGGCAAGGAACAGCCAATCAATGTACACAGCAGGACTAACAGCGAGAGCTTCGGTGTCGGGCGCATAAGGCTTCCTCCTCTGAAGGTTTACAATTTGATCGTGATGGCACCGCCTCCGAACAGACCAATACCAATTTAGGAACGATCAATACCACATCGGAATTAGGTGCTCCCGGTCCTCTTTGGACCAAGGGCCTCTCGTTTCATGTAGCAGGAAGGAAGTCGAACAATGCACGGCCGGCAACCCAGATGATCAACCTTAGCTGCGAGCCGAGATGTCTACTCGAAGGGGTCCACTTACCGCCGGACCGCAGAAACCGGAGCACTGCAGACTGAGATCGAGTTTTTTCGTTCGTTGCTCAGCTCATCTGGCGGACTTCGCAACTCGTATTGGATGTCTGATGCATCGCGACACCGAGTGATCGGCACGACAGAATGCGCTTCGCCGCGATTTCATGCCCACCGGTCGGCTGGCCTACCGCTGGGCCGCGCCGAAGTACAGCGAGCTTTGCTCGTCGTCCGTGAAGAGTGGCTAAGCGATTGAGCTAGAATCGCATTTGTCGTTGTGGACTGTTTTGCGTTTGCAGGGCTTTGATGCTTCGGGCGTCGGAACCTTGCAATTTCATTTTCAGGATTCCGTCGAATCGCCCAACCATGATGCCGTGATCGCATAGGAGGTGGTCGATGCGACCGAAGAAGCACAAGACGACAAGATCGGGCGATCTGTCCGGCAAGCTTGGACCAAATCATCAATATGAAGCACGGTAACCGTCCGGTGAGGCTTTCGATTACCCATATCTCGTGCGTAGGATTTGCATCGGTTGAATCGCCTGTGATTCTGTTTGTGACGCCGATGCGCGGAAGCATCACAGATGAGTGGAGACACGGGAGCCGGTGCTGCAGGCTGGCATGACGACGAAGTCGTTTCGGCAGGGCTGCCGGGCAAGAACCCTGGACTCGAGCTGATCAGCCGGGTTGTTGCGGCCGATAGCATGGTTCTCGTGACAATCAACCTCGACCGGGACGAGCAGGGTCGCTACCACTCTTGAGCTTCTATCCAGTGAAGGCCGAGAAAATCGAAAGCCGGCGGCAGAAGGGTTTTCTAAAGGTTACCCCAAACGTCCAGGGCCCCGCCATTCGGCGGAGCCCCAGATCGTTAGAAGTTCGGGAAATGAAGTTTGCCAGACGCCAACCTGGATCTCTTCACCTTTCGGCTACTTTGCCTCGCAGCCGCGAGCCGCGTGAGGAGGCCGTTCTCACCTCAAAATCACTTCCCACACGCATAACCCTACAGGGTCATCCTAGTTCTTCCAAGGGAATTTTTTGATGGCCCTGCAAGGTAGGTTTCTTTCGAATATGGGCTTTTTTGCCTATTTTGCAAGAGGTTAACGGCCTCCCGAAGGCTCTGCCGGTTCCCGTCTCCGTGGTGGGTTCTCAACTGGTTGTTCGGAACTGCTTCGCGCTGCCCTTGGGGCAGGAACCAAGGCCGGCTTGGGCCACGCGGACCGTTCCCATCGCGCGGTTCGGGCATTCGGTGACCGTCGCCGCGGATTACGGAGTGCGGCCACCCCTGACCACGAGGAGAATTGACCTGCCGGTTCGCTTCGAATGACCCGGTCGATTCCTCCCTTTTTGCCCGGATTGCGGTAGTGTCTCAGTTTGAAATCTCGTCGGCTTCGCGATTCTTGTTGGGGCCGCGAACAGCCGGGACCGGGTTGGCGGCGTCGATCAGTTCAACCACGTCCACCATCTTCATGACGCGGTCGATCAAACCAGCGACCATTGCCGAGGTGGCGCCAAGCGTCTTGTGGACGCGGCAGAAGTTGTAGAACACGAAATAAAGCGCCAGCGCGTGGCAGTGGTTCTCAAACTTCTTGCTAAACGCATTCGTGAGGCGGGTGAACCGGCGCATTGACATACGCGTGGTCAGGTTCTGGCGCTCGGCAAAGGATGTGTTGATGAGCTCCGGGTCCGGCTCTCCCATGATGGCCTGCTTGATAGCTCCGATGCGTTTGGGCGCGCTGTAGCGGCCCGCGTCGGCGTAGTCTGTGGCGAAAATCTTGTTCAGCATCGCACAATCGGCGTCGAAATCGACCGCTGCCACGGCCGTCAAATAGGCTTTGTGGCCATCCGTGGTAAGCTGGACGCGGTTGGCGAGCCGCGCCTTCAAGTCGCCCATGAAGGCGATGCCGGTATGCTGGCTGCGGTCGCCAACGTGCCAAGAGACGATCAGCCTGGAGTCGGTATCAATAGCCGTCCAAGTCCAGACATCGCCAGAGGCCTCACGAGCAGCCTTGGCGAACTTGACGTTCTTCTGCTTGGCGTAGCTGAACGACCAAATCTCATCGCACTGGACGGACTTTGCAGCGACATTGCGCACGGTCTTGTCGTGGAAGGCAGCGCAAGCCAGCCCGGCGTCAATCAGCAGCTTGGAAACCGTGTTGATCGAGCCTCCGGTGATCCGGCTGATCGACCGCATGCTGCTGCCTCCGCAGAGCATCTGGAGGATTTGGACGCGGGTTTCGGTTGGAAGCCTGTTCATGACACACATTCGGCTAAAATAAATAAGCATTGTCAAGCATAAAGTTCATTTTAAGACATTGCATTAAACCGGCTTGAACTATATAAGATTCAATGTCATACGGCTCGGATGGATATCTTGTTCGCCGACCCAATGCTTGCATTGATCGAGACGGAGGACGCGGGACAGACGCGCCTTCCCGTTCCAGTCATCAAGTCTGCCAGGCGAAAACTGACCGTCATTCGTGCCGCGCCGGATGACCGTGCATTGAGGAACTGGAAAAGCTTGCACTACGAAAAACTTAAGGGGAATCGTGATGGCTATCGGTCAGTCCGGATCAACGAAAAATACCGGATTGTGTTCTCGCTCGACGAAACCACTAGGCCGCCCACCGTCACGATAATTGCAATCGAGGATTATCACTGATGGCTCAGGTCAAAATCGCGTCCGTAGACCATCCGGGCACATTCATCGCGGAGGAGCTTGAGGCCCGTGGGTGGTCTCAGGTCGATCTTGCGTACATCCTTGGCATGAAGGTGCAGCAGCTCAACCCGTTGCTTAACGGAAAGGCCAATATCACCGCCGACTGGGCGGCTGCGCTCGGCGATGCCTTCGATATGCCTGCGGAGTTCTTTGCAAACTTACAGAAGCTTTACGAACTTAATCGGGCCAAACCGGTAGATCCAGGAGTGCGAACACGCGCGACTTGGGCGGCGCACTTTCCTGTTCGCGAGATGATAAACCGTGGTTGGATCGAAGACACCGAACCAACCTTGCTTGATGTTCAGATGCTCCGGTTCTTTGGCAAGAATCGAATTGAAGACGTGCCTTTTATTGGGAGCGGTGCGATAGCTGCGCACGCGCCGAAAAAGAGCAGCTCGTATGCCGCCCCAACGGAAATTCAGTATGCTTGGCTGCATCGCGTTATGACGATTGCGAAGATGCAGGAGGCGCCGCTTTATTCCGAGGAAACCCTTAGGAAAAACCTTGGGCGCATTAGGGCGCATCTTCTCGATAAAGAAGATTTGGCGCACATCCCTGAAATTCTTCGTAGCTGCGGCGTTCGCTTTTCGCTGGTTGAAGCTCTTTCCAAGTCGAAAATTGATGGCGTGTGCGTATGGATTGATGGTCAGCCAGCCATCGGCATGACGACACGTCTTGATCGGCTAGATAACTTCGCTTTTGTCCTCCGACATGAAATCGAACACGTACTGCAAGGTGACGGCAGGGAGGAATCGTTCGCGCCCGTTGATGAGTTGGACGCATCGGATGTCGCGGGGGCTTCAGACAAGCCTGAGGAAGAAGTTAGAGCGAACGATGCGGCGGCCGATTTCTGTATACCGAAGGCGCAGTTGCACTCTTTCTTGGCGAGGAAGGGACAGTACATCTCTGAGCAAGATGTAATTGGGTTTGCTGCGCGATTGGAAATTCATCCTGCAATCGTAGTTGGGCAAATCCAGCATAAGCGCCAGAACTATGCGTGGCTGCGCAAATATCAAACGAGTATTCGCGACTACCTGATGGATTGGAAATTCGTCGATGGATGGGGGCGGAAATGCCCCACTGGGCTTTAGGAGGCCAGAATGGCTAATTTCGATGAACAGTTGCTTCAAGCGTGGAATGAGTGGGAAGAGATCACCGGCGCGGCTGCGAACGACCCGGATGACTTCATTACCTGGGCCGTTGAGAATCGACGCCTAGCGCCGAGACCGCAAGACGTTAGGAAGTTTCTTCGTCGGCAGGTCTCGCGTGTTCTGCGGCAGGCCACACGAATGGACGAAGCTGGCTTCGCCTACAGGGCCAAGCAGTCCGTGCTTTCTCTTGAGGAAGATGGCAAGCAGCACCGGTTTTGGTTTGATACTGATAAGGGCGGAACGCCAAATCTGCGGCAAAAGGCCGTCCGGCAGCGTCGTGATGGGATCGCCAGCGATGTATATCGGGCGGTCTGCGACATGGAGCACATGAACAAGGTGTTCCCCGAAGACCCGCAGCTAACTTTCTTCATGGATTTTGCGGACGACGTTGCGGAGCGCCGGGCGGCCGATCTATTGAATAGGGACAGCGAAGACGATCAGGATGAGGCGGCTTAAATGCCCCGTGGACCAAAGGGTGAGAAGCGTCCGGGCGACGTAATAGGCGCCGCAATTATGGTTGGCCGAATCGCTACCGGGGAAATCGAAGAACCCAGAGGCAAGGCCCCTAACCGCGCTAAAGGCGGCAAGAAGGGCGCCAAGGTTCGTAGCCGAGTTCTGACCCCTGAGCAGCGCTCTGAGATCGCCAGAGCCGCCGCTTCTGCCCGTTGGAAAAAGGGCTAGCGGTAAGCTTCGCAAGGGAGGGGGCAATGGATAGGCTTTACGTGCTGGCGACGGCGTTTATTTTGGCGGGCTTTTTGAGTGGGGGCATCTACTCGATATCGAGCAGTAGCGGCGGCACCTATATCGTCAACCGCTTCACCGGCAGCGCCTGGTACTGCTTCGGCAGATGCGTCAGGCAGACCTACGAAAATTCAAACTGAGACGCTACCCGGATTGCGCAGTCACAGCAGTGCGGGCCGCAAGGGCACATCCGAATCTCGACAGCCGAATTCGCGGCCCGCGAGGGACGCCCGATCTTTCCCATTCGGTCCTAAGTTTTGGCCGGCCAGCCCGATCCGCTCACATCGCGGCGGAGCCTAGTCTAGTCACGCGCGATAGGCACTCGAGCGTTTTGTAAATGTCAAACGAGAATGTCGACGGATGTTGTGAAGTGTCTGACGCGGACACCCGGGCGAAGAAGGTTAGATCAGAAGCTAGTTTCCCGAGTCACAAGTTCGCAATCGTAGATTCGCATTAGATTCGCGTCGCTGTGCCAGGGATGGCGGCTGCAACAGCGACGGGCGATCTGATGGCGGCCCAGCGACTTGCGCCCTTGGTATTGAGCGATGATGAGCGTGCTGAACTTCAGTCGCTGATGATGCGGCGAAAGACGGCGCAGGCGTTGGCTCTCAGAGCCCGGATCGTGTGCTGGCCTGCGCGGAAGGCGGTCAGAACAAGGAAGTGGCGGCCAAGCTAGGCCCGGAGCGGGGGACGGTAGGCAAATGGCGGCGGCGCTTTGTGGAGCAGCGCGTGGCTGGGCTGCACGATGAGCCGCGCTCGGGAGCACCGCGCACCATTGACGATGGCCGCATCGAAGCCGTGATCGTGCGGACGCTGAAAACTGCCCCGAGAACGCCACCCATTGGAGTTCTCGGGGCATGGCGAAAGGCCAGCGGCCTGTCGGTGTCGACGGTGCAACGCATCTGGCGGGCCTTCGGGCTCCAGCCGCACGGCGCCTGGATTTGGGATTTTTCGTCCACACAAAGAACGATGGCATGTGCCGGCGGCGAGACGTAAAGGCCGACGACGTCGCGCGCCTTGGCGACGAAGTTCGGATCGGTGGAGAGCTTGAATGTCTCCAGCCTGTCGCAATGTCGAGGGCGGCGAACAGCGATGTGGTGCCGTGCACGAAATCGATGATTCTCGATAGTCCGTCGCGGTCCGATTGTCATATCGGGCGATGGCGGCCTGAACGGCGAATGCCACTTCATCGAAGTTCGCGCCGTTCTTCCTACCAGAATTGATAGTGTCTCGATCCTCGTCAATGCTGTAGCAGCCTAAGGCGCTCGGTGCACTACAATGGAGAAGTGCAGAATGATGAACGTAGCGGACCTGCTGGACGTCTTGCACTTCATTCGCAGCTATGACGCCGCTGCCGCCCAAAAAGGCATCAGGCTTTCGTTGGGCGCCGACTTTCACGAGTATATCTCGATTACGCAGGCGACTCCAACGAAGGGGCCCACATATCCCAATTTCCGACCGGACCGCTCACCAATCAGATCAGGCGAGGGCTTCTGGATGGCAGGCGTTGACAAGAATAACCAGGTAGCGGTTTTGCAGGCTGTTCGACTTTATGATCTTTCGCGCAGCAACTTTGCAGAGCATCTCGAATCCCTAAAAGCGTTCTACGCAGACCCGGCCAAACATGCCCATCGTCAGGACGTGTGCAGTTGTGTTGCACCGAGTGCGAGGACGATGTCCGGTAAAGTGGCCTATCACGGCGACGGCTGGGTCCGACAGGACTATAGAGGAAAGGGGGTGTCCAGGATCATGGCAGCAATAGCATTCGGAGTGTCCTTTGCCATGTGGGCGCCTGACTTCATATGTGGACTGGTCGCGCGCTGGATAATCGATAAGGGCGTCATTTCACAATACGGATATCTACACCATGAGAGAGGCGGGTCGATATTGCGGCTGGTGGAAGAGGAAATCATCGACGATGATTGGCTGATCTGGCTGACCGGCGACGAGTTAAGGAGCCGTGTTGTTCGTGAGCAAAAGGCCGGGCTCTTGCTGGCGTCGGGACCTTCGTCGGCGCATCGGCATCCATAAAACGCCTTGCGAAGTCAAATCTGACCAGTCCTCGCGCCCGAAAAGAAAGGGACAGGACCATTCGCATTGCAGGTTTCGGATGAGAGAACTCGTAGCCTTCGTTAGTCTTACCTACGGTGCTGAGCATGCAAGTCGCCGCACCTGCTGTTCTAAATGGCTAATTTCTTGGTCGGTGATCTGGGAGAACAGCGCAGATGCGGTCTTGATCGCGAACCCGGCTGGTCGACGTGCGAGAAAAAAGGATGTCAACGGCTGAACGCCCGACAACACGCGAGGTGCCACTCAAACCGCCGGAATCGGCGTTGTTGTTCATTGACGTACAGAACTTTTGCGTTCGACGTGATGGCGGCGAGTTCAAGGATGTGCCGGGCGCCGAGAGTGCCGGCAAGTACGGCTATTATTTTGATCGCTTGAAAAGCGTTGCCATTCCCAACATGCAGCGCTTGCAGACGGCGTTCCGTGTGGCGGGCATAGAAGTCCTTTATACAACGATCGAGAATCTCACAAAGGATGGCCGTGATCGTGGTCTGAACTACAAGATCGTCGGCTTCAACGTCCCAAGAGGTTCATGGGATGCCAAGGTGATTGACGAGATTGCGCCTGGCGATGACGAAATCGTGCTCTCGAAATCGTCTTCGAGCGTCTTCGTATCCACCAACATCGATTACCTGCTGCGCAATCTGGGCGTCAAACAGCTGGTTTTGGTGGGGGTCGTTACGGACGAGTGCGTCGAATCTGCCGTGCGTGACGCTTGCGATCTTGGCTATCTCGTGACGCTCGTGCCAGATGCCTGCGCCACCTACAGCCAGGAGCGGCATGACAACAGTTTGCGGGTGACCGAGGGGTATTGCCGTCAGGTCTACACGAACGCGCTGATTGAGGAAGTCGGTGCGGCTTGCTGACATGCGGCGCCCGGCAACAGGCGCTCACGATCAGGAATAAGGTGTTCCAGGCGACGCTTACGCGTGAGATGCTCTCGATGGTGACGACTGCTGCCGCGGCGCTCGACCAGGATCGACGCTACCATCAAGACGGTTTGTCGGTGTTGCAATCAGCTGCGCACGCAGCAAGTTATGGCGCGTGATCACTGATCCTTTCCAGAATTCGTATTTTTCTGGAGGTCAGCCCGCACGGACAGCGTCCCTCCGGATCAGCCCATTCGGCGTAATCGCCGGTCCGGAGCCGGACAACGGGCATGCGGGAGCGGTGCAGGTTCGAAATAACGAGCTCTGTCGCTCTCTCATCATTCCGCGGATTGAGCTCCGCGTAGACAAGGCCTTCATGAAGGTGGTACTCGCCAGGGCCGCACGAGGAGCATTGGAAGCCCAGCGCACCATGGTCTGGTGTCCCAAATACCGAGTGGAACGACAGATCTTCCCCGAATCGCTGCACGAGTCTCGATCGAAGCTGCCCGGACAAGGGCTCGCGGCCTCGAACAATGTGCCTGATCCCGTCGTAAACCAGACCGCCAAGTTCCATGTACGACAGCAGTGGAAGGAGAGCGCTCACAGATCCAAGGATTGCGGTTGCCCACACCGCTCGCATGATTTCAACATTCTCTCGTCCTCTCTTGCAATCCTCGACGGGTATGATCGTGCACGCCGTTCGTGACAAGGCGTACAGGTTGCAATAATCCGCCTGAGATGTCCCGCTCCGCGATAGTACGAGCACCCTGTCGTCACAGGTGATGCCTGAAAGATGGTACGCCTTTCCATCGAAGCATGCATTGTACAACATCTCTTCATGCGTTCCGATGAGGGGCCTTGGTTTCCTCGGCGACCCTTCTGTGAAAAGGATAACGTCAGAGGCAGGGAATGATCGGCCGGCTTCCGGCGGAACGCGCGAACGCAGATGCCTGAGGTGATCGCAGACGTCGCTCACGCCCACCATTTCCCAGGACAGATCGATGTCGGCCAATGTCGGTTGCGCGGACCCTGCCGGGAATTGATGGCGCGTGCTAGGATGTCGGATTGCCCTGTGCCATAGCCTGAGTAATGACCGCCGATGGTAGTCAGCGCGGCTTCGAGCAGGAATGAAGTCCACGTCAATCGGGTTAACTTTCTGGTCCATGGGCTCCTCAGGAGGGCATGGCATGAGTATCGTTTTCCGATGCGCCTTGCAGAATCCGGCATGAACTGCATGGCGCTGGAACGCTCTGTATCAAGGGGAACGGATGCGATCTGCGGTGTTCGCTCAGTGGGGAAGCGACCCCTATTCTGAGAGATGTCGCTGATCGATTCGAGGGAAGCCTGGCCGTCCTATCAAACTTCAGGCGAGGCTGTCTGCAAACGGGAACCTGCCACGCGCGGTGACTTCGTCGACCCATTTGCCAGCGCCGGCATCGGCCACCAGCTGGCCGTAAGCAGAGCCATTCAACTGCATGCATTCGTGCAACTGCACTGCAATCATCAAGCCAAAAGCGCCGACGAAAGGGGTCCGTCGTTACATGATGCAATGTAGTGTGCGCTCTAGTTTTCTGCATTTTCCGGCAAAACCGTACCGGCAAAGAAACGTCGAGGATTGTCCTCCAGGATTGAGACGATATCCGTTTTGCTGACGCCGCGGGCACGTAGCATCGGGATGAAGTCGGTGAACATGTAGGTGTGCTCTTTCCAAAGCCTTTGTGACTTCAATTCTTCGATTCTGGCGATCTCCTCGGAAGTCAGCCGGAGCGCCGAAGGCTTGCCAAGGTGACCGCAGAGGCGATCCATGCTCAACATCACCTGCGAGCGAAAACCATCGCGCACGAGCTTCGCCACATTGCTGGCGCGAACCTCGTCAGGCTGGAAGTGGTTTGCCCCGATTTGATCGAACCCGATGTAAGAACCACGATCGACGATCCGTCGATGGTAAAGGTGATCGGCGTTGCTGCAGCAATGCCCGATGAGGCATCGATGGGCGGCAACGCCGCCGATCGCGAACAGCTTCTGCTGTTCGGGCCCGGCGTACCCATCCGTGGTATGAGTAATTATCGGCACTCCCGTTGCTCTCTGTGCGATACAGGCGGCGGCGAGGAATTTCTTCTCCTGATCGGTGACAGCCGGCGCGCTCGTCGAGACTTTGAGGGCGCCCGCCTTCACGCCAGTTTCGCCGATCCCATGGGTGATCTCGCGGATATAGAGCTCCGCGATCTCATCTTCGGTGCGGGCGCGCCAGTAGAACGGCAGCCCCCTCTCCTCGTAGTAGAATCCGGTGGTGCAAATGATCTGCATGCCGGCTTTTTCAGAAACCTCTTTCATCAGGGTGACGTCGCGGCCGAGCTCGATTGGACAGGGGTCGACGAAGGTACGTACGCCATGGTCAGTACGCAGTTGCACCAGTCGCCGGACGGCCTCCGCAATCAAGTCCGCACGGCTGAATGTAGCGAGCGGATCGAACCAGGCGCCTGGAAAGGCGATGAACAGGTGCTCATGCATCAGTGTGCGTCCGAGGCTCTCGACCGGGATCGCCCCCGTAACCGTCTCAATCATCATGGGAAACAGTTCTCCTTACGTGCTTTTTTCCGCGGGAATATCGGGTTGCTTCCCGGAACCAGGCACTCCATCGCTTTGGGCTGCTGTTCTGGCCGATGGCGCCCATGCGCCCCATGTCTCTCTTTGCCTCGACATTTGGATGGAGGGCGCAGATACCAAAATGAAGAGCGGCCGCCATGGGTGACCGGCAATTGAGCCGGCGGTCTTGCTGAAAAACGCCGCCTCGCCAGTTGATCAATGACGACGTCCATGGCCCAGGTCTCGTTAGGGGGCATCGCGAGCTTGCCACGATGGCGCAGCGTGGCCCTGACGCCATCCCTGCGTGTCCTTTTGCTGCAATTGCGGACAGAACTCCACTGGAGAGCTCGCCTGTTTTGATCTGCACGTGGCGCCATCCTTCGTGACGCAACACGATGGACCCGGCGATCCCCGTTGCGAAGCGAAGAGGGAGTGTTCGTTCCACGGCATCTGGCAGATTCGGCTCGCATCAAGAGCGCAGATGCTGGGAGAGGCCGCATCGACAAGGCGCCCGAGCGTAGATCCGGTTTGAGCGAGAAGGCTCAAGGGCTGTGGCGCTCCCGATGATGGATTGACCTGAGTTACCCACGTGCATGAGTTGGGCCAGGTATGTCGACGAAAACTGCTGCGAGACGTCCAGGTAATTGTCGCGTTTGCAACAAATTGTCAGATTACTGACGGTCGCAGGTCTGTTTCCGAACAGAAGCTCCTGGTGTGCCGCGCGAACTCCAGATAGCTCGCAGTATCGAGAATGCGGTCGGTCGGCTACCGCATCGTTGCGGCAGTCCTCCTCGCCGTTGGCGCGGCTCGTCGCTTTCAGCTGCGGCAGCGCGACTTGTGATCATGCCCGCCCAGGGCTTTGATCAGGAGATGTCCGCTCGGACTGGAAAGACGGCCCTGCCAGCCCTCCGATGGCCTGCGGATCAAATGAACGATGGAGGGCGATGGCAAGGTGCAGAAAGTTCCTGAAGAGTTCTCGGCCGTCATGCGCCGTGTACTGGCAGAGCCATACCAGACGTGCACGGGCTGCCCGGGGCGGTAGACCATGTGGTGCTTCGGCCTGGCGTCCTCCCGGTCATCTCTTGATGAGCTCAATCGTGACGGCTAACGCGTCGCCAGCGAAGTCCCAACACTGGCTGTAACTTTCAGGCGGACTCCCCCGTCCAGTTGCGCTCATACAGCGTTGCCAGTTATCATTCCGTGACAAAATGGCTGATACGGGAATCGCCGATCGGACTGATGATGGAGCTTTGGGTCTGTCAGTAGACTTGCTCGTACAAGCTGCAGATCTCCTGTTGAGTTTTTCCCTCCACGAACGCTATCTCTCCCTTTTTGTGCTTTGCGTATGTCTCAGCGAACCCGACCGGA
The DNA here is from genome assembly GCF_028128895.1 of Bradyrhizobium sp. CCBAU 11434. Classification (NCBI taxonomy): domain Bacteria; kingdom Pseudomonadati; phylum Pseudomonadota; class Alphaproteobacteria; order Hyphomicrobiales; family Nitrobacteraceae; genus Bradyrhizobium; species Bradyrhizobium sp. CCBAU 11434. The sequence continues at coordinate 14,486 of NZ_LBJX01000075.1, forward strand.
AACCACTCGATTACCGTGGGATTCGCCAGCAAGCGATCAAGCGCTTCCGGTAAGGATGTGGGCAGACGGCAGTATCCACGTCTCGCCAAAGCCGATGGATCGAGAAGCGAAAGGTCCTCGGTGGTTGCGTCTGGTGTCGGCAGTTCGTCTTCAATGCCCTGAACGCCGGCGTGTACGATGGCGGCGAGTTGCAGGTGCGGGCTCGCGGTGGCGTCGGCAGCGCGAAATTCAAAATTGAACTGAGCTGCCTTGGAAACATCACTCAGATCAGAAACGGGGCAGATCCGGACTGAAGCCTCGCGGTCGCGGAAGCCGAGGTTATTGAAGGCCGCGCTCCAGCGATGTGGTGTGAGCCGCAGGTAGGACACGACGCTCGGCGCTGTGATCGCGACGATCGCGGGAAGATACTTGAGGATGCCAGCAACAAATTGGCCTGCGGTCCTGGAAAGCTCATGTTTGCCGTTTGGATCCCACGTTGCCGGCCTGTCGTCATCGAGGAAGCTGAGATGGATGTGAACGCCGTTGCCCACGCCGGCCGGGTCCCTGATCGGGGTGAATGTGACGTCCTTCCCGAATGCGTTGGCAACCAGGCGGACGAGCTCGCGCAGTATCGCAGACTGATCCGCTATGGCGATCCCTCGCGAGGGTCCCATCGTGACTTCATACTGCCCCGCGCCAAATTCTTTCATGAATGTGTCCGGCTCCAGCCCTGCGGCGCGCATCGCTGCCACAAGTGCTTCGGCCAGGCGTCGCTCGATGCGGAAGCCGTTAACGCTGTAGGCCTCTCCAATGCGACCTGCATCGTTCCGGAACTGGAATTCGTGTTCGAAAGCCCCGAATAGCGTCAGGCCTGTCACCCGATCGAGGCGATCGAGAGCACCCCTCAGGATCGAACGGGTACAGAATTCCCACGGCCTGCCATCAGTGTGACGAATGTCACCGAGCGCGAAATGCTCCGCCGGCAAATCCTCGCTCAGTTGTACGCACACCCTTGCAGCTTCATCGGGAATGAGGACGAGATCACCAAGCGAGCCAAACGGGCTTTCCGCAATGGTGTCGAAACAGGTGATCTGGGCGTTGGTCGGCGTCCAGCCAATGCCCCGCTTTGCCCGCTTGTCGAGCTGCGAAGCGGGAAACGCCTTGCCACGAACCTTGCCGGCAAGATCCGTGCAGCATGCGATCAGCATTTCCTCAGCGATCATCTCTTTCCTCCGAAGGCTGAGCCGGCGGCACCAGACGAAGTCTGTCCCAGGCCTCCAGCCGTTTTTTTGTCGTCGACCAGTTCGATTCCGATACCTTGACGATCAAGGCCTCGACGATGGTGAGTGCGCAGACGAGCGTGTCCCACGCTGTTTCAATTTCGATCGGCAGGGCAACAACATGGTCGCTATGGCGAGCGATTGGCGACATCCACTTGTCAGTGATCAGCACAATCGACGGCCGGCATTCCCTTGCGACGATGTCGGCAAGCGTCTGCAGGTCGGGCTGATAGCGGCGAAAGTCGAACAGGACGAGGACATCCTGCCTGCGGATCGCCAGCAGCTGGTCGGGCCAGTGCTCGGGATTGGATGGAAGATGATAGACCTTCGGTCGAATCTGCTTGAGGTGCACCGACAAGAAGCGGGCGATGCTGTCACTGACGCGCCCGCCAAGCACGAAAACTGCCCGGGTGGGGTCGGCAATGAGCCCAAGGATCCGGTCGAACTGCTCCTGCGGAACGCTGGCGCTCATCTCATGTAGCCGGTCGGAAGCCCGCCGGGCGTAGTCGGCCAGAAAGGCACGACGGCTGCCTGGCTTTTCAGTAGCCTTGAGCTCCAGCGGCGAGCGTCGGCTTTCGCGCAATTCTCCTATCAACTGGCGCTGAAACTCCTGATAGCCGGCAAAGCCAATCTTGGTGACGAAGCGCGTGATCGACGGCGCACTAACCCCCGTGCGCTCGGCCAGCTCCTGGATGGTCTGGAGGGCGCCGAATGGATAGTCCGCGAGCACGGCATTGGAAATCTTGCGCTCGCTGGCGGTCAGATTGGCGCTTTCACGCCTTATTGTTTCACGCACGGTCATGATGGCTGCAAAAGCTGATTGGCGGAAAATGGGATGCCCATATTCGGACACTATCGAGAATGAAAATAAATAGTCAAACAAAAAAAATAATTTGACTTTGATCGAGGATTTTTGTTCATGCCTGTAGCCTTCATGGCGAAGGACATCCGCCGGCTTCGGTGTTGTTGCCGCGGGTGCGTCCAGGTCCTTTTACCTGCGCGGTCGACGTTTCGCGGGCGGCACAATCTGTCATGAAGACCAACAGGTATTGTTGTTTTGCGGATCGTGCGTCCAAGTCGCCATTCAACTTCCGTGCTGCGGCGCAGTCACTTCATTAGCGGAGTCGCGTGCGGCACAAACGACAGGATGACTTTGCTCAGAAGGCAGCTGACGGCGTTTGCCTAGTCCTGAGCAGGACCAGCCAAGCAGAGTAACTGGCGAACATGCTCCCGAGACAGCTTGTCTTCAATGGCAAGACCATCACAAGCGAGCGTGACGTGCACGACAACCGGATTCGCAAACAGCCGCTTTTGATTGCGCCCAGGCAAGTTGGCGGCGCCTGCTTCAAGCCAGATTACAACAAACAAACCGTCGGCTTGTCGAAATCCATCGAAAAGGACGCCCAAAAAGCGGGATTTGAGTGTCAACGGGAGGCTCTTTGCATTTATCAAGATTCAGACATTGCGACACTTGGCGAGCTTAGCTCGCAACGATCGAATGTCAGGACACGGAGTTACTATGGCTGACCGCGTGCCCGCCGGCCTGGACGTGCGTGATCGCTCCGCAGATGCAGCTCTCAAGCCGGGGCCCAGCACTCATTGGTTGCTTCAGCGGCCTGGCCCCGGGACGTACCCCTGTGTCAGAAATGCGGTGCTGGCGAGAGTCTCCCTTCAGGATCTCGCAGCAATGACGAAGTTTCTCGAGCCGGTCGTCCTGAACGAGCGCATGGTTCTGCAGGAGCGGAGAAAGCCTCCTCAGTATGTTTACTTCGTCGAATCAGGGCTCGTCTCGCTGAGAATTGTCGCAGCGGGAAGCATCCTTGAAACTGCAGTGATCGGATATCAGGGGGCGGTCGGTGCCTCGTTCTTCACGGGAGGACATCTTTCGACGCTTGAAGCTGTTGTTCTCTTTCCTGGAAGCGGACACAGAATTCGTGTCGAGGACTTGCGTCGAATGATGAACGAGCGTCCTGAAATCCGGGGAAGCCTTTTTCGGTACGCTCAGGCGCTGGCCCTGCATTGCGCCCAGACAGGATTATGCGCCGTTCGGCACCGTCGCGAAGAGCGGCTTGCGAGCTGGCTATGTCTGGCGGGTGACGCTGCTGGCACTCAAGTACTTCCAGTCACCCATGAGTACCTTTCGTCTGTCCTGGGATTGCGCCGCGCCACCGTAACGGAAACCCTGATCCGATTCGAAGAACAGGGATTGATTCGCAAGATGCGCGGCGTCTTGCACATCGATGAACGCAGTAATCTCGAACGGATGGCGTGTGGCTGTTACAAGCTTGTTTCGGAGGCTTATTCTTCGTCCGGGTCCGTGATCTCAGGGGAGGGGGCAGCCGACTGAAAAAGTCACTGTAGACGTTCTGCTCCAGCCTTTCGACTCTGGACGAAACTGCCTTGCGGCGGCGTCACCTGCGCTGCCGATTGGTGCGTGACATTATATGCCTTCCCTGACAGCTCAGGACATCCGAACACTTCCGGATGGTCGGGCAGCATCATTTCGACGGCGCTAATCCGTACGCAACGTACGAAAGTGCGTCCTGCATGACGACCGGCTGAGCACTCCTCACGTGTACACGCTTGCTATCACGTCAGGCTGGAGGCGCAGCTCGGTTTGTCACTGAGCTCCGCGGGGTCATACCGACAAGTCAGGCAAGCTGAGTTATCGCGTCAAAATGATCTGCGGCTCGTCCGGGATCAGCACGCCTCTAGATGAAGAGGACTCGATGCACCGATGCGCGAGAGGGGACAGCCACATCAACCCTCGGCCGGAGCCGCAATTGGAACAGCAAAGCCTACCTTGACGCGGTCCATGATGACCATCGTCTTGAAGCCCTTGATGTCCGGGTTCGCATAGAAGAACCGCCGGGTGAACTGCTCATATTCTTCCATGGTGGGGGCGGTGACATACAGGACAAAATCGGCCTCGCCGGTGACGTAGAAGCCATTGACGACGTCAACAGACGACTTGATCGCCTTCTTGAACCTGTCGATGATATCCGAACGCTCCCGCTCTAGGTTGACTAGCACGAGCATTTGAATGGGCCTTCCCGCCGCCTTCGCAGAAACGATGGAGACATCGGCCTCGATGATACCTTCCGAACGGAGCCTCTTCAGTCGTCGCTGACACGCGGTCGGGGAAAGGCCTGCCATTTCGCCGATCACCTCGGATGTCAAACGATTGTTCTTCTGCACGATCTCGAGGATTCGAGCGTCTATCCGATCGTACTGCATGTCGTCTCCAGCCTTGGTGAGTTTCGTCGCAAAATGCCTGCGCGATGCAGGAAATCATCCTAGCCTCAGGTAATGCGACGCAAATGTCTCCTGCGGCGCCAGTATCCTGAATGCACAGGAAACTTCAACAAACTGTACACTTCGGACCTTCGAATGGCCCTTGAAACCAGCCGGCACAAAAGCCCTAATTTGCCCGGTCTTGCAGCCAGCTACCTGCAGGACCTGCGTCGTCGCGATTTTCTGGCAGGAGACGCGCTGATCGATGGCCGCTGGGTTTCGAGCGACCAGAGGGACGTGGTGGTCGATCCGGCGACCGGGGAAGAGATCGCGGATGTGGCTCGTTGCTCAGCTTCGGATATGAGTCTTGCGATCGCGGCGGCTGATCGATCGTTTGCTGCGTGGCGAAGGTTGTTGCCAGCAAGGCGTGGAACGCTCCTCAGGTCCTGGGCGTCATTGATGCTCGACCATTCGGAAGAGCTTGCCGTCCTGGTGACGAGCGAGCAGGGCAAGCCACTCCGGGAGGCTCGCCAGGAAATTGCATACGGTGCTGGATTTCTCGACTGGTTCGCCGCAGAGGGCGAGCGTGCATACGGCGAGACGATCCCGAGCCACAAGGCGGGAAGCCTGCTTCAGGTGCGAATGCAGCCAATCGGCGTGGCGGCGGCGATTACTCCGTGGAATTTTCCTGTCGCGATGATTACTCGAAAGGCCGGGGCCGCCCTTGCGGCCGGTTGTCCAGCCATTGTGAAGCCCGCGCCGGAGACGCCGCTTACTGCACTTGCCGTGGCCAGGCTCGCTGAAGAGGCCGGCTTCCCGCGCGGCGTGTTTCAGGTGGTGGTTGGTCATCCGGTCGAACTGTCGATGCCGCTGCTGCGCGATGCGAGGATACGTGCCCTTTCATTCACCGGTTCTACCGAGGTCGGCCGCCTGCTTCTCGAGGGGGCGGCCGACACGATCAAGAAGGTCTCGCTGGAGCTGGGCGGACATGCCCCTTTCCTCATCTTTGATGATGTTGACCTCGGGAAGGCCGTCAACGGGGCAATGGCCGCGAAGTTCGCTACGTCAGGCCAGGACTGCCTCGCCGCCAACCGCATCTATGTTCAAAAAGCCATCTATCCCGCCTTCGTTGAGGCTTTTGCTGCGGCGATGGCTCAACTGAAAGTCGGGCATGGTCTCGAAGCTGCAACAGACATTGGACCAATGACCAGGTTGTCAGTCGCCAACAAGTGCAGGGCCCAGATCGATGATGCCGTGAAAAAGGGCGCCCGCATTCTTTGCACTCATCAAGGCGCCAGTCTGGGTCCGAACTTCGTTCCGCCGACGCTGCTGGGCGATGTCACTGAAGACATGCTCATTGCGCGTGAGGAGACGTTTGGACCGGTAGCTGCCGTACTTCTGTTCGAATCTGAAGAAGAGGTTGTCGCCCGGGCAAATGCCAACGAAATGGGACTGGCCGGGTACATCTACACGAACGATCTGCGTCGGGCGCTTCGCCTTTCCGAGCAGATCGAGTGCGGCATGCTCGGTATCAATACGGCCTCGTTCACGGGCGCGCCGATCCCGTTTGGCGGGTGGAAGCAGTCCGGTCTCGGCCGCGAGGGCTCGCGCCACGGCCTGGCGGAATACATGGAACTAAAATACGTCTGCTTCGGCGATCTGGTAGCTTAGGAGAACTGGAATGATCGACATGAAAACCATCGCCGAACGGGATCGCTCAAGTGTCCTGCATCCATTCACCCAGCTCAAGGAATTCGCCACAGGCAAGATCGGTGATCCGACGATCGTCACGGGCGGGCAAGGCATCCGCATTGAAGATGCCGCTGGACGCAGCTACATCGATGCCTTTGCCGGCCTCTACTGCGTAAACATTGGCTACGGTCGGACCGAAGTGGCTGACGCCATCGCGCGGCAGGCTCATAAGCTGGCCTACTACCACACATATGCCGCCCACACGACTGAGGAGCTGGCAAAGCTGGCTGATCGTCTCGTGCGAATGGCGCCGGGCAAGCCAGCCAAGGTGTTCTTCGGCTTGTCCGGATCGGACGCCAATGAAACCCAGGCTAAGCTCGTCTGGTACTACAACAACCTGCGTGGCAAGCCGAAGAAGAAAAAGATCATCTCTCGCGACCGCGGCTACCATGGCTGTTCGGTGGTTTCCGGCTCGATGACCGGAATGTCGTTCTACCATGATCATATGGACCTTCCCTTTCCGGGCATTCTGCATACCGGTGCACCCCACCATTATTGGGGCGCCGAGCAAGGCGAGAGCGAGGAGGCCTTCTCTCGCCGGCGTGCTGCCGAGCTCGAGCAGCTGATCTTGCGGGAGGGGCCCGAAACGGTTGGCGCCTTCATCGGCGAGCCGGTGCTCGGGACGGGCGGCATCACCCCGCCGCCGGCGGCCTACTGGCGTGAAATCCAGGCCGTGCTTCGTCGTTACGACGTGCTGCTGATCGCCGATGAGGTGATTTGTGGGTTCGGGCGAACCGGGGCGGACTTCGGCAGCACGCTTTACGAAATCGAGCCTGACCTCGTGACCGTCGCCAAAGGCCTGACCTCCGGTTACGTGCCGCTCTCGGCAGCTATCGTTGGTGAAAAGGTTTACGCCGTCATGGAGGAAGCTGGGGACAGAGTGGGGGCATTTTCGCACGGATATACCTATTCAGGTCACCCGATCGCGGCCGCGGCCGCCAACGCCGTACTCGATATTGTTGAAAAGGAGCGACTGAGCGATCGCGCCAGAATCGTCGGCGCGCATTTCCAGAACAGACTCAGGGAGCGGTTCGCGCAGCTCGAGAATGTCGGGGAAGTGCGAGGCGTCGGTTTGCTCGGCGGGATCGAGTTCGTTGCAGATCGCCATACGAAACGGCGATTTGATCCGCAGCTCAAGATCGGTGCCCGCATCTCGAAAGCTGCACGTGATCGCGGGCTCATTGCTCGCGCGATGCCGCATGGCGACATTCTTGGTTTTGCACCGCCTCTCGTTGTCTCCGAAGCCGAAATCGACGAGATTGTCGAACTGGCGCACGGGGCGACACGGCAGGTGCTCGATGAGCTCTCAAGGGAATCAGCCGTTGCCTGAAAGCTGTTTCAGCATCGACTGATCGCTGCGAGCTCTCGCGAGGCGGTTCTCCTTCAATTGGCTCGCGCTGAAGGTTGGTTGCGCGGCGGGCGCGCAGCCCAATCTCGGCGTGCTTTTAAGATGATGCCGGTGCTCTCGAGAGCAACAGGCAACCCGCCGGTGAGACCGCGCCGTTCCATCTCTGATGGGAAAAGCGCGTCGGAGACGGGGGCGTGCATAGGGATAATGAGCTTGCCTCTCCCAGCGTTTGTCCAGCATCTGTCCGCATTGCGCCATTGATCACGCCAGTCAGGACAGCCGCCATTCTGAAACAACGACCGTGCGGATCATGCCGCCGGCAAAGTCCACAGTCGACCAGCCACTGTCGAGCTCAGGCTGACGGTCTGATCGCAAAAAAAAACGCGAGTGTTCCGGCTTACGCGCAAAGTTTGGCAGCCGCGAGGGCCCGGATTAATAAACGTCGATTTCGATACATGAGGCTAGCGTTTTCGCAAGACGAGGCCGGCGGGCCTTGGGGTTTCGTTCCGTCAAGCACCAATGAGGGCGCAAGGCGGATCGTATGGGACGGGACGCATGTTCTCGCAACCTGGAGGTCCATCAATGAAACTGACGAAGAGCTTGTTCTGCGGCGATGTTCGCCGCGCTGGAGCGCAAGCCCCGCCCATCTTTCGGTGAAGGCAAAGCGATCTATCACGTGAAGACGTGCTCCCTGTATGGAGCAGGCTTCGGTAGTACATGCTCATCATCGCCCGTTTCGATGCCTGTAAAAAAGGGCTGCGTCGTAATCATCGCACTCGGCCACCGAGCCGGAATGCCTGCCCATCCGCAATCGGAACTGCTCTTGCGAATGAAGATTGGTTGGGTTGGTGATGATCCACCAACGCCCGTCACTCACGTGAACATCCCACACGTTAAGGCGGTGATTGATGACCGCTTCCGAATACACCTTCTGCAGGAATAAAACGGCCGCGCCACCAGGCGATTGCGGCAGGTAATACGAAACACGTACTCGTTTTCCCCTGATCGCGGGCAGCATGGTTGTGCGAATGCCTTAGATGTTCGCGATCTAGTTATTGGTGCTCGCCGACAGCGTCTTGGCGCAGGAATTCCACCAGGTCCTTCAATGCCGTTTGCTCGTGGGCGAACAACTCGGTCAGATCGTCGGACGTTATCGATGGCGTTGAGCGAAAGCTCTTGCTGATAGCGGCGTCGGTCTTGCGCCGCAGTTCCGCGAACACATTCACGCGTTTTTGCCATTCCTGGTGACAGTACTGAGCACCTTTGGCATCGGGCGAGATATTTTGGTGAGGTGGTCACTGGCTAAACGAGCGGGCGCCTGGCCTTTATCATCCCACTCAACCGGAACGGTCCAGCCCCTGGGCACCGTTCTGCGGAGCGTGGCATCGGGCCCAACAACGGCTGTTGGCTCGCCGTTCACGGTGGCAAATCCGAACAGCTTGTGGCTGACCCGGTCTCCCCATTTAAAGGGACATTCTTCGTGCTCCATCGAGCGTCTCCTATGCTTGCTTTGCCTTAGGATACCCCGCCTGTCAGTGCCATCAAATCCAGTGCGATATTTCAGTCGCTCGAATTTTGGGGCTGTACATCTGGCATGGCCTCTTTGGGCGCAGCGAAGATGAGCAACTTCAAAGTTAACCTGTCGGAGCGCCGTGGCTTGTCCGAGTGCGCTTGCTTGTTGGCAACCTTTTCTTTTTTAGCTTGTGGAAGCTCCGCGCCGGCTTCGCCGTTTCGCCAAACCGCTCACTTCCGCTCCGGCCGATCAACTTTGCGGCCGCACAGCCCCTGCGGTCCTTGGGAAAGGGACTGACCAAGTGGCATGTCCACAGTGTAATGAGCTCAGACCGTTCGGGCGGGTTGGCGGCTTCGGCGCAGGCCCTCGCCGGTGAGGTCGAGCCGATGAGCATTGTGGACGAGGCGATCGAGCATGGCGTCGGCATAGGTGGGATCTCCAATGAGCACATGCCACTGGTCCACGGGGAGCTGGCTGGTGACGATGGTGGAACGATGACCATAGCGGTCTTCAAGGATTTCCAGGAGGTCGTGGCGGGCACCGGCGTCGAGCGGCTCATCGAGGATCAGCAGATCGACACGGCCGAGCCCGCGCAATAGGCGCGGATGGCGGCCGTCGCCGCGCGCGAGAGCGAGATCATCGAACCGCCGCGGAACACGTTGATAGAGCGCCGAGCGGTTGTCACGGCAGGCCTTGCCGAGCGTCGTGGCGAGCCAGCTCTTGCCGACGCCGGCCGGGCCGCGGATCAGCAGGTTGGCATGGTCGTCGATCCCCCTCGACAAGCTTGGCGAACAGCGGACGGTCGAGGCCGCGCGGAGTGCGGTAGTCGATGTCCTGGACGCACGCTTGCTGGCGTAGCTTCGCGTAGCGCGGGCGCGTGGCGAGCCGCTTGTCATAGCGCAGCGAGGCTTCACGTTCGAGAAGCAGGGCGAGCCATTCGGCGTGTCCGAGGCTGTCCGCTTCGCCGGGGGCTTCGATGTCGACGAAGGCTTTGGCCATGCCGTGGAGGCCGAGGCGTTGAGGCGGTCGAGGGTCGGACGGGTGAGCAAGAGAGGGTCTCCTAATTATAGTAGCGCGGTCCGCGGATGTTGGCATGCAGGATCGGCGCGTCGTCCGCGGAGCGCTGGGGAGCGGAACGCCGATCGAGATTGTTGGCGAGGATCGACTTGACCGAGCCGTAGGTGCGCGCGCCGATGTCGATCGCCCGCGCAACCGCGGCGTCCAGCCGTTCGCGCCCATATGAGGCGGCAAGCCTGAGGATGCCGAGGGAGGCGCGGAAGCCTTGCTCGGGGTGCGAGCGCTCGTCGAGAATGAGGTCGCACAACGCGCTGGTCGCCTGCCCGACGCGGCAGCGTCCTGGCGGATACGCGCGATGGTCCAGCCGGCGTAACGCCGATGACGGGGGCCATGTGCTCCGGCACGGTGGTGTGTTTGTGATTGCCGTTCATGCGCTGATGCGCGGCAATCCGCTCGCCCTTGTGGAAGATCTCGACGGTGCGGGTGGTGAACCGCACCTCGACCTCGGCACGCGCGAAGCGATGCGGGACGCCGTAGTAATGCTTCTCCAGCTCGACGTGATAATCGAGGCTGACGCGGCGGATCCGCCACTCGGCGAGTACGTAGGGGCTCGCCGGCAACGGCTTGAGCGCCGGCCGGTCGACCTCCTCAAGCAGCCGGCGGCGCGTCACGCCGAGCCGCCGGATCGGTCGTTCCTCATTGAGACTGGTGAGCAGTTCGCCGATCGCCGCCTTCATCCTGATCACATCGCGCACACGGCGCATCGCACCTCTCCGTCGGCATCCAGGGTCCCTTCGCAAAGCCGAAAGGGTTGACCCTATGGGAGCCAGAAGAGGCCTCGTCACCCGGGCGACATCATCCCGGAATACTGGGCGAGATCATCTCCGAATGCTGGGCGACATCGAGCGGAATCCGCATGAAGCAATCTGACTACGCAGGGACACGTGAGCGGAAGCCCAATTTCGCGAGGTGCAGGATCCGAACGTTCGCTGTCCAGGATGCCTTTCCAAGAGAGCTAAAGCCGCATCCGCTCGCCTTCGCGAGCTTTCTTATCGATTTGGGCCTCTTGCATCTTTCCTCCCGATGCGCGAATGCGTCCTCATACCGCTAAAGCCGAAAGGCGCTGGCCTGAGTCACCCTCCTCCCCACAACGGGGGAGGTCTGTTGCCTGAGGCGGCTTCCTTGCGCCCGCCAAGACAGCATCCCAAAGAATCGTGCGCGGCAGATCAGATTCGGCCGCGCGTCGTCCTTTACTCCATGCTCAGTTCGTGCCGTCCCACAACCATCCAGTGGACCTCGTCGGGACCGTCGGTCATGCGCAATTGCCGGACATCCGTGTACATCTCGGCGAGCGGCGTCCAGTTTGAAATGCCGGTTGCGCCGTGCATCTGAATCGCCTGATCGATAATTCGGGAGGCACGCTCCGGTACCATGGCCTTGATCATACTGACCCAGACACGCGCCTCCTTGTTGCCGAGCACATCCATAGCCCTCGCAGCCTTCAGGACCATCAGCCGCATGGCTTCGATTTCGCATCGGGCCTGCGCGATGATTTGCAGATTGCCGCCGAGACGAGCAATCTTCCGACCGAAGGCCTCGCGGGTGAGCCCACGGCGCACCATCATGTCGAGTGCTTTCTCAGCCTTGCCGATGACGCGCATGCAGTGATGGATGCGGCCCGGACCGAGGCGGATCTGCGAGATCTCGAACCCGCGGCCCTCCTCGAGCAGGATATTTTTTTTCGGTACCCGGACATTGTTGAAGCGCAGGTGCATGTGGCCGCGCGGCGCGTGGTCTTGCCCGAAAACGTGCATGGGTCCGAGGATCTCGACGCCGGGCGTGTCCTTCGGCACCAGAATTTGCGAATGCTGCCTGCTGGGCGGTGCATCCTGGTTGGTTCTCGCCATCACGATCATGATCTTGCAGCGCGGATCGCCTGCGCCGGAGATGAAGTATTTCTCGCCGTTGATCACCCACTCGTCACCGACAAGCCTTGCGCTTGTCGAGATGTTCCTGGCGTCCGATGAGGCCGCGTCTGGCTCAGTCATGGCAAAAGCCGACCGAATTTCACCCTTGAGCAGCGGCTTCAGCCACTTCTCCTTCTGCTCCGGCGTGCCGACACGCTCAAGCACCTCCATGTTGCCGGTATCGGGCGCCGCGCAGTTCAGGGTCTCAGGTGCAAGCAGGTCCTTGCCAAGCTCGGCGGCGATGTAGGCGAAGTCCAGATTCTTCATTCCTTCGCCAGTGTGTGCATTGGGCAGAAAGAAGTTCCACAAGCCCTCCACCCTGGCCCTCGATTTCGCTTTTTCGATCATTTCGAGCTGCGTCCGTGTGAAGCTCCAGCGGTCGGCTGTCTCCTCGGGAAGCTTCTCGAGCTCGGCGGAAATCGGTTCCACGGTTTCGCGGATGAACTTGCGCACCCGCTCGTACAATGGCCGCACTCCCTCGGACATGCGAAGGTCGTTCAGCTCGTCACCTGGGTTGAGGCTGTAGCTGGTGCAACGGACCGGTGTTGCGATGATCATGATTCAGCTCCTCATCTTGAATAAGGCCTGCCGGGAGAGAGGGGCTCCCGCAGGGAAAGGCGCTATCAATATTCACGGTCGCCGCCGAAATGACAGCTGAAGGTTAATCCCTTGACAGGGTGGTCTGCACTGTTCTGTCCCTACAAGCGCCAGTTGATGCATTGCGTTCGTTGGGAGGAAAATCCCTGAAGCCACCAGAGAGGGGGGTACCCCGGCCACGTAATTTGCCTCACCTTGAACGTGCGTTTCGTGCTGCCGGCAGTGGGGTGTTGCACCGAGCACAGGACTCCCAATGCGCGTGGTCAGCCGCCTATTGGAGAGCCGCCACCGAAGGCGTCCCATTGATCGGGTCCCGCTGATATCCGCCTGCGGCAGCGGCGATTGAGCACAGACCAGAAGTTCGTCCGGATAGGGCGGAGCGAGCCCATCAACAATGGTGGGATCCTCTCGAGCACATCTCACGGACCAAGGGTATGAGACAGGCCGGTATCCGCTCACTGTTGGAATTCTAATGCTGTTCGGAGGCTCGGAGGAACCGCAATTGATAGCTGCGTCGATCGAAGTGGGTCGGGCTTGAGCGTTTCGCTGCACCATCGCAATAGAGGGCCTGTCCTGTTCTGGTCGTGGAGTCTACCGCGCGTGGATACCTCAGCGATACTGCCGGCCTTGGTAGGCAGGATCTCAGTTCTCATCTAAGTACTGGAGTTCTGCCTGAGATCATACGTCGCACAATGCATACTGACGCGGAGGGGCGCGACGCCTATTACTGACTGAATTCATCAGCGGCAAAGGGTGAGGAGCATAGTCTTGGATCACCGCCATGGATCCGCCCAGCAGCCGCGCACCCGAAAGTACGGCTTTCCGCCAAGTACCAATATTCTCGGATAACGTCGTTGCGGCGACGTCGCTCTTTGCAGTCGCGCCTGACCAGGGATAAACACTTGACAATAACTCCGACCAACGATCTCAATAGCTTCAAAGTGTGCCCTCATGGGGGCCTTAGAATATCCACGCTGCTGGCCAACGCTGGCAAGCAGGCGATCACTTCTATCGAGAGTGATATTCAGGAAGGCGTACAATTATCCGCTACTGGGATCAGCCACGCTCGGACGCCGCCTGCGGGCGACAGCTGGCGTATTTCATCTCCTAGAAGGCTATGCCGCCCTTACATGTTGATGGACTCAACCAGCCCTTCGTTTTTGGTCCAGGATCTTCCTCTCTCGTGTAAGTTGGCAGCCCTCGCAGCAACCCTTCAGAAGTCGGTACGAGCGAGATGCCCGTGACTTGGGCAAACACGTCCATCCCATCCTCGAGCTCCAGCACATCAAAGGAGCGGCGCGTAACGCGCGATAAAAATTGCGCGCCGGAGCCACTGGTTTTGAGCGCAAGGAGTAGGGTGACCTCCGCGCCGCCGAGCGGCACCGAGTCCTTAATGCGGGCCGGAAACACATTGAGTATCGAGCTCCCGCGTGGGTCCTCACGCGAGACGCTAACGTCGCCGGCTGCGATGTGAAGCCGTTGCTGCGTGCCCGGCGCAACTGGCTTGCTTGGGATCAACAGGCGTGCACCTTTAAAGACGAGGACGAGCAATCCATAGCTCTCGTCATAGCCGCTGACGACGGCATCAAGACTGACGGCGGCTTCTTGGCGTGTGGCAAGCGGCAACGCAAGGTCGCTCTGCAGGACATGCAGCGGCGCAGCCGCTGTAACCATACCGTGTTTCATCATGACTAGATGATCGGCCAGGCGTTCTATCTCAGCCATGTCATTGCTGACATAGATTATTGGCACCGTGAGTCTCTCATGCAATCGCTCTAGGAATGGCAGAAGCTCGCGCCTGCCAGAGCGATCGAGCCCGGCAAGCGGCTCCTCCATCACAAGCAGTCGAGGCTGCGATAACAACGCGTTGCCAATGACAATACGCTGCCGCTCGGCGTCGGAAATCAGTGAGGGAGAACGGTCAAGCAGCGGCGCCAGATCGAGCAGTTCGATTACCGCATCAAGCTCTATCGGAGTCCGTTCGAATTTTGATTCGCCGTAAAGTAAGTTACGCCTGACAGACAGATCCGAAAAAAGGATCGGCCGTTGGAAAATATGGCCTATGGGACGCAGATGCGGCGGGCGGAAAGTGTCTTCGTCCTGCCAAACCTCCCCATCCAAGGCACAGAATCCAGTTGGCAGACGCTCGAGACCGCTAATGCAACGCGCGACGGTTGTGTTGCCGCAACCTGAAATAGCCGTTATTCCATTGGCCGGCACGCTGAATTCGGCATCGAGCGGAGTTCCTGCGAGAGAACCCCTGAAGACGACTTCAATAAAGCCAGGCTGTGCTATTCTCATGTGCTCTATTAGTCGAACAGGTAAGTGGAGGACGAACCAAATGCGGACATCACCATGGCCGCCGGCACTCCAGCGAGCGACACCCCTGCCGAGCGAGACGCAATCAGGGGCTGATTGCAGATCGACAGTCTTGCGCTGGCGCGCAAGCCGAGCTCCACTGGGAGCCCCACGCTCCGACTGCGCTTGAACTCTGGGTCAAGTAGGTCTGCAGTTGGTAAAGAACATGGATGAGGACCTATGAACATGCTTCCAAGCTCTTGGTCATGAAAGTCCGGAATGTTCCGGGCCGGTCGGAAGGTGTTCGCCCGAGGGCCTTCCATCCACTTCGAGCGTAGAAACCTGAAAGACTGATGGTGTAGAGGAAAGCCCATCGGCAGCCACGCCGCCGGCCTTCATCTTCAAATTCGTTCAAGACCATCGTTCCTAAGCCCTTTCCGCGGAATGGCTTGGGCAAAAAGAATGCATCCAGGAATAGCAACCCGACTGACGAAAGTCCGATCGCACCTCCGACGACGTGTTGAGTTTTGGGATCTTGCAACGCCACAACAAGAGGACGATCGTCGCCGGTGCTGGTGATAACAACGTCGGGATCATCAAGGCGCCCCTCGATTGCCTTTACGATGGAAGGTGGAACTACGTCTGTCACCATAATGTTCGGCATTGCACCTCGCCCATTGTCACCGCCTTTCTAAAAGCGTGGCTATCCTGCATGAAAATGACGCTCCATCCGCTTGATCATCGAAAACACATCATCAAAGTTGGTTAGTAAGGTTGGGTAGACTACACACCTAGCCAAGCTCTGACACTACCAAGATCGATAGTCGCCAGATTCGCAACCGCGTTTCGGATTTCGCAGCCTGGAAATTTGATAGACGGCTCTACTCGACACGTCAGTAGTTGCGCAAGAAGTCATGGGTGCGTCAGTCACGGCGGGTCTAAGGCTTGAACCGGTACCCTTGGTCAGGGATGCGGAAGAAGATGGAGCCTGTCAATCAGCTGTTGCACGTGGAGCTCAAGCAGCCGAGCGAAAGGGTGCTGTAGTCACGGCGGAGAGAGCAAGCAAAGCTCCAATACAGCAAGGCTGACGACTTCTCCATTCGCAGAGTGGCGGCACACCTTTGGCGAGAGCCCGGCAATCGGCGCCAACCAAGCCTGATCCTAAGGGGTAAGGCGATGCGACCTGGCGAAAAGAGAAGCAAACAGGCATACTGATAAAGTCGGTGGGGAGCGCGGCATCAGTTGTCAGGTCTTCGGTCACATCCAGGATAGCAGCTGTGCGGCGGTCGAGTATCGCGTTTCAGACTGCCTAGCATGGCGCCGGGCGTGGCGATCGGCCGAGGCTATGGCTAATGGAAGACCGGGGAAGCCGATGGCGAAAGCTCCACACTGTCACCTCCCGATTCCGGTTTCGAATCGGCTCGCACGGCGGCAGCCTGGTGCGATCGCGCTAGATTACACCTCTTCGGTACTGGATTTTCGACCGCCGCCGCGCCATCGGCTCGCCACGATTGGCTGGATCGACCAGAATCTACGATCCGGGCGACGAACTGCCAAACTTACGGTCGAGTGATCACTGCAATATCGGGACAGTCGCATCTGCGACCTTCTTGGGGGAGCGACACGTTCGCTCGCAAATAGTCGTGACAACGAGACTCTCGCATTTGGCACAACCTTTGAAGAGAACATGCCATCCAGATGCTACTCCGCATCGCGGCTCAAGAAATTCAAGTGATGGTGCATCGCCGTCAGTTTTCGTCGCATCGCCTGGTAGGTCGACCAGCGCGCTACTTTCTCGTCCTGGTTGGTGGCGGCGTACGATTCCGTTACCGTGATCGCCCACTTCCGGGTCTCGGTTCGTACGCGATCCATGGCGCGATCCCGGTGATCAACCGGCCCGCTGTGCGGATCACCCTCATTCCTCGCGCCTGACATGCTCCAATGCGAGATGAGCGCCGGGCAACAGCAGGCAGATATCTCGTCAGTTGGCGAAGATGCACCAGACCTAAGCTCAACAGCACGTCCGGCTTCTGGCGCACCTCGTGAAGCATCGTCGCATCAGCAATTCGCCGAGTATCGCAACAACCCTCGAATTCAAGGCCGGGAAAAGGTATGAGGCAAACCGGGCAGCATTAATTTCCATGCATAAGATAGCCGAAATAAAGCCGTTCTCCGTCTCGCTTTTACGAATAAGACGGATGATCCGCACGTCGCTGTCGAGCTCAGCGAGACAGCAAAGCTGGCATGGCCGATAAGGCTGACCCAGATTGCCCAGATCGTCATGATGACAACATATCTCGCGTTCATCGGGTACCCCGGTGCGGAGGCGGTGGCCGCGGCAGCGCTGGCCAGCAGAATCAATGTCCTCGCGTTTACCTTCGGCTCGGGTCTGCTGGCGCCAATTGCATCATTGGCGGCACAGGCGTTTGGGGCAGATAATCTCGCTGTGGTACGCCGCTCGGTGCGCATGGGATTGTGAGCGGCGATGACACTGTCGTTACCGATCATGGCGTTTGCGTCGCGCGGAGAGCCAGTACTGCTGGCCTTCGGCCAAGCGCCCGATACGGCGCGGCTCGCCCAGCAATATCTGTTCGGACTGACCTGGGGCGTGACGCCGATCCCGGGTTTTCTAGGTCTCCGCGGTTTCATGGGCGCGGTCAACCGGCCTGAGCCCGATTTGTGGATCACGCTCGCGGCGATTCCCGTCAATGCTCTTCTAGCCTGGTTGCTGATAAACGGGAAGCTCGGGTTGCCCCGTCTTGAGTTGTTCGGGGCCGGGCTCGCGACCACCTTGGTGAACTGTGTGACGTTCCTAGCCATTCTGTGGTTCGGGATAATGCGTCCTCCTTTCCGTGACTACAACCTACTTGCACATGTTTTGCAATTTGGTTGGCGCGTCATGCGGCAACTGGTTGTGATTGGAGCTCCGATCTCGATCGCCTCGTTGATGGGCGTGGGGTGTTCTCGGCAGCGGCGCTCCTGGCAGGCCTGATCAGTACCAGCGCACTCGCTGCTCATCAGATCGCTCTTCAGGTGCCCACGATCCTGTCCATGATTTCTTTCGGTATCAGCATAGCGGCGTCCGTGCGTGTCGGCCATGCGGTTGGCCGCCACGACCCTTCCGGCGTCAAGCGCGCAGGTCTGGCTCCAATTCTGCTTGGTGTCGTGATCGCCGCGATACTGACGCTCGCCATGATCGCCGCGCATTTTGAGATTGCCGGATTGTTCCTGAATGAATCGCAGGACGATGCCGAGGCGACAATCGGACTGGCCGGAAAACTACTTTTGATCGGTGCGAGCTTTTTTATCACGGATGGCGCGCAGCTCATTGCGACGGGAAGTCTTCGTGGAATGGGTGCCGCTCCTCTTCATTGGGATCGCTTACCGGCTGATTGGCTTCTCTCTCAGTTACCTGCTTGGTTTGAAGATGGGACTGCGCATCGTTGGTATCTGGATCGGCCTGTCAACCGTGACCACGTGTCGCGTTTCCAAATTCTCGCAAACAGACGAGTCCATCATAATCTGATCCTTAACAAGGCTCGTTGTCCTCTTCAGATAGAGGCGGCCGTTAGATCTAGCAGCCGCGGGCAGTCTCATTCCTGTGATTTTCAAAGACCGGGCAAAAAATGCTCCGCCTTCAATACTTTCCACGTTGACTATCGCCACTAGCCGCGTGTCTACGGCGCTAGATCTCATATTTCGGACAGTCGTTATTTTGGCGCCGGGACCGGAGTTTTTCGAGGGACACAGCGCGTTTATGTGACAGAACACAATTGAACGTTCTGACGCAACCAACTACCAGTATTGGCAGGTTGGTTGTTCCTGCGGCTCATATATCTGAGTGATCCGGGAGACACGCTTCACGCAACATAAGTCTTGCCAGATGTGCAGGCGTTCGGCTGCCCTGTGTCCGCAGCTCGAGAAAGCCGCGCGAGCGTCCTTGTTTTGCGGAGGCGATCTTGGGTCGAGTGATTGGCGAACCATGTGGCATGCGGGCTTTCGAAGCCCTGGAGTCGAATGTGCGCTCATACCCATTGTCGCTACCGGCCATTTTTACCCGGGCGCGTGGATCCCTCATGCTGACAGACAATGGCAGGAAGGTCATTGACTTTCTCTCTGGTGCAGGGGCTCTGAACTACGGTCACAACAATCACCTGATCAAAGCTGCCATCACCGAGTATCTGGCATCCGATGCCGTCGTCCACGGGCTTGACATGGCCACTCCTGCGAAGCGCGAATTTATGGAGACCTTTAATTCTGCCATACTTCGCGAACGGGGGTTGCGCTACCGTTTCCAGTTCACGGGGCCAACAGGTGCCAATGCCGTCGAGGCGGCACTCAAGCTTTCGCGCAAGATCACGGGACGTAAGAACGTCATTTCATTCACCCGTGGATATCATGGCATGAGTCTGGGGGCGATGGCCGCCACGGGCAATCTTTTCTATCGAAGGGCCAGTGGCGTCTCCTTGGCCGACGCAACCTTCATGCCCTATGACGGCTATCTTGGACCTGCCCTTGATACGGCAGACTACCTACGTAAGGTGTTGTTGGATGGGAGCAGTGGTGTCGATGCTCCGGCCGCCATTCTCGTCGAAACTGTGCAGGGAGAAGGGGGGATAAATGTTGCTAGCAAAGAGTGGTTGCAATCGGTTCAGGCCATAGCGAGAGATGTTGGTGCGCTCTTCATAGTTGATGATGTCCAGATGGGTTGCGGCCGCACGGGCGAGTTCTTCAGCTTTGAGTTCGCAGGGCTTTCGCCGGATCTTGTCGTCATGTCGAAATCACTAAGCGGGTATGGCCTGCCACTATCGATGTTGTTGATCAAGGAGGAGCGCGACGCGTGGAGGCCAGGAGAACACACGGGCACGTTCCGGGGAAACAACCTTGCGCTTGTATCTGCCACCGCGGCCATCAACAGTTACTGGCGCAGCAAAACGTTCGCGGAGGAAGTGCAGCGTATGGGAGAAATTGTGCGGAGCCGGCTTGAGGCCATTGCATCCTGGGATGCAGGCAGTTTTGCCGTTCGAGGACGAGGCATGGCATTTGGATTTGATTGCCAAAGAGCGGAAATTGCGGAGGCGACGACCCGCAAGGCCTTCGAGAAAGGGTTGATGCTCGAGCGATGCGGGCCCATTGATCAGGTCATAAAGTTCTTGCCTGCGCTCACGATCGATCTGGAGACGCTAAACCAGGGCATTGACATCTTCGAAGTGTCTTTGGCGGAGGCGCTGAGGGAGACGAGGCCAGACCTAGCCAACTAGTGAGTGTTTCTCAGGTAGTGAAGAGCCGTGGGAGCATTCCATCCGCCGCAGTCGGCGTTCGCGCCGGCGATGCGATCCGTCCCACAGAGATAATGAAGTGGCTGGCGGGTTCACTGTACATCCCCAGTTTTCTTCAAGAATGTGATAACAAGTTATCATAAAGAGGTTGCGCCCCTGCAGGCTGTTCGTTGTATGATATTTCGCGCAGCAGCTTTGCCTAACGTCTCTGATTCCAAAACGGTCTACGTTGGCCCGGCCGTACATACCCATCCTCATGACATTGTAGCTGGATGATACCAGCGCGAGGAAGATGACCGCGAAGGTCGGCTGCTAAGGATCTCGGCGCGAGGCGATTATAGTGGAGTGGCATGGCGACGTTGACTCGTGACTGCGTATGTTGAGTTGTGGCGAGTTGGCCACTCGATGCGCGCGATATCTTCTTCATGAGCCCGGCAGCTCGATGCTGCTGCTCTCTCATGAGAATATCTGGATGACGAGGCCGATCGGCTGGCCGGCGCCATCGGACTGGACTATGAGGATTCGGCGAAGTCACAGGACTTTACGCAGCCGCTCGCACGCGTCTCTTTGCGCGAAGGCAGGCGCTGCATCAGTCCGGCTCGCTCGACAATCCACTCGCGCAGAGCAACGGCCAGTGCTTCTGGGGAACGGAGCAGCGCGTGACTGACATGCTTGCGCGCGAGTTCCCTTTGGAGGAGACAAGCGGCCGGAGGAGTTCAGTTGGTCCGTATCGGACGAAATCGATGCATTTGCGATACAGCTCACAAGACAAGAAACGGGTCTGTACGTTACGTGCAGACCTGTCCCTTTGACGGGTCGTCGAGCTCGACTAGCTGAGATGCAGACACAAATTGTGCGCGGCCTGAAATCGAACGGCGGCGCGGCACGAAATCAATGGCCTTCCAAGCGAGAGCCCGGCGAATGCATCGGATGATATGTCTCCCCGCCATCACGACTTTCTCTGTCCAGCTGCTGCGTCCTGATTCTTTGTCCCGTTGGGCGCGCTCGCGAAGCATTCAGCTGTTCTGGGCCGATGCTCGCCGAATCGAGACACTGCTGCGTCGGGCGATTGTCCGGCGCGGTGGTCGAGCGGGGCGGCTGGATCAGGCGCGCTGCCGCCCTTTCGTTGATGTTGAGGCTTTGGGAAGGGAGGGCAGCAATGCGTGGCTGTGCATTTCGATGGACGGGACAGCCTGTCCAGGCGGCGCCGTAAACGGTTTGCAGCTCAAAGTCGAGGCCCCGCCATTCAGCCCGGAGCACTGTAATCCAGTGACCGCATGGAAATCGGTAGCCCGGTGTTTCGGACGGGTGTTCATGAAAGAGGACAAGCAATGGCTGACTACAGGATTGATTGTGTGAATAAGCCGGACCGTAACAGCCCGCACGAGCACATCACGCACGTGGGAGGTCCCAGGCCTGACAGCTGAGGGCGTTGGAAGGATACTGTTCCGAACGTAGTGCGGTTCATCGAGGAGGGCGCGCACCGCTTCTACACGGCGGAAGGTGGTGCGACAGCCTGGGTCGGCGTGCGTACGAGCGCTGCTGGTAATAAATTTCTGCAAACCCACGCGGATGGCATCTGGAAGGACAATCTGCTTGCGCTGAAGGGATGTGGGTGACCATTTACGGCTTTCTGACTGGTGATCATCGACGGAGCACTGGCGATCGGATTGCGGGACGAGAGCTCAGAAGCTGGGATTTGGTGCACAGAGCATTCGATCGTTGCGCTTCAGAAGGTCCTTGCTCGGCAACCAGGTGCGGTGTTCGCGATTTGACGCGGCTGTTTCACCAAGAGAATTGCGTCGCGTCTTGTGTTGATCGGGCTGCAGATCAGTGTCGGGTTCGCAAGTGCGCGCGCAGGCGCCATTCCCTTGACGGAGTCGCCGCCCCAATGATCATTCTTGTCGTGACTACGTTGTTGGCCCCCTGATTACTGCCAACATCGAAGCGATTTCGGCAGGCGATATCTATGTCGGCCGAAAACTCTGCAAAGGGCAAGGCAGGCCTGGATGCTGCAAGGTATCCGATCGGAATGTAATCGGAGGCAGAACGGGTGCTGCAGGTATCTTTCAAGAAACCCTTTAACAAGGCAGCAATGATGGATCTGAACTTAACTGCCGACGAACTGTTCTTCCGTAATACGGTCCGGGCATTCTTCCGCGCCGCCGTTCCGGTTGATATTCGCGAAAAGCTTGTCGCGGGAATTCACCCGAGCAAGAACGATATGGTGCGCTGGACCCGGATACTTGCTGACAAGGGTTGGGGCGTGCCGCATTGGCCGGTCGAACATGGCGGCACCGGCTGGAGCGCGGTCAAGCAGTACATTTTTACCGAAGAGATGAGCCAGACGCCGGCGCCGGCCCCGCTCGCCTTCGGCGTGAACATGGTGGGACCGGTCATCTATACTTTCGGTAACGATGCCCAGAAGAAGCGCTTCCTGCCGCGCATCGTCACGCTGGAGGACTGGTGGTGCCAGGGCTTCTCCGAGCCCGGGTCCGGCTCCGATCTCGCTTCGCTCACGACGCGGGCTGTGCATCACGGCGACCACTACGTCGTCAACGGCCAGAAGACCTGGACAACGCACGCACAATATGCCGACTGGATTTTCTGTCTGGTGAGGACGGATCCGAAGGCGAAGAAGCAAAAGGGCATTTCATTCCTCCTGATCGATATGAAGTCGCCCGGTATCACCGTTCGTCCGATCCAGCTGATTGACGGCAGCCACGAAGTCAATGAAGTCTTCTTTGAGGACGTGCGGGTGCCGGCCGAGAATCTTGTTGGTGACGAGAACCGTGGCTGGGACTATGCGAAATATCTGCTCGGCAATGAGCGCTTCCACATCGCCGCCGTCGGGGTTTCCAAGGAGCGCATCCGGCGCATCAAGGACCTCGCCTCACGCGTTCGTGCCGGAGGCGGGCGGCTGATCGACCAGGCCCACTTCCGCGAAAAGCTCGCCGCAGTCGAGATCCGGCTGAAGGCGCTCGAGATCACGCAGCTTCGCGTGCTCGCAAACGAATCGAAACGGCAGAAAGGCACACAGGATCCAGCAAGCTCCATTCTCAAGATCAAGGGAGCGGAGATCCAGCAGGCGACGTCGGAGCTTCTGATGGACGTGGTCGGTCCTTATGCCCTGCCGTACGAGCCGGAGGAGAGTTTTCAACTTACGGATCGGCCGCCGATTGGTCCTGACTGGGCCGCGACGATCGCACCCGCCTATTTCAATGCGCGAAAAGTATCGATTTATGGTGGTTCCGATGAGATCCAGAAGAACATCATCGCAAGGGCGGTCCTCGGCCTCTGACGCTCGCACATCAGTTCGCGAACGCGGGGAAGGGGGTCGCTATGCAAAGCGCGGGACGGCAACGGGGACAGCATTGTTTTCAGGAGCATTCGTGACATGGACTTTGATCTCTCCGAGGAGCAACGGCTTCTGAAGGAAAGCGTCGAGCGGCTGATGCTCGACAGCTACGGGTTCGACGAGCGACGGAAGTACCAGGACGAGGGCCCGGGCTTCAGCGAGAGGATGTGGACGCGCTATGCCGAGCTCGGGCTTCTGGCGCTGCCCTTTCCCGAGCAGTACGGCGGGTTCGGCGGCACCGCGGTCGAGTCGATGATCGTCATGGAGGCATTTGGCAGGGCGCTGATCCTCGAACCCTATTTCGCAACCGTGGTACTTGCCGGCGGCGTTCTGCGACACGGAGCGAGCGAAGCGCAACTGGCTGGACTGATCCCGGCGATCGCAGAAGGCCGTTTGAAGCTCGCATTCGCCTGTGCCGAGCCGCAGTCCCGCTACGACCTCTCTGACGTTGAGACGCGGGCGGAGAAGGATGGTGACGGGTGGACACTCAACGGCATCAAAAGCCTCGTGCTCCACGGCGCTGCAGCCGACAAGATCGTCGTGTCGGCGCGGACGGCCGGTACAGCGCGCGATAAGGACGGGGTCGGGCTATTCCTGATAGAAGGCAATGCACCTGGCGTCACGCGCCGCGGCTATCAGACCCAGGATGGGTTACGTGCAGCCGAAATCACGATGGATAACGTGCGGGTCGAAGCAGACCACGTTATTGGCCATCCGGCGAGCGCCTCTCCGGTCATCGCTCGAGTAGCAGACGAGGCCGTTGCGGCTCTTTGCGCTGAAGCGATCGGCTGCTTCGCTGAAATGCAGGTGATCACCCTTGCCTATTTGAAGACGCGCAGGCAGTTCGGCGCGACAATCGGCTCGTTCCAGGCGCTGCAGCACCGGGGCGTCGACATGTTCGTCGAACTGGAGCAATCGCGCTCCATGGCAATGTACGCCACGATGATGGCGGGCGCAAATGACCAGGCCGCGCGGGAGCGGGCGATGTCAGCGGCAAAGGCGCAGATCGGCCAGTCGGCAAAGACGATCGGCTGTGAGTCCATCCAGCTCCATGGCGGCGTCGGCATGACGATGGAGTACCGCATCGGGCACTATTTCAAGCGCGTCAGCATGATCGACACGCTGTTCGGCGATGCCAGCCATCACTTGCGCCGGCTCGCCGCTCTGGACGGCCTTATCTTTGAGGAGCATGACTGATATCCAGTTCGCCTGATGGCAGATCACGGTCATGACAGGTCCGCTGGCAGAGGTGCCGCAGGTCATGCCGCGGTGCCATTATCGCGCGGCCGTTGTCCGTTACAGGGACGCAACGGGCGAGATGATGGCCATCAACCACGAGACGGTCTTCTACCAGCCGATTGGAAAAGCATGATCAGGCCGACTAGGAGCCACCACCTGAGACCGGCGCCGCGTCCACTATGATATCGAGTTCGCCCGGGCCATGAAACTACCGGATGTTGTCATTGACGGGCAGACTTTCGGTGCACTGTTCGCGCGTGCCGTCATAGATCGGGCCGGGCCGCGAGCCTTCGTCGCGCGACTGTCGTTCAGGATGAAGTCGATGACCTTCGCCGGTGAGACGCTGCCCGTGGAAGGTGAAGTGACGCAAATCCGCAGCTCTACCGTCAGAACGCGGCGCCCCACGAGCGACTGTCGTCTCGTCCATCGATGCCCCAGCAACGTCATACCCGCCGCGATCTGATTATCGGGCGATCCGATGCCGGAAGCTCGCCTTTGACCTGCCCAGAATCCAACAGAACGAGCGAGAGAACGTCCGTAAACGCCCTCAGCTATGACAACCATAATGGCATCGGTCTGGTGAGCATCTCCAATCCTCCAGTCCACGCCATCGCGCCCGAGTTGTGTAGGCCTGCGCGGTGCGCTCGCCAGACCTTTGAGACCACTGCCAAAGCGAGAGCACTCGTCATTTAATTGCGAAGGACGCACTTTCGTTGCGAGTGGTGACATCGCCAGCTTTGAATCTGCGGCGTTTGATGCTCGCTGCTTACGAGGCTGGATGCACCGCGATGCCTGGTTGTTGCAACGCTGCATGACACGTCCGGCGGCGGACCTGGAACTTGCGATGGCCTGCCACTATCGTCTGGCGCCGCGGACGCGCTTTTCGGCTTTTCGGAAGTCAGGCGTGGCCTGCTCCCCGGCCCCTAAGGCACGCAGCGCCTTCCTCGTCTGGCCGGAATGTCGCACGCGTTCAATCTGATCCGTACCCACCAGTAGGTCTCAAATGATGCGCTCGCCGCAGGCATTATCAATGAGATCGCGGAAGGAGAGCCGCGTGCGCTCGGTGTCGTAACGGCCGAACGCTCCGGTCGAGGCGAACAGGCCGCTGCGGCGCTTAAGCGCCTTGCAGATTACGGCCCACACAGCGACAACGCAGGCCCTTCGCGGAAGCGGTAGCTAAAGCGGGATGGGTTTAGTCTGAATCGATTTGGGATTCCCAAATCAGTCGATTTCTGATTCACCTTACTGGCTGGACGGAGGCCAGTATGGATGGGCAAGCCGTACTCTCTTGATCTTCGCAAGCGTGTTGTGGCCGCGATCGAGGGCGGGATGTCCCGCAATCAGGCCGCCGAGCAGTTTGGGGTGGCAATCAGCACGGCCATCGGCTGGATGAAGCGGCTTGATGAGACCGGCAGTGTCGAGCCTGGCCAGATCGGCGGCTACAAGCCAAAGGCAATTTCGGGTGAGCACGCAGTTTGGTTGTCGCAGCGGATCAAGGACGGCGATTTCACCATACGCGATCTCGTTTCTGAGCTCGCCGGGTGCGGCCTGAAAGTCGATTATCACTCGGTATGGGGCTTCGTGCATGCCGAGAAGTTCAACTTCAAAAAAAGCGTGGCGGCTGGCGAACGTGATCGTCCCGAGGTTGCGCGGCGGCGAGCCCAGTGGGCAAAGTATCAAGATCGCGTCAAAGCTGAACGGCTGGTCTTCATCGACGAGACTTGGACTAAGACCGATATGGCCCCCTTGCGGGGATGGGCGCCGCGCGGGAGCAGACTTCACACGAAAGTCCCCCATGGCCGCTGGAAGACCATGACCTTCCTGGCGGCCCTGCGCCATGACCGGATCGATGCGCCATGGTTCATCGAGGGGCCGATCGATGGCGTAAGCTTCCGTACCTATGTCGAGAAGGTTCTCCTGCCACCCCTTCAGCCCGATGACATCGTCGTATTGGACAATCTCGGTAGCCACAGGAGCAAAGTGGTTCGCCAGCTCATCCGTCCGGCCGGCGCCAAACTCTTCTTCCTGCCAAAATACTCGCCAGACCTGAACCCCATCGAACAGGTCTTTTCCAAGCTTAAGCACTTGGTCCGCAAAGCTGCCGCGCGAACCGTCGACGCCATCTGCGCTGCAATTGGCCATGCACTCGATGTCTTCACCTCAGAGGAATGCCCAACCACCTCAAAAACTCAGACTATCGAAGCTAATGCCATCATGCTTTAGGGCAGCAAGGAAGGCGGACTATTCGGCGCTCGGTGCAATCGTGCGTGCTGTTGAAACAGTTGTGAATCTGCCGTTCGGGAAAGGTAAACGGCTGGAGGCCCGCGAATAACTACATTTGAGCAGTATCGCGCGAGCGTTGAGGGCGTTTGTGCTTCGCTGACGCGCTGCGGCGCGCATTCAGGATCTTCCGACCGACGCTCGCTGGATCTGGCACGGGAGCATGGAATTGCGAGCCGCGACGACGTCACAGATCAGGAAATCAGCTGGCGGCCAGTGTACACGCTCATCAATGAGGGCTCCAGATTGTTGACGAGGGGATCTCGCCGACACTGTGTGGACCGCTGGATACGGCTTTCCCGATTACCAGAGTGGGCCGGCTCTTATAGCGGACCGGATCGGACTATCTGAGGTCAAAAGTACGATGGATCATTTTACGGTCGTGCATGAGGAAAACAGTTCGGTTAGTGGATGCCCAGTAAACTCTCAAATGCATTATGGCCGCCAGCGAGGCGCTTTCAATAGCATCAAGTCGCGAGCGCCGCCGACGCCGCGAGCATGAATGTTGCTCGCCTCAGCGTAATCGCCGCCGGTCTCCCTGTAGAAGTCTCGCCCAGACCATTGAACCCATGTTCCCTTCGCCGCCTCTTCGTCTGTCCAGAAGTACTCATGATCGGTCGGCCCCGTATCATGGTGCCGCAAAAGGTCGAAGGCATTACTTCGTTTGGACCGCCGAATTCATCTCAAAAAATACAAAGTCAGCCGCGAGGCCCAGGATCAGTACGCCCTGCGGTCCTAACAGCGTACTGCGGCAGCCCAGGAATCCAGGCGACTTGATGACGAAATCGTTCTCTTACGACCGCGTGCTGAAGGACAAGCCGACAGGTGAGACAAGCTATATAACGGTCATTCTCACTGCGGACGAAGGAAATCGGCCGGATCGACGTTCGAGACATTTCGAGGGCTTAAGCCCTTGATGGAGGGGGAGTCGTCACGCGCGGTAACGCAAGCCAGCTCTCCGCCCCTGCGTTGGATGGAGCGATCGCTCGCCGAGAGGCGTGGCATAGAGCCGCTCGGAAGCCGCCGTGGCATCGCGGTCGCCGGGTGTCCCCAATGGGATTGATCCAATCTAGGCGATCCGAAGCTGATAAAGCTGCATGGCAAAATATTGATGACGTCGGGAGCTCAACGATGCTTTTGCTTGTCAGGCTATTTACTGCCGGGACGATCTCGGGATCGACCCCGCCATCTACAATGTCAATGCAGGGAAGCATCTCAATCGGCCCTCCCTCTGGCATGACCGGCGCCCGACCGGTGGGCTATGAACTCATGGAGGGCAAGCGCCGCGGTGTGAAGTATTTGGTGGTAACGATATTCGTCGAAGGCGGCATGGGAGCTGCCGGTCTGTTCGAGGTCGCCTGAGATGCTCGATATGGAATATCTAGATTGTGGTCTGCAGGACCTCCAGCGATCACTCTGAAATCAGGTAGTAGCGCGAGCACCAATCGCGATCATACCCTCAGGCAGGAGTGCGAGCCGCTCCTTCCACTACAGCACCAATGTGCGCAATGTCGCCGAGTCCCTCGGCTCAGTGCCTCCACCCAAGGCCGGGATGAACTCGCGCCTCCGATGCGTCGTTCCCGCAGCGGCGCGCGGGGCGTATAGCGTCTAGAATGTCGTATCACCGCAGTTTCGTTGACCAGAGAGGGAGACAGACATTGCAAAGCACCATGATGGATGTGCCGCTCTCGCTCAATCACCTGCTGGAGCGGGCCGGAAAAATCTTCGCCGCAAACGAGATCGTCTCGCGCATGCCTGACAAGAGCCTTCGCCGCCACACTTATGGCGAGTTCTATCGACGCACGCGCTCGCTTGCGTCGGCGCTGCGGGGGCTTGGTCTAGAGAAAGGTGACCGCGTCGCGACGCTGTGCTGGAACCACCATGCTCACCTGGAGTGCTACTTCGGCATCCCCGCGGCGGGCGGGGTGATGCATACGCTCAACCTGCGCCTGGCGCCCTACGAGATTGGCTGGATCGCGGGCAACGCCAGGGATCGCTTCCTGATCGTCGATGACGTCCTGCTGCCTTTGTATAATCAATTCGCGCACATGCACCACTTCGAACAAGTGATCGTGTTTCCATTCTCCGGCCCGCCGGTCTCGCCCGAATTGCAAGACTACGAGGTCCTGCTGGAGCGCGCGAATCCTGACAGTTTCGAATACGAGGTGCACGATGAAGGCGATCCGGTCGCGATGTGTTACACGTCCGGCACGACAGGCCGTCCGAAAGGCGTCGTGTATTCCCACCGTTCGACGATTCTGCATACGCTTGTCGCGAGCCTTGGCGACTTCTGGGGTCTGCGTAGCACGGACGTCGTGTTGCCAATCACGCCGATGTTTCATGTAAACGCTTGGGGAATTCCTTACGGCGCAGTGAACCTGGGTGCGAAGCTGGTGTTCCCTGGGCCGCATTTGCACGCCGATGACCTTCTCGATCTGATGGAGACCGAACCGCCGACGCTCGCCATCGGTGTGCCGACGATCTGGATGACCTTAATGCAGAGGTTCGATGCGGCACAATCCGAAGCCTCTCCCGACCGGGGTCGATGGAAGTTGCCGAGGACAATGCGCGCAATGACAGGCGGCGCTGCGGTGCCGGAGTCTCTGATTCGCGCTTACGACGAGCGCGGCGTATGGCTGGATCAAGGATGGGGCATGACTGAGACTTCACCGGTCTGCACCAGATCGTATGGTCGGGCCGAATTGCGCGCCGCCGGTGCCGACGAGAAGTACCGGCGCGCTGCCATGGCCGGCGTACCCGTGCCGCTTGTGGACCTGCGACTTTGGGGCGAGGAAGGCGAACAGCCGTGGGATGGGAAGAGCGTCGGCGAGATCCAGGTACGGGGACCCTTCATCACGAGTTCCTACCACGAGCTACCCGTAACCCGCGACAAGTTCACCGAGGACGGCTGGCTTCGCACTGGAGATGTTGGCTCGGTCGACCCGCTCGGCTTCGTGCGTATCACCGACCGGACCAAAGACTTGATCAAATCGGGAGGCGAGTGGATCAGTTCGACGGACCTTGAGACCGTGCTAATGGAGCATCCGGCAGTCGCCGAAGCTGCGGTGATTGCGATTCCTAACGCGAAATGGAGCGAGAGGCCGCTCGCTTGTGTCGTGCTCAAGCCCGGTAAGCAGGTGGACACAAAGGAGTTCGAGCAATATTTGCTGGCGCGAAGCTTCGCGAAGTGGCAGCTGCCCGATCGCTTCGAGCTCATCGATGCCATACCGCGAACGTCCACTGGTAAGTTCTCGAAAATCAAACTGCGCGAACGCTTCCCGGACTGAGGGGTACCTAGAGCGTTCAAAGGTTTTCAAAATTGCCTAACTCAGGCGCTTGCAGTCAATGGCGAAGGCGAAAGTTTTCCTTTTAGGAGCTAAACAGCCGTCCGTTGAGAAGGCGAATTGAGCGGGGCGGGACGGCGGAACGTGCGCCATAGCTGGAGCAGGATGAGGCACAGAGTTCTCTGAGCCAGGCGAGGATGCGGCGGAAGTTGTGGCCGACGGCCGAGAGGATGACGTTAGCCGCATCGCCGGCGCGGCCTTTGAGGTAGCAGCGGGCGAGGTGACCATCGGCCTTCAGGTGTCCGATGATGGGGTCGATGGCGGAGCGGCGGCGCAGCTCGCGCTTGATGACACCGAAGACGCCGCGCTTGGGCCGGAGATGGAGATTCGGTCGGGGATTTTGTGCGTCGTGGCCGCGGTATCCCTTGTCGACATAGGCCCGCTCGATCGCGCAGCCGGTGAGTGTCTCGGTGCGGTCCATGACGTCCCGCAAGGTGTGACAGTCGTGCGGGTTATCGGGTAGCGCCGTGGCTTGCAGCACGAACAGGCCACCGCGAGAACGGCGGTTGTTGGTGACGATGGAGGCTCTGACGCCCGAACCATGGACCACGCCCGCGTTGCGAGAGGAATCGACAAAGGGATGTAGCAGTCTGCGCCAATCTATCCGGCTTCGATTTGAGGCTCTCGCCTCGAGCCACTATCGATATCCGCCCACTTCTGTCCTCAATAACTCGTCGGCCTCAAGAAGGGCCATGGCGTCGAACCAGGCTTCAGAAATGTCGGTGCAACCGTTGCTCAATTCGTCCTTTCCGTCTCGCAAACCTCGGCGGGATATTGTGCGTCTCGGGATGGATCGTGGATCTTCTTCCTTCCCGGCACGCGGGGTGGCCCGTGAAGTTGGCGTCGTAATCACGGCCCTTTGCGAGCATGCTCCAGGCTAGGCGCGCGAGTTTTGCGGCCAGGGCGACAACCAGTGCATTCGAGTGCAGCCGCTTGGATGCTGCTTCCAATCAGGCTCCGAAGCCATGCCTGGGCCAACTCTGGCGTCTCAGAAGTACGGCTCTGGCCCCTTGAAGAGCGTTCGCAGGTACCGGTTGCCACGCGTCGATATGCGGCCGAGAATGGTTCGATCGCCAGTCGAGATTTGTTTCGGTACGATGCCAAGCCATGCGCGCTAAGTCGCGACCCTGATGGAAGGCATCACCAGTTCCGACCGCGGCGATCATTGCACTTGAGATGATTGGTCCGACACCCGGCGCATTTATCAGGCGGCGACAGTGTGTGTCTTGATCAGCGAGTTCGTCAATTTCCTTTGTGATCGATACGACCGGCCGCTCGAGAAAGCGCCTGCCCTCGGCCAAGTCCTGAATGAGC
The DNA here is from genome assembly GCF_028128895.1 of Bradyrhizobium sp. CCBAU 11434. Classification (NCBI taxonomy): domain Bacteria; kingdom Pseudomonadati; phylum Pseudomonadota; class Alphaproteobacteria; order Hyphomicrobiales; family Nitrobacteraceae; genus Bradyrhizobium; species Bradyrhizobium sp. CCBAU 11434. Next base: position 46,285 of record NZ_LBJX01000075.1, read on the forward strand.
CGAACCACTCGAGTCGGCAGGTTATCCTAGAGCATCGAGAGAATCTGTGGAAGTCCCAATCGGAGTGCTGCCGTTCCCTGCCGAACTGCCAGCCCTCGCTGAAGCAAAAAACCTCGGATTTGATTGATGACCGCCGTTCTCTGCGTCACCAATCGACTGCGAACTCTGTGCAGCGCCTGCAAGTCAAGTTGCTCGGCCGATTTCAACGGGACGAAGCGCATGGTCGGGCGTTGCGCCGCCTCTGCGATGGCTTCGGCATCACGGAAGTCATTTTGTGGCCCTTGAGGTATGGCTTCACATACTATGCTGGGCAAGAGGCCTACTTGGTGGCCTAATTTCTCGAGCTTGCGACCCAGGTGGTGTGCTCCGGCACAGGCTTCCATTCTGAGCTGCTGCCGGTTTGA
>NZ_LBJX01000076.1:0-48018 GCF_028128895.1 Bradyrhizobium sp. CCBAU 11434
CAGAATCGGCGACCTCATGCCGTGGCGCTTCCGCAAGGCGTCAAGCCCCCATCAATAGGGTGACGGCTCAGCGCTTACGCCTATTTGAGTGGTCTCATCGGCGGAAACGATCAAGATGCTTGCGCATGAAATCAGATCTTGGCCCTAGCTTCGTAGCGACCTGCCACGCACTTGTAGCGATTAACGTGCCAATCCTCAGACCGGTAAATGGGGTGGTTCGCCTTCCATTGCGCCAAGCTTGCTTGGCCACCGATCATGCACCCTTGGAGGGTAAGGCCCGGATCCAAGGACGAATTTGTGACAACCACCTCAGTGCAGTCCTGAGCGGTAAGGTGACAAAGCACGGCAATCACAGTCACGAGCATGATCCGAAATCCCCCAAAAAAATAACCAATCGCTGGAGAATGAAAGCAATAGGCGCGAAGTCATGGTGGCAAAATTGCAGCGACCGATCCAACGGCTTCGGTGCTGGCTGCCGGCTGACGGGATCGGACGAAAATGAAACGAGATGTGACTGAAATATTCGCCTCGGGTCGACCATCTTGGCCGATCAGGATCAATCCGGCGCCGCCGTTTGCCACATTCAGAATAATTGGTTCGCCGCTCCATGTCTTGATTGGGTCCATTCCGATAGTGAGAAATTCGCCAACAGGTTGGTCGAAATATTGGAGGCGCAATTGCGGGCCGACTTCGGCCGCAGCGAGTTCAAGGCCCAGCCGCTGAGCGCTAGCGTAAACGTCGGCCAATGTAACGGTATCGGTGGTGAGACCGAGCTGCGCAGGCGATAGATCGACAAGCTCCACATTTGTCTTCTGTGAGCTAACGGTGAACATTGGCCGAGCAAGGATTTCAGCTGCCTGACCACCGACATTGCAGCCCTTGCTATCGAGCTCGTTGCGCAACGCAAGAGAGTCGGCGAAGGTACCTATTGTAATAGTCTTCCATGTCGCAACGTCACGAGCGGACCTGATATGCAGTTCGGGCACTGTGGCCGAGCGCGTCTTGAGCTTCAGTTGGTTCTGCAAGACATCGCGGGCTGAGCATTGAGCGGACGCGGTGCCCGCGAAGGGAATGACGCAGGCTGCCCAGATTATGGAAGCTAAAACGTAGCGGCAAACCCGCGTTGCGCTTGAATGGTCACTGCCTGCCGCGCACCGGGCTCGGCTTCTGAAAATAGACATGGCTATAGCTTTTTTTGAAAGCGTTGGACAAAAAAGCCCGCCTCCGAGTCAATGGGAAGAACGGAGGGAAATGACGTCCAATGAACATTCCCCGGCCGACTTTTGAAATGCGTCCGGAGGCGGGGCCTATGGCTAAAGTATTCCAATTTCCAACTGGCAGACGGCAGTCCGTAAGCCTGATAACCCGCCCGCCCCATCAGTCCAAAAGGGGGAATGATGTCTGTGAAGGATAACACTCCGAGCAAATCGGCTCAACAGTTAAGGACCTGCTTAGGGTCAGAAAACGAAGACCTCAAATTGAGCAAATCTGGTCCGCTGGCGCTCGCTGGGCGGTCCCTGAATTCCAGTGCCTATCTAACGCAGAATTTGCGCATCCTAGGGCACAAGAAGACAAGGCACCAAGGGGAGAGGAGAGCGCCCGCCATCAGTCTGATAGGCATATCCGTTTGATCGAGGGCTTGATTGCCCTGTCTGATGACAAAGACGACATTTCCCCCACATCGATATCCGGTGTGATCCATTGCCAATCATCGAATTCCAAACAATCCCATCTTTTTAATCGTTCAGACTGACGAGGGAAGCACCTATGGAATTCCCTCAATCTGTGAGTTTGAAGTATCCTGTGAATGGCCCTGACACGCCTTTCGATGTCGACGTGCGGTTTGGGGTAGTCGAGCTTGGCTTGCTTGATCGTCCGCAGGATTATTTTTTCCCGGATCGGGAGATGATTTTTGACATCGTATTGTTCTGCGAAAACCTCCGAGGCGTTACGCGTAAGAGGGTCTAGGAAATCTCTAAAACCTGCGATCTTCGTCGCCCTCGATGTCTCTAAGCGGGGCTCAACGTGGATGGCTTCACACTCGCCCGTCAGCTTGGAGTGCCGGTCGTCGTAGAAAACGTCATATTTGCTCGGCTTGCTCTTTGCGCCTTTTAGCTTGCGCGAGTATCGGCTGGCGTCGATCTCAAACTCGTCTTGATCTCTCCGGTGCCGCTTCAGTCTGATATGATTGCGGGCAATTTCCCACGCCTCCTCGCGGGTATGCCCTTCGGTCGGCTCAAAATCGAACGCTGGATGGATACGATACAGGTTGAGGCTTTGGTCAGCAGCCCGCTTATAGCGGTACAGTATCTTGAATGCCTCTCGCGAGGGCAGCTGGATAATCAGCACGTATCGCCAGATTGTTTTGCAGTCCTCCTTGTCCGACTTGATGCGCCAGACGACCTTCGCGCAATTTAGGCCGATGGCTTCGAGTAATTTGAGGGGAAAAAAGCGCCGTGACGAGACGCCTATCGTGTCATGATAAGGAATGACGCGCGCGATGGCATCTCGTGGCTTGTTCGCGTTCTGGTAGTGCGATAATGTGGAGGGCATCGTTGCATGTTTCCAGCGTGCATCGGGGAATTGAGCTTCCAGGTTGCTCGGTTCAAAGGAGAAGGCCCCACGCTGCGACAACAGCATGGGGCCATTTCTTTTTAGGTCGAGACCATCTCGTCGGCATCGACACGACGGTATGTCACGCCGTTCAAGACAATGACGGACCCGAGGTCGGGTAGGAGCCTGCTCACCTTGTTGACTTGGGCGAGGGCGAGAACATCTGTGACTTGGAACATCCATCGGGAGCTCTGTGCATCGTTGAGCTTCCGGCCTTTGAGTTTTCCGCGACGTTCAAGATTGCGAACTGAGCTGTAGCTGATGCCGAGCAGTTCGGCTGCCTGTTGCCGATCGCACAATTGGGCGTCTGCACTGAGGGGCCGGGCAGGAGGAGGAAGTTTTTGGGAGGGAATAGTCGGGCGGCTTTTCATAGCGGCATCCAATGGCTACCGCATCCCATCTTCGATGGGCTGCGAAAGAAATTGGATCGCGAAGCTGTCGCAATCGAGGACCGTGACACCGCCGACACAGTCGCCACCGCTCATGCGGTCATGTCACTAGCATGCACAAATTAACAAGGCGGTGCAAGGGGATATCCAGAGGAAGACAAATGCCCCGTCCGGGGGCGTTCTCCAGACAGGGCGCGCGCCTCGACAGGAGCGGTCTGGAGCCGTTTTTTCGATCCCGGGGAGGGAGGAGATAGGGGGACGCCCAAAAACAGCGCGTGCCCCTTCCGCTGCGTCCTCTCGGAATCAGTTCTGACGACTACGTTTCGCCTTCAGACGGACGACATTCCCGGCGGGAGGATTGACGAGATTGGAGACGTGGGCGGCGAGGGCAGCAACGGCATCTGCGATCTCGGGCAGGAAGTCGTAATGCGAATAGGTCCGGGCGACTTTCGTGCCGACGGAGTGGCCGATACTCGCCTCTTTAACTTCGTACTGGATGGGTGGTTTAAGGGTGTCGAGTGTGGTGCGGAATGTTCTGCGCAGGTCGTGGGTCGTAAAGGGTCGAGAGTGTGGAAGGGCTTCGCGCATCTTGTCTTGCAGCACCTTCGTCATTTGTCCCCAAGCGTTGAACGCGCCTCGCCCGCGAAGCGCCGGGAACACGAAGGGGCATTTGTAGAGCCGGGGTTGGGCTTGGATGAGTGTCAGCGCGAGGGCAGGTAGTTTGATTTCGGCAGGATGCCCCTTAGCGCCCTCAACGACTGGAAGATGCCACACGCCGCCGCGCAAATGGGTCCATTCGAGGGTGTTCGCCTTCTCACGCCGTTGTCCGGTCAAAAGAAGGAAGCGGCAAAGCGCGCCGAACGTCCCCATGTCCGCAGTGACGCGCCACAAAGTGACGATCTCCTCGGAGGTGAGAACCCTATTCCGAGCGCGCTTGTCGTATTTGGACATGCCCTTGATGACCGGGCTCACGTAGTTTTCGGTTGGATCAAGGTTTAGCGCATAGAAGTTCGCCATTGTCCGGAAGATCGTCAGGATGGCGTCTCGCATCGACGGGCTTTCAATGGTGTCGTCGAGATGCTTGATGAGCTGCGCTCGCCTGACGAGTGCAAACTCCTGATCCTTAAACGCCGGGATCAGGTGCTTCCGGATACGCTGCTCGGCGACCTTTGCAGTAAGATGGCCCCCTTCTTTGACGTGCTTTTCGATGAAGGTCTCGGCGACATCCTGGAACAGCGACGGAATGTCGTTATGCTTCGCAACGGCTTTTTGCGGATCGCGGAGGAAATCGATTGCCGCATTCCGGGCCTCTGCGATGGTCATGACGGGGTATCGGCCTAGTTTCGTAACGCGCGTCCGTCCGTTCGGGAGATACCACATGACGCGCCACGTCTTGGTTCCCTCAGGGTTGACACGGAGGATGAGGCCGCGCACACGGTCGTCATAGTGGTCCTTAGGGACGAGTATGGGCTGGCCTGCGTTGTCGAGGACGACGTGTAGCTTGCCCTCGTCATCTCTCTTCATCTTCTCGGCGGGCTTGAGGGTGCGGATTTTAAAATCCGTGAAATCAGTCCGTTCATCGCGATGTGACATTGTTGGGAACGCAAACAATTGTTGAGGACAGGTCGAGTGCAACGCGTTGACAGGCAGCGACAACGCGCAACAATCAGTATACACGAAAAATGGAAAAATACGAGTAAAAACATGAACTTAACTGTTATCCAGTGGCAGGGCTTGACAGCCCTTAGCAAGTCGAAGACCTCACAATCCGCAATAATTATTGAGTATCTGGTTCCCTCTGAATTTCGCTAAAAACCGAGCGTGTCGTTTAGGCGATTTTTCGACGATTTGGGGGATATTGATCCGCATGTGCGGGATTGTCGGCATTCTCGGGCGCGAGCCGGTTGCAGAGCAATTGGTGGATTCGCTCAAACGTCTCGAATATCGCGGCTATGATTCCGCGGGTGTCGCCACTCTCGAAGGCAAGCACCTGGCGCGCCGCCGCGCCGAGGGCAAGCTGAAGAATTTGGAGAAGCGGCTGGAAGCCGAGCCGCTGAAGGGGACGACCGGCATCGGTCACACCCGCTGGGCCACGCACGGCAAGCCGACCGTCAACAACGCCCATCCGCATGCGACCGATCGCGTTGCGGTCGTGCATAACGGCATCATCGAGAATTTCCGTGAGCTGCGCGAGGAGCTCGAGAAGAAGGGCACGGTGTTCCACACCGAGACCGACACCGAGATCGTGCTGCACCTCGTCGACGATCTTCTGACGCGCGGAAACAAACCGGTGGAAGCGGTCAAGCTGACGCTGGCGCGCTTGCGCGGCGCCTTCGCGCTCGGCTTCATCTTCGCCGGCGACGACGACCTCATGATCGGCGCCCGCAACGGACCGCCACTCGCGATCGGCTATGGCGACGGCGAGATGTATCTCGGCTCGGACGCCATCGCGCTCGGCCCGTTCACCGACACGATCAGCTATCTCGAGGATGGCGACTGGGTGGTGCTGACCCGCAAGGGCGCCAACATCTTCGACAAGGACGGCCAGTCCGTCGAACGCGACAAGATCAGGCACGCCGCCTCGACCTCGCTGGTCGACAAGGCGAACTACCGCCACTTCATGGCGAAGGAAATCCACGAGCAGCCGGAAGTGGTCGGCCATACGCTGGCGCGCTATGTCGACATGGCGACCGAGCGGGTCTCGCTGCCGGTCAAGCTGCCGTTCGATTTCAAGGACATCCAGCGCATCAACATCACGGCCTGCGGCACCGCGAGTTACGCCGGTATCGTCGCCAAATACTGGTTCGAGCGCTTTGCGCGCCTGCCGGTCGAGGTCGATGTTGCCTCCGAATTCCGCTACCGCGAAGCGCCGCTGCGCAAGGGCGATCTAGCGATCTTCATCTCGCAATCCGGCGAGACCGCCGACACGCTGGCGGCGCTGCGCTACGCCAAGGCGGAGGGCGCGCACACGATCGGCGTCGTCAACGTGCCGACCTCGACGATCGCGCGCGAAAGCGAGACCGTGCTGCAGACGCTGGCCGGCCCCGAGATCGGCGTCGCCTCGACCAAGGCCTTCACCTGCCAGCTCATGGTGCTGGCAAATCTGGCTATCGCGGCCGGCAAGGCGAGAGGCGTATTGTCCGATGAGGACGAGACCAAGCTCGTTCACGGCCTCGTCGAGATTCCGCGTCTGATGTCGGATGCGCTCACCACCGAGGTTCAGATCGAGAAGCTCGCGCACCGGATCGCAAAATCCCGCGACGTGCTCTATCTCGGTCGCGGCACCAGCTTTCCGCTGGCGCTCGAAGGCGCGCTGAAGCTGAAGGAAATCTCCTACATCCACGCCGAGGGCTATGCCGCCGGCGAGCTCAAGCACGGCCCGATCGCGCTGATCGACGAGACCATGCCTGTCGTCGTGATCGCGCCCTATGACCGCGTGTTCGAGAAGACCGTCTCCAACATGCAGGAGGTCGCGGCCCGCGGCGGCAACATCATCCTGATGACCGACGCCAAAGGCGCTGCGGAGGCGACGGTGAATTCGCTCGTCACCATCGTCCTGCCCGACATGGCCGCGGCCTTCACGCCGATGGTCTACGCCGTTCCGGTCCAACTGCTCGCCTATCACACGGCGGTCGTGATGGGCACCGACGTCGATCAGCCGCGCAATCTCGCGAAATCCGTGACCGTGGAATAGGCAGAAGGGATTCAGGTCGCGCTCTTCCAAAACCTGCTAGAAGCCCCTAGCTTGGACGAAGCGACCGACCTGGAACCCGAATGACCACCCGCGACGACGCGCCAGCGCCTCTTGATCCTGCCCCGGAACCGCATACCGGCCTGATGGGCCGGTTTCGCAATTATTTCCTGACTGGGCTGATCGTCACCGGTCCGATTGCGATCACGCTGTATCTGGTCTGGTGGTTCGTCACCTGGGTCGACGGCGTGGTGCGGCCATTCGTGCCGCTGGCCTATCGGCCGGAAACCTATCTGCCTTACGGCGTTCCCGGCTGGGGACTGATTGTCGCATTCTTCACGCTGACGCTGGTCGGCTTCCTCGCGGCGAACCTGATCGGCCGCACGCTGGTCGATGTCGGCGAGACTTTCCTCGGCCGGATCCCGGCGGTGCGCGCAATCTATCGCGGCCTGAAGCAGGTGTTCGAGACGTTGTTCTCGGGCAAGGGTTCGAGCTTCCGCAAGGTGGGCCTCGTCGAGTTTCCTTCGCCCGGCATGTGGTCGATCGTGCTGATCTCCCAATCGCCGAACGAAGAGGTTTCACGCAGCCTGCCGGGGCAGGAGGAACATGTCTCGGTGTTTCTGCCGTGCTCACCGAACCCGACCACCGGATTTTTCTTTTACGTGCCCAAGAGCAAGATCATCGAGGTCGACCTCACCGCCGAGGATGCCGCAACGCTGATCATGTCGGCCGGCGTGGTGCAGCCCGGCTCGGCCCCGGACCCGAAGAAGGCCGCCGCGCTCGCGGGCATGGCCAATGCCGCGCGCATTGCCAATGCCTCCACGCTCCAGCCCGAGCCTGCGAAGGCGGAGTAGGGCTATTCCCCGGCGGGATAGCCTGCGGTCACGCAGGCGTTTGCGTCCTCTGCTATCGTTCCAGTCGGACCGAGCGTCACGCTTGGAAGTTGAACTGGAGCGCCTCGATGTCAAAGACCATTGCGATCCTCGCGCCCGGTGCCATGGGCAGCGCGGTGGCCCGTCGCCTTAGCGAGAACGGCGCGCGCGTGCTGACGTCTTTGAAGGGACGCAGCGAGGCGACGCAGCAGCGCGCGGCGGATGCCGGCATGATCGGCGCCGAGGACGATGCGATCGCGGGTGCCGATATTATTCTCTCGATCGTGCCGCCGGGCGAGGCGGAGGCACTGGCGGAGCGACTGGCCGGCCTGATCGTGAAGCGGGCGAAGAAGCCGGTCGTGGTCGACTGCAACGCCGTCAACGTCGACACGGTGAGGCGGATCGAAGAGATCATCGGCTCGGCGCAGGCGCCCTTCGTCGACGGCGGCATCATCGGCTTCCCGCCGCAGCCGGGCGGCAAGAGTCCGGCCTTCTACATGTCCGGCGAGCACGCCAAGGATCTCGCCGTTCTCAGGGATTTCGGGCTCGACATCCGCATCGTCGAAGGTCCGGTGGGTGCCGCCTCTGCGCTCAAGATGTCCTATGCCGGCATCGTCAAGGGTCTCGCCGGCATTGGCTCGGCCATGGTGGTCGCGGCGACCAAGGCGGGAGCCGCGGACGCGCTCCGCGACGAGCTCGCGCTCAGCCAGCCCGCAATCCTGGCGCGGCTCGAGGTCGCACTGCCGGACATGATCCCCAAGGCCTATCGCTGGGTCGCCGAGATGCACGAGATATCAGGCTTCCTCGGGCCCGATCATCCGGCAAGCCAGATCTACGAGGGTTTTGCCAAATGGTTCGAGCATCTCGCCGCTGACGCGAAGGGAGAGGCGGTCGATGCGGCGCTGCTGAAGGCGTTGCCGCCGGTGTCGCGAAGAAGAAGGCCTGATGATCAGGCTTTCGGGCCCGAAGCGTCAGACCAGTTGACCATTACCGCGTCCAGGCGATCGCGATCCCGTGAGCTGACTTCATGTGTCCTGAGGGACCGAGCATCCCGCGCATCACGACGTGCATGATGCAGCATAAATCGGAGCTCAGCCCGGGATGCCGCGCGATCGTGGATCGCGACACCGCGCCGCCGCAGCAGGCGGTCAAGACGGACCCCGATCTGGAGTAAGAGTCGCCACAAAATCCGTGATGTCCCGGTCGCTTCCCAGGCGCACGACTGGGACCTCGGCGCCATATTTTAACCGTTCCGCCTCGATGACCGGCGCACGTTCGGTGCCATATCGCCAGGCCTCGCGCATCAATTTCCAGTCGAACTGCTCCGGGCATCCCTTCGGCAAATCGGGCCTCATCGCGTCGCGATCGACAGCCGAGCGCCGGAGAATGCGCCACTGGCACAGCCAGCGCGGGCGGTCGATGACGACCAGAAGCTCGGCACGCGCGAGCGTGAGATCGAAGGCCAGTCCTGAGAAGCTGCCATCGACGACCCATGCATCGGCCGCGATCGCTTCACTGACGCGGAGGCGAAAGCCTGCCGTTTCGGATGGTTTCCATCCCGGCCGCCAATAGAGCACGTCGAGATGGATGACCGGCAGCCCGAGCTTTCTCCCGAGCTTGAGCGCAAGAGCAGTCTTTCCACTTCCCTGGCTGCCAACGACGATGATCCGGCGCATGATGCGAGGGTTTCACGAAATTTGCCGCATTGAAAGATAGTCGCGCGGGCCGAACTGATCGAGGCGTGGAGAGTCCATCCACATCGTCAACGCGAGCGGCATCTGCTATTGTTTTACGGACGCAGGATTTCTGCGATGGGAGTTCGAATGCGGGTTTTGGTGATCGGCGCGGGCGCGCTCGGGGGGTATTACGGCGCTTGCGTCGCGCGGGCAGGTGGCGACGTGACGTTTCTGGTTCGCGCGAAACGAGCCGAGCAATTGCGCCGGGATGGATTGCGGATCGTGAGCCCGCATGGCGACTTTGCCGTGCAGCCGAAGATCGTCGAGGCCAGCGATCTCAAGGCGCCCTACGACGTCGTGCTCGTCGGCGTGAAAGCCTACTCGCTCGACGACGCAATGAGCCAGTTCGCCCCCGCCGTCGGCACCAACACCATGGTTCTGCCCATCCTGAACGGGTTGAAACATATCGACGCTCTGACCGCGCGGTTCGGCGCGGCGTGCGTCCTCGGTGGCTTGGCCAATGTCAGCGCCGGGCTCGATGCGGATGGCCGTGTCGTTCAGTTCATGGCCAATCAGACCATCGTCTTCGGCGAGACCAAGGGGGCGCTGAGTGAGCGCACGCTGGCTTTGGAGAAGCTGTTCAACGTCCCCGGGATCGACGTGCGCGCCAGCGAAGCGATCATGCAGGACATGTGGGAAAAGTTCGTCCAGCTCTCGACGCTCGCCGGCGTCACCTGCCTGATGCGCGCAAGCATCGGCGACATCCTGGCCGTTCCGAACGGCGAGCAATCAATCTTTCGCTTGTTCGCGGAATGCTGCACAGTTGCGACCGCTTCGGGTTTTGAGCCGCGGGCCCCGTTCATCGAGTTCGACCGAAAACTGTTCACGACCCTGGACTCGCCGCTCAAGGCCTCGATGCTGCGCGACATCGAGCGCGGCTCGATGACCGAGTCCGAGCATATCCTGGGTGATATGGCCAACCGGGCACGGTCGCTTGGCATCGAAACGCCGCTGCTGGATCTGGCACGGGCGCATGTTGCGGCTTATGAAGTCGGGCGCCGGAGAGCCGCGAGCTAGCCAGCCCCGATCAAGGGGATCGCCTCGTCCCGCTCGTAGAGATACAGCAGGCACCTTAGCGCCTCGCCGCGCTCGCCTTTCAGCTTCGGATCGTCCTTCATGATCCGAAGCGCCTCGTCTCTGGCCTGCGTGATGAGCTGGCCGTGGACCTCCGAGCGCGCGATGCGGTACCCGGGCAGGCCGCTCTGGCGCACGCCCAGCACATCGCCTTCGCCGCGCAGCTTCAGATCCTCCTCGGCGATGCGAAAGCCGTCGGTGGTCTCGCGGATCACCTTCAGCCGGGCCTTCGACATCTCGCCGAGCGGCTCGCTGTAGAGCAGGATGCAGGTCGAGGCCTCCGAGCCGCGGCCGATGCGGCCGCGGAGCTGATGCAGCTGCGCGAGGCCAAAGCGCTCGGCATTCTCGATTACCATGATGGTCGCGGCCGGCACGTCGACACCGACCTCGACGACGGTGGTCGCAACCAGAAGGCCGATCTCGTGGGCCGCGAACTGCCCCATGACACGGTCTTTCTCGATGCCTTTCATCTGGCCATGGACCAAACCGACACGATCTCCAAAGCGCTTTTGCAGGCTCTCGAAACGCTTGGTCGCATTGGTGAGGTGCTCGGTGCCTTCGGCCTCGGATTCCTCGACCAGCGGGCAGATCCAGTACACCAGCTTGCCGGACTCCAGCGCGCGGCCGACGCCGTCCATGACCTCACCGAGCCGGCTCATGGCGACGGCACGGGTGTCGATCGGCTGGCGGCCGGCGGGTTTTTCGCGGAGCTCGCTAATGTCCATGTCACCGAAATAGGTGAGCACCAGCGTGCGCGGGATCGGCGTGGCGCTCAGCACGAGAACATCGACCGCTTCGCCCTTCGACGTCAGCGCCAGCCGCTCGCGCACGCCGAAGCGGTGCTGCTCGTCGACGATGGCGAGCGCAAGATCGCTAAAGAGCACGTCGTCCTGGATCAGCGCATGGGTGCCGACGAGCAGGTCGATCCCGCCCTCGGCAAGCTGGGTGATGATCTCGCGCCGCTCCTTGCCCTTTTCGCGGCCGGTGAGGATCGCAACCCGCATGCCGGCGCGCTCGGCGAGCGGCGCGATGGTCTTGATGTGCTGGCGCGCCAGGATCTCGGTCGGGGCCATCAGCGCGGCCTGCTTGCCGACTTCGGCGACGGCCGCAGCCGCTAGCAGCGCCACCACCGTCTTCCCGGAGCCGACATCGCCCTGGAGCAGGCGCAGCATGCGCACGGGCTGCGTCAGGTCGTCGGCGATCGCCTTCGCGGCGTTGCGCTGGGAGGGCGTGAGGGCATAGGGCAGGGCGTCGATGATCTTGTTGCGCAAGTGCCCGTCGCCGGCGTTGCGCACGCCGGCAGGCCGCCGCAGCTGCGCGCGGATCAGCGCAAGCGCGAGCTGGCCGGCCAGCAGCTCGTCGAAGGCCAGGCGTGACCAGAAGCGCTGATCGGGCAGGATGTCCGTCAGCTCGACCGGCTGGTGCACGCGATTGAGTGCTTCCGCAACAGGCGGAAAATTGCAGCGGCGCAGCACCTCCGGGCTGATCCATTCGGGCAGCGCAGGCAGCTTGAGCAGCGCCTGCGCGATTGCGCGGCGGAGCGAGCCGAGCGCGAGACCCTCGGTGAGCGGATAGACGGGATCGATCCCCGAGAGTTTCGAGATCGCTTCCTCGTCCAGCACGCGGTCGGGATGCACGATCTGCGGGATGCCGTCATACATCTGCAACGTGCCGGAAACGAAGCGCTTCTCGCCCACGGGCAGCAGCTTCTCGACATAGCCGGGCTTGGCGCGAAAGAACGTCAGCACGACATCGCCGGTATCGTCGCTGGCATAGACCAAATACGGCGCGCGCACATTGCGCGGCGGAGGCGGGCGGTGACGATCGACGGTGACCTCCAGCGTCACCATGGCTCCCTGGACGGCGTCGCGGATCTTCGGCCGGGCCCGGCGGTCGATCACCTGGCTCGGCAGATGCAAGAGCAGGTCGACCAGCCGCGGCGTCTCGCTCCGGCTGAGCAGATATTGCAGCAGCTTGTCCTGCTTCGGACCGACGCCGGGCAGGCTGGTCACGGGAGCAAACAGCGGATTGAGCAGGCTGGGGCGCATGAGGGCGAATCTAGGATCGTTTCGGCCCGTCATGCCCGGCTTTATGCCGGGCATCCACGTCTTTTTTCGTGGCGCCTCCAGCGGGTGCCGCCATGCCAAATCGAGGGCTGACACCGGCAGTTCCAGTGGCTATATCACGGCGGCCCGGCACGTCCGGGCTTTCGGCGTTTGACTGGATTTGAGACATGACGGGAACGACACGATCGAGCAGCGGCCTGGATGATCGCCGCAAGCGGCTTCTGTTCCGCTGCTGGCACCGCGGCACGCGCGAGATGGACCTGATCCTCGGCCGCTTCGCGGATGCTGAGATCGGCAACCTGTCTGACGCGGAGCTCACCGAGCTCGAGACCCTGCTCGAGGTCAACGATCCCGATCTCTATGCCGCCATCACGGGTGACAAGCTGCTGCCAGCCGAGGTCACCGGCGCGCTGTTCGCCCGCATCAAGGCCTATCCGATCGCGGACCGCCAGTCGTGAAGCAAGGGATGAAATCTCCTGCCGAGCTGCTCACGCCCGGCCGCGCGCTGACGCTTGCCAATGTCGCCGAGGGCGCCGAAGGCCTCATCGTCTCAGATCTGGCGCGCGCGATCGCGGCGCGGCCGAAGAAGCCGGCTGTCAGCCTCGCGGTGGTCTGCCGCGACGGCGGGCGCATGCAGCAGCTCGAACGCGCGCTGCAATTCTTCGCGCCTGATCTGCCGGTGCTGACTTTTCCGGCCTGGGACTGCCAGCCCTATGACCGGGTCTCGCCGCATGGCGGCATTTTGGCGCAACGCCTGACCACGCTGGCGCGGCTTGCGGCGCTCACCGGCAGCGACAAGCCGCTGATCGTGCTGACAACCGCGAATGCCGTTGTGCAGCGCGTGCCCGCACGCGAACTCGTTGCGGCGCAGGCGCTCTCGGTCGCACCCGGCAACGTGGTGCCGATGGACACCATCGTCGCCTGGCTCGAGCATAATGGTTACAACCGCTCGTCCACCGTACGCGAGCCCGGCGAATACGCCGTGCGCGGCGGCATTTTGGACCTGTTTCCGGCCGGCCTGGAGCAGCCCGTCCGCTTTGACTTCTTCGGCGACAGCCTGGAATCGATCCGCTCCTTCGATGCCGAGACCCAGCGCACGCTGCTCGACATGCGTTCGCTCGATCTGGTGCCGATCTCGGAATTCCAGCTCGTCACCGATACGATCCGCCGTTTCCGCATGGGCTATGTCGCCGAATTCGGCGCGCCCGAGCGCGACGATGCGCTCTACGAGGCCGTCAGCGAAGGCCGCCGCCATCCCGGCATGGAGCACTGGCTGCCGCTGTTCCAGGACCGGATGGACACGCTGTTCGATTACCTGCAAGGCGCCGCCGTCGCGATCGAGCCGCAGGCCGAGGACGCCATCCGCGAGCGCTTCAAGCAGATCCAGGACTATTACGAGGCCCGCCGCGATGCGATGGAGCATCCGGGTGGCGGCGCCATCTACAAGCCGCTGCCGCCCGACCGGCTCTATCTGACTGAGGAGGAGTGGAGCAAGCGCGAACGCGACATCCCGCTGGCGCGGCTGACGGCATTCTCGGTGCCGACCGACGGCACCAGCGTCGTCGACGCCGGCGCGCGCAAAGGCCGCGATTTTGCGCCGGAGCGTAACGACTCCACGGTCAACGTGTTCGAGTCTGTCGTCAGCCACGTCATGGCCCTGCAGTCTAGCCGCAAGAAGGTTGTGATCGCGCTGTGGAGCGAAGGCTCGCGCGACCGCATGACCTCGATGCTGCGCGACCACAAGCTGACGCACACCACCAGCGTCAACACTTGGCGCACGGTGCAGGCAACCCCGCGCAACGAGACCATGCTCGCCGTGCTTGGCCTGGAGAGCGGTTTCGAGACCGACGAGATCGCTGTCATCAGCGAGCAGGACATTCTCGGCGACCGTCTGGTGCGGCCGCGCAAGGCGAGCCGCAAGCTCGACAATTTCATTTCTGAGGTCACGAGCCTCACCGCCGGCGACATCGTCGTCCACGTCGATCATGGTATCGGCCGCTTCATTGGCCTTCAAACGCTGGACGTCGCCGGCGCGCCGCATGACTGTCTCGAGCTGCATTATGCTGCCGAGACGAAGCTGTTCCTGCCAGTCGAGAACATCGAACTCTTGTCGCGCTACGGCTCCGACCAGACCACGGTCGAGCTCGATCGCCTCGGCGGCTCCGGCTGGCAGACGCGCAAGGCCAAACTAAAGAACCGCATCCGCGAGATCGCGGGCGAGCTGATCAAGATCGCCGCCGCGCGCCATCTGCATGAGGCGCCGAAGCTGCCGGTGCAGCAGGGCCTCTATGACGAGTTCTGCGCGCGCTTCCCCTATGACGAGACCGAGGACCAGTTAGGGGCCATCGAGTCCACGCTGAAGGATCTCGAGCTCGGCCGCCCCATGGACCGGCTGATCTGCGGCGATGTCGGCTTCGGCAAGACCGAGGTGGCGCTCCGCGCCGCGTTTGCCGTCGCGCTCGAAGGCAAGCAGGTCGCCGTCGTGGTGCCGACCACGCTGCTGGCGCGCCAGCACGCCAAAACCTTCACCGAGCGCTTCAAGGGCTTTCCTGTGAACGTGGCGCAGGCCTCGCGCCTGATCCCGACCAAGGAGCTGAACCAGGTCAAGAAGGGCATCGCCGACGGCTCGATCGATATCGTCGTCGGCACGCACGCGCTGCTCGGCAAGGCCATCAAGTTCCGCGATCTCGGCCTCGTCATCGTCGACGAGGAGCAGCACTTTGGCGTCACCCACAAGGAGCGGCTGAAGGCGCTGCGGTCCGAGGTGCACGTGCTGACGCTGTCGGCAACTCCGATCCCGCGCACATTGCAGCTGGCGCTGACCGGCGTGCGCGAGCTCTCGATCATTGCCTCGCCGCCGGTCGATCGCCTCGCGGTCCGCACCTTCGTCGCTCCGCACGATCCGCTGATGATCCGCGAGGCGCTGCTGCGCGAGCGCTATCGCGGCGGCCAAGCGTTTTACGTCGTGCCGCGCATCGACGACCTCGCCGAGGTCAAGGATTTCCTCGACAAGAACGTGCCGGAGATGAAGGTCGCGGTCGCGCATGGCCAGATGCCGCCGGCGGTGATCGAAGACATCATGACCGCTTTCTACGACGGCAAGTTCGACATCCTGCTGTCGACCACGATCGTAGAATCCGGTCTCGACATCCCCAACGCCAACACGCTGATCGTGCATCGCGCCGACATGTTCGGCCTTGCCCAGCTCTATCAGCTGCGCGGCCGCGTCGGCCGTTCCAAGCTGCGCGCCTATGCGCTGTTCACGCTGCCGTCGCAGCAGAAGATCACGGCGCAGGCCGAGCGCCGGCTCACCGTGCTGCAATCGCTGGAGACGCTGGGCGCGGGCTTCCAGCTCGCCTCGCACGACCTCGATATCAGAGGTGCCGGCAACCTGCTTGGCGAAGAGCAGTCCGGCCACATCAAGGAGGTCGGCTTCGAGCTCTACCAGTCGATGCTGGAGGAGGCGATCGTCAACCTCAAGGCTGGCGTGTCCGAGCCCGCCGCCGACCGCTGGTCGCCGACCATCACCATCGGCATGCCTGTGCTCATTCCGGAGGATTATGTCAGCGATCTCTCGGTGCGGCTGTCGCTCTACCGGCGGCTCGCCGATCTCGACAGCGAGGAGGAGATCGAGAATTTTGGCGCCGAGATGCGCGATCGTTTCGGCGTGCTGCCCGACGAGGTGCGCTATCTCTTCAAGGTCGCCGCCATCAAGGCGTTCTGCCGCCAGGCCAATGTCGAGAAGATCGATGCCGGCCCGAAGGGCGCCGTCATCACCTTCCGCGACAATTCGTTTGCTCACCCTGATCGCCTGGTGTCGTTCATCAAGAGCCACGGTCAGGCCGCCAAGGTGCGGCCCGACATGAAGGTGGTGTTCCTGCAGGACTGGGAGACGCCGGAAGAGCGCCTCGCCGGCACCACCGAGATCATGCGGCAATTGGCGCAGCTCGCGAAGAGCAAGAAGGCGGCGTAGAGTCCGTAGTATTGCGGAGGCGGCGCACCACGATACAGGCTGCGCCGTGCCAAGGTCTGAAAACAGCGACATATCGGCACTTGCGGAATGACGAAGCAGCCGCCAGATTCCGAATTCACTAACTGAGTCCTGCGTACCGTATCCGTCGATCCGCGACTGGTTTACCGGCCGCGGTTTTTTTGTACCGGTTTGCGGGTTGGCCCGCACGTCGAAACAGGTGAGGTCGCGCGCGTGTCTATCAATACCGGTTCTAGCCAGGAATCAGAGCAGAACTCGGAGCACGACCACGACGATGTCATGTATCCGCAGGTCCTCCCGTTCGTGTTGATCCATACGGGATGCCTCGCGGCCATCTGGTCTGGCGTCACGTGGCAAGCGGCCGCGATGTGCGCCGCCCTGTATGGGTTGCGCATGTTCGGGATCACCGGCGGATACCATCGGTACTTCTCGCATCGATCCTACGCGACGAGCCGGGTGTTTCAGTTCATCCTGGCCTTCCTCGCGCAGAGCAGCGCTCAGAAGAGCGTGCTTTGGTGGGCTGCCAAGCACCGCCATCATCATCTTCACTCGGATACGGTGCAGGATGTGCACTCACCCCGGCACAAGGGTTTTGTGTTCAGTCATGTCGGCTGGATCTTTTACCGGCAGCATGATGCGACTGACCTCGTGAAAGTCGCGGATCTGGCGTCGTATCCCGAGTTGATGTGGCTGCACCGGCTGGAGCTGTTGCCTTCAGTCGTGCTCGCCGCACTGTGCTTCCTTGTTGCCGGATGGTCGGGGCTTGTGGTCGGATTCCTCTGGAGCACCGTGCTGCTCTATCACGCCACGTTCTGCATCAACTCGCTCGCACACGTGCACGGGCGCAAGCGGTACGTGACCGGCGATGACTCCCGCAACAATTGGCTGCTTGCTTTGCTGACGATGGGCGAGGGCTGGCACAACAACCATCATGCCTATCAGGCCAGTGCGCGGCAGGGTTTCCACTGGTATGAGATTGACCTCACTTATTACGTGCTGGTGGCGTTGTCCTGGCTCGGCATTGTCAGGGATATGAAGATGCCGCCCAAGCAGGTTCTGCGCAACGAGCATCGGTTGGGATCACGGGTGGTCAAGCAAGCGGCCGAGCAGCTCGCCGCCCGCTTCAACCCCGAGCACATCGCGCATGCCATCAGAACGTCGATCCACGAGACCGAATTGTCGGTCCGGGACACGCTCAGTCAGTTGCAGCACCACGCCGATTTGCGCCTGTCCAGCATGCCGACCCGCGACCAGTTGCTGGCCGAAGCGCAGCGCATGTTCGCCAAGACGATATCGCTGGACGACATTGTCGACCGCGCCTACGAGCTTCTGAATGATTCCGTCGGTTTTCTCCTGGCCGCTCCTGCGCCCGCCCTGGCGACCAACGCGAAATCCAAGGGGCGCGTTTAGCGCGCGGTTATTTCTTCTGGAGGCGTGGCGCGCGGATGGCTAGGACGCCGCGCGCGATGCATCGGCCGACAGCCGTCCGAGCAGCGACCTCGCCGTATCCGACGGCGACAGCGAGTCCACTGACACCACGGGATCGCTGCGCATCTCGTGCTTGCCGTTCGATGTGTGTTTCATTACCGCCGACAAGCGGCGGGCGATCATGTGCGCCGTGCGGAAGTCGGTCTCGGCGAACACCACGATGACAGAGCCGTCCTTCTGCGCCGCGCCAAAGTCCATCTGCCGCATCAGGCGGCTGAGGATGCGCGCAGCATCGAGTTGCGCGCGGGGATTACCGGGGTCGAAGGCGAAGCGTGCTACCGACAGGCCGCCGCCACGGACGAGCGTCTGCTCCACTGCCTTGGCGAAGTCGCGGGCGAAGGCTTCCACCGTCAAGAGACCGCTACGCGGATCGAGCCAGCCGCCGGCGTCGATCGAGCGCAGCGTGCGGCTCAGTTGCGCCTCCATGGCGTGCTGGCGGATCAACGGCAGTGCGTTGGCGGCGACCTTGGTGGGCTCGCCGGGGATCAGCTCGAGATTGGGCAAGTCATAGCTCTGCGTGAGCTGATGCGCGGTGACAACCACAGGCAGGTTGCGGAAACGCGTATCCTCCGCGAGCACCGTGAGAAAGGCGTCGGTGACGCGCGGGGTGAAACCGTCAGACAGAACGACACCGTCGATATCGCGTGTATTGAGATGCTTGGCGGCGGCCTCGATCGAAAGCGCGCCGACGACGCCGGTGCGCTCGCCGAGCGCGACCGACAGCGCAGGGTAGGCGGCGCCGCGGCCGATCAAGAGCACGATGGCATCGCGCACGGGATCGGCGTCCGGCAGAGCGACCTTCACCTCCGGCAGGCGGCGCAGCACGGTGGCATGCAGCGTGCGGATGCGGATCGCGGCGCGCAGGCGCGCGATCAGGCGTTCGGCGGCATTGCCGCGTGTGGCGAAAGGCAGCGCGTTGTGGGGCAGCGTTGCTTGCGCATCCAGCGCGACCAGCGGCAGATAAAGCGGCTGATCCGCGATCTTCTTCGCGAGCAGGGGCATGTACGGCTCGTGTCCGCCAGACATCGCCGCAAGGACGGCGGCCGGCTGCACCTCTTCGACGGCGCGCGACGCGCTCGCCCAATCGCTGTCGACGACGGGAAAGAGACGGGCCTCGTCCAGCGCCGCAAGGAAGGCTGGGCGCTCGGAATTGGACACAAAGAGGATCGGGCCCGCCTGGGACATCAGGATACTCTGATCACGCAATCGATGCTGCGCAATCTAGTCCGGCCGCCTTAATGCAGCGTCAATGTATCAGGCAAAACTGCGCTCAAACCGGGCCGGAGCGGTCGCGAAAAGCCTCAACCATCAGGGGGTTAAGACCGAGTTCGCTGAGCGCCTCGCGGGCGCGGGCATTGTCCTGGGCCCGGCCCGCCAACCGATGGCCCGAGAGCCGGTCGGGCAGGGCCGTCAGCAGCGCGCCCTGGCCGAGCCGGCGCGCCCATTCCTGCAGGTCGTTGGAGAGGAAGCGATAGCCGCCGACGGCCATGATGCCGGATGGCGGCGCAGTGATGCAGATTGCACCGCTGGCGCGGTCGATCCGGGCGGCATAGCCGGTGTCGACATAGTCGCGTGGCGGCTGGGCCGTCAGCGTCTCGCCGACCGGCTGCGGCGGCGCGTAGGCCGCGATCGGCACCATCGGGCCGCGCAGGCCGAGCGTGCCCTTCGGCGTCAGCAGGATCTCGCCGGCGATCGAGGAGCTGGACTGCTCACGTGGAGCGCCGTGCGGGCCGGGCATCACCGCGACAGGCACGCCGTCCTCGCCGCGCCTGGCGCCGAACAGACCGGCCTCGCCGAACAGGTAGACGTCCGTGAGCGGCGCATGCGGCGCGATCCAGGCTTCGCTCGCCGCCACCTGCTCCGGCGCGCGCCAGAGCCCGATGACATTGCGCAAGGTCGGCATCCGCGCCGCCAGACCGGAATCGCCGAGGCGCAGGGCGAGCTGGGCCGGCGCGATCAGCACGTCGCAGGCGTGCTCGTTGATTTGCTGCTCCAGCACCTCGCTCTCGAACGGATGATGCAGCGCCAGCGTGCCGCCGCACAACAGCCACGCCGCGAGCGAGGAGGCGAGGCCCGCGAACGACATCGGTGTGAACGCCGACATCACCGTGGCGCCCTGCTGGATGTCGGCTTCCAGCGACATCGCGAGCCCGCCCGCGATCAGGCTGAAATGCGGCCGCGGCACCGGGCGGAAACCTTCCGCCGTGACGTCGAAGGAGATCATCGCCGCCTTGCGGCCGTCCTGGATCACGGCGCGCGTGGTGCCGGGCGGGCGTGCCAGCACCTCGTCGAGCGAACCCATGCCTTCGGGCAAATCGGTGCCGAAGCCGAACACGTGGCGGATCGAGAAGGCCTCGGCGGCTGCGTGCATCGCGAGGTCGGCGTAGCTGACACTGTCGACCTTGCTCATGGTGACGATGGCGCGGGCCGCGGTGCGGTTGAGCGCGGCCGCCAGTTCCGCCTGTCGCCACAGTAGCGGCAGCACGGCCACGACCAGGCCGGCGCGATGGGCGGCCAGCACCGTCAGCACGAACTCGATGGTCGAGGGCAACTGGATCGCGATCACCGAATTGGCCGGTAGGCCCGATTCGACGAAATGCGCCGACAGCGCCTCGATGGCGGTGTCCGCCTCGGCGTAGGTCAGCCGCCGCGGCTGGTGGCCGGTGATGCGGGATTTGTTGAGAGGGTCGAGCAAAGCGGGCGCGTGCGGCTGCCGCATCAGCGTCCGCTGGAACAGCGTGTCGAGCGTCGGCGATACGGCTGGCTGGTTCACGGCGTCACTTCGCTGGACTGGCTTGAGGCTCACCCTTCGACCACCAAGTCTCCGGCAAATAGCCTGAGAGCGCAGTGGCCTGTGGTTGTTCTATCCGATTCCAGCGCGCGATCCATTGCTCGGATACGTTAAACAAGGGGATTGTGTAGAAGCCCGCCATCAAGGCGCGGTCGAGCGCCCGCACCGCATCGACGAAATCCGTATGATCACGGGCCTCCAGCAGGGCCTTGATCATGGCATCGACCGCGGGATCCCTCGCGCCCATATAGTTTCGGGTCCCCGGATTGTCGGCCGCCGCGCTGCCCCAATAGAAGTACTGCTCGTTGCCGGGCGACAGCGACTGATCCCAGCGGTTCTGGATCATGTCGAACTCGTAGGACAGCCGGCGCTGGTCGAACTGCACCGGATCGACCGCGCGCACGCTCACATCGATGCCGGCGCGCTTGAGGTCGCGCTGGAACGCGAGCGCGATGCGTTCCTGGTCGCGGGTCGTCACCAGCATCTCGAAGGTGAAAGGCGCTTTTGTCTGGCGGTTGCGCAGCACGGTGCCTTCGAGATCGTAGCCGGCGTCCGACAGCAGCTTCAGCGCTGCACGCAGCGTGGTCCGGTCGCGCCCCGAGCCGTCGGTGACGGGCAGGCGGTAGCTGCCATCCATGATATCTTCGGGGATCTGCGCCGCGAAAGGCTTCAGCAGCTCGCGCTCGCGCGCATCCGCGGGCCGAGCATAGGCCGACAGCTCGGAGCCGGCAAAATAGCCGGCGACGCGTGAATACAGCGAGAAGAAATAGTTGCGGTTGACCAGCTCGAAATCGAACAACAGCGTCAGCGCCTGGCGCACGCGGATGTCGGCGAATACAGGACGCCGTGTGTTGAACACCAGGAATTCCGAGGGCTGCGGCACGCCCGGCTTGAAGGTGTCGCGGATCACCTCGCCGCTCTTGGCGGCCGGGAAATCGTAGCCGTCGTGCCAGCGCAGCGGCTCGTTCTCGACGCGGAAATCATAGAGGCCGCGCTTGAACGCTTCGAACTGGCCATTGGCCTCGCGATAATAGTCGAGCCGGATCTCGTCGAAATTGAAGAGCCCGCGATTGACCGGGAGATCGCGGCCCCAGTAATCGGGATTGCGTGTGAGGGTGACGCTGGCGCCGGGCTTGACCGCCGTGACGCGGTAGGGGCCGGAGGCGATCGGTCCTGACAGCGTCGTCTCCTCGAAATTCGCAACGTCGACGGCGTGCTTGGGGAGGATTGGCATCAGGCCGAGGATCAGCGGTAGCTCGCGGTCGTCGGCCCCGGTGAGATCGAAGCGGACGGTGAGGGGATCGGGTGCCTCCGCCTTGGCGACCTTGGAATAGTACTGCCGGAGGTTCGGACGGCCATGGTCGCGCAGCAGCTGCCAGGAGAACAGCACGTCCTCGGCGGTCACAGGCTTGCCGTCGGAGAAGCGCGCACGTGAATCGATGTGGAACGTGACGTAGCTCCGCTCGTCATCGGTCTCGACGGATTTGGCGAGCAGGCCGTAGAGCGTGAACGGCTCGTCCTGGCCGCGCGCCAGCAGGCTTTCGACCACGTAGGCGCGGATCGGCTGCACCGCCAATCCCTTCACGATGAACGGATTGAGACTGTCGAACGTGCCGAGAATGCCCCAGGTCAGCCGGCCGCCCTTGGGGGCGTCAGGATTGGCGTAGGGCATGTGGGTGAAATCGGCCGGCAGCGCTGGCTTGCCGTGCATGGCGATCGCATGCAACTCCTCGGCCTGCCCAGCGCTTGCGATCAGGCCGACGCTGAGGATCAAGGCGAGGCTGCAAAGACGGAGACCGGGCCCCTCGAGCAGGCGCTGGAACATGAACATTCGGACACGTTGATTCGAGGGCTGGTGTAGGGAATCCTATCACAGGGATTTCACTGGGCGTCCGCCCGGATGTGGCCAAAGACGCTTGTCGGCATTGATCTTTCCGTCGACCACGTTAAGAAGGCACGCAATCGCGCAAGAGCGCCGAGCCCGTCACTGATCTGCCTCAATTGACGGGGAGAGAGCCGCGCCCAAGGCGGCTTGGTTCGGTGCTTCGGAGCGGTTCGGGCACTTCCCGTTCAGAAAGGGTTTTCTGCAATGAATTTCCGTTATTTGGCCGCGTCCGTCCGGCCGCGCGGGCGAGTTCTCGCTCTGTTGACGGCGACGGCATTGGCCATCCCGTTTGCCGCTGAAGCCCAGACCCCCGCACCGGCCCCGGGCGCCCCCAAGGCTGCCCCGAAAGCCGCTCCAAAGGCAGCTCCCAAGGCTGCTCCGGCGCCCGCGCCGGCTCCCCAGGCCCAGCAGGCTCCGGCACAGCCGGGTGCTCCGGCGGCGCAGGGTGCCCAGCCCGCCGATCAGCAGATCCAGCTGATCTACGCGCCCTGGACCAAGTTCTGCCTCAAGGGCCAGGATGCCAACGCCAAGCAGGTCTGCTTCACCGGCAAGGACGGTCGCATCGAATCAGGCCAGCCGGTCATCGCCGCTGTCATCATCGAGCCGGAAGGCGAGCCGAAGAAGATCCTGCGCGTGACGCTGCCGCTCGGCATGCAGCTCGTGCACGGCACCCGCATCATCGTCGACAACAACCCGCCGCTGCAGAGCCCGTATGTGATCTGCTTCCAGAACGGCTGTATGTCCGACTACGAGGCAACGCCCGAGCTGATCGCCAACCTGAAGAAGGGCCAGAACCTCGTGGTGCAGGCGATCAACGCCAACGGTGCGCCGCTGACCCTGCCTCTGCCGCTCACCGGTGAATTCCAGAAGGCCTATGACGGTCCGCCGACCGATCCGAAGGTGTTTGAGGAAACCCAGAAGAAGCTGCAGGAAGAGCTTCAGAAGAAGGCTGAAGAGCAGCGCAAGAAGCTGGAGCAAAACGGCGGGGCGCCTGGTGCACCCGCTGCAGCTCCGGCGGGCCAAAAGTAATCGGACTCAGTCCCGGACATGAAAAAGGCGCCCGATCGGGCGCCTTTTTTTGCTGCCTGCTTGATGGCGGTGAAGCTCAGGTCGACGAACGGCTTAGTTCAGCGACGGATTGCGCGGGCGGTAGCCGCCATCCTTGTTCTTGATGAAGATCTCGGCCACCTGGGAATGCCGGATCGGCTCGCCGGACTCGTCGGGCAGCAGGTTCTGCTCGGAGACATAGGCGACGTACTCGGACTCCGCGTTCTCCGCGAGCAGATGGTAGAACGGCTGATCCTTGTGGGGCCGGACCTCTTCGGGGATCGACAGCCACCACTCCTCGGTGTTGTTGAATTCCGGATCGATGTCGAAGATCACCCCCCGGAACGAGAAGATCCGGTGGCGCACGACCTGTCCGATCTGGAATTTGGCTGTCCGCGCTTTAATCATCCTTCGTCGATAGACCAGGATTGTGGCCGATGCTAGTGGCCTGATCTGGAATTAACCTGCCGTTAAGGGGCGGATAACCCCTAAGCCTTCAGAAAACACTTCATCAATGGCCGATATCCTCAATCTGGCGCTACCATATTTCGGCTTGATCTTCGTCGGTTTCGCTTGCGGTAAGGTCAAGTCCTTGCCGGAATCGGGGCTCGCCTGGATGAACTTCTTCCTGCTCTACGTGTCGTTGCCGGCGCTGCTGTTTGCGATCATGTCGAAGACGCCATTCTCGGAGCTGAACAACCCGCCATTCCTGGTGGCGACCACGCTGTCGACAATGGCGGCGTTCACCATCGCGCTGGTGGTCGGCAAGGCGCTCGGGAAGCTGACGCTGCGTGAGGCGACGCTCGCCGGCCTCTCCGGCGGTTACGGCAATATCGGCTACATGGGGCCGGGGCTGGCGCTTGCCGTGCTCGGGTCAAAGGCGGCGGCGCCGACCGCGCTCATCTTCTGTTGCGACAGCATCTTCCTGTTCACGATCGTGCCGCTGCTGATCGAGCTGTCAGACCGCGACCATCCCTCGATCGTGCACGCCTTCGGCGTGGTGCTGAAACAGATCGTGCTCAACCCGCTGATCATGTCGGCCTGTTTTGGCGCAGCCGTTGCCGCGCTGCATATCGAGCTGCCGGTCGCGCTCGACCGCACCATTACCTTCCTCCAGAACGCGGCCGCGCCGACCGCGTTGTTCGTGCTCGGTGTGACCGTTGCGCTTCGCCCGTTCGATCGCGTGCCCTGGGAAGTGCCCGGCGTGATCGCGGTCAAGCTGCTGATCCATCCGCTCGCAGCGTTCGGCCTGATGCTGGCGTTCGGCCCGTTCGCGCAGCCCTGGGCCGCCACAGCGATTCTGATGGCCTCGCTGCCGCCGGCGCTGAATGTGTTCGTGATCGCCCGGCAGAACGATGCCTGGATCGAACCCGCCTCCGTCGCCGTGCTGCTCGGCACGTTCGCGTCGGTGGTCACGCTGACCAGCGTGATGTGGCTGCTGCAGACCGGCCGGCTCGCGTTTCCGTAAAGGCCGCTTGCGCTATTTGCGCCAGGTCGGCGTCAGTCCCTCGCGCATGGCAAAGCGCCTGAGCGGGCCGATGGCGCCTAACAGGTGCATGCCGACGGCGCGGATCGGTTGGAGCGGCAGGAAATCGTTGAGTAGCGAACGATTGGCGATGTCGATCGCAAAGGTCCTGCTCAGAATGTCCGGGCGCCGCGCCCGGTCGTAACGCCTGAGCACCTCATCCGCGCCAGGGTCCTTTCCCGATGCGATGGCCTCGCCGGAGAGCCGGGCGATGTCGGCCGCATCTCGCAGGCCGAGATTGAGACCCTGGGCACCGATCGGGGGAACCACATGGGCGGCTTCGCCGACCAGCGCAACGCGGTCGCGCGCGAAGGATTGCGGCCGCTCAATCGCCAGCGGAAACACATTGCGGCCGGGCTCGACCGTCATGCGGCCGAGGATGGAATGCGACTGCTTCTCGATCGCGACGGAGAGATCTTCGTCGCTGAGGCCGCGAAGCCGCTCGGCCTCGGCGGGTGCCGAGACCCAGACCACGCTGGAGCGGTTGCCGGGCAGGGGCACGAACACGCAAGGGCCATGCGGCGTGTGGAACTCGGTCGAGACGTTACGGTGCGGGCGGGCATGAGCGACGTTGAAGGTCAGGGCGGTCTGCGTCAGGTCGCGCCGCGTCACCGCAATGCCGGCGGCCTCCCGGCACAGCGAATGCCGACCGTCGGCGCCGACCACGAGCCGGGCTGTCAGAAACTGTCCGGCGGCCGTGCGCATCGCGACGTCATCGGCTTCGATGACGACGTTTTCGGCCTCGTCGTCGAAACGCACGAGGTTCGGAAACTCGGCCGCACGCGCTTCCAGCGCCAGCATCAGCGAGCGGTTGTCGATATTGTAACCGAACGCATCGAGCGCGATCTCGTGGCAGGAGAATCGGACCTCGGGCGCGCGGAACAGCCTGTTGGTGTCGTCGACGAGACGCATCACCTCAAGGCTGGCCGCCTTGTCCTTGCAGCGCGACCAGACCTCGAGGCTCTCCAGGAGATCGACGGAGGCACCCAGCAGCGCGGTGGTCCTGTTATCTGCATAGGGCAGGCGTCGCGCGACCAGCGCGGTCCGCGCCCCTCGCTGCGCCAAGGCAATTGCCGCGGCAAGGCCTGCCGGTCCACCGCCGATGACGCTTGCGTCAAAATGTGTCGATGCGTCTGTCATGGAACGACATTTGACACGCCCTGCGGCAAATTCAAGCCCACCTATTTTGCCTGATTTTATGACCGATTGCGCGGCGCAACGCCGCGGTGGCGGATGTGCAAACCGGTCCCGTTCTGGTAGCAGAGGCCATGGATAGCCAAGGGGATTCCCTCAAGCCGACGCCCGTGGTCCGTGCCGCGGCGTTTTCGGTGCACATCTTCACCGCCTTCGGCGCGGCGATCGCGCTGCTCGCGATGCTGGAGGCCGTGCGCGAGCATTGGGCGGCGATGTTCGGCTGGCTGGGCGTCGCCCTCATCATCGACGCCATCGACGGGCCGATCGCGCGCCTGCTCGACGTCAAGAACGTGCAGCCGAACTGGTCCGGCGACGTGCTCGACCTCGTGGTCGACTTCGTCACCTATGTGTTCGTGCCCGCCTATGCGATCGTGGCGAGCGGCATGCTGCTGCCGGTGGCGGCGCCCTTGCTCGGCATCGCCATCATCGTCACCAGCGCGCTCTATTTCGCCGATCTGCGCATGAAGGCGGACGACAATCATTTTCGCGGCTTTCCGGCGCTGTGGAACGCGGCGGCGTTCTATCTGTTCCTGCTGCACTGGCCGCCGCTGTCGTCGACGCTGCTGGTGGCGGCGCTAGTGGTGCTGACCTTCGTGCCGTTCCACGTGCTGCACCCTGTCCGCGTCGTGCGGCTGCGCTGGCTGACGATGTCGCTAATCGTGCTGTGGGGCGTACTCGGCTTCTACGCGCTGGAGATGGATTTTCGCGTCGGCACCGGCCTAACGGTTGCGCTCTGCGCGATCGCGTTCTGGATCGCATTCAGTGATGCATTGATCCGCCTTGTGAGATCGTTCGGATGATGCATTTGTTGACCAGCCCCGAGGCCTGGGCGGCGCTGCTCACCCTGACCTCACTCGAGATCGTGCTCGGCATCGACAACGTGATCTTCCTGTCGGTGATCGTCTCGCGCATCCCCGAGCCGCTGGCCCATCGCGCCCGGCAGATCGGGCTGGCGCTGGCTCTGGTCTTCCGCATCATCCTGCTCAGCGTGCTGGTCTGGCTGATCGGCCTGACCGCGCCGGTGTTCTCGTTCTCAGATTATGATTTCTCCTGGCGCGATCTGATCCTGATCGGCGGCGGCCTGTTCCTGATCGCGAAGGCGACGCACGAGATCCATGCCGAAGTCGACGCCGACGACGAGGAAGGCGAGGGCAAGTCCGCTCGCAGCGCCTTCTTCTGGGTGATCCTCCAGATCGTCGTCATCGACATCGTGTTCTCGCTGGACTCGATCATCACCGCAATCGGCATGGCCCAGGACCTCGAGATCATGATTGCGGCCGTCGTGATCGCCTGCCTGATCATGTACATTTCCTCAGGACCCGTGGCGCGATTCGTCGCGGAACATCCGACCACCAAAATGCTGGCCCTGGCATTTCTGGTGCTGATCGGCGTTGCCCTAGTTGCGGACGGATTCAAATTCCACATTCCCCGCGGTTACATCTATTTCGCAATTGCGTTCTCGGCGGCGGTGGAATTCTTCAACGTGCTGGCCAAGCGCAACCGCAGGAAGGTCGGCAAGCCGTAACCGTTCCAATCTGGGGCGAGTTGACAAGGCGGGCGCGATGTCTTTCGCTGGCTGATGCGAAGAGGAGGTCAGGTGATGACCAAAGCGGTCCGTGTGCACAAGGTCGGAGGCCCCGACGCGCTGGTCTATGAAAGCGTCGACCTGCCGGCGCCCGGACCCGGCGAGGTGCGCATCCGCCAGCACGCGGTCGGCCTGAACTTCATCGACGTCTATTACCGCACCGGCCTCTACAAGGCGCCGGGACTGCCCTTCATCGCCGGCAATGAGGCCTCGGGCGAGGTGGTCGCCGTCGGGCCGGGCGTGACGAATTTTCATCCTGGCGACCGCGTCGCCTACTACCATAATCTTGGCGCGTACACGAGCGAGCGCAACATCCCCTGGGAGAAGCTGGTCAAGCTGCCCGATCACATCACCCACGAGCAGGGCGCCGTGCTGATGCTCAAGGGCCTGACCGTCTGGTATCTCCTGCACAAGACGTTCAAGGTCGAACCGCATCATCGCGTGCTGATCCATGCCGCCGCCGGCGGCATCGGCCTCTTGGCCTGCCAATGGGCGAGCGCGCTCGGCGCCCACGTCATCGGCACGGTCGGCACGCGCGAGAAGGCCGAGCTCGCGGAGGCCAATGGCTGCGACCACGTCATCCTCTACAACGAGGAAGACTTCGTCGCGCGCGTCAAACAGATCAGCCGCAACGAGGGCTGCGACGTTGTCTATGACGGCGTCGGCAAATCGACCTTTCCGGGCTCGCTGTCGTGCCTGAAGCCGCGCGGCATGTTCGTCTCCTTCGGCAACGCCTCAGGCCCGGTGCCGCCGTTCTCGATCGCCGAGCTGAACAATCACGGCTCGCTGTTTGCGACCCGGCCGAAGCTCAACGACTATATCGGCACGCGCAAGGAGCTGCTGGAAGGCGCCGATACGCTGTTCTCCGCCGTCATCAACGGCAAGCTGCACGTGCCGATCAACCACGCCTATGCGCTCAAGGACGCGGCGAAGGCGCATATCGATCTCGAAAGCCGCAAGACGACGGGTGCGTCGATCCTGAAGCCGTAGATGGCGGTCCCGCGAGGACTCGAACCTCGAACCTCCGCGTCCGCAACGCGGTGCTCTATCCCTTGAGCTACGGAACCCTGCCACCTCGGTTTACGCCACGCGTCTTGCCGCGCCGGCCTTGGTCAGGATGTCGTCGAGACAGCCAATCATCTCGGCGATCTCTGCCTTCGTGACGTTCAGCGCCGGCATGAAGCGCAGGCTGTCGAGCTGCGGCGCGTTGAGCAATACGCCGGCCTCGAACGCCTGCGCGACGATCCCGGACGCGATCGGCAGCTTGAGGTCGAGCGCGAGCAACAACCCGCGACCGCGCACGCCGCCGAGGCCATGCCGCGCCGAGACCTTTTGCAGCTCGCTTTCGAGCAGCAGGCCGGTCTCGGTGACCTGCTTCAGGAACTCCGGCTTACCGACCTCAGCGAGCACAGCGAGCCCGGCCGCGCACATCACAGGGTTGCCGTTGAACGTGCCGCCCTGGTCGCCGTGCTCGAAGCAGGAGGCGCGTTCGGTCGCGAGCAGCGCCGCGAGCGGCACGCCGCCGCCGATGCCCTTGCCGAGCGTCATGATGTCAGGCGCGATGCCGGCGTGCTCATAGTGGAACAGCTTTCCGGTCCGGCCCATGCCGGTCTGGATCTCATCGAAAATGAGCAGCAGGCCGTGGGCCTCGGTCAGCGCCCGCAGCTCGCGCAGGAACTGGTCGGTCGCAGGCCACACGCCTGATTCGCCCTGGATCGGCTCGAGCATCACCGCGACGGTGTTGTCGTTGATCAGCCTTTCGACCGAGGCAATGTCGTTCAGCTTGGCTTTCTTGAAGCCGGCAACCTTCGGTTCGAACAGCGGCTCGAACGCCTTCTTGCCCGAGGCCGACATCGTCGCCAGCGTCCGTCCGTGGAAGCCGCCTTCGAAGCTGATGATCTCGAACGCGCCGCCCTTGTGCAGGCTGCCATATTTGCGCGCGAGCTTGATCGCGCCCTCATTGGCCTCCGCGCCGGAATTGGCAAAGAACACCTGGTCGAACGCGCTTTTCTCGACCAGCGCCTTTGCAAGCTTGAGGCTCGGCTCGTTGTAGAAGGCCGGGCTCGGCGTCAGCAGCCGCTTCGCCTGCGCGGCGAGCGCATCCGCGATGACGGACGGGGAATGGCCAAGGCAGTTCACGGCCCAGCCCTGCACGAAATCAAGATAGCGCTTGCGGCTGTCGTCCCAGAGGTATGAGCCGGCGCCGCGGACGAACACGGCTTTCGGCCGTGCAGTGATGTCCATCAGCGCGTCATACGGATGGGTGGCGGTGGTCATGTCGAACTCCTCTGGAGGCGGGTGAAAAAGGACGCGAAAAGCAAGAAGGCCGCACTTTGCGGGTGCGGCCTTCTCGAAAACTTTGCTGAATTACTGGTTCAGCGGCGTCGTCGGACATGGCGCAACCCATCATCGTCGCTGGTGCGACGACGGAAAGCTGCGCGGCGGTTGGTCCGAGAGTTGATCATGGGGCGCGTCCGTACAGCCGAAGGGCAGGGCTTGTCAAGCCGGTCGTTTGCGAGCCATCCGCTCGCTCAGGTCAGATGCGCGGCTTCCTCGGCTTTCTCGTCCCCCCCAGTCGGCATCCGCGATCGCGCTGTCGATCAGCTCGCCGCGCATCAGCCTGAGCGGCGAATTCCAGTACAGCGCGATGTTGTGGAAGGGATCCGTCAGCACCTTGAAGCTCCACACCAGTCCGGTCGTGACGCCGCGCGCGGCGAACAGCTGCAGCATGCGCGCCAGCCCGCCACCGACGCCGATCGCAAGCCAGAGCACACCGACGTGGCGGACGAAGTCGAGGCGATCGACCGGCGGAGCAAACAGGCCGAACAGCGTCGGATACGCGTACAGTGCAGTCGGCGCGCTGCCCCAGACCAGCAAAAGGATGATCTTGCGCGTCTGGTTGTAGCCGACCTTCACCGCTTCCTTATATTCGTTGCTGACGTCATTGACCGCGTCGTAGCCATTCGGCTCGAAGAAGAAGTGCCCGGCCCTGGCGCGTCAGCATCGCGAGCCAGCCGACTAAACCGGCGAGCGCGGGATCCCTGAACAGCAACGCGTAGCAGGCGAGGAAGATGATCGCGCTGATGAGGTGCAGCGTCTGGTTGACAGTGCTCTGGTGGTAGAAGCGGTAATCGTCGAAGCGCTGCGTGCGCAGCATGTCCGGGAGACGGCTCATCAATAATCCTCGCTCGCGTTGAAAGCGCGCGAGGATTAGGACGAGTCCGTGACCTCTGCGTGAATGCAATATAGTGTCACATTGGCGCGCGGGAGGATTACTCCACGCCGTAATGTGCGAACTCGTCGGCGATGGCGGCATTGATCGCCTTCGCCGCCGCGATGTCGCGCTCGGCGCCTTCACCATCGCCCTTCTTTCGCTTCGCAAGCCCGCGGCCGTAGAGCGACGAGTCGAGCTTCGGCTTTGCGCCCAGGGCGGTGTCGTAGTCGGCGATTGCCGCGTCGAGATTGCCGAGCTTCAAATAGGTGAGGGCGCGGCTATCCAGCGTGTAGGGATCGTTCGGCCGCATCCGCAGCGACTGCTCGCAATCGGCCAGCGCGTCCTGCAGGCGGCCGAGGATCGCGCGCGTCATGCAGCGCGAATTGAACACGCCGGCGTAGCTCGCATTGGCCGCGAGCGCGCGATCGTAATCCGTGAGCGCCAGCGCATAATCATGCGCGTCGAAATACATGTTCGCGCGCGCATAGAAATCGCGGTCGTTGTTGGGGTTGAGCTCGATCGACTTGGCGAAATCGGCCAGCGCGCGATCGCGATCGCCGCGATCGCGGAAGATGCGCGCACGGTTGCCATAGGCCGGGCCATAGGTCGGATCGAGCTTGATCGACAGATCGAGATCCGCCAGCGCACGTTCGGCCTCGCCATGTTCGCGATAGGCCGTGCCCCGGTTGTAGAAGGCGAGCGCGAATTTCGGATCGAGCTTGATCGCCTTGTTGTAGTCGGTGAGCGCATGCTCATAGTCGTCTTTGCCGATGTAGGAATTGCCCCGGTTGTTGTAGTACCACGCGTCGTCGGGAACGAGCCGGATAGCGCGCGTGTAGTCCATGATGGCACGGTCGCGGTCGCCGAGATCGTCATGGACGATGCCGCGATTGAACCACGCGGCAGCATCAGTCTCGTCGAGATCGATCGAGCGGTTGAGATCGGCCAAGGCACGCTCGGTCTCGCCCTTGCGCCGAAACATCTCGCCGCGATTGGCGAGCGCGACCGCATTCGACGGATTGGCCTTCAGCACGACCGAGCAACCGGCGAGCCGCTGGTCGTCACTGACCTTGTCGGAACCGAAGCACCATTGCCGCGCCTGCGCCGCCGACGGGGATTGCGCGGCGGCCGGAAACGTGAGCAGGGTCAATGTGGCCGCGAGCGCGCGCAGCGCCGGCCGGATATCGATCTTGTGATTGCGTGTCATTTGTTTGCTGCGCAGAAACCTATGAGCCTCTAGCGCGTTTGTGATCTCGAAACGCGAATTGGTTCGAACCGGACCTCAGCCGGGACAGACCAATGGGGACGGGACCATCAAGATAGTTTTTAGCCTTGTCCGACACGCCTTATCCGATTGACCTCGACAGCATTCGCGGCGCGTTTCCGCCGGGCATCGAGGCGCCGCCCCTGCTGCTGGATTTTGCCGGCTGGCTGAACGGTCGCCCCTGGGGCAGCGTCGGCTGCTTCTCCCTGCAAGGCCAGTTCTCCGATCAGGCCCCGATCTTCGATGGCAGCCCCTTGCGCGACCGCTTCGCGCTGTTCATGCGACTGCCTGACGGTTCGGCCGTCGGCGGCTGGTATGGCGCTGGTCTCGACCGTGACGCCCCCCCGATCGTGGGACTGGGCTCGGAGGGCGATTACGAGTTGCTTGCGCCATCCCTCGACGCATTGCTGG
Source organism: Bradyrhizobium sp. CCBAU 11434 (assembly GCF_028128895.1). Lineage (NCBI taxonomy): Bacteria > Pseudomonadati > Pseudomonadota > Alphaproteobacteria > Hyphomicrobiales > Nitrobacteraceae > Bradyrhizobium > Bradyrhizobium sp. CCBAU 11434. The sequence goes on from NZ_LBJX01000076.1 coordinate 32,837, forward strand.
CGAAACTGACCTCTCTGCAATTCGACAAGGCCTGGCACGATCTGCGGCCGCATGACGAGGTCGAGCCGCAGACCGTCGAGCTTGCGCAATGGCTTGCGCGACGCCCGGCCGGCGAACCTGTCGCCTGTGAGGACGGGGAGCTGCCCGACTTCCGCGGCTTCGTCGAGAAGTGGAGCCGGGACCGCGAGGAATATTGGGCCAATCACCGCCTGATGGCCGAGCTCGGCTGGCGGCTGGCCGCGCATCTGCCCAGGGGCAAGAAGGCCTGGGACAAGACTCATTTCGAGGTTGCTATATCAGGCAAGCAATACGAGGCGCGCGTGCTATCGCGCGGGCCGCAGCCCTTCGAGGAAGCTGCCTCGATCGAATCCCTGCTGCGCGACCTGCGCGAGGAGATGCGCCGCGCCCAGCCCGAGCTCGGACTGTGGTACGCGATGAAATTCGGCCTCTACGCCGACGGCCGCGTCATGCCGAATTTCGAATACGATGTGCGCCCGACCATCAACGGCGAGCCGGCGCTGCTCACTGAGGCCAAGGCCGATCTCGCCCGCGCCCCGCGTCCCGAGCGCTGGGTGCCGAAATGGCTTGCTGCGGGCTGATCGCGCCCCGGCAGGCACCCCTTAAGTGTTTGGTTAATGTTTCCTTGCTAGTCACTGGACCGCTTCGGGATGGGGGGAGCGGATGAGATTCTTCGGGCGACGGACAAGCCAGGACCGCAATGGTCAGGTCGGGCAAGCAGTCTTCGAACATTCGGTTGATGCGGTCATGGTGCTGGCGGGACCCAAGATCATCGCCTGTAACGAGGCGGCGGTCAGGTTTGGCGGTTATCGTAGCAAGGCTGATCTGCTGTCCCGGTCACCGGCCGATATGGCCCCTGAATTCCAAGCAGACGGCCGTCGCTCGTCGGACTGCGTCAAGGAGACACTCGCGCGGGCGATGAAGGAGGGGCACGCCCGCTTCGAATGGATCACGCGCCGAGCGGATGGGCAGATGGTCCCGGTGCAGGTCACACTTGTTCCCGCGGAGATCGATGGCCAGCCCGTCGTCATCAGCTTTCGGCGTGATTTATCGGAGCTGATTGCCGCGCGGGAAGAGAAGAAGCGCGCCATCGCCAAACTTGCCGGCGAATTCGAGGAAACCATCGGCTCCATTGCCAACGCCGTGTCGTCGGCTGCCAAGGACGTGGAGGCGACGGCCGGCTCGCTCAGCTCGACCGCCGAGAACGCCGCGCAGCGCGTCTCGACCGTCGCTGCCGCCTCGTCCGAAGCATCTGCCAACGTCCAGTCGGTCGCGGGCGCGACCGAAGAGCTGTCGAGCTCCGTTGCCGAGATCAACCGTCAGGTCGCGACTTCCTCAAGCATTGCCGGCGAGGCGGTGCAGGCATCCGCGCGCACCAATGATCTCGTGAGGAGCCTGTCGGAGGCCGCAGCCAGGATCGGTGCGGTCACCGAAATGATCAATGCGATTGCGAGCCAGACTAATCTTCTGGCCCTGAACGCTACGATCGAGGCGGCGCGAGCTGGCGATGCCGGTCGCGGTTTCGCCGTCGTTGCCGCCGAAGTCAAAAGCCTCTCCAGCCAGACTGCCAAGGCCACCGAGGAGATCAGCGCTCACATCAGTGCCATGCAGCGGGCGACCGACGATACCGTTGCCGCGATCCAGGGGGTCGGCACGACGATCGGACAGATCAGCGACATTGCCAAGACGATTGCCGTTGCCGTCGAGCAGCAAGGACAGGCGACCCAGGAGATCGCGCGTTCGGTCAGTCAGGCCGCTACGGGGACCAGCGAAGTCGCCAGCAACATCAATGCCGTGACGCAGACGATCGACGCCGCTGGCGCATCCGCCATTAACATGCATGGCGCGGCGGGCCAGTTGTCGCGCCATGCCGATGCGTTGCGCGACAAGGTGTCCGGTTTCCTTAAGGCCGTGCGCGCCGCATAGCCCACGGCGCTCGGTTGATCGTCAAAACCCCGCGACGCTGCCGTGCAGATCGTATTGATCCGCGCGCTCGATCTTCGCGGTGACGATCTCGCCGACACGCAAGGGACGGCGGCTCGACAGATACACCGCACCGTCGATCTCCGGCGCATCGGCTTTGGAGCGACCCTTCGCGACCGTCGGCCCGACCTCGTCGATGATGATCTGCTGGCGCGTGCCGACCTTGCGCTTCAGCCGGCGCGCCGAGATCTTCTGCTGGCGCGCCATCAGCGCGTTGTAGCGCTCCTGCTTGACTTCTTCCGGCACGGGATTGGCGATGGCATTCGAGGTCGCGCCCGCAACCGGCTCGTATTTGAAGCAGCCGAGGCGATCGATTTCGGCTTCATCGAGCCAGTCGAGCAGATAGGCGAAGTCGGCATCGGTCTCGCCGGGGAAGCCGACGATGAAGGTCGAGCGCAGCGCAAGGTCAGGGCATTCCTCGCGCCAGCGCTTGATCCGCGCCAGCGTCTTGTCCTGCGCCGCCGGGCGCTTCATCGCCTTCAGCACTTCGGGGCTTGCATGCTGGAACGGGATGTCGAGATAGGGCAGCACCTTGCCCTCGTTCATCAGCGCGATGACCTCGTCGACATGCGGGTAAGGGTAGACATATTGCAGGCGGACCCAGGCCCCGAGCTCGCCGAGCTCGCGCGCGAGGTCGAGGAACTTGGCGCGGACCTGGCGGTCCTTCCACGGGCTCTCGGCATATTTGAGATCGACGCCATAGGCCGAGGTGTCCTGCGAGATCACCAGTAGCTCCCTGACGCCGGCGCCGACCAGGCGCTCGGCCTCGCGCAGCACATCATTGGCCGGACGCGAGACCAGATCGCCGCGCAGCTTCGGGATGATGCAGAACGTGCAGCGGTTGTTGCAGCCCTCGGAAATCTTCAAATAGGCGTAGTGGCGCGGCGTCAGCTTGATGCCTTGCGGTGGCACCAGATCGAGATGCGGATTGTGCGCCGGCGGCAGCGCGCGGTGCACGGCATCGAGCACGCTCTCGTACTGCTGCGGGCCGGTGATGGAGAGCACGCCGGGATAGGCCTGTTCGATCTGCTCGGGCTCGGCGCCCATGCAGCCCGTCACGATGACCTTGCCGTTCTCGGCCATGGCCTCGCCGATCGCCGAGAGCGATTCCTGCTTGGCGCTGTCGAGGAAGCCACAAGTGTTAACGATGACGATGTCGGCCCCGTCATGCTTGCGGGCGAGCTCGTAGCCCTCCGCGCGCAGGCGCGTGATGATGCGCTCGGAATCCACCAATGCCTTGGGACACCCGAGTGACACGAAGCTGACCTTGGGCGCAGCCGTCTGATCCATATCCAAATCTGCCTGATTGACGGGCTTGAGCTAGTCCCAATTGCCCATAATTACAACCCTTTGCATGACGCTCCGGCATGCTATGGATGAATCGCCTGCCGTGAGTGAGCCATGAGCGCCGAACAGTCGCCCAAAATCGTGATCGTCGACGAAAGCCCGGTCAGGGCCGCGATCCTCGAGGAGGGCTTGCGGGAGGCCGGGTTCACGCAAGTGGTCCATATCCGCGAGATGCAGAGCCTGCTGGCCCGTATTTATGCGGTGGACCCCGATATCATTCTGATCGATCTCGAAAACCCCAGCCGCGACGTGCTGGAGGCGATGTTCCAGGTCAGCCGTGCGGTGAAGCGACCGATTGCCATGTTCGTCGATCAGAGCGACTCCGCCTCGATCCAGGCATCCGTGGAGGCGGGGGTGTCCGCCTACATTGTCGACGGGCTGAAGAAGGAGCGCATCAAGCCGATCCTCGACCTCTGCGTGTCGCGCTTCAACGCCTTCGCAAAACTCCAGGAGGAGCTGGAGCGGACCAAGTCGCAGCTCGAGGACCGCAAGATCATCGAGAAGGCCAAGGGCATCCTGATGAAGGTGAAGGGCCTCACCGAGGACGAGGCCTACGTGCTGCTGCGCTCCACCGCCATGCGCGAGAAGAAGAAAATCGGCGAGATCGCCCAGTCGATCATCACCGCGTCGGAGATGCTGAAATGACCGCACCCCTTCGCATCGGATTCATCCCGCTGGTCGATGCCGCCGCGCTGATCGTCGCCGTCGACAAGGGCTTTACGGCCGCCGAAGGGCTCGAGGTCGAGCTGGTGCGCGAGGTCTCCTGGTCGAACGTCCGCGACAAGCTGAACATCGGCCTGTTCGACGCAGCGCATCTGCTCGCGCCTGTCGCAATCGCGTCTTCGCTCGGGCTCGGCCACGTCAAGGTGCCGATCGCGGCCCCCTTCAATCTCGGCATCAACGGCAACGCGATCACGGTGTCGCCGGCACTGCACTCCGCGCTGATGGAAGTGATCGATGGCGACCGCTTCGATCCGATGGTCACAGCAAAGGCGCTGGCCAAGGTCGTCGCAAAGCGCCGCAAGGCTGGCGCCGATCCGCTGACCTTCGGCATGACCTTTCCGTTCTCGACCCACAATTACCAGTTGCGATTCTGGATGGCGGCGGCGGGCGTCGATCCTGACGAGGACGTGCGCCTCGTCGTGCTGCCGCCGCCCTACATGGTCGATAGTCTCAAGAGCGGCCATGTCGATGCCTTCTGCGTCGGCGCTCCCTGGAACTCGATCGCCGTCGATCTCGGCATCGGTCATATCCTGCACTTCGTCTCCGACATTCTCGGGCGTGCGGCAGAGAAGGTGCTGGCCGTGCGGCAGGTTTGGGCCGACAAAAACCCGGACGTGGTCGCGGCGCTGGTGCGGGCCGCGGTGAAGGCAGCCGAATTCATCGAGGAGCCTGCCAACCTCGCCCAGGCCGCGCAGATCCTGGCACAGCCGGAGCGGATCGGTGTCGATGCCGAGGTAATCCAGCGATCGCTTATCGGGCGGTTGAAGATTTCGCCCGATGGCGCGATGCGCGAGAGCGGCCGCTATCTCCTGGTTGGACGTGAAGGGGCAGGGCGCCCGGACCCAGTCCAGGCCGCCTGGCTCTACGCGCAGATGGTGCGCTGGGGACAGACGCCGCTCAGCCCAGAGGCCGTGAAGACCGCCATGGGCGTGTTCCGGCCGGATCTCTACGACGCCGCCCTCGGGCAGAGCGGAGCGGACCAGCCCAACGCCCCCTTCAGCGCCTTTGCCGGGCCGGCTTTCGACCCCACTGATCTCGGCGGATATCTCGCCTCGTTTGAGGTCGGACGGCAGGCCAAATAGGCCTGCTCAAAGCTTAATCACATCGATTCGAAGCTTAATCTTTGGGCCGTTGCTGCCCGAAGCAGCATGAACCATGATCCACTTCATGCGCTGCACACAAGGGCAACTAACTGATTTCATGTGGTTTTGCAACTTATGCTGCGTTGGCACACTCCTTGAATAGAGGATCCCAGCCGCCCGGCGTGGGCGCCGGCGGCTCCAAGTCCATGGTGGATTTCCGCAGCAACGAGGCTGATCGGATCGCCCCGGGTTCCGGCAAAGGCGCGTGCCTGCAACCGGCTTCCCCGCGATCAACATCCGTTTCACCCGTTGACGCCGCCGAGCGCGGCAAGCTGGAGCTACGATATGGATTACGCGAAACCCTCCGACGTTGTGGCTTCGATGGTCGATGCCAGCCTGAAGAAGCTGGCGCTTGCCCCGCGGGATATTCTGATCCGCGGAGCGATTTCCGGGGCTCTGCTCGGTGCTGCCACCACGCTCGCCTTCACCGGCGCTCTCACCACCGGCCAACCGCTCGTCGGCGCACTGATCTTCCCGGTCAGCCTCGTGATGATCGTGCTGCTCGGCCTCGAGCTTGTCACCGGCAGCTTTGCCATCGTTCCGCTCGCGCGCCTCGAAGGCAAGGCGAGCTGGAACGCGGTGATCGCCAACTGGTCCTGGGTGTTCGTCGCGAATTTGCTCGGCAGCCTCGCTTTCGGCGCGCTGATCGCGATCTCGTTGACCAACATGGGCAAGGTCGAGGTCGCCGGCGTCGCCGCGAAGATCGTTGCGGTCGCCGAAGCCAAGACCATCGGCAATGCCGCGATCGGCACCGCCGGCATGGTCTCGGTCTTCGTCAAGGCAATCCTCTGCAACTGGCTGGTCTGCCTCGGCGTCGTCATGGCGATGACCTCGACCTCCACGGTCGGCAAGATCGCCGCGACCTGGCTGCCGATCTTCCTGTTCTTCGCGCTCGGCTTCGAGCACGCCGTCGTCAACATGTTCGTCATCCCGACCGGCATGCTGCTGGGCGCCAAGGTCAGCCTTTCCGATTGGTGGCTGTGGAATCAGATCCCGGTGACGCTTGGCAATCTCGTCGGCGGCTTCGTCTTCACCGGCCTTGCGCTCTACGCGACTTACAAGCCCGCCAAGCCCGCGGCCGATGTCGCGCAGGTCGCGGTCCAGGCAGCAGAGTAGGTTCATTCAGTCCATGAAACTCGATACAGCACCCACGGCCGATTTCTCCGACGAGCAGAAGCGGTATCTCGAAGGTTTCATGTCCGGCATGCAGGTCGGACGTGTCGGGCGCGCCTTCGCAGCCGGCGGAGCGCCTGCCGCCGGCGCTCCGTCTGAACCGATGGGGCCGGACGCTGCGGCGATCAAGGCGCAGGACAAGCTCACGGCGGCGGGCAAGAAGCTCGCCGATCAGGAGAAGTTCAAGCGCGAGATGCATCCGTTCGATGCCTATGAGCGGCTGAAGGACCAGGCGCGCAACAACGCCAATCCGACGCCGGCGGATAATTTCCGCTGGCGCTATTACGGCATCTTCTGGGTGGCGCCGGCGCAGACTTCCTATATGGCGCGCCTGCGTATTCCCAACGGCATTTTGAAGCACTGGCAGATGTCGGGCCTCGCCGACATCGCGGAAAGCTGCGGCGGCGGCTACACCCATGTCACCACCCGCGCCAACTTCCAGATCCGCGAGATCGAGCCGAAGAACGCGGTCAAGCTGATCGAGGGGGTCCAGGACATCGGCCTGTGCTCGCGCGGCGCCGGCGCCGACAACATCCGCAACGTCACGGGCACGCCGACGGCCGGCATCGATCCGCAAGAGCTGCTCGACACGCGTCCTTACGCGCGCGAGTGGCACTACCACATCCTCAACGACCGCTCGCTGTTCGGCCTGCCACGCAAGTTCAACGTTGCCTTCGACGGCGCCGGCAAGATCGCCGCGCTGGAGGAAACCAACGACATCGCCTTCACCGCGGTCGAGGTGAAGGACGGCCATGGCGTCGAGCCCGGTGTCTGGTTCAAGCTCGGCCTCGGCGGCATCACCGGCCATAAGGACTTTGCAAAATATTCCGGCATCGTCGTGCGCCCCGAAGACGCGACCGCTGTTGCCGATGCCATCGTGCGCATCTTCATCGAGCACGGCGACCGCACCAACCGCAACAAGGCGCGGCTGAAATACGTGCTCGACAGCATGGGTCACGACGGCTTCCTCAAGCTCGTCGAGGAGCAACTGAAGAAGCCGTTCGCGCGCGTTCCGGCCGAGGCGTTGCTTCCGCGTCCCTTGTCCGACCGCATGGCCCATATCGGCGTGCACAAGCAGAAGCAGGCCGGGCTCAACTGGCTCGGCGTGGCGCTGCCGGTCGGCAAGCTCACCTGCGAGCAGATGCGCGGGCTCGCCAAGATCGCGCAGGATCTCGGCGACGGCGATATCCGCCTGACGGTCTGGCAGAACCTGTTGATCTCGGGCGTCCGCGACGAGAGCGTCGCGCTCGCCACCGCCGCGGTCGAGAAACTTGGCCTTGCCACGCAAGTGTCGAACGTCCGGGCCGGCCTGATTGCCTGCACCGGCAATGCCGGCTGCAAGTTCGCGGCCTCCGACACCAAGCGTCACGCCGCTGCGATCGGCGACTGGTGTGACGAGCGCATCAATCTCGACACGCCGCTCAACATCCATCTGACCGGCTGCCATCACTCCTGCGCGCAGCACTACATTTCCGACATCGGCCTGATCGCGGCCAAGGTGCCGGGGGCGAGCGAGGACGATCAGGTCGAGGGCTACCACCTCTTTACTGGCGGCGGCTTCGGCCCCGACGCCGATATCGGCCAGGAGGTGTTTCACGATCTGAAGGCCGAGGATGCGCCGAAGATCGTCGAGAGCCTGCTCAAGGCGTATCTCGCCAACCGCACCTCGCCCGAAGAGACGTTTCTGACCTTCTCCCGTCGCCATGACGGTGAAGCCCTGCGCAAACTCGCCGAAGCGGAAGTAGCAGCATGACCCAGATGTCCGTGCCTCCCAAGATCGAGATCATTCCGGCCAATGCACCGTTTAGTGAGGGCCAGCGGCTCTGGCTGAACGGATTTCTCGTCGGCATGCTCGGCCTCGACGGCTCGACGGCTCTGTCGCCGATCGAGAACGGTGCCTTGCTGGCGCCGCAGGGCGATGGCGACGATGGCGAGGCACCCTGGCACGATCCGGCGATGCCGATCGCCGACCGCATGAAACTCGCCGAGGGACGTCCGCTCCGCCGCCGCATGATGGCGGCGATGGCGCAACAGGATTGTGGCCAGTGCGGCTACAATTGCGCCGACTATTCCGACTCGATCGCGAACAAGAGCGAAGCGCGTCTCAACCTCTGCGCCCCCGGCGGCAAGGAGACGGCGCGGATGCTCAAGCAGCTGTTCGAGGAGGTCGACAAGGCGCCGGCGGCGAAGCCCGCGGCAGGGGCGGCTAGGGCTGCGAGTGCGCCGGCTGCGCCTGAGGTGAAGGCCGAGCTTGGCCGTGCCCGCGAAAATCCGGCTGAAGCCACCTTCCTGTCGCGGCGCTTGCTCAACAAGGGCGGTTCGGAGAAGGAGACCTATCACGTCGAGTTCGACCTCTCCGAGAGCAAGCTCGACTATGTCGTCGGCGACAGTTTTGGCGTGTTCGCCCGCAACGACCTCGGTCTGGTCGACCAGATCATCGCGCTGCTCGGCGCGTCCCACACCACCAAGGTCAACAACAAGACGTTGCGCGAGGCGCTGGTCGAGGACGTCTCGCTATCGCCGGCGCCGGACAAGCTGTTCGAACTGCTTTCGTTCATCACCGGCGGCGCGCAACGCGAGAAGGCGAGGGCGCTGGCGCAGGGCGAGGATCCCGATGGCGATGCGGCAACGCTCGACGTGATGGCGGCGCTGCAGAAGTTTTCGGGCACGCGGCCGCATCCGGAGGCCTTCGTCGAGGCGCTGGAGCCGCTGCAGCCGCGGCTCTATTCGATCTCATCGTCGCACAATGCGACGCCCGGAAAGCTTTCGCTGACGGTCGATTCCGTTCGCTACGTCATCGGCAAGCGCAAGCGTCTCGGCGTCGCCTCGACCTTCCTCGGCGAGCGCATCGCCGAGGGCGACAAGCTCAAGGTCTATGTGCAGAAGGCGCACGGTTTCGGCTTGCCGCAGGATCCGAAGACGCCCGTCATCATGATCGGTCCCGGCACCGGGGTTGCGCCATTCCGCGCCTTCCTGCTCGACCGCAAGGCAACCGGCGCGCAAGGCAAGAACTGGCTGTTCTTCGGCCATCAGCGCAGCGACTGCGATTTCTTCTATCGCGACGAGCTCAACGCGATGAAGACTTCGGGGCTGCTGACGCGGCTGTCGCTCGCCTGGTCGCGCGACGGCGAGAAGAAGTTCTACGTGCAGGACCGCATGCGCGAGCTCGGCCGCGAAGTGTGGACGTGGCTCGCCGAGGGCGCGCATCTCTACATCTGCGGCGATGCAAAGCGCATGGCCAAGGATGTTGAGCGCGCGCTGGTCGACATTGTCGCCCAGTTCGGTGCGCGCTCGACCGACGAGGCGGTCAGCTTTGTCGCCGATCTCAAGAAGAAGGGCCGTTTCCAGGCTGACGTGTACTAAGGCCCGGGGAGACCAGCGTGAATCGCCGCCGTGGCGCAATCGCGCCCGCGGCGGCGTTCTACTGTGCATGGGGTTGTTTTCAAAGGTTTGGTCCGGGTGGAACCGGAACCGGTTCCATTTGGCTTGGATTTTAGCGAATAAGATTTCTGGAACCCGCGGCTGCGAAGAATTTTCGCCTGCAAAGCGAGCCAGGGAAGCGCTTCCATCGCTATTTGCACGATGGTCTTACAGCCGTCGTGCTGGATCGTTCATACTGGGCGGATGGTGCGTTGGAAATCGACCATCCGGGAATTGTCGGCGGAAGCCAGGCTTCATCTCTATGCGCGATCGGTCTCGCGCAGGGCAAAGGCGAACGCGCACCACATCGGCATCTTCGGCGCGTGCGCGCTCATCGCAGTGCTTCTCTTCGGCACGCTGTCGGCGCACCCGTTCTGATCACGACCCGCGCTTGAACGGCGCGACATCGATGCCAGCATCCTTCAAGGCCTGACGCAAGGTCCGCGCGATCTCGACGGCGCCGTGCGTATCGCCGTGAATACACACCGTGTCCGTGCGCATCTTGATGACCTTGCCGGTGACCGACACCACCGCACCGTCCTGCACCATGCGCACCACGCGGTCGGCGATCGCTTTCGCGTCGTGCAGCACCGCGCCGGGCTTCTTGCGCGAGACGAGGTTGCCATCGTCCTCATAGGCGCGGTCGGCAAACACCTCATGCACCATCGGCAGGTTCGCTTCCTCGCCGGCCTTCACCAGCTTCGAATTGGCGAGCACCACGAAGATCAGGCTGGGGTCGACTGCCTTGATTCCGGCCGCGATCGCCTTCGCCGTCATGTCGTCCTCGCAGGCGACGTTGGAGAGCGCGCCATGTGCCTTCACATGCGTGACCTTGTGGCCTGCCGCGGTCGCGATCGCCTGCAGCGCGCCGATCTGGTAGGCGACGAGGTTCTCGATCTCGGAGGACTTGAGGCCCGCGATCGGATGCCGGCCAAAACCGTGCAGGTCGCGATATCCAGGATGCGCGCCGACCGAGACGCCGCGCGCCTTCGCCAGCTCCACCGTCCGCCGCATGATGTCCGGGTCGCCGGCATGGAAGCCGCAGGCGACATTGACCGAGCTTGCGAGCTCGATCATGGCGGCGTCGTTGCCCATCTCCCACGCGCCAAAACCTTCGCCGAGGTCGCAATTGAGATCGATCGTCTTCATGGTTGCTCTCCGCCTTTGGTCTTGTTGTCGCTTACGGCTCTGCCGCGACCTGCCAGGTCCCGGCATCCATGGCGCTCACCGCATAGCCCGCAACATTGGCATCGCTGAGTGCCTCGATGTTGAGCTCGACGGTGTCCGACGAGCGCAGGCGATCGGGCAGGGTGCGGATCAGCTGCTGAAACCTGCGTGCCTCGTCCTGCGCCTCGGCCATCGTGACGGCCTTGAATCGGAACGCCGTTCCGGCCGAGGTCTGCGCGAGACGGCCGACATCGGCTGTGATCACGGTCGCGATCTTCGGGTAGCCGCCAGAGGTGCCGCGGTCCATCATCAGTGCGATCGGCGAGCCGTTGCCGGGCACCTGGATGCTGCCGTTGACCGTGCCGTCGGAGACGATGTTGTGGCCGTGCAGATGCTTGATCGCGGGGCCCTCGAGCCGATAGCCCATGCGATCTGACGTCGCCGAGATCTTCCACTCGCTACCCAGGAACAGCGCCTTGTTGGCATCGTCGAACTCGTCGTCCTGCGGGCCCAGCACGACGCGGATCGGTCCGGTCGCGGGCTTGGGCAATTCGATCCGCAACTCGGGCGCACCGCTCGCGGCATCGACCGCGAATTCGTCGCCGGCCTGCAGCGGCCGCGGGTAGGGGCTGCCGAGCCCGGCGCGGGCGTTCACCGCAAGGCTGCCGAACACCTCTTCGCCCTTGATGGCGCCTTCGATCGCCAGATACGTGAACGCGCCGCCACGGGCAAAGCCAAGTGTCAGCGTCTCGCCATCCTTCAGCGTCACGGACGAATCCATAGCCACCGGTTTCCCGGCGATATCGGCGTTGCGCGGCGCGCCTGATATGGCGACGCGCACGGCGCCGTCCCGGGCCGTGAAGGTGGCACCGAACGGGCCGATCTCGACCGCGGCTGCGAACGGCTCGTTGCCAACGAGCGTATTCGCTGCGGCCAGCGTCAGCCGATCCATGGCGCCGCTGACCGTGAGGCCATAGCGCTGCGCGCCGAGGCGGCCGCCGTCCTGGACGGAGCTCGCAGGCCCGATGCTGGTGACGATCAGCCGGCTCATGCGTCGACCCGTTCGGCGATGATCTCGCCGGCCTCGGCCGCGCGATCCAGCTCCTCGAACGTCTTGTGGTCGATCGCAAAAAACGTCACGCGATCGCCGGGCTCGGTGAGGAAGGTCGGATTGCGGTGGAGTTGATAGGTTCGCACAGGCGTGCGCCCGAGCAGATGCCAGCCGCTCGGCGCGGCCAGGCACTGGATGCCCGCCTGGATGCCGCCGATCGAGATCGTTCCTGCAGGCGTGAACAGCCGGGGCGACTGCCGCCGCGACATGTGCAGCGATTTGTCGAGGCCGCTGAGATAGGACCAGCCGGGCGTGAAGCCGATCATGGCGACGCGATAATCGCCGCCGGCGTGGCGGGCGACGATGTCGTCGGGTGTGGTGCTCAGCGCCTTTGCGACATCCTCGAGATCGATGCCATGCTCGCCGCCATAGGCGACGGGAATGCGCCAGCGCCGTGCTTTTGTGGTCGGCGGCAGCGGCTGGGTCGCGAGCGCAAGCAGCTTTTCGCCGAGCGCGTCAAAACCGATCTTGCCGGGATCGTAATGCACCAGCAGCGAGCGATAGGTCGGGATCGTCTCGGAGATGCCCTCGATGGGGCTTGCCGCCAGCGCCTTGTCGAGCGCGAGCACGCGCTCATTGGCGGCGTCGTCGATGGTGCGGCTGAACTCGACCGTGACGGCGCTGTCGCCACTGGGCAGAAGGCGGGGCGGTGGAAGCGTCGCGGCCATGAGATGTCGAATTCGGGCCTTGAGGAAATGCGCGGGCTCGACCTTGAGTTCCGCCTCAACCTGCTTCGCGTAAATGCGCCCGCAAGTCCAATAAATTAATGCCGGGGGTGACGATAAAGCCTTGTTATCGCGTCGCATAACCGCCCGGCAGGGTCGCATTCTTGACAGGGCTTTGGCCCTTGACGACGAGCCTCCGGCTCGCAAGATGCGCGCGTTCTTTCCTGCACCTCGGAGCTCGTTCTCGTCCATGTCGCTGTCCCCCGAAGCCCGCAAGACCCTCGCCGGCATCACCACTGCCACCATCACCACGGTCCTGCTGAAGAAGGGCCTGCGCAATGTGTGGATGCGCGGCGCGCGTCCGCTTCGCCCGGGCCTGCCGCGCCTGGTAGGACCGGCGTTCACGCTGCGCTTCGTGCCGGCGCGCGAGGATCTGGCGACGCCGGAGTCTTGGTCGTCGCCGATCTCGACCCGCACCGCGATCGAGGCGATGCCGGAAGGCTGCATCGCCGTGGTCGACGCCATGGGCATCACCGACGCCGGCATCTTCGGCGACATCCTCTGCGCGCGCATGATGAAGCGCGGCGTCACCGCGCTCGTCACCGACGGCGTCGTGCGTGACGTCGAGGGGGTGCTCGGGACCAATCTGCCGGTGTGGTGCGACGGCTATGCCGCGCCGCCGTCCGTGGCCGGCCTCACCTTCGTCGGCTGGGGCGAGCCGATCGGCTGCGGCGGCGTCGCCGTATTCCCGAACGACATCGTGGTCGCCGATCAGGACGGCTGCGTGCTGATCCCGGCGGCAATGCTCGAGCACGTCCTTGCCGAGGGCGTCGAGCAGGAGCGGATGGAAGCCTGGATCGTCAACGAGGTGAACAACGGTGCGGTGCTGCCGGGCCATTATCCCATGAACGCCGAAACCAAGGCACGCTACGCCGCCAGCAAGAAGTAACAGGAAACGAGGACACCATGGACATCACGCTAGCAGGCACGCGGCCGACCCGTCGCGCGCCCAAGGAAAATTTTACCGGCACCGTGTTGCAGGATCCCATCAACATGGCGCCCGCGCCGGCACGGCTGAACGTCTCGCGCGTCTCGTTCGAGCCGGGCGCCCGCACCAACTGGCACCACCATCCGCTTGGGCAGACGCTCTACGTGATTTCCGGTGTCGGCCGCGTCCAGACCAAGGGCGGCCCGGTCAAGGAAATCCGTCCTGGCGACACCGTCTGGATCCCGCCAGGTGAAGTGCACTGGCACGGCGCCTCGCCTGGTAACAGCATGTGCCATATCGCCATGCAGGAAGCGCTCGACGGCGTCTATTCGACATGGCTCGAGCCGGTCACCGACGCCGAATACGGCGCGGCGCTGGGCTAGAGCGCTCCGCTTACATCCGCTCCGCCGTCCACGTGCCCGAGCACATGGCCCCGCGCCATGTGCCGGAGCCTGACGTGCCGCTGAGCCGGCCGGAGCCGACCGCGTGCTTGATGCCGGTGCTCAAGGAGACGTTGATGCTGCCGGCATCGGCGACGCGCCCTGACGCCGTCACTGCCGTGCTGCTCGAGGCGATCTGGCCGTTGCTGATGCCGATCGCGACAGTGGCGCCGTTGCCGCAGGTTTCGCTCGACGACGAGATGCGGACATTCCATGTCCCGTCGAAGGTCGAGCCCGCGGCATCGGCCTGCGCGAGCGGGAAGGCGATGGCGATAATGGTGGCGAAGAGACCCTTGCGAAATCCGTTCATGACACGCCCCTTGTGATTGACCATGCGGGGATCGTGTCACGGGCACGGAACCGGCGATGTGAGGGCTGTCACGCGCGTCAGGTTCTCTGTGAGGTGACGCACATCGGAGTGACATCGCGGGCAAAAGCAAAGGGGCCCGGATCACGGGCCCCTTGTCTTTCTCGAAATTGTCGAGCGAGGTCTAGTTCACGCGCGTCCAGGTTTGACCGCCGCAGAACATGCCGCCAAAGGCGCAGCCCTGCACGCGCAGGCGGTCGCCTCCCTTTAGCGAGATCGTCGAATCGTAGGTGGAGCCGCTGTTGGGATCGAGGATGCGGCCTGACCATTTCAGGTCCTTGCCAGGCTTCATGTTGATCAGAACTTGCTCGCCATTCTGGTTCGATTTGCTGTCGACCGAATAGCCGCACAAATTATTGCCGCACTGCTCGATGCGGACCTTGCCTTCCTTCTCCTCGGTGAGCCAGACGCCGAGCGGTGAATTGAGATCGCGCGCGGGTGCGGCTGCGGGAGGCGGCGGTGCGACGGCCGCAGCCTGAACAGGCGCCGGGGCAGGCGCTGGCGCAGGTGGTGGAGGCGGCGCTGGCGGTGCAGCCGCTACGGTCGGAGCCGGCGGTGGAGGTGGTGCGGGCGGCACCGCGGCGACCGTTGGGGCTGCACTCGGAGCCGGTTGTGGCGGCGGCACCATATCGTCGGGC
>NZ_LBJX01000077.1:0-47500 GCF_028128895.1 Bradyrhizobium sp. CCBAU 11434
CGATGGTGATGTTTTGACTAGATCAAGCCGCAAAACGTGACGCACTTATGTGTGTTTTGACGCTCTTATGAGGTGCATCACAGAGGCGGCGCAAGCCCTACGGATCCAGCTCCGTATCCCAGTAGAGGTAGTCCAGCCAGCTGTCGTGCAGATAGTTCGGCGGGAACAGGCGACCGTTGCGGTGGAGCTGGTGCACGGTCGGTGCGAACGCGTTCTGGCGCGGAAACATCTTTGCCTGAGCCGGCGTGAGATTGCCCTTGCGCAAATTACAGGGCGAGCACGCCGCGACCACGTTCTCCCAGGTGGTCTGGCCGCCTTTGCTGCGCGGGATGATGTGATCGAAGGTGAGGTCTTCCGGCGAACCGCAATATTGGCAGGCGAAACGATCGCGCAAGAAGACGTTGAACCGGGTGAAGGCGGGATGCGTGGTCGGCTTGACGAAGGATTTGAGCGAAACCACGCTCGGCAGCTGCATTTGCAGCGTGGGACTGTGAACCGCCTGGTCGTAATGCGCTACGATATTGACGCGGTCGAGGAACACCGCCTTGATCGCGTCCTGCCACGACCACAGAGACAGTGGGTAGTAACTCAGCGGCCGGAAGTCCGCGTTCAGGACCAGCACCGGCCAACTGCCTTGCGAGACATGTGCGTTCAAGTAACGCTCCCGGCCTCCAATATACGCTGCGAAGCAGCATGTACTGACATACTACATGCAGCGTGACGGGATTGTGAAGCCCGTTGAGCGACTTATTCAGGCGCATGCAATGCGGCGGCAGGGTGGCAAACGCCCAGAAACGCCGCGATTTTGGCACGGGGGGCGGCAGGGAGCCGGCGCGGAACAGGCCTTCTGTTGGGCTTTGCGGCAGCAGTTACTCCGACACCCTTTCCAGCTTCTGCAAGCACCGCGTCGCGCGCACCTCTGCGGGCATGTCTTGGTCTCCAAAGCTGGCCTTCCAATTGGTGACGCCGACTTCGCCGAGGTAGATGTCGCCTCTCGAATCAAGTGCGAGGCCGTGCGGCGCCAAGAACTTCCCGCTGGAAACGCCCGGGCCTTTCTCGCCGCCGAGCCGCGCGATGCGCCTTCCCTTGGCGTCGACGATCGAGAGCCGCGGGCCGAGATTGGGAACATGGCGGTTGACGTCGAGGCCGGGGCCGAGCTCGCCGATCACGAAGGTCGGGCTCTTGCGCCCGCCGCAACAGCACAGCGCACAGGGTCGATGCAGATTGTTCCATTGCGTCTCGTATTTGCCCTCGCCATCGAACACCTGCACGCGATGGTTCTCGCGGTCGGCGACATAGACCCAGCCGTCGGCGTCGGTCGCAATATTGTGCACGATGTTGAACTGGCCGGGGTCGGTGCCGGGCTCACCCCAGCTCTTCATCAGCTTGCCGTCCGGCGTATATTTGTGCACCCGCGCATTGCCGTAGCCGTCGGAGACGTAGATCTCGCCTTTCGGCGACAGCGCGGTGTGGGTGCAGCGGTGGAACGGCTCGCCGCTCATGAAGGGCGCCGGCTTTTTGGGGATACCGATCGTCAGCAGCACCTTGCCGTCGGTGGTGCATTTGCGCACGGTGTGGTCGCCGTCGTCGGTGCAGTAGAGATTGTCGTCGGCATCGATATGCAGGCCATGCGCGCGCGAGAACAGGCCTTCGCCAAAGCTGCGCAGGAAATTGCCTTCGCGGTCGAGCACCACCATCGGATGTTCGCCGCGGTTGAAGACGTAGACGTGGTCCTTGCTGTCGACCGCGACCGAAGCGACGTCACTCAGCTGCCAGCCATCGGGAAGTTTCGCAAAGTTTTCGACGACGCGGTAGCGGTGCTCGCCGGTGCCGAGAATGGCTGGCATGGGTGGCCCTTCCTTCAGTTGTCTCTGTTGCGCTTTTCTGTACCCACATCGTCATTGCGAGCGCAGCGAAGAGATCCAGACTGTCTCCGCGGAAAGATGCTGGATCGCCTCGCTGCGCTCGCAATGACGAATGGGCCTAAGCTGTCCCCACCTCACGTCCCAAAATCCGTTCCTCGATCGCCTTGATCTGGAGCGCGAGGAATTTCGAGTTGATCCGGCATTGCGCCAGGCTACCGGCGATGAACCACAGGCCGGGCTGCTTCGTGCGCGCATACATGTTGCGCAGCTCAAAGCCGTCGCCAAAGCCCCAGACCGGGCCGATGCGGTCGGCGACGCCATCGCCGAACAGCTTTCGCACCAGGTATTCCTGCGGCTTGTAGCCGGTGGAGAGCACGATCAGATCGGCTGCGACGGCCGAGCCGTCCTTCATCTGCGCGCCGCCTTCCGTGAAGCTCTCGATGTCCTCGAACTGCTTCAGCTTGATCGCGCCTTCGACGATCAGGTTGGAGCAGCCGACGTTGAAATAATAGCCGCCGCCGCGGGTCAGGTACTTGAACTGCCAGCCGGTGCCGCCCTCGCCGAAGTCGAGCTTGAAGCCGACGCGGCGAAGGCCGTCGAGCAGGTCCTTGTCGAGCTCCTTCGACTGCTCGGTCAGCATCACATGGGTCTTTTTCGCCAGCGGCGTCGGCATTGACGCGGCGATCAGATCGTTGTCCTCCAGCGTGCCGTCATTGTAGGTCGCGTAGGCCAGTTGCGCCGACGGCTCGATATTGGTGACCAGCGTCGGCGATCGCTGCACCAGTGTCACCTCAGCGCCGCTGGAATAGAGATCCTGCGCGATGTCATGGCCGCTGTTGCCGGTGCCGATGACGATGGCGCGCTTGCCTGTCCAGTTCTCGCCGTCTTCATAGCGGCTCGAATGCAGTAGCGTGCCCTTGAAACGATCGAGCGTCGGAATGTCAGGGATGTTGGCGATGCCGCTGACGCCGGTCGCCATGATCACGTGGCGCGGGTGCATGGTGCGCTCGCTGCCGTCGGCGCGGCGCAGCGTCACCGTCCAGTGATCCCCGGCCTCATCATAGGCGCCGCCCTCGAACTCAGCGCCGGTCCAGAAGTTGAGCTCCATGGCATCGACATAAGCCTCGAACCAGTTCGCGAGCTTGTCCTTGGGGATGTAGGTCGGCCAGCTCGGCGGAAACGGCATATAGGGCATGTGATTGACCTGCACCTGATTGTGCAGGGTCAGCGCGTGATAGCGCTTCCTCCAGGTATCGCCGATCCGCGCCCCGCGATCGACGATCAGCGTGTCGATCTGCAACTGCTTCAGCCGCGCGGCGATCGCAAGCCCGGCCTGGCCGCCGCCGACCACCAGCGCGACTGGCTCGCGATCGGCATAGTCGCGCGAGGCGTTGCGCTGATCGAGCCAGTTCGGTCCGCGGAAATCGCGCGAATAGGCTTGTCCTCGCGGCCGCGAGGTGCCGAGCTGTTCCTCGAATCCTTTGAGCTCCTCGAGCGCGGTGAGCAGTGTCCACGCCTTCAGCCGGTCGCCGTCGGCGATATCGGGCACGAGCCGCAGGACGCCGCTGCCGCGGCCGAGCGCGGTCTCGAAACTGAAGATGGTCTCGATAGTGTTGGTGCCGGCGCGCGTCACCCAGCGCGGCGCTGCGCGGTTTGGCGCGATCTTGAAACTGCGCGGCGCCGCGTTGAGTGAAAGTGCGGCCAGCGCCCGTACGATCCCATCGCGACCGGCGAGCGTTTGCAGGTTCCAGCTTAGCGCCAGCACGTCGCGCCAAAAGCAGTCAGCGAGGAAGAGACGGTCGAGCGCGGCGCGATCGGGCTGGCCCAGCGCGCGCTCGAATTCATCGAGCCAGGCTTGCGCGGACACGGCCATATCCTTCGTGCGATCCAGCATGCGCGACCTCGTGGCCGTCTTCGCGGCGTTTCCTCTGAGGTGGACGCTATACTGGTTCGACCGGTGTCAAAAGCGCTTTACCCGAGCAGGGAAAGCATATGCCCCTGCTCAGGCGGAATGCTCCCCTTGAGCGTGTCGAGATAAATGCGCTGCACTGCTTCGGGGCCGCGGCTCTCGACCACGCGGAGGCTGCTCTCCAACATCGGGGTGAACCCCGACCACGCCACGCCAAATCGTTGCTCGATTCCGCCAGGACCCCAATCCTTAGCGCGCTTGCGGATGTGGTCGGGCGCGAAGAACCAGCGCGGCTTTGCGCCGGGCAAGACGCCTTCGTCGGCGTCGGTCGCGCGATGCGTCAGACCGACACGCACCGAGCAAGCCATCTGATGGCCGAAATGCCTGTGCAGTCCGGCCCGCAACGCACTGCTGCCGGCCATGTCGACGAAAGCGACCGGATTTTCCGGTGGCAACGAATGGATTCGATCGTAGGTCACCACCGCGTCGTAGCAGGGCAGCGAGCGGACGAAACCGACATTGTTCGCTGAGGTCAGCCCGATCACGTTGCGGCCACGGCTGTGCAGGAGATGAGCGAGCCCAAACGCGGTCTTGCTCGACGCGCTCGACAGCAGCACGCTGCGTGCACCGAAATCGTCGTTCTCGGCGAGGAAGTCGTCGACCAGGAACGACAACATGAACAGCGGCCGCAGCAGTGCCTGAAGATCACCCTGATGTCCGGCGAAAGCGGGATCGCCGGTGACACGGGAATAGAGATTATAGACCGGCGCGACTTGGCTGCGGTGCGCGGTGCCGTCACGAAGTGCGCGCTTGCTGACATCTGCGGCTTCGATGACGAGATGCGTCGCCATCGGGAAATAGCCGAACAGCCGCTCGCCCACGGCGACATCCGGATGTCGCGAGCCGATAACCTCGCCGAACCCCCACACCGGGATGTTGCCAAATCCCTGCGGCGCCGGAAAGATCTGCCAATATTTCAGCTCGTCGCCCATCACGGCATAGGTGATGTTGTTGGCGGTGAACGCGAAGCGCTCGACCTTCACCAGGAGCGCATCTGCGGGCAGGAGTGCTGCATCGGGAAGGGTGGTCTCGATCAGCTTGCATTGCGCGAGATCGTTGCGTGCGACGACGAAGTCGGTCGATGTCATGGTGAAGGTCCCGGCTTCTTCCGTGCCGGCATCTTCTCCTTTACGGCTGCGCGCTTTGCAACAGCAACATTGTTTGAAACGGCGTTCGCTCCGCCGGCGATGACGCCCTCGCGGTTCTTCATCGCGCGGTAGTAGCTCCACCACAGATGTGCGGCGGCGCCACGCAGCGGACGCCAGGGTTCGGCGAGCGGCGCCATCTGCTTTTCCGTCGGCCGCGCCTTCAGGCCGAGGCCGATCCTGATTCCCTCCTGCACGGCGAGGTCGCCGGCGGGCCAGGCATCGCCATGGCCGAGGCAAAACAAGAGATAGACGTCGGCGGTCCACGGTCCGATGCCCGGCAGCGAGACCAGCGTGTGATGCGCGGCATCGGCGTCTTCCTCGGCGAGCACGTCGAGGTTCAGCCGCTCGGCGACGATCTCGCGCGCCAGATGTTTCAGCGTCTTGATCTTGGCCGCTGATAGTCCGAGCCGTCCCAGCCGGTCGGTGCGGGCGCGGCGCACCGCCTCATGGTCGAACGGATCGAAGGCCGCAGACAGCCGTCCCCAGATCGCGGCGGCGCTCGCGGTCGACAATTGCTGTCCGCAAACGATATGCGCAAGCCCCGCAAAGCCCGGCTCGCGCCGCCGCAACGCCGGCATGCCTGCGATTTCCAGCACAGGCTTGAGGCGTGGATCGCGCTTGACCAGCGTGTGAACGGCTTCTTCGAGGTCGGACTGGGTTTCGAGGTGGATGGTCATTGGCGCTCTACTTGTCACGCACGGGCTTGACCCGCGCATCCATCTCCTATCGTAACAGAGTCTTGGCCATGACGAGATCTTGCCAGATGCCGCCACCCGTTTTCCGATTTGCCCCCAGCCCGAACGGCCTTTTGCATCTCGGCCACGCTTATTCTGCGCTGCTCAATTTCGACCGCGTGCGCGAAACCGGCGGGCGGCTGTTGCTGCGGATCGAAGACATCGACGCGACGCGCTGCCGGCCGGAATTCGAGGCTGCGATCTACGAAGACCTCGCCTGGCTCGGGATCGCATGGGAAACGCCGGTGCGGCGGCAATCGGAGCGTCTCGCCGACTATCGCGCCGCGCTGGAAAAACTCTCCGCACTCGGTCTCGTCTATCCAGCTTTTGAGAGCCGAGCCGAGATCGCAAAGCTGGTCGCCGCCCGTGAGGCGAATGGGCCGTGGCCGCGCGATCCCGACGGTGCGCCGCTCTATCCTGGCGACGCGAATTCGCTGCCGGCCAGCGAGCGATCGCGCCTGATTGCCTCCGGCGCGCCTTACGCCTTGCGCCTCGACATGGCGGCGGCCTGCCGGCAGGTCTCCGGTCTGACCTGGAACGAGTTGGGTGAGGGGCCCGACGGCGAGCGTGGCCTGGTCGCCGCGCGACCTGAGGCATGGGGCGACGTCATCCTGGCCCGTAAGGAGACGCCGACCAGCTATCATCTGTCTGTGGTGGTCGACGACGCGCTCCAGGACGTGACCGAGATCGTGCGTGGCCAGGACCTGTTTCACGCCACCTCGGTTCACCGACTGCTTCAGGCTCTGCTCGGCCTGACCGAACCCATCTATCGGCATCACGGCCTGATTCGCGGCACGGATGGCCGGAAGCTGTCGAAATCGGACCGCTCGACCGGCCTCCGGGAGTTGCGTGCGGCCGGTATCTCGCCCGCCGCCATCCGCACGACCGTGGGATTAGGCTAAGTTTCTCTGGGGGTTAGCACAGCAGCGCCGTGACTCCGGGGTGGCCGCCGTGCCATGGTCGCTTTTGAGCCCGGGGGTTCGAAGAGGATACTTCGAAGGGGATTTATGGCGGCGAAAACGCGCGCAGCGCGCACCACGCGAAAGTCCAGGCAGCCGCCTCGGAAGCGGGCCGGGGCGGTCGGCAAAGTGCGCGAGCGCAGCACCGTTGCGCCCGACGTGATTCAGGCGGCGCTTGCAGCCTTTGCCCACGAGGTCCGCACGCCCCTGACCGGCATTCTGGCGATCAGCGATTTGCTTTCGACCTCCGATCTTGGCGAGCGGGAGCGGCGTTGGGCCGACACCATCAAGGCCGGTGCCGAGCATCTGGCTAACCTCGCTACGCTGTTCGTCGATGCCGCCAAGACCGGCAAGGGCGCCGGCAAGAGCGGCACGCTACGGCAGGATCTGTTTGATTTGCGCGCGCTCGCGCGCAGCACCGGCGATTCGCTCGCTGGTCGCGCCGCCGCCAAGGGTCTTCAGGCCGAGGTCGACATCTCGGACAAGCTCCCGGGCCTCGTGGTCGGCGATTCCGTTCGCCTCCGCGCCGCACTCGAGAACCTGATCGACAATGCAGTCAAATTCACCGAGCAGGGCGCTGTGGCCATCTCGGCCACGCCTTGGCGGCCCGTCAAGGGCAAAGCGAGCGGCAAAGCCAAGGACAAGCGCCGGGTCGGCGTCGCCTTCTCGGTGTCCGACAGCGGCATCGGCCTGACCATGGCCGAGATCAAACGGCTGTTCCGCCCGTTCACCCAGGCCAATGTCACCATCGCCTCGCGCTTCGGCGGCGCCGGGCTCGGTCTGTCTTCGGTCAAGCAACTGGCGCGTGCGATGGGCGGCGACATCACGGTGGCACCGCGGCGTGGCGGCGGCGCCACCTTCACCCTGACCGTCACGCTCGATGCGGCGGGGCCGGCCAAGGCACGCAAGACGGAAGGCGGCGAAGCGGAGCCGCTGGCGGCGCTGCGCGTGCTCAGCGTCGAGGACAATCCATTCGGCCGCGTCGTGCTCAACACGATCCTGACCGAGCTCGGCCATCATGCCGAGTTCATCGGGCGCGGTGAGGATGCAGTGAGCCGGCTCGCGCAGGGTGGCTTCGATGCGGTGCTGATGGACATGGTGTTGCCGGGCATCGACGGCGTCGAGGCCATCAGGCGTATCCGCACAATGCAGGCGCCGCTGGCTCGGATCCCGATCATCGGCGTGTCCGGTCGTGGCGAGGACGAGGCGGCCTCGCGCGAGGCCGGCGCCGACGCCTTCCTGGTCAAGCCTGTGTCCCCGCGGGCTTTAGCGACTGCGCTGCTTGAAGCGACACGCCGTGAGGAAGTCGCGACTTGATGATCGCGGCGTTGAGCTCGCCGCCGAAGACGAAGATCGCGGCAATGAAATACAGAAACACCAGCGCGATGATTACCGAGGCGAGCCCCGCATACATCGTGACGTAATTATTGGCGAAGCGCGCCAGATATTGGCCGAACACGATGCCCGAGATCAGCGAGGCAACGATGGTGAAGACGATGCCGGGCAGGATCTGGAAAAAGCTGCGTCGGCCCGCCGGCAGCCAGGCATGCAGGATGACCAGTGCCACCACCAGCGCGCCTATGGTGATGCCGTAACGCAGCCAGGTGAGAATACTTTCGTTTGACTCGACGAACAGTGGAATGTGCCGCCGCGCCGCCTCGATGAAGAGCGGGCCAAGCACGATCAGGAACGCCATCGCGAGCGCCGTGAAGGCCGCAACCAGCGTGTAGCCGATCGATTCCAGCCGCAGCCAATACCAGCGCCGCATCTCCACCACCGCATAGGCCCGGTTGAGCGCGACCCTGAGCGCCTCGACGCCGTTGGAGGCGAAATAGACCGACAGCACCGCGCCGATGGTCAGCACCCCCGTGCGGGTCGTGGTCAGCACGTCGTGGATCTCTCCCGACAGGGAATCGGCCACTTGCTTCGGCCAGACTTCGAGCATCAGCCCGGCTGCCTGGTCGGCAAGCTCCTTGGAGCCGAAGAAGCCGGCGAGCGAAGTCAGCACGATCAGGAACGGGAATAGCGCCATCAGCGTCGACAGTGCGATATGGCTCGAGATCGCCCAGCCGTCGTCGGCCAGGAACGTGTAGAAGGCGTCTTCCACGATGACATAGATCGTGCGGATGACTTTCACGGTGTGCCCCAGAGCAAGTTTGCTCTCACTTCGCGAGCGGCCCGGATTCGCGCCTCTCCCCGCAAGCGGGGAGACGCGAGGAGGACGGACCATGCGAGCAAATCGGAAATCATTCGGCCAGCTTCTGACATTATGGGATCAAAAGCCAGATTTGGAACGCCATGGCGGAGCGCCGCACACGGTGTTATCACCCCCAAATGGCATCTCTCCTGAGTACTTTCATTCTGCCGATCGCCGTGGCCGCCGTGGCGGTGGTGCTGCTGCTCGGCCTCGTCAACATGATGCGTGGCGGCTCGCCCAACACCTCGCAGAAATTGATGCGTTGGCGCGTGCTGCTGCAGTTCATCGCGATCGTGATCGCCATGGTCGCGGTCTGGGCGATGGGGCGATAGGGCATGATCCGGACCCGAAGGGCCGCGTTTGCGAAAAGTGTGAAGCGGTTTTCCGGCTGGATCTTGCCCTAAGAACAAGGACACTTTCATGGTCGTGCTCAACCGCATCTATACGAAGACTGGTGACGACGGCACGACAGCGCTCGGAACCGGCGAGCGCCGTCCGAAATATGATCTGCGCATCGCAGCCTATGGCACGGTCGATGAGACCAATGCCGCGATCGGCGTGGTACGCCTTCACACCAGGGATGCGCCGGAGCTCGATGCCATGCTCGGCCGCATCCAGAATGATTTGTTCGATCTCGGCGCCGATCTCGCGGTACCCGAGCGTGAAGGCAAGGCGGAGCGACTGCGGGTAGTGGCGAGCCAGGTCGAGCGGCTCGAGCATGACATCGACGCGATCAACGACAAGCTTGCGCCGCTCACTTCTTTCGTGCTCCCGGGCGGCACGCCGGCCGCCGCCTACCTCCATGTCGCGCGCACGATTTGCCGCAGGGCGGAACGCGTGATGGTGGAACTGGCCGCCCAGCCCGGCGAACCCGTCGGCACGGCTGGCATCCAGTATATGAATCGCCTGTCGGACTTCTTGTTCGTGGCCAGCCGCGCCGCTAACCATGATGGTGCCGGCGACGTGCTCTGGGTTCCGGGCCAGAATCGCTGACCCATTGAGATCAGCATTTCAGGGGGCTAAAATTAGGCCCCTTCGCGCGTTGACCGGGCCGGATCAGGCCTTTAGGTTCCGCGCCAGTTGAATAATCCCCCTCCCAAATTGAGTGAAAGAGGATCGATGAAGGTCTTAGTGCCGGTAAAGCGGGTGGTCGATTACAACGTCAAGGTCCGCGTCAAGGGCGATGGATCGGGCGTTGAACTCGCCAACGTCAAGATGTCGATGAACCCCTTCGACGAAATCGCGGTCGAGGAAGCGCTGCGCCTGAAGGAAGCCGGCAAGGCGACCGAAGTCGTGGTGGTCTCCATAGGACCTGCGCAGGCGTCGGAGACGATCCGCACGGGCCTCGCCATGGGCGCCGACCGCGGCATCCTGGTGAAGGCCGAAGGCATCGTTGAGCCGCTCGCTGTCGCAAAGATCCTCAAGAAGGTTGCTGACGAAGAGCAGCCCGGCCTGATCATCCTCGGCAAGCAGGCGATCGACGACGACAGCAACCAGACCGGTCAGATGCTGGCCGCGCTGCTGGGCTGGTCGCAGGCAACCTTCGCCTCGAAGCTCGAGGTCGAAGGCTCCGACTTCAAGGTCACCCGCGAGGTCGACGGCGGCTTGCAGACCGTCAAGCTCAAGGGGCCGGCGATCGTCACCACCGATCTGCGTCTCAACGAGCCGCGTTACGCTTCGCTGCCCAACATCATGAAGGCCAAGAAGAAGCCGATCGCGGAGAAGACCGTCGCCGATTACGGCGTCGACGTCACTGCGCGCCTCGAAGTTCTGAAGACGGCCGAGCCCGCGGGCCGCAAGGCCGGCGTCAAGGTGAAGGACGTCGCCGAGCTGGTGTCGAAGCTCAAGAACGAAGCCGGGGTGCTCTGATGACTGCGCTGTTGATTGCTGAACACGAACACGAGGTCCTCAAGGACTCCACCAACAAGGCGCTGACCGCGGCTTCCCAGCTCGGCGGCGACGTCCACGTGCTGGTCGCCGGTGGCGGGCAGGGCACTAAGGCTGCGGCCGAGGCCGCCTCGAAGCTCGCTGGTGTCGCCAAGGTGCTGGTCGCCGAAGGCGAAGCCTACGCGCACGATCTCGCCGAGCCGCTTGCGGCACTGATCGTCTCGCTGGCCCCGTCCTATGACGCGATCGTCGCGCCCGCGACCTCGCGCTTCAAGAACGTGATGCCGCGCGTCGCAGCCCTGCTCGACGTCATGCAGGTCTCGGAGATCACCAAGGTGGTCGCCCCCGACACCTATGAGCGTCCGATCTATGCCGGCAACGCCATCCAGACGGTGAAGTCGAAGGACGCCAAGAAGGTCATCACGGTCCGTACCTCGACCTTCGCGGCGGCAGCCAGCGGCGGCAGCGCGCCGGTCGAGAGCGTTGCGGCGGCGGCGGATCCGGGCCTGTCGACCTTTGTCGGCGAGGAAGTCGCCAAGAGCGACCGTCCGGAGCTGACCTCGGCCAAGATCATCGTTTCCGGCGGTCGGGCCATGCAGAGCCGCGAGAACTTCGCCAAGTACATCGAGCCGCTCGCCGACAAGTTAGGGGCCGGTGTCGGTGCCTCCCGTGCGGCGGTCGATGCCGGCTATGCGCCGAACGACTGGCAGGTCGGCCAGACCGGCAAGGTCGTGGCCCCCGAGCTCTACGTCGCGGTGGGCATTTCCGGTGCCATCCAGCATCTGGCCGGCATGAAGGACTCCAAGGTGATCGTCGCGATCAACAAGGACGAGGACGCGCCGATCTTCCAGGTGGCCGATTACGGTCTGGTCGCCGACCTCTACCAAGCGGTTCCGGAGCTGACCGACGAACTCGGCAAGCTCGGCAAGTAAAACGCGATAAAAACACCGGCCGGAGGTATAAACTCCGGCCGGTGTTTCATTTCTGAGCCGTTTTCTTTGGCGTGGGGCACGCCTTCGAAGCGATCCAATCTAGGTTTCGGGCCAAGGTTCTGATTAAATCGATCCTCCCGGCTCAGGGGATTAGGCAGGGCGCGATATGCGCGCCGTTCCGGTGGATGACATTATGGCGGCAGTGATCAAGAAGGTCGGCGTGATCGGCGCGGGTCAGATGGGCAACGGCATCGCGCATGTCGCGGCCCTGGCCGGTTTCGATGTGGTGCTCAACGATGTCTCGGCCGACCGCCTGAAATCAGGCATGGCCACCATCAATGGCAATCTGGCGCGCCAGGTCTCCAAGAAGGGGGTCACCGAGGACGACAAGACCAAGGCGATGGCGCGCATCTCGCTGGCCGAGAAGCTGGACGACCTCGCCGACTGCGATCTTGTGATCGAGACCGCGGTCGAGAAGGAAGAGGTCAAGCGCAAGATCTTCCACGAACTTTGCGCGATTCTGAAGCCGGAGGCGATCGTCGCCTCCGACACGTCCTCGATCTCGATCACCCGCCTTGCCGCCGCGACCGACCGGCCCGAGCGCTTCATCGGCATTCACTTCATGAATCCGGTGCCGCTGATGGAGCTGGTGGAGCTGATCCGCGGCATCGCCACCGATGATTCCACCTTCGAGGCCTCCAAGGAATTCGTCGCCAAGCTCGGCAAGCAGGTCGCGGTCTCCGAGGATTTCCCGGCCTTCATCGTCAACCGCATCCTGCTGCCGATGATCAACGAGGCGATCTACACGCTGTATGAAGGCGTCGGCAATGTCGAGGCGATCGACGCGGCGATGAAACTCGGCGCCCACCATCCAATGGGCCCGCTCGAGCTCGCCGATTTCATCGGTCTCGATACCTGCCTTTCGATCATGCAGGTGCTGCACGAGGGCCTCGCTGACTCGAAGTACCGGCCGTGCCCGCTGCTGGTGAAATACGTCGAAGCCGGCTGGCTCGGTCGCAAGACCCAGCGCGGCTTCTACGACTACCGCGGGGCCAAGCCGGTTCCGACCCGCTAATCCATCTTGTGACAATTCATGTTGCGTTAACCCCTCGCGCCTAGGCTGCGGCCGGTACAAGGGTTCGCGTAATGGACATGATGGCGATGGTCAGCACCATGCTGGCCTCTCAGCAGGGCGCGCTGCAGTCGAATATCGCGGCGACGCTGACGAAGCAGAACATGGACATGGAGAAATCCACCGTCCTGACGCTGCTGGGTGCCGGTCAGCCATCCCTTGCCAATGTCGGCCCCGGCGTCGGTGGCAACCTCAACGTCAGTGCCTAAAGCGACGCGGCAGCCGGACCTAACGCGGCCCGAAGCAGCTTGAGCGCGTCGTCGCTCGCCCATTCCGCCGGACCCGCGATCGTCGCGATCTCGCAGCCTTGCGGATCGACCAGCACCGAGGTCGGCATGCCCAAGGCCCGGCCTATCGCCTTAAGATCTTGGAAAACCTTGGCTTTCTGGTCGGTGAAATAGCCGAGCCTGGTCAGATTGGCGTCTTTCAGGAAATTCTTCGGCTTCTCGGGGTCGCGGGTGTCGATATTGATCGCTACCACCTCGAAGTCAGGGCCCGACAGCTTGGCCTGGAGCTGGTCCAGCGCTGGCATCTCTTTCCGGCAGGGCACGCACCAGGTAGCCCAGAGGTTCACCAGCAGGGTCTTGCCGCGGAAATCCGACAGCTTCCTCGGCTTGCCGTCGGCGTCCTCGAAGGTGAGGTCCGGCAGCTTCAGGGGGGCGCTCGCCATGGTCAGCGCGGCCACCTCGCCATGGGCGAGCGGGGCGATCTTCTGGGCTGTGGCGACAGCGGCCTTGCAGGCCGGATCGCCTGACGGAGCCCGGTTCAGGCCGAGCCCATACAGCGCGGCGAAGCCGGCGAGCCCACCGACCACCACGGTGGCGATGACGATGGGGATCCGGCGCGTGGCGGAGGGCTTCTGGTCGAGCATATCGTTTGTCATCCGGTCGCAGATATGGCTATCAGGGGCCTCTTAATACGGCTGGCCTCGGCCAGCAAACATGCGGCAAAGCAAGGCGTGAGCAGGGGATCATGAGCAACAAGATGTGGGGCGGCCGGTTCTCGGAGCGTCCCGATGAGATCATGGAAGAGATCAACGTCTCCATCGACGTCGATCGTCACCTCTACGCCCAGGACATTGCCGCGTCCAAGGCCCACGCCGCGATGTTGGCCGCGAACGGCATCATCACGGCCTCTGATGCGAAAAATATCGGCAAGGGTCTAGACACGATTTTGTCAGAGATCGGCAAGGGCGGCTTCGAGTTCAAGCGCGCGCTCGAGGACATTCATATGAATGTCGAGAGCCGTCTGTCGGAGCTGATCGGGCCCGCCGCCGGCCGACTGCACACCGCGCGCTCCCGCAACGACCAGGTCGCGACCGACTTCCGTCTCTATGTCCGCGACATCGTCGACGAGACCGATGCGTCGCTTGCCGCGTTCCAGCAGGCGCTGGTGGAGCGCGCGCTGGAGCACGCCGGAACCGTGATGCCCGGCTTCACCCATCTGCAGACCGCGCAGCCCGTCACTTTCGGCCATCACCTGCTTGCTTATGTCGAGATGGCCGCGCGTGATCGCGGCCGTTTCCAGGATGCGCGCAAGCGGCTCAATGAATCCCCGCTCGGCGCCGCCGCGCTCGCCGGCACCTCGTTCCCGATCGACCGGCACGCCACCGCAAAGGCGCTGGCCTTCGATCGTCCGATGGCGAACTCGCTCGACGCTGTCTCCGACCGCGACTTCGTGCTGGAGACCTTGTCGGCGGCCTCGATCTGCGCCGTGCACATGTCGCGCTTTGCCGAGGAAATCGTGATCTGGACCTCGCCGCTGGTCGGCATGATCCGCCTCAGCGACAAGTTCACCACCGGCTCCTCGATCATGCCGCAGAAGCGCAACCCTGATGCCGCGGAACTCGTGCGGGCCAAGACCGGCCGCGTCATCGGGGCGCTCAACGGCCTCCTGATTGTGATGAAGGGCCTGCCGCTCGCCTATCAAAAGGACATGCAGGAGGACAAACAGGGCGCCATGGAAGGCTTTGCCGCGCTGTCGCTGGCGATCCGCGCCATGACCGGCATGGTCCGCGACCTCGTGCCTGACGAGGCCAAGATGAGGCTTGCTGCAGGGGAGGGCTATGCCACGGCCACCGATCTCGCCGACTGGCTGGTGCGAACGCTGAAAATGCCGTTCCGCGAGGCCCACCACGTCACCGGCCGCATCGTCGCCAAGGCGGCCGAGGGCGGCGCGGCGCTGCATGAGCTGCCGCTGAAGGAGATGCAGGCGATCGAGCCCAGGATCACCAAGGACGTGCTCGGCGTGCTCTCGGTCGAATCGTCGGTCAAGAGCCGCACCAGCTACGGTGGCACCGCGCCGAAGAACGTGACGGCGCAGGCCAAGGCCTGGGCCAAGCGGCTGGAAAAAGAGCGAAAATTGGGCTGAGGGCCGAAATTTCGCCGATCTTCCGTGGCCTTCCGGCACTCGCCAGCGGGGGCCAACCTCTGTATGGTGCGGCCGCATCGTGGGGATTTCGTCGTGACGTCAAAGTTTCGCCCGGCCGGCTCGGGGTGGGCCATCATTGTCCTTAGCCTGACGGCGCTTGCGCTCGCCGGCTGTGGCCGCAGAGGCCCGCTCGACCTGCCGCCCACCGCCTCCAGCGCGTCCACGGCCAACGTTGCCGCGCCTGGTGACACCGAGACCGAAGCCCAGAAGACGCCGAGCGTGTTCAATCCGACCTATGGCGCGGACGCGCCGCCGGCGGCGACCAAGGGCAGGAAGAAACCGTTTATCCTCGACCCGCTCCTGGACGAAAAGCCCAGCCGATAGGCTGGGGCAACTGAGCCAACGCCATGAACCATTTCGACTACCGCAACGGCGTGCTGCACGCCGAGGCCGTGAACCTGTCCGAGCTGGCCGCGACCGTCGGCACGCCGTTCTATTGCTATTCGACCGCGACGCTGGAGCGGCACTACCGCGTCTTCACTGAAGCCTTTGCCGGCGAGAAGGTGCTGGTCTGCTACGCCATGAAGGCGAACTCCAACCAGTCGGTGCTGCGCACGCTGGCCAAGCTTGGCGCCGGCGCCGACGTCGTCTCCGGCGGCGAGCTGAAGCGCGCGCTCGCGGCCGGTATCCCCGCCAACAAGATCGTGTTTTCCGGCGTCGGCAAGACGGAGACCGAGCTGCGCGCAGCGCTCGCCGCGGACATCCTCTGCCTCAACGTTGAATCCGAGCCCGAGCTCGAATTGCTCTCGCGCCTCGCAACCGAGATGGGCAAGACCGCGCGCATCTCCGTGCGCGTCAATCCCGATGTCGATGCCGGCACGCATGCCAAGATCTCGACCGGCAAGTCCGAGAACAAGTTCGGCATTCCGATCGTTCACGCCCGCGAGGTCTACGCGCGCGCCGCCAAGCTGCCCGGCATCGCGGTCACGGGCACCGACGTGCATATCGGCAGCCAGATCACCGACCTTTCCAAGATGGAGACCGCGTTCCGCATTCTCTCCGAATTCGTGCAGACATTGCGCGCCGACGGCCACAATATCAGCCACGTCGATTTCGGCGGCGGGCTCGGCATTCCCTACTACATGGACCGCGAAGCGCCGCCGGCGCCCGATGCCTATGCCGCCATGGTCAAGCGCGTCAGCCACAATCTCGGCTGCACGCTGATGTTCGAGCCGGGCCGCATGATCGTCGGCAATGCCGGCATCCTCGTCGCCAAGGTGATCTATGTGAAGCACGGCGACGGCAAGAATTTCGTCATCATCGACGCCGCCATGAACGACCTCATCCGCCCGACGCTGTACGAGGCGTATCACGACATCCTGCCGGTGATGCAGCCGGCCAAGGGCGCGGCGACCATCATGGCCGACGTCGTCGGTCCGGTCTGCGAGACCGGTGACTATCTCGCGCTCGATCGCACGCTGTCGACGCCGAAGCCCGGCGACCTCATCGCCATCATGACCGCAGGCGCCTATGGCGCCGTGCAGGCGGGCACCTACAACACGCGGCCGCTGGTACCGGAGGTGCTGGTCAAGGGCGATCAATACGCGGTCGTGCGCCCGCGCATCGAGGTCGAACAGCTGATTGCGATGGACACGCCAGCGCCGTGGCTGTGAGGACGCCGGCGAGCTCAAGCTCGCCGACGTCGCGTATGCGTCACGGCCCGTATTTCGGAGCCGGCTTCTGATTGAAGTCGTTCTCGTCGGCGACACAGGTGAAGTTCGCAGCGTTGTTGGTGTCGCCGCTGCCGTTGTACTTCGCGACCTTCGGGAAGACGCAAAGCGGCCGGGTCATTTGCACCGTCGGCGGCGTATCGGCCACGTATTTCGTGGCGAGGATCGTATCCGGCGCCGTGCCACCCTCGACCCATTTGACCAGCGGCAACAGCGCATCGAACGCGGGAAGGCCGGTGATCGGGCTCCCGCCCGGGGGGACAAAGGTGCCCGTCGCGTTGTCGTCAGCCGAATTGATCACCGTGTGCTGGAATTGTAGGGATCGAAGATTGGTGCACGCCGTCGCCATGGCGGGCGAGGTGCCGAGTGCGACACAGGCAAACAGGGCCGTGGTCGCACCGACAAGTAAGTGTCGATGACGCTTCATTCCGTCCTCCCTGATTTTTTGCAGGCTTCTAGTGAGGACAGGATAGCGCACAAAGATTGCAACTCAAGGATGAAGCATCGTGTCGCGAGTTGATCGACGCTCTCGCGTACCGGTTGCGGAGATGCAGGCTGGGAGTGAGTTATTTCCCAGCCAGGCCGCCGCCCTTCCCACCGACCACCACGCCCGCCTTCTTCTCGATCGGCTTGATCGCCGCGGTGAAATCGGACTCGGCACCTTCCGCTGATATCACGGTCTCCCAGAGGCGTCCGACCGCGTCCGCGACCTCCATCGACAGGCCCAGCTGCTTCATCTCCTCCAGCGCCAGCCGCACGTCCTTCACCATCAGCCCGGTCGCGAAGCCGAAGTCGAAGCTGCGCGGCAGCACCGAGCGCGGAAACTTGTCGCGGCTCGCAGTGTTCATGCCTGAGCCCGCATTGATGACGTCGATCATCACGGCGGGATCGAGTCCGGCCTTCACGCCCATCACCACGGCTTCCGACGTCGCCACGATGGCGGTGGCCGAGAGGAAATTGTTGGCGAGCTTCATGGTCTGCGCCGCGCCCGGCTTCTCGCCGATGAAGAACACCTTTCCGATCACGTCGAGTGCCGGCCTGAGCAGCTCGAACTCAGCCTTTGGCCCCGACACCATCACCGCCAGCGTGCCCTTCTCGGCGCCGCCGACGCCGCCCGACACCGGGCAGTCGATCTGCACGATGTTGCGTTGTGCGAGCAGGCCGTGAATCTTCACAGCCATTTGCGAGCCGACCGTCGAGAGGTCGATGAAGCGTTTGGCACGGCTCCCTTCGATCACGCCGTTCGCGCCGGTGGCGACCTCGAGCGAAGCCTTGAGCGATGGCAGGCTCGCCATCACGGTCTCGACCTTGTCGGCGACATCCTTCGGCGACGTCGCAGCAGTCGCGCCGCGTGCGACAAGCTGGTCGACGGCTTCTCTGCGAGTGTCGAACACGACGAGCTTGTGCCCGGCCTCGATCAGCCGCCGCGCCATCGGGAAGCCCATGTTGCCGAGGCCGATAAATCCAATGTCCATGGTGTTTCCTTTTTGTTTCTTTTCGGTGTTGTGAGAGTGCCCATTTCATCCTCGGTGTCGTCCCGGATCGGCGCTACGCCCTGGACAACGCTACGCGTTGCCGAGGCTTCGCTTGTCCGGGACGACAGCGGAGATCGGCGTACCCCCTCACGTCTTCCCATCGATCTCCGCGAACACCTCGCGCGCGATGCGGAAGCTGTCGACGGCGGCCGGCATGCCGCCATAGATCGCGACCTGCATCAGGATCTCGCGGATCTCGTCGCGGGTGACGCCGTTGGTGAGCGCGCCTTTCAAGTGCGCGCGGAATTCGTGCTGGCGGTTGAGAATCGCGATCATCGCGATGTTGAGCATGCTGCGGGTCTTGCGCGGCAGCTCCTCGCGGCCCCACACCGTGCCCCAGCAATATTCGTTGAGCATCTCCTGGAACGGACGGTTGAAGTCGTCGACGTTCTTGAGCGCGTTGTTGACATAGGCCTCGCCCAGCACCGCTTTGCGGACTTCCAGGCCCTTGTCATGCATCTTCTTGTCCATGGTGTTTCCTTTATTCCCCTTGGGTATTCCTCTTGGGATGGCGCCGCGGAAATTACGGGGTTGCGCCGGGCCAGTCACGTCCTCGTGTTATGCAGGAAAAGGGGTGTCTCCCGTACAGGAACGGATGCCTCAGTGCTGCCGTTGTGGTACGCTCCACTCCGCCGGGTAACTTGGAGAGTTGATTGAACGGCGTCACCCCCGACCCGTCAGCCCCGAACCGTGATGGTGATGCTCTGTCGCGGCTGAAGCTGGCGCAGGCCCTTGTGCGGTCCACCTATGCCATCGCGTGGGAGCGTGCCTGGCCGGGTTTGGCGCGTGTTCTCACCGTTGTCGGCCTGTTTCTGGTGGTGTCCTGGGCCGGTCTTTGGCTGGCGCTGCCCTCCGTCGCCCGCGCCATCGGCCTCGTGATTTTTGCAGGGTTGGCGGTTGCCGCCCTGTTCCCGCTGATTCGGTTTCGCTGGCCGAGCCGCGAAGAGGCGCTCGCCCGGCTCGACCGCGGTTCGGGCATTCGCCATCGCCCCGCCACGACGCTCACGGACACGCTGACCTCGCAAGATCCGGTTGCACTGGCACTCTGGCAGGCGCAGCGCGAGCGCACGCTGGCTTCGCTCAAGCGCATCCGCGCCGGCTTGCCGCACCCGCGCCTCGCTATCCACGATCCCTGGGCGCTGCGCGCGTTGGTGATGGTGATGCTGGTCGCGACCTTCTTTGCGGCTGGCGACGAGCGTGCGATGCGGCTCGGCGCAGCCTTCGACTGGAACGGCGTGCTGGCGCCGACCAATATCCGCGTCGACGCCTGGGTCACGCCACCGCTCTACACCGGCAAGCCGCCGGTGATCCTGTCGGCCGCCAACAAGGAGGCTGCAGCGCTTCCGGCCTCCGGCCCGCTCGCCGTTCCCGCCGGTTCGACCCTGATCGTGCGCTCTTCCGGCGGAAGCCTGGATGTCGTGGTCTCCGGCGGCCTCAAGGAAGCCGAGCCTAAGGAAGCCGCGCCCAAGGGCACCAACGAAAAGCATTTCACCATCACGAGTGATGGCACCGCGCATGTCCGCGCGCCCTCGGGGCAGCCGCAATGGGCCTTTGCTGCGACGCCGGACCGTCCGCCGACGATCGCGCTCGCCAAGGATCCGGAGCGTCAGGCGCGCGGCGCGCTCCAGCTCGTCTACAAGATCGAGGATGATTACGGCGTCACCGGCGCTGAAGCCCAGGTCGCGCCACGGACCGCCGATGCCGGCAAGGAAGGCGACAACAAGACCGCGGCGCGCCCGCTATTCCAGCCGCCGCAGTTTCCGCTGGTGCTGCCGAACGCGCGCACCCGCAACGGCGTCGGCCAGACGGTGAAGGATCTCAGCGAGGATCCTTATGCCGGTGCCGATGTCACGCTGACACTCACCGCCAAGGACGAGGCCGGCAACGAGGCGCGAAGCGATCCGTTCAACATGCGCTTGCCCGAGCGGCTGTTCACCAAGCCGCTCGCACGCGCCTTGATCGAGCAGCGCCGCATCCTCGCGCTCGACGCCAACAAGAATTCCGACGTCTACACCGCGCTCGACGCGCTGATGATCGCGCCCGAACTGTTCACGCAGGAGACCGGGCAATATCTCGGCCTCTACAGCGTCACCCGCCAGCTCGAGGCGGCGCGCACCGATGATGCACTGCGCGAGGTGGTGGCGAGCCTGTGGGCGCTCGCAGTGACGATCGAGGACGGCAACATCTCCGATGTCGAGAAGGCGCTCCGAGCGGCACAGGACGCGCTGAAG
Organism: Bradyrhizobium sp. CCBAU 11434; assembly: GCF_028128895.1. NCBI lineage: Bacteria > Pseudomonadati > Pseudomonadota > Alphaproteobacteria > Hyphomicrobiales > Nitrobacteraceae > Bradyrhizobium > Bradyrhizobium sp. CCBAU 11434. The sequence goes on from NZ_LBJX01000077.1 coordinate 20,690, forward strand.
CAGGCGCTGGACCGCGGCGCCAGCGACGAGGAGATCAAGAAGCTCACCCAGGATCTGCGGGCGGCGCTGGACAATTTCATGCGCCAGCTTGCCGAGCAGTTCCGCAACAACAAGGATGCGCAAAATCTCGCGCGTCCGCTCGATCCCAATACTAAGATCCTGCGTCAGCAGGACCTGCAGAACATGATCGACCGCATGGAGCGCCTGTCACGCTCGGGCGACAAGGATGCGGCCAAGCAGCTGCTCGACCAGCTTCAGCAGATGCTGGAGGGCCTCCAGATGGCCCAGCCGGGACAGTCCGGCGAGAGCGACATGGAGCAGGCGCTCAACGAGCTTGGCGACATGATCCGCAAGCAGCAGCAATTGCGGGACAAGACCTACAAGCAGGGCCAGGATTCCCGGCGCGATCGGATGCGCGGCAAGCAGCAGCAGGGCGACCAGTCGATGTCGGACCTGCAGCAGGACCAGCAGGCGCTGCGCGATCGCCTGAAGAAGCTCCAGGACGAAATGGCCAAGCGCGGCCTCTCGCAGAAGGGCCAGAAAGGCCAACAGGGACAGAAGGGCCAGGAAGGTCAGCAAGGCGACCAGGCGCAGTCCGGCCAGGACGGCGATCAGGATGCCGATCAGGGTGATGATGATGGCGGGCTCGATTCCGCCGACAACGCCATGGGCGATGCGGGCTCGAAGCTCGGCGAAGGCAATGCTGACGGTGCGGTGGATTCCCAGGGCAAGGCGCTGGAGGCGATGCGCAAGGGTGCGCAGAAGATGGCCGAGGCGATGCAGCAGGGCGACGGCGACGGCCAGGGCGACGGTCCCGGCAATCGTGCCGGTCGCCAGCAGAGCGGCGGCAACCAGACCGACCCGCTCGGCCGTCCGTTGCGCGGCCACGAATTCGGCGACGATTACACGGTCAGGATCCCCGGCGAGATCGACGTCCAGCGCGTCCGCCGCATTCTCGAAGAACTCCGCCGCCGCCTCGGCGACCCCTCGCGTCCGCAGATCGAGCTCGATTATATCGAGCGGCTGCTGAAGGATTTTTGAGGGGCGAAGCCACCACAAACCGGCTGTCATCGCCCGCGAAGGCGGGCGATCCAGTATTCCAGAGACGGTTGTGATTCAATCGAGAGGCTGCGGCGTACCGGATGCCCCGCCTTCGCGGGGCATGACGGCGGAATGTGTGGCGACACTATCGCTGCTAGCCCTTTTTCGCCGCGAGCGCATCGGCCACCGCCGTGCGGATATCCGCAACCGAGAACGGTTTGGTCACGACGTCATGCACCAGCGCATTCAAATTCGAGGCGCGCTCGCGCTGGTCGGCAAAACCCGTCATCAAGAGAATAGTCAGATCGGGAAAGTCGCGCGCGGCGGAGAGCGCCAGAGCGATGCCGTCCATGACGGGCATCTGGATGTCGGTGAGCAACAGATCGAACGCGCCGTCCTCGCGGGTCAGTATCTCCAGCGCCTCGGCGCCGTCCTGCGCGGTGACGGTCTCGTGGCCGTCCATGGCGATGGCGCGCGCCACCAGCTGGCGCATCGAATCCTCGTCGTCGGCAATCAACACTTTTGGCATGAGACGATCCTTGGGGCGATCCTTGGGACGAACCTTCCCGCGCGGGACGTTTGCAAGCTGATTATACGCTGCCACCGGCGATGTCGCGCCGGTTGAAGAAGCGAACGTCGATATTGCGGCCTTCCGGCGGCGGCGAGGCCAGGCGCGAGCGGAAGAAGGCGCGTTCGCCGGGTTGCAGCACGGTCTGCTCCAGCACCGAATTCCAGGCGTAGATCTCGGCGCCCTGCGCGTCGCGCACCGCAAAACGCAGGCGCGGAATATCGAGCGGCTTCTTGCCCTGGCCGACGATTACACCCTCGATCACCAGCACCTGCTTACCGTCCACCGTCTCGGTCGAGAGCTTGACGTCCTTGAAGGCGAGCCCGCGCAGGTTCACCTCCAGCCCGACCAGCTTGTAGAAGGCCGCGGTCTGCGGCAGCAGGCGGACCATGTCGCCGCGCCAGATCACCAGCGCCAGCACCAGCGCGCCCATGGCGGCGCAGGCGATCGGCAGGCCGTAATAGGTTCTGCGCGGGGCGACGGCGGGTGTCGGCCGGCTCACCTTGGCCCCGCGACGGCTGAACAGGCCGCTGAACCAGGATTGGTGCTGGATCCCGACGACTTCTTCTTCCGCGGCCCGGGCCGCCGCCGACCACTCGTCCTCAGCCTCCGCGGCATCTTCGGTCGGCCAGTCGCTGGCGATCGAGGGACTGTCGACCACCGGCGTCTCGGTGGCGTTATCGTCCTTGGCGTAAGTGTTCCACTGCTCGGCGAGGTCGGACTGGTCGTCGGCCTGGCTGGCTGCGGCCATGGCCGGCACGACGGCCTCCTCGATGGCGTCCTCGGGATGGGCGATCCAGGTTTTCTTGCAGCGGGAGCAGCGGACAGTCCGCCCGTTGGCCCCAAGGCTCGCAAGCTTGATGGCGTAGGATGTCATACAATGGGGGCAGACGATATGCATGGACGGCCTCGACGATGACCTTGTCGCAGGGAACCTGGCGCCAAGCTTCTCCTGCGCCAAGCTTCTCCTGAGAAGGGACTTCTAGGAATGCTGCCGGGGATGCTACAGGGCGACCGTTAACGAACCGGAAACCATAACGGTCGCACAACCCCTTGATCGCATGCGGCGAAGCCTCGCTGGCGATGCGGCCTTGAGTCCCCCTCGAACGGAGCTGAGCTTTGGTTCGGTTCGAAAATGTCGGATTGCGTTACGGCCTGGGCCCGGAGATCCTGCGCGACCTCAGTTTCCAGATCCCGGCGCATTCCTTCCAGTTTCTCACCGGCCCGTCCGGCGCCGGCAAGACGTCGCTGCTGCGCCTGTTGTTCCTGTCGCACCGACCGACGCGCGGCCTCGTCAATCTGTTCGGCCACGACATCTCCCAGCTCGGCAAGGACGAGATCGCCGATTTGCGCAAGCGCATCGGTATCGTGCTGCAGGATTTCCGCCTGCTCGATCACATGACGACCTATGAAAACGTGGCGCTGCCGTTCCGCGTCATGGGCCGCAGCGAATCCAGCTATCGCAAGGAGGTCATCGATCTGCTGCGCTGGGTCGGTCTCGGTGACCGCATGGATGCGCTGCCGCCGATCCTGTCCGGCGGCGAGAAGCAGCGCGCGGCGATCGCGCGCGCGGTCATCTCGCGGCCCCAACTTCTGCTCGCGGACGAGCCGACCGGCAGCGTCGATCCGACACTGGGGCGACGCTTGCTGCGGCTTTTCATCGAGCTCAACAAATCAGGCACCGCCGTCATCATCGCCACCCACGATATCGCGCTGATGGACCAGTACGAAGCGCGCCGCTTCGTGCTGCATCAGGGACGGCTGCACGTCTATGAGTAGGACCGACGAGCGCGGCGTGTTGGTCGACCTCGGACAGGAGCGTCCGCCGCTACCGGCCAGGGCGCGCAATTTGTCCCCGATCGTGCCGCGCGCCTCGATCCATGGCCGCGCACTGGTCGCCGTCGTTGCTATCATGACCTTCCTCGCCTCGATGACGACGGGCACGGTGCTCTTGGTGAGCGCTTCGGCCGCGGAATGGCAGTCGGATGTCGCCAGCGAGATCACCATTCAGGTCCGCCCGCAATCCGGACGCGACATCGAGCGCGACACGGTTGCCGTCACTGAAGCAATGCGCGCGCAAGCCGGCATTGTCGAGGTCAAGCCCTTTACCAAAGAGGAGAGCGGCAAGCTGCTCGAGCCCTGGCTCGGCACTGGCCTCTCGATGGACGATCTGCCGGTCCCGCGCATGATCATCGCGCGCGTGCAGCCTGGCACGGCACTCGACCTCGCCGCACTGCGTGCCCACGTGACGCAGGTGGCGCCGAGCGCCAGCGTCGACGATCACCGCGCCTGGATCGAACGGATGCGTTCGATGACTAACGCCACCGTGTTCGCCGGCATCGGCATTCTCGCACTCGTCATCGTCGCGACCATCATCTCGGTCTCCTTCGCAACCCGCGGCGCGATGGCGGCGAACCGCCCGATCGTCGAAGTGCTGCATTTCGTCGGTGCCGGCGATCGCTACATCGCCAATCATTTCCTGCGGCATTTCCTCCGGCTCGGCCTCGAAGGCGGCGTCATCGGCGGCGGCGTCGCCATGTTACTGTTTGGTTTCTCCGAGTCGATCGCCGGCTGGTTTTCCGGCACCCCTGTCGGCGACCAGTTCGCAGCTTTGCTCGGCACTTTCTCGCTGCGGCCATCAGGCTACGTCGTGCTCGCGGTGCAGGCCGTCCTGATCGGCGCAATCACCGCGGTCGCCTCGCGCCAAACCCTGTTCGCGACGCTGAATGACGTGGATTGAGTGCGATAAACCGGACTCCACTTCGCCTCAAAACGTCTTAAAATCATCCGGGGAAGGGATCACCGACATCACATGACCTCGCCGACCGACGATCGATCGCCGAAAATGCCGCGCGGCTGGCTCCGCGCGACCGTCGTGTCGACGATCGCGTTCACCTTTGTCGGCGCGGCGGCGGGCTTCATCGCCTTCCTGTCGCAATTGCGCGGCGTGGAGATCGCCCCCAGCCGCAAGGCTGACGGCATCGTGGTCCTCACCGGCGGCTCCTCGCGGGTTTCGGACGCGATGGAGCTGCTCGCGGCGGGCTACGGCGAGAGGCTCCTGATCTCGGGCGTGCACCCGACCTCGACGGCGAACGATATTTCGCGCACGCTGCCGGAGAACCAGTCCTTCATGACCTGCTGTGTCGACCTCGACCGCACCGCGCTCACGACCCGCGGCAACGCGGCGGAGGCGCGGCGCTGGGCCGAGGGGCGCGGCTTCAAATCGCTGATCGTTGTCACTTCGAATTACCACATGCCCCGCGCGCTCGTGGAATTCTCGCATGCGATGCCGGAGACGACACTCGTTCCTTTCGCGGTGGTCGGTGACAAATGGCGCGAGGAGCCGTGGTGGACCTCGGCCTCGACGCTGCGGCTGCTCATGTCCGAATATGTCAAGTACATCGCGGCCGAGGTGAGGGTGCGGCTGGAAGATTTCGGGATTGACCTTTCGCCCGAGATGTCGGAGCAGCCTTTTGGCCTGCAATCCAGGCGGCCCGCCACCGCACAGGCCAATTGATCGGATTGTTGATGTTCCTGATTTTCCTGCGCTCGCTGCTGTTCAACGTTCTGTTCTATACAGTGCTGGTGTGCCTTGCGATCGTGGCGCTGCCGACCTTCGCGTTGCCGCCGCGCGCCCTGCTGACGGTTGCCCAATGGTGGGCGAAGGCGACGCTGTTCCTGATGCGCGTGGTCTGCAACATCAAGGTCGAATTCCGCGGCGTCGAGAAGATTCCGGAAGGGCCGCTCGTGATCGTCGCGAAGCACCAGTCGTTTTGGGAAACCTTCGTGCTGCCGGGCTTCTTCTATCGCCCGATCTTCATCCTCAAGCGCCAGCTCATGCAGATCCCGGTGTTCGGTCAGTTCCTGGTCAAGACCGGCATGATTGCCATCGACCGCAAAGCCGGCGTGAAGGCGCTGCTCGACATGACGCGGCGCGCACGCGAGGCGGTGCGCGGCGGCGGTCAGCTCGTCATCTTTCCGGAAGGCACCCGCCGCGCGCCGGGGGCGCCGCCTGATTACAAGACCGGCTTTGCTCAGATCTATTCATCCTGCGGCGTGCAGTGCCTGCCGATCGCGCTCAATTCCGGCCTGTTCTGGCCGCGCCGCACCTTCATGCGCTATCCCGGCACGCTGGTCGTGGAGTTCCTCGATCCGCTGCCGCCGGGCCTGCCGAAGGATGAGTTTCTCGCGCGCGTGCAAGCCGTGATCGAGGATGCGACCGGTCGCATTGTCGAAGCAGGACGGAAAGAGCAGGAGCAGTTGATCGGCAGCGCGCCGAGCTATGCTCCGACGGACAGCTAGCGGCTGTCCCGGGTTTCGTCGGGAGCCGGCGCGTGCGACGAATGCACCTCGCCATGCAGCATCATGGCGAGCTGATGCAATTGCGTGTCGCGAAAACCTTCGGCCTCGATCGCCTTCACGGTCGCCGTCACATAATCGCGGTTGGCGCCGGACTGTCCGTGGCCCTGGAGCACATGGCGATGCTGATCGGCGAGCGACAGCCGGCCGGCATATTGCACATGGCCGCGGTCGACGACATAGGCGAGCGCCGAGACACGTTCACGCGCTTCATTCTCCAGCCATACCGAGCGCATCACCTCGCGATAGACCGAGGTCACCTGTTCGCGCGCGCGCAAATAGGCGACGACGTCGGCGCGGTTCTTCTCAGCGACGCGGAAGGCGATGCCGCGGCAGGCGCCGCCGCGGTCGAGCCCGAGCACGAGACCCGGCTGCTCCGGCGTGCCTCGATGCACGAAGGAATAGACGCAAAGCGCGCGGTGCTCGCCGACCAGCCGCGCCGGGACGCGCTCGTCGAATTCGAAGCCCGGCCGCCACATCAGCGAGCCATAGCCGAACACCCAGAGGTCGCCCTTGGCTGATGTGACGGTGGGGAGGGTGATTTCCGACATTTCGGGCACGGCTACCAGAAGCGAGGGCCCAAGCGAAGCGAATTCTCCGCCTTTCGTTGGAGGCCAGCCTCGCTTACATTTGACAAAATCTGGGGCCAAAGGGTCGCCGCATGTCCGATATGACCGTTGCCGCAGGCCGGCGCTCCCGTTGGGGGCTCTTCATTGCTCCCGTCATCCTCCTGATCCTCGCGGTCGCCTGGAGCGGTTTCTGGTTCTATGCGGCCTCGCAGGCCGGGATCGCCGCCGATGCCTGGCGCGCGCAGGAGGCCAAGGCCGGCCGCATCTATGACTGCGCCAAGCGCTCGATCGCGGGCTTCCCGTTCCGCTTCGAGGTCCAGTGCTCCGGCGCCAGCGTCGCCCTGGTCTCGCAGAATGCGAGCAAGACGCCGTTCACGGCCAAGCTCGACAACATCCTGGTCGTCGGGCAGGTCTACGATCCCAAACACGTCATTGCGGAATTCACGGCGCCGGCCACGCTGGTCGACGGCGTGACGCAAAACACTTTCGTGGTGAACTGGAGCAAGGGCCGCAGCAGCGTGATCGGCTTGCCGGCGGTGCCGGAGCGCGCCTCCATCGTGTTCGACGATCCCAGCATCAACAGGCTCGATGGCTCGGTGCAGGTGCCGCTCGCGCGCGCCAAGCAGATCGAGCTGCATGGTCGCCTCGCCGATGGATCGACGTCGGCTCATCCTGTGATCGAGACCGTGCTTCAGGTCTCGCAAGGCAGCATTCAGGGCGTGCATCCCTTGCTCGCCGAGCCGTTCGAAGCGGACACGCGCGCCAAGATCAGCGGCCTCTCCGATCTCACGCCAAAGCCATGGCCGCAGCGCTTCCGCGAGATCCAGGCCGCCGGCGGTCATATTGAGATCGTGCAGTCGCGCATCCAGCAGGGCGAGATGATCGCAGTCGCAGCCGGCACGCTCGGCCTCTCGGCCAATGGCCGACTGGACGGCGAATTGCAGATGACGGTGACCGGCCTCGAGCGCGTTATCCCGGCGCTCGGCATCGAGAAGATGCTGGAAGAGGGCGTGCCCCAGGCCACGCTCGATCGTGTTGTGCCCGGCGTGAAGTCGCAGGACCTCAACAATCTCTTCGGTGCGCTCGATCGTGCCGTTCCCGGCCTCGGCAAGGTCATCAAGCAGAACGCCAATGCCGGCGTTGCCGCAGGCATCAACTCGATCGGCACCGAGAGCACGCTCGAGGGCAAGAAGGCGCGCAGTTTCCCGCTGAAATTCGTCGATGGCGCCGTCCTGCTCGGCCCGTTCAAGGTCGGTCAGATTCCGCCGCTGTACTGATTCGCGGTCACGGCGCCTTCGCGCCGATGTGATGACGCGGCGGCCTCGCATCGGGAATGCGGAGCCGGAAAGTCCGGTCTCTCTCCATGTCGCCCGCCGAATGCAGCGGGCCGAGCAGGCAGGAGAGAACACCATGACGATGTCCAGATTGTTCGTGACCACCATCGCCGTCACTGCCGCGCTTGCGACGCCTGCGTTTTCACAGTGGGAGTCGCGCGGGCCAGCCGCCTTCGATCGCGCTGTCGCGAGTCGGGCAGCACGCAACACCATGGCCAATTTGCCTTCGACATCACCGCGCCCCACGGTGATCCGCGCGACCAAGGGCCAATAGCCGCCATCCCCCTTGAGATTTTGCGCGTCGCGGAGTTGGGCCCGGCCATGTCCCGGCCGGGCCCAATGCGCGTTGCGTGAGTCCCGCAGTCATCGCGCGCATGCGGATCGGGGACGCCACCAAAATATTCCGAACATGATCGTCAGGAAAACGTGATGCAGAAGATGCACGAGCCAGCGAATAACAGCAGTCCCAATCCCATCACTCCACACCAGGGAAGCACGCACGCGCCGGGGGCGCGACGGCCAGAATCTGCTTCCCAAGCGGAGGGAGGCTTACGTGCGGATCATCACACGCGGACTGATGCTGGGACTACTCGCTGCCTGTTCGGGACAGGCGCGTGCCGACGACAATGTCGCGTCCGAAATCCAGGCGCTGAAGGCGAAGCTGAAAGAGCTGCAGCAGAAGGTGGATTCGGAGGCACGTAAGACGCGCCAGGTCGAAGCGGCGCAGTCGAAGGCCGCACCGATGGCGGCAACCTACAAGGCGCTGCCCGCCGATCCCTGCGCGTCCGGCAAGATCTGCTACAAGGGCATCACGCTGACATTCGGCGGCTGGGTCGATCTCACCGGGATCTACCGCTCCCGCAACATCGCGTCCGACACCGGCTCGGTCTACAATTTCATTCCCTATCAGCAAGCCCACAATTTCTTCGTGCCGGAGACGCGCTTCTCGGCGCGCCAGAGCAGGTTCTCGGTGCTCGCCGAAGGCAACGCCAATCCCGATACGCATCTCGCCGGCTACGGTGAAATCGACTTCGAGGGCGCTGCGCAGACGGCGAGCTCGGTTGCGACCAACTCCTTCAACCCGCGCATGCGGCAGCTCAGCCTCGAGCTCGACCGCACCGATCTCGGCCTGCACTTCCTGGCCGGCCAGTCCTGGTCGCTGAACGCGCCGACAAGGTCGGGCATCGATCCCCGCGGCGTCGACGCGCCCGGCGTGATCGATTTCGAATCCGTTCCGGGATTCCTGGCAGCACGGCAACCGGGCTTGCGCGTCTGGCAGGATATCGGGCCCGAGTTCAAGATCGCGGCTTCAGTCGAAAATGCGCAGACCGCGTTTTTTGGCGGCAACACGCCGACGGTTGGTACGCCCGCGGTCGGCCCGCAGGGCGTGATCAACCCGAACGTCCAGGTCAATCTGACCGGACCGGGCGGCAGCTTCTTCAACAACCTCAACAATGTTAGCTTGAACCAGGTGCCTGACGTCACCGCCAAGGCGGCGTGGGATCCGCGGCTCGGGCCCTACAAGCTGCATGTCGAAGCCTGGGCGCTCTATCGCCAATTGTTCGATCGCTTCAACGGCGCCAACCACACCTACGACACCGGCAGCTTCGGCGGTCACGTCTTCGCGGAGCTGATTCCCAAGACCCTCGACCTCCAGCTCTATGGTGCACATGGCGTGCTCGGCCGCTTCACGGCGACGCCGTTCCCCGATGCGGCTGTGGCGCAGGATGGCACGGTGCTGCCGCTGACGATCACCGCCGCCGCGGTCGGCCTGATCTGGCACGCAACGCCTGAACTCGACGTCTACAGCTACGCCGGTCTCGAAAAGGCCAAGGCGAATTTCGCCAATGTGGGAACGGTGCCGTTCGGTTACGGCAATCCGCTCTACAATAACACCGGCTGCTTCACCGAGAACACGCCGGCCGCGACCTGTAACGGCAACACCCGGGAAGTCCGGCAAATCACCGCGGGCATCTACGACACCGTCTACCAGGGCAATTACGGCACGCTCAAAGCCGGCGTGCAGTATTCCTACACGCAGCGCTTCGCCTTCGCCGGTGTCGGCGGAGCACCCAAGACCGACGACAACATCGTCATGACGCAGATCCGCTACTACCCGTTCTAGACCATCGTGAGTGGCAATTGTCCGACGGTCTTCTGATCCTTCGGCTCGCGCAAATCGTCGCCCGGCTTGGCCTGGCGATGTCGGGCGCGGTTGGTGCGACCTTTGTCGCGGCCTTGTTGATGCGGGCCGAGCTGCCCTGGTTCGACACCGTCGAGTTCACGCTTCTTCTGATCGTGCTCGGGATGATCGGCGCATATCTCGGGATCGACATTCCGCGCGCTCCCTTGATCGGTCTTGCCAGCGCGACCGGCACGTTCCTCGCGGCGGGAGCCGGCCTGCTCGCGCTTTACGCCTTCGTGTTCGACGAGACGTCCGATGCCGCGGACAATCTGTTGTTCGGCGCCACCTGGATGCTGGGCGTGTGCCTGCAGATTGGCGCCGGTCTTGCCGGGCGGCGCCGCATCGCGCGGGTGAGGGATCGCCGCTAGCTCTGCTTCTTGTCGAGCTGCCCATGCTGGCGGCCGAAGTCTGCTGCGGCCGAATCCTGGCCGATCTCGACGATGCCGCGACGGATGGCGCGGGTGCGGGTGAAATGGTCGAACAGCGCCTCGCCGTCGCCGCGACGGATCGCGCGGGTGAGTTTTGCCAGATCCTCGGTGAAGGTGCCGAGCATCTCCAGCACCGCATCCTTGTTGGCGAGGAAGACGTCGCGCCACATCGTCGGATCTGACGCCGCGATGCGGGTGAAGTCGCGGAAGCCGCCCGCGGAGAATTTGATGACTTCGGACTCGGTCACCTGCGCCAGCTCGTCGGCCGTGCCGACGATGGTATAGGCGATCAGATGCGGCAGATGGCTGGTGATCGCGAGCACGAGATCATGATGATCCGGCGTCATCACCTCGACCTTGGCGCCCATCGCCGCCCAGAATGCGCGCAGATGCGCGGTCGCCTCGGCGTCGGTACCTTCAGGCGGTGTCAGGATGCACCAGCGATTGATGAACAGCTCGGCAAAGCCGGAATCAGGACCCGAATGCTCGGTGCCGGCGACGGGGTGCGCCGGCACGAAATGAACGTTCTTCGGCAGATGCGGCGCCATGTCCTTGACGACAGCGCCCTTGACCGAGCCGACGTCGGAGATGACGGCGCCGGGCTTCAGATGCGCAGCAATCTCCTGCGCCACCGGCCCGCAGGCGCCGACGGGAATGCAGAGGATGACGAGATCGGCATCCTTCACCGCTTCCGCATTGGTCGCCACGACTTTGTCGACGATGCCGAGCTCGAGCACGCGCGCGCGCGTCTTCTCCGAGCGCGCGGTGGTGACGATCTCGCCGGCCAGGCCTTGAAGCTTCGCAGCGCGCGCGATCGAGCCGCCGATCAGGCCGAAGCCGATCAGGGCGACGCGCTGGAAGTGCGGGTCCACGCTCATTTGCCGGCCATGAAGTCGCGCAAGGCTTCGACGACGAGGCGGTTGGCCTCCTCGGTACCGATGGTCATGCGCAGTTGATGGTGCAGGCCATAGTTCTTCAGCGCGCGCAGCACGAGGCCACGCTTGGTGAGATAGGCGTCTGCCGCATCCGACGTCTTGCCTTCTTGCGGGAAGTGGATCAGCACGAAATTGGCGACGCCGGGCGTCACCTTCAGCCCGAGCTTGGTGATCTCCTCCGTAAGCCAGTTGCGCCAGGTCTCGGTGAACTGCTTCGACATCGCCTGATGCGCGGTGTCCTCGATCGCGGCGACCGCGGCATACATTGCCGGCGTCGACACGTTGAAGGGGCCGCGGATGCGGTTGACGGCGTCAATGATGTGCTCGGGGCCGAACATCCAGCCGACGCGCAGCGCCGCAAGGCCGTGGATCTTGGAGAAGGTGTGCGTCACCACCGTGTTCTCGGTGGTGGCGACCAGCTCGATCCCCATCTCGTAATCGTTGCGCGAGACGTAGTCACAATAGGCGGCGTCAAGCACCAGCAGCACATGCGAGGGCAGGCCGGCGCGCAGGCGCTTGACCTCGTCGAACGGGATATAGGTGCCGGTCGGGTTATTGGGGTTCGCGAGCCAGACCAGCTTTGTCTTCGGCGTCACGGCATTCAGGATCGCGTCGACGTCGCAGGTGAGGTTCTTCTCGGTCGCAACGACATTCTTGGCGCCGACCGCCATGGTGGCGATCGGGTAGACCAGGAAGCCGTGCGTGGTCGAGATCGCCTCGTCGCCGTGGCTGAGATAGGTGTGAGCGAGCAGATTGAGGATCTCGTCCGAGCCGGCGCCGCAGATGATGCGGTTGGGATCGAGCCCGTAGTGGCGGCCGATCGCCTCCCGGAGCACACGCGAGGTTCCTTCCGGGTAGTCCTCCAGATGATCCGCGACGTGCCTGAAGGCCTCGATTGCCTTGGGCGAGGGTCCGAACGGCGTCTCGTTGGCCGAGAGCTTGAACACCTTGCGGCCCGGCTCGGCGACCGGAGTCTTGCCGGGCGTGTAGGGGGCAATATCGAGAATGCCGGGATTCGGCACGGGGCGGGACATCTTCAACTCCGGATAGGCTTCAGGCGGTACGCGATTTACGATTTCGGCCCGGTCGGGGGCACCGTATAGCGCGTTGCGTGGCTGCCGACGAGGGCCGTGGAGCGCACCGAGGCCCCCGCTTCGATCAAGGCAGCCCTGATCTTGTCGATGTTGGTGTCTGATGTGACCGAGACCAGCAGCGCCGCGCCGTCGAAGGCGGTATCCGGCACCGCCACGATGTCGGCGAGCGGCGACAGCGCCCTCGCGACCTCGGCGTTCCACCCCGACACGCGCACGCTGAAGGTCTCGACCTCCGTCACAACGGCGCTGTCGGCCACGCGCGAGATCGCGAACACGGGCAGTGACGCCGGATGGTCGGCGCGCTCGACGAAGGGCATGCGCGCGATGATCTTCGGTGCGCCCACCGCTTCCAGCTCCAGCCACCACGGCGTGCGGCTAGACGTCGCCGAGACGAGTGCCAGGTCACCCTTGGATTTCGCCACCGCCTCGACCGCGGCCTGCGCACTGAAATGCGCGACGTAAGGCACCGTGAAGCCGAAATGGAAGCGCACGGAATCGCGCATCGCGGGCTCGCTCGCCGAGATGTCGGCATGCACGGAGAACGGCGCCTGGACATAGGTGAAGGTCGAGATGATGACGCGCCAGATGCTCTCGACCGTGTCGAGCGGCAGGATGCCGCGATGGCGCTGCACGATCTCGCGCATCATCGAGGCCTCGCGCGCGGGCCGGAACGCCGAGCCGACCTCCTGGGTCTGCTTCACCTGGATCAGGCGGTCGATGATGTCGCCGCGCTGCATCAACAGGCGATGCATGGCCTCGTCGATCGCGTCGATCTCCTTGCGCAATTCCTGGAGCGATGGTGGCGCGGGCGGACGTTGGGACATATCTGACTAAAGCTGTTGAGAGGCGTTCCAATGCGGATCGGCCAAGCCCGTTGGGTAGCTCGGATCCACTGCGGTCAATGTCCTGATTAGGCAGTCAGGGCGGCGAAAGCAAAGAGAAATGACGGCCTGCAAGGCTGCCAGGTGAGAGGCTGTTTTGCCCAATCCGGACCGCGACTTGACGAAATCAGCCCAAGCCAGTAGGTTTTTCCCTGTTCCGTGGTCATTTGAGCCGGCCGGCTTGCAGCCACGTTAAAAAACTCGCTAAACAGGCCGGGGACGCTTCCGATCCCGGCCGAACCTATCGTTCAGGCCGGGTTTTTCATGGCCTGATGTCAGTCGCGATCTGAAGTCGGATCGCAAACGAGGTCGATGGTCAGAGATGGTTGGCGTCAAGTCTGTCCCAAGTCCCACGATCAGTGCCGACGATCGGTCGCATGAGGTCGATCATCCGAGTTCGGAGGTCGCGCTGTTCGGCGCCGAGCAGCCGTTGCGGCTCGACTGCGGCATCGATCTCACCCCGTTCCAGATCGCCTACAAGACCTATGGCGAGCTCAACGCCGATCGCTCCAACGCGGTGCTGATCTGCCATGCACTGACCGGCGATCAACACGTCGCCAATGTGCATCCGGTCACCGGCAAGCCCGGCTGGTGGGAGACGCTGGTCGGTCCCGGCCGGCCGCTCGATCCCGGCAAGTACTTCATCATCTGCTCCAATGTGATCGGCGGCTGCATGGGCTCGACCGGGCCCGCCTCGATCAATCCCGCCACCGGCAAGGTGTGGGGCCTGGATTTCCCTGTCATCACCATCCCCGACATGGTGCGCGCGCAGGCTATGCTGATCGACCGGCTCGGCATCGATACGCTGTTTGCCGTCGTCGGCGGCTCGATGGGCGGCATGCAGGTGTTGCAATGGACCGCGGCCTATCCGAGCCGCGTCTACTCCGCGCTGGCGATCGCCTGTTCGACCCGGCACTCGGCGCAGAACATCGCCTTCCACGAGCTCGGCCGCCAGGCCGTGATGGCCGATCCCGACTGGCACAACGGCGCCTATGCCGATCAGGGCATCCATCCGCATCGCGGCCTCGCGGTCGCGCGCATGGCCGCGCACATCACCTATCTCTCGGACGCGGCGCTGCATCGCAAGTTCGGCCGCCGCATGCAGGACCGCGAGCTGCCGACCTTCTCGTTCGACGCCGATTTCCAGGTGGAGTCCTATCTGCGCTACCAGGGCTCGTCCTTCGTCGAGCGCTTCGACGCCAACTCCTATCTCTATCTGACGCGCGCGATGGATTATTTCGACATCGCCGCCGATCATGGCGGAGCGCTGGCGAAGGCGTTCGCGGGGATCGAGACGCGGTTCTGCGTGGTCTCCTTTACCAGCGACTGGCTGTTCCCGACCTCTGAATCGCGCGCGCTGGTGCACGCGCTGAACGCGTCGAGCGCGCGGGTGTCGTTTGCCGAGATCGAGACCGATCGCGGCCATGACGCCTTCCTGCTCGACGTGCCCGAGTTCTTCGATATCTCCCGTGCCTTCCTGCAATCGGCGGGCAAGGCGCGCGGGCTCACGAACAAGGACGGCTAGCGATGTCTGTACAGCAAGTGCTGCCGCTGAACGGCCTTGCCTCCGAGCAGTCCGGCCCATTTCGCGCCGACCATCTGCTGGTGGCCGAAATGGTCAAGCCGGGCTCGAAGGTGCTCGACGTCGGCTGCGGCGATGGCGATCTGCTTCAACTGCTGGAGACCCGCGGCATCGACGGCCGCGGCATCGAATTATCGCGCGAGGGCGTCAATCGCTGCGTCGCAAAGGGCCTCGCCGTGGTGCAGGGCGATGCCGACACCGACCTCGTCAACTATCCCGATGATGCCTTCGACTACGTGATCCTGTCGCAGACGCTGCAAGCGACGCGTCAGCCCAAGGTCGTGCTCGAAAACCTGCTGCGCATCGGCCGCCGCGCCATCGTCTCGTTCCCCAATTTCGGCTTCTGGCGGATGCGCCTCCAGCTCCTGGTCGGCGGCCACATGCCGCGCACGGAGAATCTGCCGGCGAGCTGGTACGACACCGCCAACATCCATTTCTGCACCATCAAGGACTTCGTCGAGCTCTGCGACGAGATCCACGTCAAGATGGAACGCGCCGAAGCGCTCGATCTCTACGGCCGTCCGCTGCGGCTGCGATTGCCATGGTGGGTGTGGAATCTGTTCGGCGAGCAGGGCGTGTTTCTGTTGAGCCGCGGCCAGGGGAAATAGCTTCTCGTCATTGCGAGGAGCTCGCGACAATATTGCGTAGCAATTTTGCGCCGCTGCGACGAAGCAATCCAGACTGTCTCTGCGGAGGGTCTCTGGATTGCCTCGCTGCGCTCGCAATGACGGAGTGCGCGGCAGCGCCGTCACCCTAGTGCGCGGTCAGCGACCGAGGATCGCGCGCGGGCCACCGTCCCGCTTCCACCAATGTCACGAACCGCGCCACGCTCTCGTTGAACAACGCCGGCTCTTCCAGATTGAGCACATGACCGGACTTCGGAAAAATCGCGAGGCCCGCGGCCGGCAGATGCTTCTTCAGGAACAGGCTCGCTCCGATGCAGGGATCATCCTCGTCGCCGCAGATGATCAGCGCGGGCGTTGCCACCTTCCTGATCGCGTCGGTCATCGCAAAGATCGAGGGCCTGCCACCCTGGAAGCCGCGCATCGTGTTCGCCGATCCCCTGGAATCGTGCCGCGCCAGTGCGGCATAGAAATCCGCATGACCGCGCGGGTCTTTCACCAGGAAGGGAATACGGCTCGGCGCCTCGCGCGTGATCTTTGCGACTTCAGCCGAGCCCAGCGTCTCGAATTGCTCGGCATTGGCGCGGCACTGCTCGCGCCAGGCGTCGAGAGTCGCGAGCTCCGAGCCTGAGCCGACACCTGCGAGTGTCATCGACATCGCGCGCTGCGGCGCGTTCAATCCGATCTGGAGCGACGAGTACGCGCCCATCGACAGGCCGACGAGATGCGCGCGCTCGATTCCGAGATGATCGAGCACAGCCAGCGCATCGGTGTAGAAGTGAGTGTAGGTGTAGACCTCGCCATTGGGCACGTCAGATGGCGTGTAGCCGCGTGCGGAATAGGTGATGCAGCGGTGGCCGCGCGAGAAGTAGCGCATCTGCGGCTCCCAATTGGTGTAGTCGGCCGCGAACTCGTGCAGAAAAATGATCGGCGTTCCCTGACCTGCCTCTTCGAAATAGATGCGGACGTCGTCCCTGGTCGTGGCGTGGGGCATTAACCGTTTCCCTCTCTTCAAGCCGCACCTTCAGGATCGCAGTTAATGCAGATGTCCGCAATAAGGCAGCTCCATCAGAGCATTGCCGCAAAATCATCGCAGCTATTCGCTGCCGCAGCGTCTTTTTCTCGCCACATCGGATGGCTTAACGGCCCTATCGATGTTTGGCCATCGCACGGGCCGACTTTGGGAAGGGGGGGTGTCAACGAAGGATGAAGAATGTTTGAGTTGTTTGCGTCTCGCCTGTCGCGTCGTGTTGTCGCGCTGGCGATGTTCTTCGCGGCTCTTGTCGCGTTCGTTTCTCCGGCCTCGGCGCGGCCGCATCATCGTCATAGCGCAGAGCGGCACGCTTACGTGCATCACGCCAGCAGACATCATCACGTCAGGCACTCGGCCCGCAGCTCGCGCTTCGAGCGCAGCGCGGCCGCGTTGCAGGCGGGTGGATTCGGCAACACGCAGGCGAGCTATGATCCGAGCGCCAGTGCCGGCGCGAGCAGTGGCTTCGGTGGTGGTTCGGGCCTCGTGTCCGAGGCACGCCGCTATCTCGGCGGCAACCCGACGGGCCGCGGCAGCCTGTGGTGCGCGCGTTTCATGAACATGGTGCTCGAGAAAACCGGCCACCAAGGCACCGGATCGGACATGGCGAACTCGTTTGCGCATTACGGCACGCGCGTCTCCGGCCCGCAGGTCGGCGCCATCGCAGTGATGTCGCGCGGTCGCCGCGGCGGTCATGTCGGCATCATCACCGGCATCGATGCTCAGGGCAATCCGATCATGATTTCCGGCAACAACGGCAACCGCGTTCGCGAAGCCCCGATCTCGCGCGGCCGGATCTATGCGTATGTGATGCCGAATTGACGACGGTGCCGTAGGGTGGGTTAGCTAGCGGTCGCGCGAAGCGCGATCCGCTGGCGTAACCCACCTCTTTGGTCGCCGCGGTGATAGAGGTGGTGGGTTACGCCGCGCGAATTGCGCTGCGCGCAATCGCGGGGCTAACCCACCCTACGAAGCTCACACGAGCTGCGGCTGCTCCACCGCGACCGCATCCCCCACGCCAATCTCGCCGTCGGCGACCACCTCGGCATAGATGCCGCAATCCATGTGGCCGAGATGGCGCGAGAGCGTCGGTGGTATCTCGAGATCGCGCTTCGCCGTCACCGGGTCCACGTTCGTGGCCGGGCAGCGGACGATGCGCTTGATCACCTTCAGCCGCGCCTGTCCGATTGCGAGCGTCTGGCCGACGAGGTCGAGCTCGGACCAGGCCGGCCAGCCATCCACGTAAAGATTGGCGCGGAAGCGTAGGGGATTGACGGCAACGCCACCAAGCATGGTCTCTACGGCGCGGACGCTGTTGAGATTGATGATCGAGACGACCTTGCGGGCGACGTCCGAAAAACTGTGATCGCGACCTGACAGAACCTTGGGCGGGCCCTTCAGCTCCGGCCGAAAGTTCTCCGTGAAGTAGGCCTCGATCGCCGCACGCCCGGCGGCGGTCTCGAGATCGCCGCTGACGACGATCTGGCCGTCCTTGCGGATGGTCAGGCGATTGGTCGCGTCCTCGAACCGGCTGTCGAGAGAGGCCAGGCGCTCGTTGCGCGCCAGCATCAGGAACTGGATTTTCGGCCTCCACTCGGGGGCTTCAGGGTCGAAACCGCTGGGGCCGTTCTCGATGGCATAGCGGCGGTCGGCGGGAAGGGTCTGGCCCGACCGCACGACGACCCGGAGCAGGGATTCCGGCGTCAGGCCCTTGATCGGGTAGCGGTAAAGGCCGTTGATTTCGGCAGTCTGGCTGGCTGTCATGCCGCTACTTAGGGGATTCGACCCGCACCCGCCAAGCCGGCCGATCTGCGCACGAAATTGTGAAGTCGCCTCTTTCGGTCTGCGGGCCCGCTTCCCACATCTGTGTCAGGCCGGCGCCAGCGCCGGCTGATAACGACCGTTGCCGGTTGAGGAAAGTCAACGCGGGTACCGGAAACCCAATGAAGATGCCGTTTGGGGTGCCTTAGAGGGCCCCGAGGGCAGGCCGAGGGACAGAAAAGACCATGAATATCGACAAATATACCGAACGCTCCAGGGGCTTCATCCAGTCCGCGCAGTCGCTTGCGGTGCGCGAAGGGCATCAGCAGTTTTCCACTCTGCACATGCTGAAGGTGCTGCTGGATGACAATGAAGGCCTGGCTGCCGGCCTCATCGACCGCGCCGGCGGCAATTCCCGCGCAATCCTGAAGGCGACCGAGGACGCCCTGGGCAAGGTGCCGAAGGTCAGCGGCGGCGGCGCCGGGCAGATCTATTTGGCGCCCGAGCTCGCGCGCACCTTCGACGCGGCCGAAAAGGCCGGCGAGAAGGCGGGCGACAGCTTTGTCACCGTCGAGCGGTTGCTGCTCGGGCTGACGCTCGAAAAGAACAGCGAAGCCGGCACCATCCTGAACAAGGGCGGCGTTACCCCGCAAAATCTCAACGCCGCGATCGAGGCGCTGCGCAAGGGCCGCACGGCTGACTCCGCGACGGCCGAGAACACCTATGACGCGCTGAAGAAATATGCCCGCGACCTGACCCAGGCTGCGCGCGACGGCAAGCTCGACCCGGTCATCGGTCGCGACGAGGAGATCCGCCGTACGATTCAAGTGCTCTCGCGCCGGACCAAGAACAATCCCGTCCTGATCGGTGAGCCCGGCGTCGGCAAGACCGCCATCGCCGAAGGCTTGGCGCTGCGCATCGTCAACGGCGATGTGCCCGAGAGCCTCAAGGACAAGAAGCTGCTGTCGCTTGACCTCGGCGCATTGATCGCCGGCGCAAAGTATCGCGGCGAGTTCGAGGAGCGGCTGAAGGCCGTGCTCCAGGAGGTTACTGGCAGCGAGGGGACCTTCATCCTGTTCATCGACGAGATGCACACGCTGATCGGCGCCGGCAAGGGCGACGGCGCGATGGACGCCTCCAATTTGCTCAAGCCGGCGCTTGCGCGCGGCGAGCTGCACTGTATCGGTGCGACCACGCTCGACGAGTATCAGAAGCACGTCGAGAAGGATGCGGCGCTGGCGCGTCGCTTCCAGCCGATCTTCGTCAGCGAGCCCTCGGTCGAGGATACGATCTCGATCCTGCGCGGATTGAAGGACAAGTACGAGCAGCACCATGGCGTGCGGATCACCGATTCGGCGCTGGTGGCCGCGACGACCCTGTCCAACCGCTACATCACCGACCGTTTCCTGCCGGACAAGGCGATCGACCTCATGGACGAGGCCGCGGCGCGGCTGAAGATGCAGGTCGATTCCAAGCCGGAAGAGCTGGATTCGATGGATCGGGAAATCATCCGGCTCAAGATCGAGCAGGAAGCGCTCAAGAAGGAAAGCGATCTCGGCTCCAAGTCGCGTCTTGAGTCGCTTCAGAAGGAGCTCGCCGAGCTCGAGGAAAAGTCTGCGGCGCTGACGGCGCGCTGGAGCGCGGAGAAGAACAAGCTCTCCGACGCCCAGAAGCTGAAGTCGGAGCTCGACGCCCTGCGCGTTGATCTGGCCGATGCGCAGCGGCGCGGCGAATTCCAGAAGGCGGGCGAGCTGGCCTATGGCCGGATCCCGCAGCTCGAGAAGCAGCTCGCCGATATCGAGGCGCGCGACGGTTCCGGCGAGATGATTGAGGAGGCGGTCACCGCCAACCACGTCGCGCAGGTGGTCTCGCGCTGGACCGGCGTGCCCGTCGACAAGATGCTGGAGGGCGAGAAGGAGAAGCTCCTGAAGATGGAGGAGCAGCTCGGGCAGCGCGTCGTCGGCCAGGCTGAGGCCGTGCGTGCGGTCGCGACCGCCGTGCGTCGTTCGCGCGCAGGCCTGCAGGACCCGCACCGGCCGACCGGCTCGTTCATGTTCTTGGGCCCCACCGGCGTCGGCAAGACCGAGCTGACCAAGGCGCTTGCCGAGTATCTCTTCAACGACGAGACCGCGATGGTCCGCCTCGACATGTCCGAGTACATGGAGAAGCACTCGGTCTCGCGGTTGATCGGCGCGCCTCCGGGCTATGTCGGTTATGACGAGGGCGGCGCCCTCACCGAAGCGGTGCGGCGCCGGCCTTATCAGGTGGTGCTGTTCGACGAGATCGAGAAGGCGCATCCTGACGTCTTCAACGTCCTGTTGCAGGTGCTCGACGACGGCCGTCTGACCGATGGCCAGGGCCGTACGGTCGATTTCCGCAATACGCTGATCATCATGACCTCGAACCTCGGTTCGGAGTATCTGGTGAATCAACCCGAGGGCGAAGATACCTCTGCCGTGCGTGATCAGGTGATGGGAATGGTGCGCGGACATTTCCGCCCCGAGTTCCTCAACCGCGTCGACGAGATCATCCTGTTCCACCGCTTGCAGAAGAGCGAGATGGGCCGGATCGTCGAGATCCAGTTCACCCGGCTCCAGAAGCTGCTGACCGATCGCAAGATCGTGCTGACGCTCGATGCTGCGGCCCGCGACTGGCTCGCCGCCAAGGGCTGGGATCCCGCCTACGGCGCAAGGCCGCTCAAGCGGGTGATCCAGCGCTACCTGCAGGACCCGCTCGCGGAGATGATCCTGGCCGGCGACGTCAAGGACGGCGACAGCGTCGCGATCTCGTCCGAAGGCAACGTGCTGACCTTCAACGGCAAGGCGCCGCAGACCGCGGAGATCGCCCAGTTCGAGGCACCGGTGTCGAAGCGGAAGCTGAACTGACGGTAGCGCTCACTGCGACGTGAAAAATGCCCCGGAAGGCGACGCCTTTCCGGGGCATTTTTTCGTCGTCGTCTGATCCGGAGAATTACCGATTCGTGACCTGCAACGGCCCACCCGTCGCATCCGACATGCGTGCGATGGCGCCGTTGCGGCCGCTCATCATCGCATCGAGCCGGTCGCGCTCCTTCTCGAAGCCTGACAGCATCGGGCCTTCCAGCGAACGGCCGCGCGGCAGTTTCACGCGCATCGGGTCGACGAAGCGGCCGTTGACGAGGATTTCGTAGTGGACGTGGGGGCCGGTTGACTGGCCCGTCGAGCCGACGAAGCCGATGACCTGGCCCTGCCGCACCTTCTTGCCTGGCTCCATGCCCTTGGCGAAGGCTGACATGTGGCCGTAGGCCGTCTCGTAGCCGTTGTTGTGCTTGATGCGGACGTATTTGCCGTAGCCGCCTTCGAGCTGCGCCTTCTCGATCACGCCGTTGCCGGCGGCGAAGATCGGCGTGCCATAGGCAGTGGCCCAGTCGACGCCGGTGTGCATTTTCACGTAGCCGAGGATCGGATGGCGGCGGCCGCCGAAGCCGGAGCGCATGATGGCGCTGTTGACGGGCTTGCGGACCAGGAACTTCTTCGCGCTCTTGCCGGTCTCGTCGTAGTAGTCGACGACGCCGTCGTCGGGGCTCTGGTAGCGGTAGTATTTCTTGGTTTCGCCGCCGACCGTGAGCGAGGCGAACAGCACTTCGCTCTTGTCGACCGCCGCCGAGCCCTCGTCTTCGCCGGCGTAGAACACATCGAACGAGTCGCCCGGCGCGACCTTGCGCTGGAAATCGACGTCGTAGGAGTAGATCTTGATCATGTCGTCGATGACGGGCATCGGCACTTTGTTGCGCATCGCGGTTTCGTAGATGCTCTGATAGAGCCGCACGCCGCTGCCGTCATCGTCGTCATCGTCTTCGCTGCTGGCGTTGGCCGTAGCGTCGGCGACGGTGTTCATGCTGGACACGTCGACCGCGACGTATTTGCCGAGATCGGACAGCGCCGCGATCGCCTCGACCACGGTGTCGTTGGCGACGACGACGCGATAGGGCTGCAGCCTTGCGCCGGGGCTTGCGGGCGCCATCAGGATGCGAAGCTTTTCGCCTTCCTTCAGGCCGCCGTCGCGGCCGCGGGGGCCGAGCGTTGCGGCAATCGCCTTGATCTCCTCGGCCGTGGCGCCGAGATCGCGCAGCACGGAGCCGACGCTGTCGCCCTTCTTGACGACATGGACGCGCTCGCCGTTGGGATTGCCGCCGGTGATCTGCTCCTTTGTCTTCGGCAGCAGCGTCACGTTTTCCGGCACCACGCGGGTCTCGAAACCGGCATAGGGATCGGATGACGACGCTTCGGTGGCGTAGGCCATCTTCATGTCGGATGCGCCGGTCGCGCCGGAGACGTCGGCGGTGGCATTGGCGAGCGAGGCGTAGCGCACCCCGCCATTGCCGCGCCAATTGGCGGCATCGCGCACCCGCATCAGGATGTCGTCGAGCGCCACCACCGCGGAAATCTTGGCCTTCGGCAGCACCGGCGAAAGATCCTTGGTGACGAAGGAGACCTCCGCGTCGGGCTCGACGGCCTCGGGATTGTTCGGATCGTCGGTCGCGGTCTTCGGATCGGAGCCGACGTCGGTGAGCATGCGCTGCGCGTTGAACGGCGGAATCTTCGCCGACAAATCGCTCGTCGTCATCGACAGGTTGCCGGCGATCCGGATGAAGGGGCGCACCCGCATCACGTCGCGGTTGCCGACGCGGGCGACTGTCGAGACGCGGACGATGTTGCGCGAGGCGGTCGAGTCACTGGGCGGCGGCAGGCGATCGCTCTTGTGCAGCGTCACGGTGCGATCGGCCGCGCCAAAGGCTCCGCGCAGCGCGCCCTCGACCCGCTCCGGCACCTTGGCGAAGGTCATTTCGCCGTCGAGAGATGCGAAAACGGCGCCGCCGATCAGGGCTGCGCCGCAGAGTCCGGTTAGAATTGTGCCGCTGAACCATTGCACCGAGACGCGACGGCGATCGATGACGGCGGCTTCCGAACCATCGACGGACAGCGGCGGCTCGTGGCCGAGATCGATGATCCCGGTCTCACGCCCGTAAGCGCCGCGTGACGTCCTCTGGTTCAACCCAAGTCCCCCAATCAACGACCCGAAACCTTCGCTTTCAGCGCCTCATTCCGGTCGCCCTCTTGCAGGGGCATCTCGGAAAAAGCCTTATCGCACAAATGCTCGCGCTCAGAAGGCCTCGGATGAGGCCCGGCCGAAGTTACGAACAGCTGGGCAGGTGAAGGTCTCTCGATGTCTTTCGAATGTCCGAAGAAGGCCGCGTCATCGTCAGATCGCCTTCTCTGAACCCCATGAAAATCGCTGGCAGCCCCCACTGGCACTCCGCGATTCAAGCTTGTCTCATACCAGAACGCCGCGGGATTGTGGCTCTAGTACGGCGCCCAATATGGAAAAAGTTTCCTCAACGACCCGTCGCAGGCCCCCCGGACCCTGGGACGGGGCGAGGCCGCTTTCGCCCCCTCAGGAGCCCCCTTCTGGGCCCCTCAGGAGCCCGCCGGGGCCCAAACTTTTTTTCAGATTTTTTACCGAGCCGCGCGCCTCCGCTCGCTCTCCGCCTCTCTAATTGGCTGTGATCATTGGATTTTTTACGCCAATCCACTGTGCGACGATTTGTTGACGATTGGCGTTGACAGCCCGGAAGGTGGGGCCTATAACCCCAACCACTGAGCGCGGCGCCGCCGGGTCACTGACCAAGGCGAGCGAACGCGCCACTGATGCTCCTCACCTTGTTGAGTGACACAACAGCCGACACAATCGGTTGGAGTCATTCGACGTCGGTAAGGGTGTCGGAACCCTTCCACTCTGGAAGGTTGGGGCCTCCACGGTCCCGGGCTGTTTGACAAGTGAAGATGAAGAAAGAGAAACGTGGACGGCGGAGTCCTTGCGCCTCTCGGACCACTTAAGAGCTTCGGCTTTTGAGTACTGAGAGAGGACGAAAGACTTCGGCGGTACACGTTTCAAAGGAAACACCATCGTTGTCCGCGATGTGAATCGCAGACAGCAAGTCGATTTCGGTCGACAATGGTGGGACCTCGTCAAACGTTGTGATCAGCCGGTTCAAAGTTCAAGTCCAACTTGAGAGTTTGATCCTGGCTCAGAGCGAACGCTGGCGGCAGGCTTAACACATGCAAGTCGAGCGGGCGTAGCAATACGTCAGCGGCAGACGGGTGAGTAACGCGTGGGAACGTACCTTTTGGTTCGGAACAACACAGGGAAACTTGTGCTAATACCGGATAAGCCCTTACGGGGAAAGATTTATCGCCGAAAGATCGGCCCGCGTCTGATTAGCTAGTTGGTAGGGTAATGGCCTACCAAGGCGACGATCAGTAGCTGGTCTGAGAGGATGATCAGCCACATTGGGACTGAGACACGGCCCAAACTCCTACGGGAGGCAGCAGTGGGGAATATTGGACAATGGGGGCAACCCTGATCCAGCCATGCCGCGTGAGTGATGAAGGCCCTAGGGTTGTAAAGCTCTTTTGTGCGGGAAGATAATGACGGTACCGCAAGAATAAGCCCCGGCTAACTTCGTGCCAGCAGCCGCGGTAATACGAAGGGGGCTAGCGTTGCTCGGAATCACTGGGCGTAAAGGGTGCGTAGGCGGGTTTTTAAGTCAGGGGTGAAATCCTGGAGCTCAACTCCAGAACTGCCTTTGATACTGAAGATCTTGAGTCCGGGAGAGGTGAGTGGAACTGCGAGTGTAGAGGTGAAATTCGTAGATATTCGCAAGAACACCAGTGGCGAAGGCGGCTCACTGGCCCGGTACTGACGCTGAGGCACGAAAGCGTGGGGAGCAAACAGGATTAGATACCCTGGTAGTCCACGCCGTAAACGATGAATGCCAGCCGTTAGTGGGTTTACTCACTAGTGGCGCAGCTAACGCTTTAAGCATTCCGCCTGGGGAGTACGGTCGCAAGATTAAAACTCAAAGGAATTGACGGGGGCCCGCACAAGCGGTGGAGCATGTGGTTTAATTCGACGCAACGCGCAGAACCTTACCAGCCCTTGACATGTCCAGGACCGGTCGCAGAGATGTGACCCTCTCTTCGGAGCCTGGAACACAGGTGCTGCATGGCTGTCGTCAGCTCGTGTCGTGAGATGTTGGGTTAAGTCCCGCAACGAGCGCAACCCCCGTCCTTAGTTGCTACCATTTAGTTGAGCACTCTAAGGAGACTGCCGGTGATAAGCCGCGAGGAAGGTGGGGATGACGTCAAGTCCTCATGGCCCTTACGGGCTGGGCTACACACGTGCTACAATGGCGGTGACAATGGGATGCTAAGGGGCGACCCTTCGCAAATCTCAAAAAGCCGTCTCAGTTCGGATTGGGCTCTGCAACTCGAGCCCATGAAGTTGGAATCGCTAGTAATCGTGGATCAGCACGCCACGGTGAATACGTTCCCGGGCCTTGTACACACCGCCCGTCACACCATGGGAGTTGGTTTTACCTGAAGACGGTGCGCTAACCGCAAGGAGGCAGCCGGCCACGGTAGGGTCAGCGACTGGGGTGAAGTCGTAACAAGGTAGCCGTAGGGGAACCTGCGGCTGGATCACCTCCTTTCTAAGGATGGCTCTTCAGAAGCTTGCTTCTATCGAGCTGTTTTAGAAACATCAGGGGCCAACAGATCGCCAGATCGTTGAGCTCCATTGGCGGGATTTCGCCGTCTACGTTTCTCTTTCTTCGCGGACGAACACGCGCTGGGGCTGCAACCTTGCAGATCCCTGGTCCTTGACTGGATATGCGTTAGGGGCTTGTAGCTCAGTTGGTTAGAGCGCGCGCTTGATAAGCGTGAGGTCGGAAGTTCAAGTCTTCCCAGGCCCACCACACTCATCGAGTGAGCATTCGTCTTCTGGTTACGGGGCCATAGCTCAGCTGGGAGAGCGCGTGCTTTGCAAGCATGAGGTCGTCGGTTCGATCCCGTCTGGCTCCACCAGATGGTTTGATCATCGACTGATCGTGCACCGTCGTCCGCGAAACATCACTTCGCATCCTGCTAGTCTGGATAGACAGCAAGATGCGTGTTTTCTGACATCGTAAAGAGGAGATCGATCCGAGTTGGGTCGTGCAGCAGATTGTTGCGCGAATCCTCCATTATCTCCGGATCATTTTCGGCGCTCGACGCTGACCGCAAGGTTGGCTGAGAGTTGTAAAATGATCCTTTTAGCGAAGCTTGACCGCCTCGCTATCGGAACGATCTTACGAAGCAAGCTGGTCTTTCTAATCATTGTCCGGCTGCAGATAGCGTTCATCGAGGGCGCGTGCCGCAAGGCAATTCTGCAGACAACATTCTGCCGAGTGTGTGGACATTGATAATGAGAGCAATCAAGTGCCTTAAGGGTGTTCGGTGGATGCCTTGGCGCTGAGAGGCGATGAAGGACGTGCTACGCTGCGATAAGCCGTGGGGAGCTGCGAAGAAGCTTTGATCCACGGATTTCCGAATGGGGAAACCC
>NZ_LBJX01000078.1:0-55633 GCF_028128895.1 Bradyrhizobium sp. CCBAU 11434
CAAGACATCCAACCTCGCGAATGCGCCAACTACTTCGCCAGCGCCGGCTATGGTTCAATCAAAATGTGAAACGCTCTAGCGTGCTGCCTGGATCGAGCGCAGCACCTCTTCGCTCGGCCAGCAATCGACCTTGAGCCCCGCCGATTTCTGATAAGCGCCGAGCGCGGCGCGCGTCTGCATGCCGGCCTTGCCGTCGATCTTGTCCTTGTACAAACCAACGCGGGTGAGCCCGCGCTGCATCGCCTCCACATCCCTCGTGCGCAATTGCTTCGACGCCGACCAAGGCGTCGCGAACGGCAATGGGCTCGTCATGCGGTCGCTGAGATGGCCGACGAACAGCACGTAGAGGTCGGAGAAATTGTATTCCTTGATGACGAAGTAATTCTTCGTCGTCAGGAATGCCGGACCATAGATACCCTCCGGCTGAAGCAGCGAGGCCGGCTGGGCCTGCTCTGCGGCACTCAGTTTCTGTCCGCGCACCGGCACAAAGCCTTCACGCAACCACTGGCCGATCGGCTTGGTCACCTCAGGCACACCGACGGTGCAATCCACCTTCGCCGGTGCCTGCACCTCGTAGGCCCAGCGCACGCCGCTCTGCCAGCCCTTGTTAACGAGCTGCTGCGCAGCCGAGGCCAGCGCATCCGGCACCGAGTGCCAGATGTCGATGCGGCCATCGCCGTCGAAATCGACGCCGTGCTTGTAATATTCGGACGGCAGGAACTGCGTCAGTCCCGTGGCACCGGCCCAGGACGAGGTCATGTCCTTGCGCGCGACCACGCCCTCGCCGAGGATCTTCAGCGCGAGGATGAACTCGTTGCGATAGGTATCCTTGCGCCGGCCGACATAGGCCTGCGTCGCCAGCACGCGGACGAGATCGTAAGGCAATTTATAGCGGCCGTAATCGGTCTCGCGTCCCCAGATCGCGAGCATGACGGTCGCAGGCACGCCGGAGCTCTTCTCGATTTTCGCCAGCGCAGCACTGTATTTTTGCAGCAGCCGCCGCCCCTCGCCCGCAAGATTGGCAATCGAGGCTTCCCTGACGTAGTCGGCCGGCACCTGCACGAACTCGGCCTGCGACGGCGCGCCGGTCGCGGGGCGTCCCGGCAGGATCAAGTCAGGCAGCTTGTAGTCCGGTTCGAGCCCGCGCGTCTGTTGATCGAACGTTGCGCGCGACACGCCGGCCTCTTGCGCTTCCGGCCAGAGCGAAGCGATGAACTGCGTGAACGCAGCGTCGGCGGCGTGGGCGGACGACCATCCGCAGGTGAGCACAGTCACAGCAGCGATGAGCGCCCGCCACATCATGCCGAGATCACCGCGTCAGCTTCTTGTACTTCACGCGGTGCGGAATGATGCTGTCCTGGCCGAGCCGGCGCATCTTGTCCTTCTCGTAGTCCTGGAAGTTACCTTCGAACCATTCGACGTGGCTGTCGCCCTCGAAGGCCAGGATGTGGGTCGCGATGCGGTCGAGGAACCAGCGATCGTGGCTGATGATGACGGCGCAGCCGGCGAAATCCTCCAGTGCCTCTTCAAGCGCGCGGAGCGTGTCGACGTCGAGGTCGTTGGTCGGTTCGTCGAGCAGCAGAACGTTGGCGCCGGACTTCAGCATCTTGGCGAGATGGACGCGGTTGCGTTCACCGCCGGAGAGCGCGCCGACCTTCTTCTGCTGGTCGGCGCCCTTGAAGTTGAACGACGAGCAATAGCCGCGCGAGTTCACTTCCTTCTTGCCGAGCAGGATCAGTTCGTTGCCGCCGGAGATCTCCTCCCAGACGGTCTTCTTGCCGTCGAGCGCGTCGCGCGACTGGTCGACATAGCCGAGATGCACGGTCTCGCCGATCGTGATCGTGCCCTTGTCGGGCTTATCCTGCCCCGTGATCATCCTGAACAGCGTGGTCTTGCCAGCGCCGTTGGGACCGATGACACCGACGATGCCGCCGGGCGGCAGCTTGAAGGTGAGATTGTCGATGAGGAGCCGATCGCCAAAGCCTTTGCTGAGGCCTTCGAAATCGACCACGTTGGCGCCGAGCCGCTCGGCCACGGGAATGATGATCTGCGCGGTCTGGCTCTGCTTCTCGCTCGCCTGCTTGAGCAGTTCCTCATAGCGCTGGTAGCGCGCCTTGGACTTGGCCTGGCGTGCCTTGGGCGAAGACGCGACCCATTCCTGCTCGCGGGCGAGCGTCTTCTGATGCGCGGCGTCTTCGCGGCCTTCCTGCTCGAGGCGCTTCTGCTTCTGCACCAGCCAGGACGAGTAATTGCCCTCGTAGGGAATGCCGCGGCCGCGATCGAGCTCGAGGATCCAGCCGGTGACGTTGTCGAGGAAGTAGCGATCGTGGGTGACGATCAGGATCGCGCCAGGATAATTGCGCAAATGGCCTTCCAGCCACGACACGGATTCGGCGTCGAGATGGTTGGTCGGTTCGTCCAGCAGCAGGAGGTCAGGCTGGTCGAGCAAAAGACGGCACAACGCGACGCGGCGGCGCTCACCGCCGGAGAGTTTCGTCACATCGGCGTCGTCGGGCGGGCAGCGCAGCGCGTCCATGGCCTGGTCGACCTTGCTGTCGAGATCCCAGAGGCCCTGGGCCTCGATCTCGTCCTGCAGCTTGGTCATCTCATCGGCGGTCTCGTCCGAATAGTTGACGGCGAGCTCGTTGTAGCGGTCGAGGATCGCCTTCTGCTTGGCGACGCCTAGCATGACGTTCTCGCGGACGGAGAGCGCAGGATCCAGGTGCGGCTCCTGCTCGAGATAGCCGACGCGGGCGCCCTCGGCGACCCAGGCCTCGCCGGTATATTCCTTGTCGAGGCCCGCCATGATCTTGAGCAGGGTCGACTTACCCGAGCCGTTGACGCCGAGAACGCCGATCTTGGCGTCCGGGTAAAAGCTGAGGTGGATATTATCGAGCACCTTCCGGGTCGGGTAGCTCTTGGTCAGGCCCTGCATGAAATAGATGAACTGGCGCGCCATCGGTCCCGTGAAACCTTCAATTTGAGGAGATTTGCTTAGCCAGCGATGTAGCGATCCCGCCTCCAAAGGGCAATGTTTTCCCTCCGTTCACCACGGATGAATACTGGTCGGACACCATCCGGACCCATATCCGGACAATTGAAACCATCTTTTAATCAATCAGGCCAAAGCTCGGTTTCGCGCGGTAACAGCGCCCCCTGCTCAGAATGAACGGGGAGTACAGCGAGGCCCACATCATGGCTCTGATCGAGACTCATTCCCTTCCCGTTCCGGCAGAAGCCGGTCGCGCCAACGCGCTCGTCCTGGAGATCAAGGGTTTCTGGAAGCGCTTCTTCGCCACCGCCTTCAACCCCTACCGGCCCGAATTGCATTACATGCGCGGCCCCGGTCCCGCCTGGCGGGCCAAGCACGGCATGGATGCGCCGATCCGGTTGAAGCCGCGCTGAATCGCCCCGTCCCTGTCGGATTTTTGAAGACCCAGACTGCTTGCGCGCGAGGCTGATTGCGCGCAACCATGGCCCGGTTCCGACAATGGCGCCCCGCCCGGCGCTGTCACCTCTCGCCATGGATTGACGCTGATGACGCGGCTGCGCTGTGCAATTCTCGACGACTATTTCAACCTCGCCCTCGACGTCGCCGACTGGTCGAAACTATCCGACCGGATCGACACCACTGTGTTCAGCCATCCCTTCGCCTCGGAGCAGGCCGCGGCCAGCGCGCTCGCTGACTTCGAGATCATCTGCGCGATGCGCGAGCGCACGGCGTTCCCCAGAAGCCTGTTCGACAAGCTGCCCAAGCTGAAGCTGCTGCTCACGTCGGGCATGCGCAATGCCGCGATCGACATGGAGGCCGTGAAGGCGAAGGGCATAGCGCTCGCAGGCACGCAATATTCGCGCGACCCGACCGCGCCGCTCACCATGGGCCTGATCCTCGAACTGACTCGCGGCATCGGCCGCGAGAATGCGCGCATGCATGCGGGCGAGCCCTGGCAGACCTTTGCCGGCGTCGAGATCGAAGGCCTGACGCTCGGCGTCGTTGGGCTGGGCAAGCTCGGCACCAAGATGGCCGGCATTGCCAAGGCGTTCGGCATGAACGTGATCGCCTGGAGCCCGAACCTCACCCCGGAGAAGTGCGCGGCCGCCGGCGTCGGCTACGCCACCAAGGAGGAGCTGTTTGCCAAGGCCGACATCATCACCATCCATGTGGTGCTGAGCGATCGCTCGCGCGGCCTCGTCAGCCGCGCAGATCTTGCACGGATGAAGCCAACCGCGTTCCTCGTCAACACCGCGCGCGGACCCATTGTTGATGAAGCTGCGCTGTTGGAGGCGTTGCAGCAGCGCAGGATCGCCGGTGCCGGCCTTGACGTGTTCTCGGTCGAGCCATTGCCGCTCGATCATCCCTTCCGCAAGCTCGACAATCTCGTGCTGACGCCGCATCTCGGCTACGCCACCGAGGACGGATTGCGCATCCATTATGGCCAGATGGTCGAGGCGATCGACGCTTTCACCAAGGGCAACGAGATGCCGCGGAAGCTGGCCTGATCGACGCAGATCTCAAACGACGAAGGGCGTGCCGATGGCACGCCCTTCTCAATTCCAGTTGTCTTGAAGCGCTTAGCGCACGGTGACAGGCGCGGGCAGCGGCGGCACGACCGTCGGCTGCGTGCCGGGGACCGGGCCAGCCTGGGCAGCCATCGGAGCCGGACCGGGCGCGGCCGACGCGGTTGCCTGCGGCGGATTGCCCGGCATCACCACCACGCGGGTGCCGACCTTGGCGCGGTCGAAGAGGTCAGACACGTCCTCGTTCAGCATGCCGATGCAGCCGGAGGAGACGAACTTGCCGATCGTCGAGGGCTGGTTGGTGCCGTGGATGCGGTACACGGTCGAGCCGAGATACATCGCGCGGGCACCGAGCGGATTGCCTTCGCCGCCGGCCATGAAGCGCGGCAGATAGGGCTGGCGCTCGATCATTTCCGCCGGCGGATGCCAATCCGGCCACTCGGCCTTGCGGGTGATCTTCTGCACGCCGGTCCAGGTGAAGCCGTCGCGGCCGACGCGAACGCCGTAGCGGATCGCCCGGCCATTGCCGAGGACGTAATAGAGATAGGTGTTCGGCGTATCGACCACGATAGTGCCGGCCGGCTCCTTGGTCTGGAACGCGACCTCCTGGCGGCGCAGGTTCGGCGCCAGCTGCGCCGGGGCCGCGTCAGGCTGCTCCTCGGGCGGCAGCGCGGCGACCGACATCGGCCGGCCATCGGCGCCCTGCTGCGGGACCGCGCCAGTCGCGGCGGGGCCACTGACGGCTTCCGGCGGACGCATGCCATCGCTGGCGGGCGCCTGGCCCGGGCGATCAGCGTAGATCACTGCCGGCGGAGCGGCGGGACGGCCGTAGCGGGGGTCGTCGGGCGACATCACCGGCCCCTGCGGCGGAGCGGCGGAATAAACCGGCGGAGCACCGGCCGGACGGCCGTAACGCGGATCATCCGGCGACATCACCGGGCCCTGCGGCGGGGCTGCAGAGTAGACCGGCGGGCCTGCAGGGCGAGCGTAGCGCGGATCGTCAGCCGGACCGGGCGGCGGCAGCGAGGCCTGCGGCATCGCGTCGTCGTCTTCCAGAGAGTCGAAATTCGGGGTGCGGTCACCGGGCCGGTATTCGGCCGGAGCGCCATAGCTCGGCGCCTGCTGAACCGGATAGCTCTGGGCCTGTGCAAGCGAGGTTCCCGCCGCAGCGACTGTTGCGGCAGCGCATATCGTCAGAAAATGTTTGATCATCATCGCTCTTGTGGTGTCCCGGGCCCCGTCCGAGCCGTCGACGGCCAGATGACCGAAGATAGCGGCACATTCAAGACATAACAGGCTGATATGTGCCGATTGTGCGATTTGTGATGCAATCGCACACAGTTGCTCCGTTGCATCACGGGGTGAAAATCGCATTGCGCCGTAGATTGCCGGAGTCAACACCCCGATTTTTACGGAACGGCGCGAAGACGTTGCGATATGGTCGAATCAGCCTGATTCGCCACGATTTGAGCTCGAATCCCCGCGTGGCGAAGGCGGCGTTCAGTACCGTCACCGCGTTCAGATGGCTCATGGGCCCTGGCCACACGCTGCCGGGGCGGAAATTCGCAACCCGTCAATGCTTCCCGGCTTTCGCTTCCTGCTTGCCGCGATCCTGCTGTCTACCTCCATCCTGGTGTTCGGCCTAGGCGCCGCCGCACTCGTGCGGGCGAGCCACGAGCAGTATGTCAGCAACCCCTCCTGGCGGAACGGCCCGCAGGAGCAAGTGTTCGCACAAAGCCCCGAGCCGGCCCAGCCAGTGCTCGCGGCCCTGCGCGTCGAGCCCGCCGCGCCCGTCGCCAACGAGGCGGCGCCGGCGATGCCGGACCAGGTCTCGAGCAATCAGGTTCTGACCAATCAGGTACCGAGCATTGGGCAGCCCGCGGTCGAGACCGGGCCCGAGCAGATGGCCGCGGTGACGCTACAAGCCCAGCCTGAGCCTCAGCTCGTCGCCGTCGCGCCGGCTGTCGAGACGGCTCCGTCCGCCACCGAAGCGCCGGCTGTTGAGCCGGCCAGGAGCGAGGCCGCGGCACCCGCGCCAACCGACACGCTCACGCCGGCCGACACGACCGTTTCAATTGCCACCCCGCCGTCGGCTCCGGCGACGTCCGCCACCGATGTGCCGCGAACTGCAACGCCGGCACTGGCCTCGCGCGTGAGCGACATCGCAGCCGCCCGGGTGGCGGCGCTGAACGAGCTTGCGCCGGCGAAGCCCAAGGCGGGCCGCGCGACGCAAGACAGCAAGCCGCGCGCGCACAAGCCGAGGAAGCGTCACCGCATCGTGCGGCGCGCGCCGCCGCCTCAGCAGGTCAACCAGGCGCTCGATCCGTTCGGCCAGCAACAGCAGACGCTCGCCATGACGGCTGCGCGAACGCGCTGAGACTTACTCCAACTCTCTTTACGCCGGCCCGCTCGCGATCGCCGGGCCGCCCTCCTGGCCCCATTCCGACCACGAGCCGTCATAGAGCGCGGTGTCGGTGATCCCGAGGCGATAGAGCGCGAGCGTCAGCACGCCGGCGGAGACGCCGGAGCCGCAGCTGGTCACGATCGGGGCGTCGAGCTTCACACCGGCACCAGTGAAGGCAGCGCGCATGTCTTCGAGCGGCTTCATCACGCCGGTCGCGGCATCGAACAGTTTGACGTATGGCACGTTGCGCGCGCCGGGGATGTGGCCCGAGCGGATACCCTCGCGCGGCTCGGGGGCGCGGCCTTCGAAGCGGTCGGCAGCGCGGGCGTCGATCACCTGCTCGGCGCGGCTTTCAACGTTCGCGACCAGCTGCTGCATGCTGCGCACGCGCTTCGGATCGTAGCTCGCCTTGAAGGTCGCGGCCTTCGGCTTGACCTCGCCGCTCTCCACAGAGCGTCCCTCGGCGCGCCACTTCTTCAGGCCGCCATTGAGGATGCGGACATTGCTGTGGCCGAAGGCCAGGAACATCCACCAAGCGCGGGGCGCCGCGACCCAACCGCCGGCGTCGTAGAGCACCACCGTGTCGCTGTTTCCGATGCCGAGATTACCGACGTCGCGGCCGAACTGCTCGGCGCTGGGATACATATGCGGCAACGGATTGGAATGGTCGGACACCGCGTCGACGTCGAAGAACACCGCGCCCGGCAGATGCGCGGCGAGATAATCATCCTTCGGCAGGGGCAGCACGCCCGGCAGCTTAAAGCTGGCGTCGAGCACCTTGACGTTGGCGTCGTTGATATGGGCGGCGAGCCATTCGGTGGAGACGAGGGGATCGGTGGCCATACGGAGTATTCCTTGTCATTCCGAGGCGTGCGCAGCACGAATCCAGATTTCATCGTGCAGCGGGGGCGGTGGATGAATGGATTCCGGGTTCGCGACTTCGTCGCGCCCCGGAATGACGAGAAGGGTTACCCCTTCTTCTTCGGCTCCCACGCTTCCGTCGGGCCGCCGGCATCGCGCCAGGCGGCGTAGCCGCCGGCGATGTGGGCGACGGGCTTCAGGCCCATATCCTGCGCGGTCTTGGCCGCGAGCGCAGAGCGCAGTCCGCCGGCGCAATGGAAGACGAACTTCTTGTCCTCCTGGAAGATCGGCTTTGCGTACGGGCTCTGCGGATCGATCCAGAATTCGAGCATGCCGCGGGTGCAGGAGAACGCGCCGGGGATGCGGCCCTCGCGCTCGATCTCGCGGGGATCTCTGATGTCGACGATGACGACGTCGCCGTTCTTGGAGATCTCGATGGCGTCCTTGGCCGAGAGTGTCTCGATCTCGGCATTGGCCTCGTCGATCAGCGCCTTGATTCCGCGGGTGATGGTCTGAGGCATATGGGTCTCCCTCTTGTTGTCATTCCGGGGCGCGCGTAGCGCGAGCCCGGAATCCATTTCTCTACACGCACTGCGGCCCGATGGATTCCCGGGCTCGATGCTTCGCATCGCCCCGGAATGACAAGAAGCTAGTGCGTCAGTTCCTTCATCGCATGTTCCAGACCCTCGATCGTGATCGGATACATGCGGTTTGCAAAAATGCGTTTGATGATGGTGGTCGATTCCGAATAGTCCCAGTGCTTCTGCGCGACCGGATTGAGCCACACCGTATGCGGATAGGTGCGGATGATGCGGTCGAGCCAGACCGAGCCGGGTTCCTCGTTGACGTGCTCGACCGAGCCGCCGGGCACCATGATCTCGTAAGGCGACATCGAGGCGTCGCCGACGAACACGACCTTGTAGTCGTGCGGATATTTGTGCAGCACGTCCCAAGTCGGCGTGCGATCGGTAAAGCGG
Organism: Bradyrhizobium sp. CCBAU 11434; assembly: GCF_028128895.1. Classification (NCBI taxonomy): domain Bacteria; kingdom Pseudomonadati; phylum Pseudomonadota; class Alphaproteobacteria; order Hyphomicrobiales; family Nitrobacteraceae; genus Bradyrhizobium; species Bradyrhizobium sp. CCBAU 11434. The sequence goes on from NZ_LBJX01000078.1 coordinate 8,761, forward strand.
CGCTTGTTCTGCTTCCACACGCCTTCATAGAGGCAGTTGTGGAAGTAGAAATACTCCATGTGCTTGAACTCGCTCTTCGCCGCCGAGAACAGCTCCTCGACCTGCTCGATATGCGAGTCCATGGAGCCGCCGATGTCGAAGAACACCAGGAGCTTCACCGCATTGCGCCGCTCGGGCCGCATGTGGACGTCGAGATAGCCGTGATTGGCGGTCTCGCGAATGGTGGCGTCGAGATCGAGCTCATCGGGCGCGCCGGTGCGCGCGAATTTGCGCAGGCGCCGCAGCGCCACCTTGATGTTGCGGATACCGAGCTCGACATTGCCGTCGAGGTCCTTGAACTCGCGCTTGTCCCATACCTTCACGGCGCGGTTGTTGCGGTTCTTCTCCTGGCCGATGCGGACGCCTTCAGGATTGTAGCCGTGCGCGCCAAACGGCGAGGTGCCGGCAGTGCCGATCCATTTCGAGCCGCCCTGATGTCGGCCCTTCTGTTCCTCGAGGCGCTTCTTCAAGGTCTCCATGAGCTTGTCCCAGCCCATGGCCTCGATCTGCTTCTTCTCTTCCTCGCTGAGATATTTCTCGGCGAGCTTCTTCAGCCACTCCTCGGGAATCTCCGCCTTCTCCATGGCGTCGAGCAGGCTTTCCAGCCCCTTGAACACCGTGCCGAAGACGCGGTCGAACTTGTCGAGATTTCGCTCGTCCTTCACCAACGAGGTGCGCGACAGATAGTAGAAATTCTCGACCGAATAGTCCGACAGGTCAGCGTCGAGCGCCTCCAGCAGCGTGAGGTATTCGCGCAGCGTCACAGGGACCTGCGCATCGCGCAGAGACGTAAAGAATTGCAGGAACATGGGTGACAGATTGCCCGTCGGGGGACGGACGTCAAGGGGCGGAGGCCGGCGTGGGACGCTGGACCGGGAGGCTTTTTGCTCTAGAATTGACCGCCTCAACGGGTTGTTTTGGGGACGTTTGTCATGGGTATTCTCGCGGCGCTCATCATTGGCGCCATCGCCGGCTGGCTTGCCGGCAAGATTGTCCACGGGGCGGGATTTGGGCTGATCGGCAACATCGTCATCGGCATCATCGGCGCGCTGGTGGCGAGCTGGGTGCTGCCCCAGCTGCACATCGAGCTCGCCACCGGCACGATCGGCGCCATCGTGGATGCCACGATCGGCGCGGTGATTGTGCTGGTCATCCTTTCGCTGATAAGACGGGCCTGAAAGCCTGACCGAACCAGGAACGGCCGCCATGCGCGGCCGTTCCCATGTCGCGACCAGAGCCAAGAAATTGGCAATGCCTGGGATGACGACCAACAAGGACGCGCAATGAAATTTACCGGCACCAAGGACTATGTTGCGACCGACGATCTCAAGGTCGCCGTCAATGCCTCGATCGTGCTGGAGCGCCCGCTCCTCATCAAGGGCGAGCCCGGCACCGGCAAGACGGTGCTGGCGGAGGAAGTGGCGAAGGCGTTGAACGCACCGCTGCTGACCTGGCACATCAAGTCCACTACCAAGGCGCAGCAGGGCCTCTACGAGTACGATGCGGTGTCGCGCCTGCGCGACAGCCAGCTCGGCGACGCGCGCGTCTCCGACATCAAGAACTACATCAAGCGCGGCAAGTTGTGGGAGGCCTTCACCGCCGAGCAGCGCCCGGTGCTCTTGATCGACGAGATCGACAAGGCCGACATCGAATTCCCGAACGATCTCCTGCTCGAGCTCGACCGCATGGAATTCCATGTCTACGAGACCGGCGAGGCGATCAAGGCCAAGCAGCGCCCGATCATGATGATCACCTCCAACAACGAGAAGGAGCTGCCGGACGCCTTCCTGCGCCGCTGCTTCTTCCATTACATCAAGTTTCCCGACGCCGACACGATGGGCCGCATCGTCGACGTCCACTTCCCCGGCATCAAGAAGCGCCTGGTCGAGGAAGCGCTGCGCATCTTCTTCGAGGTGCGCGAGGTGCCCGGCTTGAAGAAGAAGCCGTCGACGTCGGAGCTTCTGGACTGGCTCAAGCTGCTGCTCAACGAGGACATGAGCGTCGAGCAGCTGCGCGAACGCGACCCGCGCAAGCTGATCCCGCCGCTGCACGGCGCGCTGCTCAAGAACGAGCAGGACGTGCATCTGTTCGAGCGGTTGGCGTTCTTGAGCCGGCGGGAAGTGTAAGCCACTGCCTCTCCCGTCATCCTGAGGTGCGAGCAGTGTGGGGCACAGCACCGCACCGCAGGCCTCGAAGGATGGAGGGCCAAGATGTAGAGGGGCGATCGCCCTTCGAGGGCCGCTAATGCTCGGAGGGTGGGTCAGCGTAGCGTAACTCACTCTTTCGTTTCCGCATCGGCAGCAGTGGTGGGTTACGCTACGCTAACCCACCCTACGCGGATCGCCCTAGGGAACACCAAGAACCTCTTGCAGAGTATTGAGAACCTCGGTCACAAAACGCTCGTAGGCGATACGATCACCACCTCTCTCAGAGATCCGTTTGGTCTGCCAAACCAGAAAGGACGGCAGATACCAAAGCAAGGATACCAAGCGCTTTGGTACCGTCTCTTCATCGCCAATACTGATCATACGCAGGGTTGCGAGGACGGCTTGCCGCCGGACGGCGTCATAATCACCGTTGCGGACACGATCGAAGAAGCCATTCGTATCCCATTCGGTTTCCAGCTGTTCGACGATCGCACCGATGTCCATCGGCTGTCTCCCGACTCGCGGAGACTCGCCCTCACCCGGATCGCATCTCCGATGCGATCCGGCCTTTCCCGGCAAGTGGGGAGAGGCGAAGACACCCTCACGCCACCGCCGCGTCCGGAATCCGCGCGGCTTCCATCGGCGCCTTGCCGCGGATGAGGTCCGAGGCACGATCCGCGATCATCATCGTGGCTGCGTTCAAATTCGCCGAAATCATGCGCGGCATCACCGAGGCGTCGATGACGCGGAGGCCCTCCAGCCCGTGAACGCGGAGCTGGTCGTCGACCACTGCCCACGTGCTGTCGGCCGGGCCCATGCGGCAGGTGCAGCCGGGGTGGAAGGTGGTGGTGCCACGCTCGGTCGCCGCATGCAAAAATTCGTCGTCGGTGTTAACGTTCGGGCCGGGGAAATCCTCGTAGGCGTAGTAAGGCGAGAGTGGCGCGCTCTTCAAAAGGCGCCGGGCGAGCTTCATGCCGCCGACGATGACGCGGCGGTCGAGCTCGTCGTCGAGATAGTTGGTCTGGATGATCGGCGGCGCGAACGGATCATTGGAGCGGATGCGGACATAGCCGCGGCTCTCCGGGCGCTGCTGCCAGGAGGCCACCGTCATGCCGGGCTCGTCTTCGAGCTGGCCCTGCACACCTTCCTTGTAGCTTGCCGGCGTGAAGGTGAGCTGGAGGTCGGATGAGTCAGCGCTCTCGCCGGAGTGCCAGAAGCAATAGACCATGGTCGGCGACAGCGAGAGCAGGCCCTTGCGCGCCGTCGCCCATTTCAGCGCTTCGATCCAGAGCGAGAAGCCACGACGAAGCTCGTTGATGGTCTTGATGTCCTTGACGCGCGCGACCGTGCGTGGGGCGTAATGATCCTGCAGGCCTTCGCCGACCGGCAGCGCGTGGCGCACTTGGATGCCATGGGCGTTCAGCAGATCGGGCGACCCGATGCCGGAGAGCTGCAGGAGCTGCGGCGAATTATAGGTGCCGCCGGAGAGGATCACTTCCTTGTTGGCACGCACCTCCACCGGCGTGCCGCCGCGGCCGCCCCTGGTGTAGCGCACGCCGACGGCGCGCTTGCCTTCGAAGATGATCTCGGTCGCATGCGCATGGGTGTGCACATGCACGTTGGGCCGCTTCATCGCGGGCTTGAGGAACGCGGTCGAGCCTGACACGCGCAGGCCCTTGTCGATGGTGCGCTGGCAGTAGGAGACGCCTTCCTGCTTGGCGCCGTTATAGTCGGGGTTGCGGGGAATGCCGAGCGAGACCGCGCCTTCCATGAAGGCTTCGCAAAGCGGATCGCGCCAGTCCATGGTGGTGACGATGAGATTGCCGTCGCGGCCGCGATAGGTGTCCTCGCCCTCGCCGACCCGCTTCTCCAGCCGCTTGAAGTAGGGCAGCACGTCGGCATAGCCCCAGCCGCGATTGCCCATCTGCGCCCAGGTGTCGAAATCCATGCGCTGGCCGCGGTTGTAGATGTGGCCGTTGATCGAGGACGAGCCGCCGAGCGTCTTGCCGCGCGGCGCGTAGATGCTGCGCCCGCCGGTCCAGGGCCCGACCTCCTGCTGGTAGGCCCAGTTGATGCTCTTCATGTGGAAGGTCTTGATGAAGCCCGCCGGCAGATGGATGTAGGGATGCCAGTCGTTCGGGCCCGCCTCGAGCACGCAGACGCTCACGTTCGGATCTTCGCTGAGCCGGGAGGTGAGGATGCAGCCGGCCGAGCCCGCGCCGATGATCACGTAGTCAAATCTATCCATGGTGCCCCGGCCGCCCCTAGCGCGGCTTTTCGTTGAGTTGGTAGTTGAGATGCGCCTTCACCGTCGGCCATTCTGCCGCCGTGATGCTGTACACGACGGTGTCGCGCAGCGTGCCGTTCGGCGCGACCTGGTGGCTGCGCAAGATGCCGTCCTGCTTGGCGCCCAGGCGCTCGATGGCGCGGCGGCTCTGGTGGTTGAAGAAATGCGTGCGGAATTCCACCGCGATGCAGTTCAGCGTCTCGAAGGCGTACTGGAGCAGCAGCAGCTTGCACTGCGTGTTGAGCGGGCCGCGCTGCGCGCTCTTGCCATACCAGGTCGAGCCGATCTCGACGCGACGGTTGTTGGCATCGATGTTCATGTAGGTCGTCATGCCGACGATGTTGCCGCCGGCATCGAACACCGTGAACGGCAGCATCGAGCCTGCGGCCTGAAGGCCGAGGCGGCGGTCGATCTCCTTGCCCATGTTCTCAGGCAACGGGATCGCGGTGTACCAGAGCTTCGACAGCTCGCCGTCCTTCACGGCCTCCGTCAGTGCCGGAAGATGTTCTTTCGCCAGCGGCTCCAGACGGGCGTGCTGTCCACGCAGGGTGATGGGATCAGGCCAGGGCATTTGAGAGACTCTCCGTTGTCATTGCGAGCGCAGCGAAGCAATCCAGATTGTCACCGCGGACGCATTCCTGGATTGCTTCGCTGCGCTCGCAATGACGGTCACTAGCACCGTTTACTTGTTTAGGAAATTGAGGGGCAAACCGCCGCGCGGCCAGTCCATGGCGATCAGCTCGCCCTTGCCGGACAGCGTGACATAGGCGGTCTTCAGCTCGGGGCCGCCGAAGGCGATGTTGGTGGTGACGGGGTCGCCGGTCGGGACCTGCTCGACCAGGGTCCCATCGGGCGCGATCACCGAGATGCACCCCGAAACCAGGGTGGCGACACAGACATTGCCATTCGCCTCCACCGCGAGCGAGTCGAACATCTGGTAGCCGCCAAGGCCGCAGATCGGCTTGCCGCGCTCGCCGCGATAGATCACCTCGCGCGGCTTCAGCATGCCGGGCGCCGAGAGCTCATAGGCCCAGAGCCGGGCCGTCGGCGTCTCCGCGATGTAGACGGTGTTCTCGTCCGGCGACAGGCCGATGCCGTTGGCCGGCAGCACGCCGTGCACGACTTCGACGATCTCCTTCATGCCGGGCTTGAGATAATACATGCCGCCGACATCCATCTCGCGGGGACGGCGCTTGCCGAGATCGGAGAACCAGAGGCCGCCGTGCTTGTCGAATACCAGATCGTTCGGCCCGCGCAGATCGCGCTCGCCGCATTTGGTGACGACGGTCTCGATCTTGCCCGTTTGCAGATCGACGCGCTGGATCGAGCCACCGAGATAATCCTCGGGCTGCGGCCCCGGCATGATCATCTTGCCGGTCGGAATCCAGGAGAAGCCGCCATTGTTGCAGACGTAGATCTTGCCGTCGGGGCCGAGCGCGGCGCCGTTCGGGCCGCCGGGGACCTTCGCGACGATCTCCTTGCGGCCATCGGGATAGACGCGGGTCAGACGCTGGCCACGGATTTCCACCAACACGACCGAACCATCCGGCATCACCACGGGGCCTTCGGGAAATTCGAGGTCGGTGGCGAGAACGCGGATGTTGGACATGGTGGGACCTCCCGGCAGCTTGTTATGGCTTGCTCGGGATGTCCGGCACGGGCCCCGCTGGCAAGTTTTGCCAGCGGTTATGACAAAGTAGGTCCCCCTTGCCAAGCAAGCGGGATGGTATGCCAGCGTTGCAGCGTTACTCCTTCACCGGCACCCAAATCTCGAAGCCGCCATTGCCGGTGACGGGATCGAACTTCTCGTCATAGCGCTCGAAATTCGGGGCGTCCGCGGCCTTGTAGCTAGATGCCGGCAGCCATTGATTCCAGATCGCGTTGACGGTGCGGCGGATCGAGGCGACGTGGTCGCTGTGGGTGAACACCGCATAGCGCTGCTCGGGTATGCGGATGCGGCCGAAGCCGCGTGGCAGATCGGAAAAATCGCGAACCTCGACGCCGGCGATGTAATCGAAGTTGCCGGAATCGTCGCCGTTGCAGCAGACGCCGTAGGCGACTCGATTTTTCTCTTCATTTTTCCCTTGGCCGACGCGCTCGGGAATGTCGGCGACCTGCTGGTGGAAGCGCGCCCACATGCCGGGGATGATGGCGCCATTGTCGCAGGAGATGCGCTCGGCAATGCCGGCCACGAGGAAGGCCTTGGCGGTTTCGAAACGCGGAGCTTTGAGATTGCTTGAGATCGTGGAGTCCATGAGGATCGGCTCCTGAAGCCTGAGCTGGTGGGTGCACGTCGCCGCTCGCACCGTTTCGGGCGTGGTGCCGAACTGGTCGCGGAACGCGCGGGTGAATGCTTCGTGCGAGCCGTAGTCTGCCTCCAGCGCGACGCTGAGAATGTCCGGCGCGCCCTTGGCGAGACTGCGCGCCGCCTCACTCAGCCGCCGCGCGCGCACGTAGCGCATCACCGGGAAGCCGGTGGCTGCGGCAAACGCGCGCACCATGTGGAACCGCGACACGCCGCCGATCGCGGCGATCTCGTCGAGCGTCATCGGCTCGGCCAGATGGCTTTCGATGTACCAGAGCGCGCGCTGGGCTGGATTCACGGGTTAAGGCTCTCGTTCGAAGCGGGGGGATGATGCGCCTTTGCCCCGCGCCTTGCTTGATCAGGATTGCGGTCGAGCCGCAGGCGCTGAACTCGTAGGGTGGATTAGCCGAAGGCGTAATCCACCACTTCTGTCTCCTCGGAAACGATAGAGGTGGGTTACGGTGAGCAGATGCGCTTTGTGCATCTGCTCAGCTAACCCACCCTACGGCACCTACTTCGCATCCTTCGGCGGCGGCGCATCCTGCTTCTTCTTCAGATCCTCCGCCTGCCTTGCCTGCGCGGCCTGGAGATCGCCGATGGTTTTCTGCAAGCCGGCGAGCGTCACCTTCAGCGCATCGATCTGCCTGATGGCGGCATCCAGCTTCTGCTGATGATCGAGATTGAGCTTGGTGATGGTCTTCTGCAGGAAATCGACATTGCTCTGCAGACAGCTGGTTCGCCGCTCCATGGTCTTCTCGACGGTGCAGATCTCGATGCCGGGAACGTCCTGCGCCGCGACCTGCGTGTGCGCGACGAGCGGTAACACGACGAAAGAGACGGCAGCGATCCGGCGCAACATCAAGGTTCCTCATTAAAATCGATCACGGCAATGTGCGCCGATTGCGCAGAGCCGCGTGAGGCTACCACACTCGCACCGCATTCTCGCGTTGAGCTTGGCGTGTTCCCTTTGGACAGGGGAGCACTAAACCGCGCGCGGAAGAAGTGGGCGCTCTTTCCGCCGCTTTGATTAGGGGAGATTTTTGGAATGGCAACGCGCGATAGACGTCTGGCGGAATTCGATGGCACCGGAGAACCGCCACCTGGCGTGCCCGTCGAAGTGCTGTGTGAGGACCACAGCGGAACGTATCAGTTGCCCTTTGCCTGCCGCTACGTCGAGGGACGCTGGCAGAACCACGCGGCCGGCGTTCCGGTAGAGGCCACCGTCATCGGCTGGCGCGTGCCGCGCGTGAAGCATTCCGGCGCGGCCTGACGCCGCGCGTGTCTCAAAATGCAACGGGGCCGCGCTCTGCCTTAACGAACGGAACGCGGCCCGAACGAATCACGTCCGAATCAGCCCGATAGCTTCGTACGCTGCTGTTCACGGCTAGATGTCGACATGGTTGCGCCGGCACGCACAATATCTGCGCAGCGCGCAAGATCGCGCTGCCGATGACCGGCTTCAAAAGTTAATATTCGCAAAGACATAGAGGCAGGTGCGGGCGCTGGCCGCGTCCGCTCCGGAAACAGGCAAGGCCTGACGGCGCCTGCCTAATATTCGACCTCGAGCTCCTCGATCTCGGCCGGCTCGTCCTTGGCGGCCGCGATCCATTCCTTCATCTCGGGCATGCCCATGATGGTGTCGGCATAGGTCTTCAGAAGCGGGTCGAGCTTGACGTCGTAGGTGACGAAGCGCGTCACCACGGGAGCGTACATCGCATCGGCCATGGTGCGCTTGTCGCCGAACAGGAACGGGCCGCCCGACTTCTCCAGGCAATCGCGCCAGATGAACCAGACCCGGTCGATGTCGGCCTGTGCGCGCGACCAGATCTTGAAACCGGGGAAGTGCCCCTTCAGGTTCACCGGCAGCGAGGCGCGCAGCGTGGTGAAGCCGGAATGGATTTCGCCTGAGATCGAGCGGCAATGCGCACGCTGGACGCGATCATCAGGCAGCAGCCCGGCTGACGGCATCACCTCGTTGAGATATTCGGCGATGGCGAGCGTATCCCAGACCGTCGCGCCCTCGTGCCGCAGGCAGGGCACTAGGATCGAGGACGACAGCAACAGGATTTCGGCGCGCGCCGACGCGTCATCAGGCGCGGTGATGATCTCCTCGAAATCGAGCCCGGAGAACTTCGCCAGCAGCCAGCCACGCAGCGACCAGGACGAGTAGTTCTTGCTGCTGATGGTCAGTGTCGCCTTCGCCATAGGGCCCTTCCCTCACGTTTCCGACCAAGTGCGCAGCAAGCGACGTGCCAATTCCAAGGACGGGCCGCTCTCGTCTGGCTCCGATATTGCATGGCGGCAGCGGATAGGCGGGCGCTTCAGTATGATGTCGATGTATTATCAGGCTTTTCAGAACCAGATGGATTTGACGGCACCGTTGCGGGCGGGCGCCTCCTCCGCGCTCAAATTCCTCCATCTGGTACCGCAGGGCATGTCGGACCAGGTGGTCGGCCGGCTCTCCGCGGCGCTGGAGCTGATCTCGCGCTCCACCCTCACCTATGACCGCCCGGCTTACGGCATCAACAGTGTCACGATGGGCAATCGCGAGGTCGGCGTGACCGAGGAGATCGCCTACGCCACGCCGTTCGGCTCGCTGCTGCATTTCAAGAAGGACGGCGTGAGCGAGCAGCCGCGCATGCTGCTGGTGGCGCCGATGTCCGGCCATTTCGCCACGCTCTTGCGCGGCACGGTGAAGACGCTGCTGCAGGACCACGATGTCTATATCACCGATTGGCACAATCCGCGCGACATCCCGCGCAGCGAGGGTCGTTTCGGGCTCGACGACTACACCGAGCATCTGATCGACTTCCTGGGGCAGCTCGGCCCGCGGCCGCACATGGTGGCGATCTGTCAGCCGTCGGTCTCGGCGCTCGCGGCCGCGGCGATCATGTGCGAGGGCAACCATCCCTCGCGCCCCGCGACGCTGACGCTGATGGCGGGGCCGATCGACACGCGGATCCAGCCGACCAAGGTCAACGAGTTCGCCAAGAGCAAGCCGATCGAATGGTTCGAGCGCAACTTGATCAACTACGTGCCGGTGCAGTGCCGCGGTGCGTTCCGCAAAGTCTATCCCGGCTTCGTGCAGCTCACGGCCTTCGTCTCGATGAATCTCGAGCGACACATCAAGCAGCACATGGATCTCGCCAACCACATTGCCAAGGGCGAGAAGGAGAAGGCTGCGACCATCAAGACCTTCTACGACGAATATTTCGCGGTGATGGATCTGCCGGCCGAATTCTACATCGAGACCGTGCGCGACGTATTCCAGGAGCACCTGCTGCCACTGGGCAAGCTGATGCATCGCGGCCGCCCCGTCGACACCAGGGCCGTCAGCCGCATGGGTCTGATGACGGTCGAGGGCGAGAGGGACGACATCTGCTCGATCGGCCAGACGCTTGCCGCGCAAGACCTCTGCACCGGCGTGCGCGCCTATCGCCGCGTCCACCACATGCAGGCCGGCGTCGGCCATTACGGCGTATTCTCCGGCAAGCGCTGGAACAACGAGATCTATCCGCTGCTGCGGGATTTCGTGCACGTGAATGCGTGAGGCGCCTGGCCGCGCTATCGGCTCGCCGACAAATGCGCTGATCAGGCCTCCGTCGCCGGCCCGCCAGACGTCTCGCGGCGCCACGCGCCCGGGCTGACGCCGACCATTTGCGAGAAAACCCGCGTGAAATGGCTTTGATTGGCAAAGCCCGCCGAGATCGCGATCTCGGACAACGGAAGGCCGCGAACCGCCATCATCTGCTTGGCGGCCTCCACGCGCTGGCGCAGCAGCCATTGGTGCGGCGGCAGGCCGGTGGAGATCCGGAAGGCGCGCGAGAAGTGACTGACTGAAAGACCGAGCTCCGCCGCAATCTGCTGCAGCATGAGGCCGCCTGAGAGATCGGAGTCGAGCCGCTCGCATGCGCGCTTCACCTGCCATGGCGCGAGGCCGCCCCGGCCGGGCTCGACGACAGGCTTCAGCCCACCATAAGTCAGACCGACATGCGCGGTAAACGCGAGCAACATGTGATCGACGAAAAGCTGATTGGGCTCGTCAGGCCGGCGGAAACCCGCCAGCAAGGTTGCGCCGATATGGCGGACAACCTCATCATCATGGCCGACACCGGGGCTGTAGTTGAGCTCTTCAACGCGCGATGCGCCGGGCTGCGTTGCTATGTCATTGAGCGCGGAGCGCGGCAGATAGAAGAACAGCGAGTGAAATGGCTTGTCGATCACATAGCGCGGATCGCGTTTGAGGTCATAGAGATAGGTGGCACCTGCACGGACATTCGCCTTGGTGACGAAGCGACCATTCTCCCAGCATTCGCAATCCGGGTAATCGCGGATCTTCAGGCTGACGAGATAGGCATCTTCCGCAGGCAGCGAGCCCGAAAATTTCGGCACCGGGGCGTCGTTGCGCACCTCCGTGACCGCGAGTGCTGCGCTGCGCAGCGAACGCGTGACAAGCACCGGCGCGTCCCTCACATGAAGGCCACGCCCGAGCCTCTGCCCGTAGACGCCAGCTTGTGTCATCTCAGAAAATCCACCCGCGGAAGGCGTGTCTTCGCCAGCCTCTGCGCGTCGATGCATTATCAAGATCGACCGCCCGCGGTCCAGCTAGCAGGCGGTCACGCTCAATCGCTTTGCGGTGAATTCATTGTGAATTCAGCGCGATCTGCCCAGAAGGTATCACGAACAGCAGCGGCAGGAACGTGTAGGCACGTCATCGTCGTGCGTTCTCGAAAAGCCTTCGAAGCTACGCCGACCATTCCTCGCCCCAGACCTGCACGACATGGCCGGGTGAGACCTCGCGGTATTGCCGGGCCGGCGGCTGGTAGTCCGGCGCGCGCACCGGGCTCCTGATCTCGTCGTTGGCGACCTCGCGCTTGCTTCCGCGGCGGGACGGATCAGGGACAGGGACGGCGGCCATCAGCTTCTTCGTATAGGGATGCTGCGGATCGCCGAACACGGACGCGCGCGGACCGATCTCGACGATCTCGCCGAGATACATCACGGCAACGCGGTGGCTCATGCGCTCGACCACGGCGATGTCGTGGGAAATGAAGAGATAGGCGAGGCCCATGCTGGCCTGGAGATCGAGCATCAAGTTCACGACCTGCGCCTTGACCGAGACGTCGAGCGCGGAGACCGCCTCGTCCGCGACGATCAGTTTCGGTCCGAGCGCGAGCGCGCGTGCGATGCAGATGCGCTGGCGCTGGCCGCCGGAGAATTCGTGCGGAAAGCGCGCGGCCATATCGGCGGAGAGGCCAACACGCACGAGCAGGTCCGCAACCTTGTCGCGCGCTTGCGGGGCCGTGGCGAGGCCGTTGGCCAGCAGCGGCGCGGCAATCGCCGTGCCCACCGACATGCGCGGATTGAGGCTGGCGAAAGGATCCTGAAACACGATCTGCATGTGCTTGCGGAAATCGCGCAATGTGCGGCCACTCATGGCGAGCACGTCCTGGCCGTCGATCAGAACGGTGCCGCTGTCGGGCTCGGTGAGCTTGAGAATGGAGCGGCCGGTGGTCGACTTGCCGCAACCGGACTCGCCAACCAGCGCCAGCGTTTCGCCGGCACGTAAAGTGAAGGAGATATTCTCGACCGCATGGACCCGGCCCGAGACCTTGCCGAACAGGCCTGAGCGGATCGGAAAGCGCGTGGTGAGGTTTGACACCTCCAGCAACGGACGTTCCGCGGTCGAGACGGTATCGGGTGTTTCAGCCGGCTCGTCCGAGGTGCCCGTGACCTTGTCGACGATGGGGAAGCGCATCGGCCGCGGACGCCCGTCCATCGAACCGAGCCGCGGCACGGCCGCGAGCAGCGCGCGGGTGTAGGGATGCGAGGGCGCGGCAAAGATGCGCGCGGTCGCATCCGTCTCCACGGCCTGCCCGCCATACATCACGACTGTGCGGTCGGCGATCTCAGCGACCACGCCCATGTCGTGGGTAATGAAGAGGATCGACATCCCCTCCTCCTGCTGAAGCTCCTTCAACAATTCCAGGATCTGGGCCTGGATGGTGACGTCGAGCGCGGTGGTCGGCTCGTCCGCGATCAGAAGCCTGGGCTTGCAGGCAAGCGCCATCGCGATCATGACGCGCTGGCGCATGCCGCCGGAGAAGCGGTGCGGATGCTCGTGGAAACGCGACTTTGCCGCAGGAATGCGGACGCGATCGAGCAAGCGGATGGTCTCGGCCTCGGCCGCAGCACGCGACAAGCCGCGATGCTGGATCAACGCCTCCGCGATCTGGAAACCGATGGTGAGCACCGGATTGAGACTCATCATCGGCTCCTGGAAGATCATCGCGACGTCATTGCCGCGGATGTCCTTCATGCTCGTTTCAGGGAGTGTCAGCAGATCGCGGCCGGCAAGCGCGATGCGGCCCTCGATGCGGCCGCTCTCTTTGGGAATGAGCCGCATGATCGAGAGCGCGGTGACGCTCTTGCCGGAGCCTGACTCGCCGACGATTGCCACGGTCTCGCGCGGCGCGATGTCGAAGGAGACGCTGCGGACGACCGGGATCCATTCCCGCTCGCGCAGGAACGACGTGGTCAGGCCCGCGACCGACAGCACCGGCGTCTGTGCGTCCGCGACGACTCGATCAGATCTCGTTGCACCGATGCTCATGCGAATCCCTAGTAACCGCGGCTACGGTCGACCAGCCCCGGCAGCGCTTCGCCGCGGCGGTGGCGCGCTATGACGTCGAGCACGAAATCGACAGCGGAATCCGGGCTCGTCATGCTGGCATTGTGCGGCGTCAGCAGGATACGCGGATGGCTCCAGAACGGATGCCCCGTCGGCAGGGGTTCGGGATCGGTGACGTCGAGGACGGCGCCGGACAGCACGCCGCTGTCGAGTGCGGCGAGGAAGTCAGCCTCGACAAGATGCGGGCCGCGCCCGACATTGACGAGGCAGGCGCCCCGCGGCAGGCGCGCGAACAAATCGGCGTTGAGGATGCCGCGGGTCTCGTCAGTTAGTGGCAGCAGGCAGACGAGAATGTCGGCCTGCGCGAGAAACTCCGGCAGCGAATCCACACCCGAATAGCAGGTGACGCCGTCGATCTGGCGCGGCGAACGATTCCAGCCGAGCAGCGGAAAGCCGAACGCCCTAAGGCGCTCGAGCACGGCCTGCCCCAGCTGGCCGAGCCCCATCACACCGACGCGCCGGCGCTTGGCCGGCGTAATCCGGATCTCGCGCCAGACCTGCTCCTTCTGCTGGTTGATGAAGTGCAGGAGATCGCGATGCAAGCCGAGCACGGCCATGGTGACGTACTCCACCATGGTCTCGGCGATGCCGGGCTCCAGCATGCGAACCAGCGGAATGTGTGCCGGAACCTTTTTGATGTCGAACTGGTCGACGCCCGCGCCGACCGAGAACACCAGCTCGAGATTGGGAAACGTCGTCGCGATATTATCGGGCGGCACCCATGCCACGAGATAGCGGATATCGTTGGGATCGCCGATATCGGGCCAGAGCCGGAACGGCACATCGGGCGCGCGCTGCACGAAGAGGCGCGCCCACTCCGCGCCGCGCACCAGATTGGCCTTGTAGAGAACCGTCATGCGGGCCTCAGAACGGGCTGACTGGCGCGAGCCGCCGGCCGTCGATCATGCGCTTGTGGCTGTAGGCGGCGGGATCGACCAGCGGCGTCGCATTGGTGACAATGTCGGCGGCGAGCTTGCCGGCCGCGGGCCCGATGCCAAAACCATGGCCGGAGAAGCCGGTGGCGAGGAAGAAGCCGGGCAACGCGTCCACCGGCGAGATCACCGGGATCGTATCCGGCGTGCAGTCAATGGTGCCGCCCCAGGCCTCCGCAATCTCGATGTCCTTCAATTCCGGATTGGCCTTGATCAGCGAGGCCAGGGCCGCATTGACCAGCGAGATGTCGGGCGCGGGATCGCGCACGCGTTCGGTCTCGAACGGCGACGGCTTGTCAAAGCTCCAGCTGGTGCCGCGCATGATCTGGTCGAGGAACGACTTGCCGAACGACAGCTTCAGCCCGCCTTTGCGATGCTGATAGGTCGGCCAGAAAGTGCGCGCGTAGCGGAACAGATCGGGCGACAGCTCAACCGTGCCACGGTTGCGCAGGGCCAGCGTGAACCCGCCGTCGAGGCGGCGGCGGATGCAATAGAGATCGGTGCCCAGCGCGCCGGACGTGATCTCCGGCGCCGGCGTGGTCCGGCATGCCGTGGCGTTAACGAGACCGATCGGCAGCTCGATGCCGTGGCGGCGGCAGAACAGCGACGACCACGCGCCGCCCGACAGCAGCACGGCGCGCGCTTTGATCGTGCCCTTCTCGGTGACGACGGCGCTGACCTTTCCGCCTGTCGTCTCCAGCCCGCGCGCGGCGCAGCCCTGGTGAATTGTGACGCCATGCTTGCGCGCGGCGGTGGCCAGCGCAGGCACCGCCATCGACGGCTCGGCGCGGCCGTCGCTCGGTGTGTGCAAACCGCCGACCCATGTGTCGGTATTCCCGGGCATGCGCGCGGCCACTTCTGCCGGCGTCAGCACGGTGGAGTGCACCTGCATCTCGCGTGCGACCGCGGCCCAGCGCTCCCAGCTTGCAAGTTCGTCCTTGTTCTTGGTCAGGAACAGCACACCTGTGCGGCGGAAGCCGGCGTCGACGCCGGCGTCGTTCTGCATGTCTTCCCACAGCCGCAGCGCTTCGCGTGCGAGCGGAATTTCCTCGCGCGCGCGGCCCTGCTGGCGGCACCAGCCCCAATTGCGGCTCGACTGCTCGCCGCCGACATGCCCCTTCTCGACCAATGCGACCGACAGGCCCTTCTTGGCCAAATGATAAGCCGCAGAAACGCCGATAACGCCGCCGCCGATGACGACGACATCAGCCTGCGGCGGCAGGCGTTCGTCGCTGTTTATACGGTTGAGCGGCGGGGACATGATGCACTCCTGGGCGTCGGTTCGTGTCTTTTCGTCATGAGATATTCATCCGCGGATCGAGCGCATCGCGCAGGCCGTCACCGAGGAAGTTGAAGCTCGTCACCGCCAGCGTGATGACGACACCGGGCGCGATCGCAAGCCAAGGCGCGCTGGTGAGATAGATCTGCGCATTGTTGAGCATGTTGCCGAGGCTCGCGGCCGGCGGCTGAATGCCGTAGCCGAGATAGCTGAGATAGGATTCCAGCAGGATCGCCTTGGCGACGTTGAGCGTCGCAGCCACCAGGATTGGCGCCATCGCATTGGGCACGAGCTCGCGGAACATGATCCGCAGGTTCGACGAGCCGAAGGCGAGCGCGGCCACCGCGAACTCGCGCTCCCGCAGCGAGCGCACCTGGGCCTCGACGACCCGTGCCACCCACATCCAGGCGGTTGCCGCGATCAGCACGGTGGTGGTGACGAAACCGGGCTCGGTAAGCGCCGCCAGCGCCAGCAGCAGGAAGATGGTCGGAAAACACAGCACGGCGTCGACCAGCCGCATCAAGACCGCGCCGACCACGCCACCATAGAAGCCGGCAAAGGCGCCGACGACGATGCCGACCACCATCGCGATCACCATCGCGACCAAGCCGATCGACAGCGAGACACGTGCGCCCATCATCAACCGCGCCAGCACGTCGCGGCCGAGTTCGTCAGTACCGAGGATGTGCGCGCCCGAGAGCGGCGGCGCAAACCGCTTCAAGATGTCGATATAGGTGTCATCGAACGGCAGCAGATAGGGGCCGAACGCCGAGCCGAGGACGAGCACCAGAATGGTCACCGCGCCTGCCAGCGCGAGCCGGTGCCGGCAGAAGCGTCGCCACGCGCCCTGGCCGGGTGTGGGATGAGCGGTGGACAAGACTGCAGTCGCCATCGCTTCAGCCCACCCGGATGCGCGGATCGACCACGGCATAGAGGATGTCGGCAATCAGCGAGCCGATCAGCACCATGATCGCCGAGAACATCAGGATGCCCATCACCACGGGATAATCGCGATAGCCGATGGAATCCAGGAACAGCCGGCCCATGCCAGGCCAGGTGAACACGGTCTCGGCCACCAGCGCGCCGCCGAGCAGCGTCGGGAATTGCAGGCCCGCGACCGTGATCATCGGCAGCAGCGCGTTGCGCAAGGCGTGGACGGTGAGGATGCGCCATTCCGGCATGCCCTTGGCGCGCGCGGTGCGGATGTAATCCTGGTTGATCACCTCGAGCATGGAGGAGCGCATGAAGCGGCCCCACATCGCGGTCTCGACCAGTCCCAGCACCAACGCCGGCGCGATCAGATGATGCAGCAGGTCGAGGAAAGAGCCATCGCCGACGGTCTCGCGATTGCCCGCCGGCAGCCAGCCAAGAGTCACCGAGAAGACGTAGATGGTGACGAGACCGAACCAGAAAGTCGGGATCGACAGCGCGATCATGGCGCCGACAGTCGCGAGCGAATCGAACAGCGAGTAGCGCCGGAGCGCGCCCAATATCCCGATCCAGCAGCCGAGTAGCACGGCGACAATCGTCGCCGTGACCATCAGCTCCAGCGTCGCGCCGAGATGGGAGGAGATCACCGACAGCACCGCCTCGCCGTCGCGATAGGACTTGCCCCAATCGCCCCTGAGCATGCGGAGGAACCAGTCGAGATACTGGATCGGCAGCGGGCGATCGAGCCCGAGCTGCTTGGAGACGCGGTCGAGATCCTCCTGCGTCATCTGCGCGGAGGCTGCGAATTGCGACAGCGGACCGCCCGGCGCCAGATGCAGCAGAGCGAAGCCGATCGCGGAGACGATCACCAGCAGCATCACTGCCTGCGCCAGCCGGTTGAGGACGTAACGGGCCATCTCAGGCGATCCAGCCAGCCTGAGGCGTCAGGCCCAGTACCATTCGCGGATGTTCCAGCAATTGGTCGACGTGTTGATGTTGGGACGGAAGCCTTGCAGCCCCTCCTTCACGCCCTCGGCGATGAAGCCCTGGAACAGCGGCAGGATCGCAAGGTCGTTACGGATCAGCTTCTGCAGGTCGCCATAGGTCTTCTTGCGCTGTTCGAGATCGAACTGCCTGGCGCCCTCGGCAAGAAGACGATCAGCCTCAGCGCTCTGGTATTGGTAGGTGTTGTAACCACGGCCGCCCTTGGCCGGAATCGCACCGGAGCCGAACCGCGGCGTCACATCGGGATCGCTGCCCAGCATGAAGTTCACGCCGACGATCACCGAGTTGAACTTCGACTGCTGCCAGAAATCGCCCCAGATCACGGCGGCCGGCATGTTGTTGACGCGCATGCTGGCGCCGATCGCGCGCCAGTCCTGGATCAGGAGCTGCTGGGTCTGCTCGCGCACGGCATTGCCTGATGTGGTCGAATTGGTGAATTCGAGCTTCACGCCGCCCTTCTCGCGGACGCCGCCGGAGCCGCGCACCCAGCCTGCCGCATCGAGCAACGCATTGGCCTTGGCCGGATCGTATTTATGCTGCGGCAGGCCCTGCTGGAACGACCAGGCCTCCTGCGGCACGAAACTCTCGGTCGGCATCGGCAGGCCGTAGTTCAGCGCATCGATGATCGCCTGCTTGTTGATGGCGAGATAGAGCGCCTCGCGCACCGCGTGGTCGGCGAAGGGACCGAACTCCAGATTGGGCGCGATGTGCTCCACTGACGACGTCGACGAGACGAAGATCTTGCTCGCTTTCAGCGCTTTCGCCTCCTGCACGAAGTTCGGCAGGATGCCCTGCAGGCCGGTGTAATCGACCTGGCCGGTGCGGAACTGGGTATAGAGGACAGTCAGGCTAGGAATGTACTTGAAGACCACGCGTTCGACGTAAGGCCCTTTGCCGTGATAGCCGGCATAGGCGTTGACCTGAATGTGGTCGCCGGGCACGCGCTCGCCCCAGCGGAACGGCCCGGTGCCGACGGGCGCGTTGTGGAACGGCGACGAATTCGGATCGGGCACCTTCTCCAGGATGTGCTTGGGCACGATGAAGGTGAGCGACAGGATCGACATGTAGGGCGAATAGGGAGCTTCCATTCGCCAGTGGATCTCGTCAGGCGCGATGATCGTGACGTCCTTGACGAGGCTGTGGCCGACACGGTTGCGAACACGGAAGTCGGGATTGTTGATCAGGTCGAGCGAGAACTTGACGTCGTCGGCCGTGAAGACCGTGCCGTCGTGCCATTTCACGTTCTTGCGCAGCTTGATCTTCCAGGTCAGGCCATCGGCCGAAAGGCCGCCATTCTCGACCGTCGGGACTTCGCGCGCGAGGTCGGGCACGAACTTGCCGTCGGGATCGATGAACCAGAGCGGCGAGAAAACCTGCCACCAGACGCCCTGGTCGACTTCGATGCCGGGCATCAGGGGATGAAAGACGGTCGGTTCCTGCGACAGCGCGGCGATCACCTGCCCGCGCGGCTTGTCCGGCGGAGTGCCCGGGCGTTCGGTCTGCGCAAAGGCGCTGCCTGACAGCGTCCATCCCGCCGCGGCGCCTACGCTGAGCTGGAAGAATTGCCGGCGATTTGCAAGGCCGAGATGATGCAATCCGCCAACGCCGAACTTGCCGGTGCTGTCTGCCATGACCAGTCTCCGTTCCCGCACGCGGCACCTCTCCCGCGCCCCAGACCCCGGCAAGGGACAGGAGTGGGCTTTAGTGCTTCTAAATTTTTCAGCTAAAATTTCATCATGACTAAATACAGCTGTCAATCGCATTGCTAGGATGCGCGACCTTTTCACATCGCAGCCGGCCATGCCGGCAGCGCGGGAATGCTTGGAGAGAGCGACATGGATGGTCGCGGCGAAACTGATCGCCCGAAGGACGCCCCGGCGGTCGGGACCGATGATGCGATCGATGCGCGTCTCGGCGAGACCGTGCGGCTGCTGCGCCAGCGCGCCGGTCTCTCGATCCAGGACGTCGCCAACAAGACCGGTCTCTCCAATGGCATGATCAGCCAGCTCGAACGCGCACGCGCGATGCCCTCGATCCGCACGCTGCGCCTGCTCTCGATCGCGCTCGACGTGCCGATCTCCTATTTCTTCGAGACCAGCGATCCCGCTGATGTGCAGCGCTACATCGTGCGCAAGAACAACCGCCGCCTGCTGCGCCTCACCGCGAGCGGCGTCGTCAAGGAGGCGCTGACGCCGGAAGGCAAGGGTCAGATGGAGCTCTACGAGCTCACGCTCAATCCCGGCGCCTCCTCAGGGACCGACTTCCTCCAGCATATCGGCGAGAAGGCGGGCTACGTCCTCTCCGGCAGCCTGCGGCTCTGGCTCGACAACCAGGCCCATGTGCTGGAAGCCGGCGACAGCTTTCGCTTTCCGAGCGTCGTGCCGCACATGTTCGACAACCCGACCCAGCAGGCGGCGCGCGTGATCTGGGTCACGACGCTACGCCAGACCGATCCCCCGGCCGGCTGAAGCAGGCCCGCGCCCCATACCGCCGGAAAATGCCCTCGACGCCGCCGCAGGGAGTCTGTAGCTCACAGGGAGTCGGACTCCTTTGACAGGGCGGACTTGGAGACCCCTTGGCAGGCCCGGTGGCGGCCCCTTGGGGGTCCGCGGCAGACGTCGGTGGTGTGAGAGCATGAAACTCCGGGGGCTTCTGACTCTTGCGATGGCCGCGCAGGCCGTCGTGACCGCCGTGGCTCTCTTCGTGGCGCATGCGATGGCCGGCAACGGCTTCGGCGCTGCTCAGATTATTGCCCTGCTTGCGAGCGGCGCCGTTGCGGTGCTGCTCGCGCACATCTGCGCGCGCAGCATCGCGAAGTCACAGCAGAAAAGCGACACCGACCAACTGGCCGAGCAGGCACAGGCGCGCGCGGACAGCGCGCAGATGACGCAAGCCGTCATCAGGACCGCGCTCGACGCCTTCGTGCAGACCGACGAAACCGGCATTGTCCTGGAGTGGAGCCTGCAGGCCGAGGCCCTGACCGGCTGGTCGCGGACGGAAGCCCTCGGCGCCGACGTCGTCGAGTTGCTCGTCGCCGAGCCGCTCCGCGCCGGGTTCCGGCAGCGCATGATGCGCATCCTGCCGGAACTGTCCGATACGCCGATCGGCATTCGTTTCGAGGCGACCATCCTGCACCGGACCGGCGACGAGATCCTGATCGAGGCGTCGAGCACCGCGCTCCGCATTGGCGACCGCACCGTCATCAACGTTTTCGTCAAGGACGTGACGCAGAGGCGCGCAGCCGAGGAGCAGCTGATCCAGTCCCAGAAGATGGAGGCGGTCGGCCAGCTCACCGGCGGCATCGCGCACGAGTTCAACAACATGCTCACTGTCATCACGGGCACGATCGAGATCCTGGCCGAGGCCGTGAAGGACAATCCGCCGCTCGCCACCATCACCAAGCTGATCAGCGAGGCCGCCGACCGCGGCGCCGCGCTGACCTCGAGCCTGCTGTCGTTTGCGCGCAAGCAGGCGCTGCAGCCGGCCGAGATCGACGTCAACGATTTGCTCGAAGAGCTCTCCAAGCTGCTGCTGGCGACGTTCGACAAGAAGATCGAGATCATCAGGAAGCTCGACGGCAATATCTGGCTCGCCTACGCCGACCGCGGGCAGCTCAGCGCGGCGCTGCTCAATCTCGCGATCAACGCCGGCGATGCGATGCCGGAGGGTGGCCGCCTGACGCTGACGACGCGCAATGTGGTGTTCGGCGTGCGCGAGGCCGTTGCGGTCGGCGCCGGCTACGCCGGCGACTATGTCGAGATCGAGATCACCGATACCGGCACGGGGATTTCGCAGGCGCACGTCGAGCGGATCTTCGATCCGTTCTTCTCGACCAAGGAGGTCGGCAAAGGCACCGGTCTCGGGCTCAGCATGGTGTTCGGCTTCGTCAAGCAGTCCGGTGGCGGCATCAAGGTCAAATCCGAGGAAGGCCGCGGCACGACCTTCACGATCTATCTGCCGAAGGCAGAGACCAGCGCATTGCGTCCCGCAAGCTATGACGCGCGCAAGGTCGTGGGCGGAACGGAGACCATTCTCTGCGTCGAGGACGACCGCGACGTCCGCCAATACGTCACTGTCCAGCTCGAAAGCCTGGGCTACAAGGTCATTCCCGCCGCCAGCGCGACCGAAGCCCTTGCAATTGCGGCCAGCGGCACGCCGTTCGACCTGCTGTTCACCGACATCGTGATGGCCGGCGGCATCAACGGTCGCGAGCTCGCGGACCAGATGGTGGCTGCACGGCCCTCGCTGCGGGTGCTGTTCACCTCAGGCTATGCCCAGGAGGCCCAGCACGCGCCGGGAAGCGCCACCACGGGCGCGCCACTCCTGACAAAGCCCTACCGCAAGGCCGAGCTCGCACGCATGCTGCGCCGCTCGCTCGACACCGCCGTCGATGCCGTGGGCGATGCGATCCCGACACCTTATTCGGTGCAGGCTGACGTCGAGGGGTTCTTGCGCAGGCAGGCCGCCGAAGACAGCGCCACGCGATCACGAAAATAGATCACCCGGCACCTCTCGCTAGCTCATCCGCCGCCGCAGCCTTGCCGACGGAGTCTCGCCGAATTTTTCGCGATAGGCTCCGGCCATGCGGCCGAGATGGGTGAAGCCGAGATCGAAGGCGATGTCGGTGATGGATGCATCCGGCGACGCCTGCGCGAGCCGGGTGTGAAGACCGGCGAGCCTGATATCGAGCAGCATCTCCGAGATCGACATCCCGAAGTGACGGCGGAAGCCGAGTTGAAGCGCACGGATGCCGATGCCGGACACACAGGCCAGCTGCGCAAGATCGAGCGGCTCGCCGGCATTGTCCGCAAGATAGTCCCGCGCAGCGCGAAGCGCGCGCGGCAGACGCTCGGCTTGACCCGAGAACGTTGTGATCGAATCCGACAGGCCATGCCGCTGGCCATTGAGCAGATGATCGAGCAGCAGCTCGCGCCAATCAGCCATCGCCAGCGGTGAAAGCCTGCCGGACGGCCCCAGCCGTTCGGCAAGCATCATCAGCTCGGCCAGGCTGGCTTGCAGATGGCGGCCCGAGGGCCCGCCCAGGTCGATCACGGGATCGAACTCGACCGCAGCGGCCGCCCTGCCCGACAGCGCCGCGGCACGCTGCTCCACCATGCGGCGATCGAGCAGCAAGATCGCTTGCGCACAGTCACGCCACGTCATCTGCGTCGCGATGGTCGGCGACAGCAGCGAGGCAGTCTTGCCAGGCGCGGCGTCGAATCCGCTGGCACCAGCATGAATATGGGCGCTTCCCGTGAGCGGGATCTGGACAAGGAAGAAGCGATCGAGACAGCCGGGATCGATGCTGACGGTCCCACCATAGGCCACGTAGTTGATGGAAAAGCCGTCGAACGCGGCGCAATTGTGCCGGGCCGAAAATCCGGAAGCGCGGGCTTGCGCCGGCTTCAGATCATGCGGGCAGAAGATGCGACCGATCTGCTCGGCCGCTTCATCGACATCATCAGTGGTGACGCGGGCGAAGGCCGCAAGCCGTTCGGTTGCGGGTGGCCTGGCGCTCATTTCCAGCACGGCTGCGGACATCATCGACCACGCTTCGCGTCGCGGAATTGCTTTAAGCCTATAATAGTTCCCGGGGTGCGAAAAGGGCCGTGTCGCAAAATCGTCGTGCTGCATGGCAACAGCCGTGCCGGATTCGTTTAGCGGATAGACAGGTGCCTGCGCGTGGCTGAAGCTCCACCCTTGCCGGTATCCAACAGGAGGCGAGCCATGACTGCACTCGAAAAGGGCATTACCGCGAACGGCACGGGCTATGGCGGGAAAACCTGGAACATCCTTGGCCAGGTCTACTTCCCCAAGGCCGTCACCGACTCCACCTTCGCCTTCGAAACCAACAGCGATCCCGGCCAGTTCGTGCCGGTGCACATCCACCCGACCCAGGACGAATTCATCCTGGTGCAGGAAGGCACGCTCGACCTCAAGCTCGACGGCGTCTGGGTCAAGGCCCATGCCGGCGACCTCGTGCGCATGCCCCGCGGCATCCCGCACGGCTATTTCAACAAGTCCGACAAGCCGTGTCGCGCGCTGTTCTGGGTCTCGCCGATGCAGAAGCTGGAGGCGCTGTTCAACCAGCTCCACAATCTGACTGACCCGGCCGAGGTCGTGCGCATCTCGGCGCTACACGAGGTCGACTTCCTGCCGCCCGAGGCCAACGACTAGGCGCCCGCCTTCACGTCCGCTTTCATCTGCTTGCAGCTCCGCCGGCCACACCTTGCGGCCGAACGAAGTTGCTCGCGCGCAAAACACATCGATTGCGAGCCATCCCATGGTCAGCCCCAAGCATGTCTGCGTGATCGGCGCCGGCGTCTCCGGCCTCGCCACAGCGAAAGCCTTCTCAGCCCGCGGCCACCGCGTCATCATCGTCGAACGCAGTGCCGATCTCGGCGGCGTCTGGGAGCCGGCGCGCTCCTATCCGGAGGTGCAGACGCAAAGCCCCAAGGATCTCTACCGCTACACCGATCGCGCCATGCCGGAAGCCTATCCGGAATGGCCGACCGGGCCGCAGGTCCATGCTTATCTCGCCGACTATGCGAAAAGCTTCGGTCTCGACCGCATGCTGCGCGTCAATACGTCGGTTTCCGGCATGGCGCGGCGCGCCGACGGCCGACCGGGTTGGACGCTCGCGCTATCGGGCAAGGATGCCGCTGCCACCAGCGAGGACTTCGATTTCATCGCTGTTTGCACCGGGCAGTTCAACGAGCCGCGCGAACTGCATTGCCCGGGCGAGGACGGCTTTCTGGCACGGGGCGGGAAAATCCTGCACTCGTCGAAATACGGCGATCCCGCGCTGGCGAAAGGCCGCCGCGTCGTCGTGCTCGGCGGCTCGAAATCGGCGACCGACATTGCCGTGAACGCGGTGAAATCAGGCGCGCGCGAGGTCACCATCGTGATGCGCGAGCCGGTCTGGCGCATCCCCTATTTCATCGGCGGGCTCGTGAACTTCAAGCGCATCCTCTACATCCGCGCGCAGGAGGAGATGTTTCCGGGCTGGGGCATCGGTGCGATGTCACGGCTCGGGTACCGTCTCGCCGCCCCGCTGATCTGGGCGAACTGGCGCGGGCTCGAGAGCCTGTTGAAGGCGCAGCTCAAGCTGAACAAGTGCAAGATGGTGCCGAAAGAACGGATCGAGGATGGCGTCAACTGCTCGGTGCCGATCGCAACGCCGGGCTTCTACCCAATGGTCGCCGATGGCCGGATCAAGGCGGTGTTCGGCACGTTCGATCATTATGACGGCGACAACATCGTGATGAGCGGCGGCGAGCGCATCGGTGCCGATGTCGCCGTGCTCGCGATCGGCTACAAGCTCGGCGTGCCCTTCCTCCCCGAGGCCTATCAGCAGAAGCTGGTCGATGCGGATGGGCAGTATCGGCTCTATCGCCTGATCGCCAACCCCGATTTGCCCGACCTCGGCTTCGTCGGCTTCAATTCGTCGTTCTGCACCGTGCTGTGTGCCGATCTCGCCGCCAACTGGCTGGTGCGCTATGCCGACGGGCAACTGGCGCGGCAGCCGACGGAGCGAGAGATGCGCGACAACATCGAGATGATGCTGCACTTCAAGCGCGTGGAGCGGCCGGCCGCCGCCGTCTATGGCGGCCTGTGCGTTGCGCCCTATCACTACCGCCATTTCGACGAGCTGATGGCCGACATCGGGGCAAAGACGCAGAAGCGCGGCGGGCTCAAGGGACACTTCCAGCCGCCCGACGCTGATGCCTATGCCAAATTCCTGACGTCAGCGCCGGAGTACCGGGCGGCGGGATGAGATCGGAGGGCCCGATTTGCGGGCTCGCCAGATCGCGGGTTTGACGTTTACGATCCCATGGCCGACGAATCTCCTGCGCATGGGAACCCGCCATGGGACGACAATGTCACGCCGCGACAGCCGTGGCGGTGCTTGGGCTGATCCTCGCGACACCCATCGCGAGCCAGGCGCAAGCACCGACGCCGGCGCAGTCGGAGGCGCTCGCCGCCTACGAGCACGCGCTCGGCGATTTCAAGTCGATCCTGGCCGAGCGGCGCCACCAGATCGAGACGAAGCAGCCACTGCCGAACCTGCCGGGCCAGGCGCTCTATCTTGCGCGCGTCGCGGTCATCAGCACCTATAAGGATCTGACCGACGCCATGCCGTCGCGGATCGGCAAGCCGAACAAGTTCGGGATCCCCCCGGCCTATTTCGACGCCGCGATCGAGCCGCTGGTCGACGAATATGCCGACGTCTTCGAGATCATGGAGGCGCCACCCGCGAGCGCTCAGAATTCGCCGACACCGTTCAAGGACGTCGTTGATCTCGGCGCCGCGATTGCACGCGCCAAAGGGCTCGCACCCGCTGACGCCGAGGCCGCGGGCCGCATCAGCCTGGGGCTCTTCTATGCCGAGACCAACGGCAAGCAAAACGTCCGCAACGCACGCTCGAACACATATATGGGAAGCCTGCAGACCGGCCCGTCCGAGGACCGCAACGGCCAGCGCAAATGGGAGGCGATCAAGGGCACGATCGCGGCCGCCGATCCCGCATTGAACGCGCGCGACGACAAGGAAGAGGCGCGATCCCGCGGCACCGACCGCCGTTTCAATCATTGGACCAACGTCCGCAACGGCCTCATGAACGCGCATGCGGAGCTATTTGCCGAAATCCCAGCGATCGTGAAGACGCTGCCCGATCCGATCGAGCAGATGAAGCTGTTCGAGCTGATCCAGATCATCCCGACACCGACGCGGTCCGCACTGAAGTCGGGCGACCTGTTGAACTATAGGGTGTCCAATTCCACCATCATGAAACACTTACGCAACAACAGCATCTTCGCCTTCGGCAAGGTCGACCGGGCGCGAAGCTCGGCCAGCTTCCGCGAGATCTTGGGCGCGATGTGGCTGTTCAAGCGGAAGTTCGACAAGGCTATGGTGAAATATGCGGAGATCAGACCCCGCTAGGTCGTCTGCGAGCTAGTATATCCAGCCCAATCCAGGAACGTTCAACCATGCTCACCGTCTATGGCGAAGGTCGTGGCTTCCGTGTTGTTTGGCTGCTTGAGGAACTAGGATTGGCTTATCGGCTGCGCCCGGTCGATCTGCTCGCCGTCGAGAACGATCGCGATTTCCTCGCCATCAACCCCGCCGGCTTCATTCCTGCACTGCAGGACGGCGAGACGATCATGGTCGAATCGATTGCGATTCTTGAATATCTGCTCGCCCGCCACGGCTCGGCTTCGCTTGCCGTCGCCCCTGATGATCCCGCCTTCGCGGCCTATCTGCAATTTCTCCATATGGGCGAGGCCGGGCTCGCCGGGCCGATGAATACAGTCCTTGTCGGTCGCAACCTGGCGCCCGAAGCCGAGCGAAATGTCCGGGTGACCCGCTGGGCAGCCGAAACCTTCGAGACCCGGCTGAGGTTGGTCATCCGCCGCCTCGCAGATTGCCCCTATCTGGCCGGCGACCGATTCACTGCGGCCGATATCTCGGTGAGCTACGCCCTCCTGCTCGGCCTGCGAACGGGCAACTACGTCCCCGATCCGGTCGAGCGGGACTATCTCGCCCGCACGACGGCACGCCCTGCCTACGCCCGAGCAATGGAAAGCTGCCAGGCCACCAAGGCTTGGGCGGCGAGATCACCGGGATTATAGTCGCGCCATCGGGAAGAGCGCTAGTTCTCCGCCTTGTAGCCGTCCGTCAGCGTTTTCAGGAACGCGATGATGTCGGCCTCGTCCTGCTCTGTCATCGCCGGCTTGTCGCCGAGATGGCGATCGAAGGGCGGATCGGTGACATCGACATTGGCGTGATATCTTTCAGGCAGGTCATCATATTTCCGCACTGTGCCGTCGGCAGCGCGCGGAAATACCTTCTCCGGATTTGTGTCGCGGAAATTGTAGAAATCGAGCACCTGCTCGAGTGTCTTGAAGACGCCATTATGGAAGAAGGCGTGACGTGTCGCGGTGTTGCGCAACGTCGGCGTCAGGAACATGCCGCAATATTGCGTCTGCTCGGCCATATCGGTGCGATGCGGGCCGCAGACACCGAGGTCGAAATAGCCGGGATCCCCGTTGCCGGCCAGCGCGGCATTGCGCGGCGCGCCGAGCACCTCGTATTGGTGATCGGTGAAGAGCGGCGGCAGGCCATCGCGGGACGGCGCCGAGGTGTGGCAACCGGCACAATTCGCCTTGTCGGGATCGTTGAACAATTGCAGGCCACGCAACTCACTCTCAGAGAGCCGCGTCTTGCCCTCGAGCCAGTCATCATACTTGCTGCTGTACGGATGGAAGCTCTGCTCTTCCACCTGATAGCGCGCGACGGCGAACATCGCCTCCGCAATCAGCAGCCGCTGATTTCTCATCACGCCGGCGCCGAACAACTCGACGAAGCGCTGGGCGTAAGGCGCGCTGCACAGCTTGTCGGCCACGATCTCGGCACTGCCGCCGTCCATCTCGTTTGGATCGAGCAGCGGGAACAGCGCCTGTTCCTGCAACGTGTCGGCGCGACCGTCCCAGAACAGCCCCCCTTGCGGCACAATGTTCGCCGACGCGCCGGTACCGCCCGCGGTCTTGGTCGTGCGCACGGCACTCTGGCCGAGCGCCGCCATCTCCGCGAGATCCATCACGTTGTCGTCGTCGGCCTTTTCAGGGCCGATGCTGAAATTCGGGTGGCGCTCCAGATAGGTCAGCGACGGAACGGCACGTGCGCCTTGCCGCGACAGGCTGGCGCCGCCGAGCATCACCGGACCGTCATTGGGCGGGCCGTAAGCGTGGTCCGGGCTGTGGCAGGATGCACAGGACAGCGCGCCGGACGAGGACAACGATGCGTCGAAGAAAATCGCCTTGCCGAGCTGCGCCATCGCTGAGAGCGGCTCGACAGGAGGGCGGTAGAGATGAACCGGATTCGGGTTGAGGCCCGATGGTGTCGCCTCGGCCGCTCCATGCGGCTCGGCCGCAATGACGGCGCCGGCCAGCGAGAGCAGGCCGGCGCCGAGGAGCCACAAAGTGCGGCGGTTCATTCTGACGTCCCGTCAGACTAGTGGTGGTGGTGTTCGTCCGGCGGGCTGACGATGACCGTGCCGGCGGTCGGATCGAGGAACAGCGCGTCGGTGCGGAAGTCGTGGCTATGATCCTGATCGAAGTCGAACAGGTCCATGATCGATCCCGAGGTCGCATCGAACGAGCCGCCACCCAGACGCTTGCCGTGCAGCCAGTTATCCTCGATGAACCGCACGACGGAAGCCTGCGAGATGTAAGTGCGGCTCACGTGGTTGGTCTTGGCGTAGGGCGAGACCACGATGAAGGGAATGCGGGTGCCCGGACCGCAGCGACCGTTCACCGGCTTGCCGTTGAGGCCGTTCGGTGCCGGCTGCTTGGCCGAGCCGAGGCCGCACAGGCCCGGACCGTTGACCTGATCGGCAGTCGGATCATAGGAGGCGCTCTCCGGCGTGAGGTATTGGTGGTCGTACCAGCCGTCGGAGTCGTCATAGGTGATGATGACGGCAGTCTCCCGCCATTCCGGCTGCTTCTGCAGGAAGTTGATCAGCTCGACATTGCCGGCCTGCTCGTCGAGCGGGTCGGAATATCCGGCATGACCGTCCTGATAGGCCGGCATCTTGATGTAGGAGACGGCCGGGAGATGACCCGCCTTCACCGCAGCATAGAAGTCCTCGAGATCGTAGGCGTGGTTGGCCGGATCGAGGGTCTTGTGGTCATCCGCATAGGTATGACCGATCGCGTGCACCGAGCTCGGCCGCGCATGAGTCCAGTTGGCGGTCGACTTGTAGTACTGAAACCAGGCGTGGTGCGGGATGTAATCCGCAGTGGCGGCGCCCACGACGGTGGTCAAGGTGCTGCGGGCACAACCAGTCGTACCGTTGGCGTTCTTGAGCGTCAGATCGAAGCCGCCCATGAAGCTGCCCCAGCTGATGTGCTCGTCATTGAGCAGATCGCCGATGTTCTTGCCATTCATCAGGACCGTGCTGGTCGTGCTCGAGCAGACGTCGTTGCCAGGATCGGTATCGCCGATCAGAGTCAAGCCGCCCTGACCATCGGGAACGGTCTGCGTCGACGTGCCGACGATGTTCACGGCACCGTTGGTCTGACCCGCGACCACTTCGAGCGCACCCGGGGTCGACGGGCCAAACGTGTCAGTCCAGGCATTGTCGCTCATGGCGAAATGCTGGGCGTAGTTCCAGAGAGCCGTGGTGGTGTTGCCGTCGAAATATCCCATCACCTGCCCGTTGGTGCCGAATGCGCCGGCGCCGCCGGCGGTGCCGCGGCCGGTGAATTTCGGGAACAGGTCTTCCTTGCCGTTGTCGACGGCCTGCTGCTCGGGCGTATAGGCGTGATTCTGCGAGCGCGTATTGGCCTGGGTGCGATCGAGCCGGAACGGATCGGTTGCGCCGGTGCCGTTGGCCGGATTGGTGTTCGGATTGTTCACCAGGAGATTGGCGTTGACGAGGTTGTTGACCTTCGGCGTATGCGGCTTTGGCACAAAGGGAATCGAGCCCGACGGATTGGCCGCATTCGGATAAGTCGCGAAATAATGGTCGAAGGAGCGGTTCTCGTTGAAGATGATCACGAGATGCTTGATCGGCGTTTCCGTATGGATGTGATGCGGATGGCGATGATCGCCATCGTGATCCCGGTCGAAGTCGTCGGCGAACACCGGAATGCTGCACGCAAGTGTCGTCGCGGCCGCGAAAATCGCAGCCGTCGTCAAAAATCTGGTTTTCATTTTTGTGCCCCGAAGGAGTGACAGGCGACCCTAACGATCACGAGTGACAGAGCTGTGTCAGTTTGACGCAAGAGACGCGTCGGGTAGGAACTGGGACAAAAAAGCGGACGGGACCAGGAAAGATTTGGCAGTTGTAATCCAAGGTCCAACAACGAGGCGTCGGGTCGAAATCCAATGTGGCCGGGCCTATTCGGTGCGGATCGGCGTGTCCTTCAGCCCGTTATTATCGTAGACCTTGCGCAGGGTGCCGTTCGTCACCGCCTCGTTCATGAATTTGGTGGCGAACGCCAGAGCCTGGCTATGGCCGAGCGGGACGGCAACGGCGGTGACCGTCTTCTTGAACGTCTCGTCCAGCACCTTTGTCCCCGGGAGCTTTTGCGCCATCTTGTTGAGCTGGTCGCGCGATAGCGCGAAGGCATCGATCTCGCCGCTCTTCAGAAGGCCGAAGATTTCGTCGTAGGTCTGATAACCCGTGACCTTCGCATTCTTCAGATGCGCAACAGCGCCGCGCATCGTCGTCGTCGCGTTGACCGCTGCGACCTTGATGCCGGGTTGGTCGAGCGTGGCGAAATTGGTGACCGCCGAACCCACCTTGACGATGTATGTGGCGTCCGCGACCTCGTAGATCGGACCGAACATCATCCGGATCTCGCGCTCGGGATCTTTCGGCAACCAGGTGACGTCCCAGGCACCCTTGCCAGCCGCATCGGTGATCTGTCCGGAATTCTGGTATGCGACGTAGTCGACGGGCACGCCGAGCTGCGCGGCCATCTCCTTGCCGAGATCGACGGGCACGCCGGCATAGCCGGCTTCGGTCTTGGTCGACCAGAACGCTCCACCCGCCGGGCTGATCGCGATCGCGACCCGCAGCTTGCCGGTCGGCGCGATCTCGTCTTTCAGGCCATCGGCTAGCGCGGGCACAGCGACCACAGCGGCAAGAGCAAGGACCGCGCAGGCCGACCAGAATGGCGTTGGCATGTCATTGTCTCCTCGCGTTTCCTCTTGTGTCGCCCGATTGCCTGAAGTCGGTCCTCGCGCTTGGGCGTGCGGCCTTTGACATAATTCTGGTCGATCATGCGCTCGGTGAAAAGCTATTTGTCATGGCAGAACTGTCAAAGGCCTCGCCGCTGTTTGCAGTGCAAGGGCTGTGACTACCATGGCTATGGTGTTCCACGGCCGGGCATTTGTTGGTAGCCTGCCGCACCGACAGACAATCATCGGGGACCACCGAATGACCTCAGCGAATCCCGCTCTTCCCGCAAGATTTCATCGCGCGTGGAGACATATCGGGCGGGCCCTGGCCGCCTCGGCGGCCGTGATTGCGTTGGCCGGCTGCGAGGACAAGAACGCCTACGTGGCGCCGCCGCCGCCGAAGGTGGACGTCGCCACACCCATACAGCGCCCCGTCACGCGCTATGTCGAAGCCACCGGCAACACCGCGCCGATCAAGAGCGTCGATCTCGTCGCGCGCGTGCAGGGTTTTCTGCAAACGATCGACTACACCGATGGCACCTTCGTCAAGCAGGGCACCCAGCTGTTCACGATCGAGCCCGAGACCTACAAGCTGAAGCTGGAGCAGGCACAGGCAGCCGAGGCCGGCGCGCAGGCCTCGCTCAAGCAGGCTGAGGCCGACTACAAGCGGCAGGTCGACCTCGTGCAGCGCCAGGCAGTCTCGCAGGCGACGCTCGACACCTCGACATCGACTCGCGACAACGCCCAGGCCAACCTCCAGCAGGCCCAGGCCAACACCAGGATCGCGGAGCTCAACTACAGCTACACTAAAGTGAGCGCGCCTTTCGACGGCATCGTCAGCGCGCATCTGGTCTCGATCGGGGAGCTCGTCGGCGCCTCCTCCCCGACGCAGCTTGCGACCATTGTTGCCATGGACCCGATCTGGGTCAACTTCACCGTCAACGAGCAAGACGTGCTGCGCATTCGCGCCGAGGCGCAACGCCGCGGACTGACCCCCGCCGACCTCAAGCAATTTCCGATCGAGGTCGGCCTCCAGACCGAGACCGGCTATCCGCATGAGGGCAGGCTCGACTATGTCGCGCCGACCCTCAACACATCGACCGGCACCCTCGCCGTGCGCGGCGTCGTCCCCAACGACAAGCGGGTGCTGCTCCCCGGCTATTTCGTCCGGGTCCGCGTCCCCTTCGACCAGGACAAGAACGCCCTGCTCGTCCCTGACACCGCGCTCGGCAGCGACCAGGGCGGCCGCTATCTGCTGGTGGCCAACAAGGACAACGTCGTCGAACAGCGCAAGGTGCAGATCGGCCCGACCGACAATGGCCTGCGCGTCATCGAGAGCGGCCTGCAGCCCGACGACCGCGTGGTCATTTCGGGGCTGCTGCGCGTGATCCCGGGCCAGAAGATCGACCCGCAACAGACCAAGATCGAGCAGCCGCAGGCGTCTGCCAAGTAGGAGCGCCGGCCCATGATCTCCAAATTCTTCATCGAGCGGCCGGTCCTCTCGAACGTCATCGCGCTCCTGATGATCCTGATCGGCGGCGTGGCGCTGTTCAACCTCGCGATCGCGCAATATCCTGATGTAGTTCCGCCGACAGTGCAGGTGACGACCCGCTATCCCGGCGCAAGCGCCAAGACCGTGATCGACACCGTCGCGCTGCCGATCGAGCAGCAGGTCAACGGCGTCGAGGACATGCTCTACATGCAGTCCTACAGCGGCTCCGACGGCACCTACACGCTGACCGTGACCTTCAAGATCGGAACGGATCTGAACTTCGCGCAGGTGCTGGTACAGAACCGCGTCTCCAGCGCGCTGTCGCAGCTGCCGCAGTCGGTGCAGAACCAGGGCGTTACCGTCCAGAAAAAATCGACGTCGATCCTGCTGTTCGTGACGCTGACCTCGCCGGATTCTCGGTTCGACAGCCTTTACCTCAGCAACTACGCCACCATCAACATCCGCGACGAGCTGTCCCGCCTGCCCGGCGTCGGCAACGTCACGGTGTTCGGCGCCGGCCAGTATTCGATGCGGATCTGGCTCGATCCGAACAAGCTGCAGGCGCGCGGGCTCGTGCCGCAGGATGTCATCCAGGCGATCCAGCAGCAGAGCCAGCAGGTCTCGGCCGGACAGGTCGGCGCGCCGCCGACGCCGCCGGGACAGGCGTTCCAGTACACGCTCAACGTCAACGGCCGGCTCGACGACACCGGCCAGTTCGAGAACATCATCGTCAAGACGGGCACAAGCGGCGACGTCACGCGCGTGCGCGATGTCGGCTGGGTCGAGCTCGGCGCGCAGACCTACAGCCAGATCTTCTCCCTCAACGGGCAGCCCGCCACCGGCATCGGCGTGTTCCAGTCGCCCGGCGCCAACGCGCTTCAAGTCGAACAGGCCGTCGAGAAGAAGATGGTCGAGCTCGCCAAGCGCTTTCCGGAAGGCATCAAGTACGACACGCCATTCGACACCACCAAATTCGTCAATGCCTCGGTGCATGAGGTCTACATGACCCTGATCGAGGCCGGCCTCCTCGTGCTGGTCGTGATCCTCGTGTTCCTGCAGGACTGGCGCGCGATGCTGGTGCCGGCGACCACGGTGCCTGTCACCATCATCGGCGCCTTTGCCGCGATGGCGGCTCTCGGCTTCACCATCAACATGTCGACGCTGTTTGCGATCGTGCTCGCGATCGGCATCGTCGTCGACGATGCTATCGTCGTGGTGGAAGGCGCCGCCCACAATATCGAGCAGGGCATGAACGGGCACGACGCCGCGATCAGGGCGATGGACCAGCTGTTCGCGCCGATCGTCGGCATCACCCTGGTGCTGATCTCGGTGTTCCTGCCCGCTTCGTTCCTCGCCGGCCTCACCGGGCGGATCTATTCGCAGTTCGCGCTGGTGATTGCGGCAACCGCGCTGTTGTCCGCCATCAACGCGGCCACCTTGAAGCCGACGCAATGCGCGCTGTGGCTGCGGCCGACGGTGCCGCCGGAGCAACGCAACTTCTTCTACCGCGGCTTCAACGCCGTCTATGACAGGGTCGAGCGGGGCTACACGCGGCTGATCACGTTTCTGGTGAAGCACGCAACGATCTCTGTCGCGTTCGCACTCCTCGTGATCGGGCTCAGCGGCTACGGCCTGTCGCGGGTGCCGACCGGCTTCCTGCCGATCGAGGACCAGGGCTATTTGATCGCAGCCGTGCAGCTGCCCGATGGCGCCTCGCTGGAGCGAACCCAGAAGGTGCTCGACAAGGCCGCCGACCTCATCAAGGACACGCCCGGCGTCCAGCAGGTCATCACCATCGCCGGCATCTCCGCCCTCGACAACAGCGCGAGCCTTGCCAATGCGGGCGTCGCCTACATCATCCTGAAGGACTGGTCGGCACGCGGCAAAGGCGAGGATCTGCGCTCGCTGGTCTATGGCCTCAATGACAAGGTCGCCAACATCATGGAAGCGCGCACGCTGGTGCTGCCGCCGCCGCCGATCCAGGGCATTGGCAATGCGGCCGGCTTCTCGATGCAGGTCGAACTCCGTGACGGCAACAGCGATTTCGCCAAGCTGCAGGCCATCACCGGCGCGATGGTCTCCAACGCCCAGAGCCAGAGCGCGCTGCAGCGCGTCTCGTCCTCGTTCCGCTCGGCGGTGCCGCAATTCAATGTCGAGATCGACCGCGTCAAGACCCAGACGCTGCACGTCACGACGGATGCCGTGTTCTCGGCGCTGTCGACCTATCTCGGCTCGTCCTTCGTCAACCAGTTCAACAAGTTCGGCCGCGTGTTCCAGGTCTACACCCAGGCCGATCCGGCCTTCCGCGTCACCGAGCGCGACATCGCCAACATGCAGGTGCGCAACCAGAACGGCGACATGATCCCGATCGGCACCGTCGCCACCATCACGCCCGTGACGGGGCCCTCGCTGATCAGCCTCTACAATCTCTATCCGTCCTCCACCATCGTCGGCCTGCCGGCGCAGGGCTATTCGTCGGGCCAGGCGCTGGAGCTGATGGAGGAGATCGGCGACAAGACGCTGCCGCCGGGTACCGGTTTCGAATGGACCGCGATGTCCTACCAGGAGAAGGCGGTCTCCAACCAGATCTACTGGGTGTTCGGCCTTGCCATGCTGCTGGTCTATCTCGTGCTCGCCGGCCAGTATGAGAGCTGGTACGCGCCGATCTCGGTGATCCTCGCCGTGCCGCTGTCGCTGCTCGGGCCGATGCTGATCCTCTCGGGCCTCAAGATCGACAACAACCTCTATTGCCAGATCGGCCTGATCCTCTTGATCGCGCTGTCGGCCAAGAACGCGATCCTGATCGTTGAGGTCGGGCTCGAGCTGCACGGGCGCGACGGCAAGCCGGTCATCGAATCCGCGATCGAGGCGGCGCGCGCCCGCTTCCGCCCGATCCTGATGACCTCGTTCGCCTTCATCCTCGGCGTGGTGCCGCTGGTGATCGCGACCGGCGCCGGCGCCAGCGCGCGCAAGTCGATCGGCATCACCGTGTTCTCGGGCATGCTGGCCTCGACCTGCCTGGCCGTGCTGTTCGTGCCGGCCTTCTTCGTGGTGGTGCAGCGGTTCGAGAACTGGCGCGCCTCGAAGAAGGCACCGAAGGCGGTGGCCGCGACGGAGCTGAAGTCCTAAAAACAACCCCATGCACAGTAGACATGGGGTTGAAAAAGCGCGAAATATTCGATTTTGCCGAAAATTGCTTGCAACGTCGGGCAAAACACCGGCATAATGACATCATGGGGCGTGCGTGAGGTGTCCCTACCCACTCACCCCGTCATTGCGAGCGCAGCGAAGCAATCCAGAATCCTTCCGTGGAAGCAGTCTGGATTGCTTCGTCGCATCAGCGCAAAATTGCTACGCAATTTTGTCGCGAGCTCCTCGCAATGATGCGGGATGCAGTACCCGCTCACCCCTTCTCGCTCGGCGCCTGCCGCGCCTCGCCGCTGGAAACCAGCAGCACCGAGACCTTCGATTGCCTAAGCACGGCGTCCGCAACGCCGCCGAAGGAGAGGTGATCGGCCTGGATGCGATCGACGCCCATGACGACGAGGTCGACATCAGTGGTGTCGATCTCGCGCAGGATCGCCGCCTCCGGCGCCCGGTTGACGCGCAGCGTCGTAGTGATGTCGACCTCGTAGCGGGCGGCGAGATCGCTGGCATCCTTGAGGATACCCGCCTCCTGGCCGAGACCACGCGAAGCACCGCGCTGCGCGCCCTTGTCGCGGGTCGTCGCGACATAGATCACCCGGAGCGAGCCTGATCCGGCCTGCGTCAGCGCGACCGCGACCTCCGCGCCACGCTTGGAGACGCCGCTGCCGGAGACCGGGACGAGGATGTTGAGGCTATCAGGCATCGGCTGCTTCAGGTGCTTGCCCCTGGCCGCGACGATCGCGAGCGGGCCGTCGAATTTTGCTGCGATGTCCTCGATCTTGCGATCAAAGCGGTCTTTGGCAGCAGTGACCTTGTCGACGCCGACGACGAGAAGATCAAAACCCTTGCGCGCCTCCTCGGTGATGGTCTCGCCGAGCTCGGCGCGCCTGGCGCGGGTGACGACATCGATGCTGCCCACCTCACCGTCACCATTGGCGGAGACGGTCTCGGCGGCCTTCTTCACCACGGCTTCATGGCTCGCCTCCTCGTCGCGGCCCCTCTCCTGCTCCCCGGCCCGCTTGCCGATATGCAGCACAGTGATCGGCAGGCCGCGCATGCCGGCGATCAACCCGACGATGTGCGAGGCAAAGGTGGCATTGACGCTTTCGTCCACGGCAAGCAGCGGACGTTC
Source organism: Bradyrhizobium sp. CCBAU 11434 (assembly GCF_028128895.1). Classification (NCBI taxonomy): domain Bacteria; kingdom Pseudomonadati; phylum Pseudomonadota; class Alphaproteobacteria; order Hyphomicrobiales; family Nitrobacteraceae; genus Bradyrhizobium; species Bradyrhizobium sp. CCBAU 11434. The sequence continues at coordinate 45,836 of NZ_LBJX01000078.1, forward strand.
GAGATTGGCGACGAAGCCGCGCTTCTCGAACTCTTCCCGCTCCAACCGCTCCTTTTCCTCCTTGTTCATCGGAAGCTTGGCCAGCGCCGCGCGCAGCATCGGCGGCATCGCCATCGTGGTCACGATCGCCATGGTGACGATCATCGTGAATAGGTTCTGGCTGAGCACGCCGATGGAAAGGCCGATGGTGGCGATGATGACCTCGGTCGAGCCGCGCGCATTCATTCCGCTCGCGAGCGCCAGCGATTCCCGCGTGCTCAGCCCGCCCAGAGTGCCGCCGACAAAGGCACCGCCGAACTTGCCGACGCTGGCGATCACGACGAGGAGGCCAGTGAGCAGCAAGAGATTGGGATCGCGCAGCACCGAGAGATCGGCGCTGAGGCCGGCGAGACCAAAAAACACCGGCATGAAGAAGCTCGAGATCAACCCGCGCAGGCGCTCGTCGATCTGTCGGGTCAGGATTGGCGACTCCCCGACCAGGATGCCGGCGACGAAGGCCCCGAGCACGGTGTGGACGCCGATCGCATGCGTGATCAGTGCCATCACGCCCATCAGCAGCAGGATCACGGTGATGACGGCAGCGACGCTGACGAGGTTGTCATTGGCCCAACGAATGAGCTGGAACACCAGGCGACGGCCGATCGTGAAGCTGACCGCGAGGAAGACGAGCGTGCCCAGCACCGCTTTCGCCACCGAGGCGAGATCCAGCGTGCCTTGCGAGGCCAGGCTGAAGATGACGGCAATGATGATCCAGCCGATGGTGTCGTCGATCACGGCGGTCGCGACAATGATCTGTCCGACATTGCGGCGCATGAAGTTCATCTCGCGCACCACCACCGCGACGATCTTCACGGAGGAGATCGACAGCGCCGTGCCCATGAACAGCGAGGCCACAAGGCGCTGCTCGGGCTTCGGCAGCAGCGCATCGGGCAGGAATTCGCCGAGCGCGAAGCCGCAGGCGAAGGGCACGAGGATGCCGGCGATCGAGATCGCGATCGCTGCCTTACCCACCTTCTTCACCAGCTTGAGATCGGTCTCCATGCCCGTGAGCAGGAGCAGCAGCAAAATGCCGAACTGCGCGATGCCGTCGAGCATCGCCTTCTGCTCGGGCATTTTCGGGAAGATCGCGGCTTGCGCGTCCGGCCAGATCCAGCCGAACAGCGATGGCCCGAGCAGAATGCCCGCGAGCAACTCGCCGATCACCGAGGGCTGGCCGATCCGCTGCATGATCTCGCCGAGGCCTCGCCCCACCGCGATCAGCAGCACGATCTGCGTCACCAGCAGGAATTCGGAGGGACTTGCCGATTTGCCGCCCTCGGCGCTGGCGGCCATGCTGGTGAGGACAAGCGTCGCGGGGACAAGGCCGACCGGTCGGAGCAGGCTCCACTGCATGCAGGCGTCTTCCCCCGTTTGCTGCGCCGGCGAAGTGCCGGGGCGACAAGGTTAAAACCCTCGGAGAGCGAGGCGGGTTCCGCGGCGGGGTGAGTGGCGGAGACAAAAGAGCGAAAACAACCCATCCACTACAACGATTGGCTTGGAAGAATCCGGATAAAATTTTGCTTTGCCGAGAATGACTTTGCTTCGTCGGGCAAAACACCGGCGGAATGCAGGAATGGCATGGCGCGGGATGCCGGCACATTCCCCGACCTTGGAGCCCAGCGAAGCAGGGTGCCATGAACGGCCAAACGCGTGCATCCCTCGATCGTTAGCTTGGCAGCCCTTCTCGGTCAGCTCCAATGCCGATCGGCTAACGAACCCATAGAACCAAGGTATTGGAGAGGTCTCTCCGTACCGATTATCCAGCCCCCACGCGCAGCGTTCGTTGTGAGAGGTATTCGGTAGTGTCGACTTCTCAATGGAGGCATCGCATCTTCGATGTTCTTGTTCCGGAGCGGAGGTTAGACTTCCGTCGGAAAAGGGAGGGGGACCAATGAGGCGCTTGCCGATTCTTGGTATCCTTGGCGCGCGGGCCGAAATTGGGGTGACGAGTCGCCCCCAGTACCGCCGATTGATCTGGCTCGCCGCCTGGTTCGCCAGAGGTTACCCCAAATCAAAGCGGCATGGCGTTGCGCCGGCTTCGTCGCAGTCCCTCCCAACACCGAGCTTTGCCGTCGCCAAAGGCGAGCGAGAATTACGACTCGACTTCTTCCGCGGCCTGGCCCTCTGGCTCATTTATGTCGATCACGTTTCACCCGACCTCCTGGCCTGGGTCACGATACGCAACTACGGGTTCAGCGATGCGGCCGAAGTGTTCATCTTCATCTCCGGCTTCACCGCAGCTTTGGTCTACGGTCGCGCGACCTTCGAGGCTGGCTTCGTGATCGGGACAGCACGTGTGCTGCGGCGGGTCTGGCAAATCTACACCGCGCATCTTCTGCTCTTCCTGGTTCTGATGGCTGAAATCGCTTTCGCTACTGCGGTTTCCGAGAAGCCGGCGTTCTACATCCAGGAGATGGAGGTCGGAGAATTCTTCAAGCAACCTGGCTCCGAAATGATCCAGGCGCTGCTGTTGCGATTCCGCCCGCTGAACATGGATGTCCTGCCGCTCTATGTCGTTCTGATGGCTGTTCTACCGTTGGTGCTGCTGCTCGCTAGATTGCACAGGGATCTGCCGCTCGCCCTGTCGGCCGGACTGTATGTGCTCATGCTTCGATACGACTTGCATTTGTCGACCTATCCAGACGGCTTCTGGTCGTTCAATCCGTATGGATGGCAGCTGCTGTTCGTGTTCGGCGCCTGGTGCGCGCTTGGAGGAGGCAAGCGACTATCGCCGATCCTCAATTCCCGATCGGTGTTGTGGCTGGCCGTCGCCTATCTCTGCGCTGCTTTCTTTGTGACTATGACGTGGTATTTTCCGCCCCTGGAGCGCCTGATCCCCGGCTGGGTCGCGCGACTAATCTATCCGATAAACAAGACCGATTTCGACGTTCTGAGGTTTGCCCATTTCCTGGCGCTGGCCGTCGTCGCACTACGCTTCGTGCCGGGCGATTGGACGGGGCTACGATCGGCCTGGGCGCGCCCTCTCATCCTTTGCGGACAGTATTCTCTTCAAATTTTTGCGCTCGGCGTTGCGCTGTCATTCGCAGGCTACGCCCTGCTCATCGAGCTTGATGCGGGTTTTGTGCTGCACGCGGCGGTCGGCGCCGGCGGCATCTTGATCCTGTACGGCGTAGCAAGGGTATTCACCTGGTACAAATGGGCGATGTCGGGGCACGAACGCGCCAAGGCGGATATTCCCAAGCTGATCGCGCAAAGTTCTTAATGATGGCCCACTCAACGAATCGGACAGGCTGACATGGCAAAAGAGAGCACGGATCTTTTCGTCGTAGAACGGGACTTGAGGCTCGATCTTCTGCGCGGTCTCGGCCTCTGGATGATCTTTCTCGACCACATTCCGGACGACGTGGTGGCCTGGCTCACGCTGCGCAATTACGGCTTCAGCGACGCAGCCGAGTTCTTCGTATTCATCTCCGGTTATCTCCTCGGGTTCATTTACGTCCCGATCGTGGCCGCGGGCCAGTTTCTTCCGGCGTTGAAGCGGCTGTGGCTGCGCGCCTGGCAAATGTACGTTGCTCACATCCTGCTGTTCCTCGCCTTCACGGCACAGATCGCCCGTGCGGCAAGGAAGTGGGACAATCCCATGTACAAGGATGAGTTCAACGTCGCCAACTTCCTCGCGCATCCCGACGAGCTGATAGGCAAGGCGCTCACGTTGCAATACAAGCCTGTCGATCTGGACGTCCTGCCGCTTTACATCTCCCTGGTGCTCGTTTCGCCGTTCGTGGTGTGGTGCCTCGTGCGACGCCCGAATCTGACCTTGGCAGGTTCGATCGTGCTGTACCTGCTCGCTCGCTATTTCGACTGGAACCTGCCGTCCTATCCGAAAGGGGCGACCTGGTATTTCAATCCGTTCGCCTGGCAATTGATGTTCTTTTTCGGCGCCTGGTGCGGGTGCGGCGCGGTCGCTCAAATCAGCAAATTCATTCAGTCGCGCATCGTCTTCGCAGTCGCGATCGGCTGGATCGCTTTTGCGCTGGTGATCGTGATGACCTGGCACAGCGCATTTCTGGAGTCGCTGATCCCGAAATGGATGATCAAGCTGATCTATCCGATCGACAAGACCGACCTCGACATGCTCCGGTTCACGCACTTCCTTGCGCTGGCAGTCATCGTCTCGCGTTATCTCAACCCGGATTGGGAAGGACTGAAGTCGAAATGGCTGCGACCGCTGGTGTTGTGCGGGCAGCATTCGCTGCCGCTGTTCTGCCTCGGCGTCTTCCTGTCGTTCGGGGTGCATTGGATGCTGGTTCAGTGGAAGCACCAGGTGGTCGAGCAAATTCTGCTCAGCATCGGCGGAATGGTCATCATGACCGCTGTCGCCTGGCTTCTGGATCGTGCGCAGCGGGTCCGGAATCTCTTTGTGGACGCCGGCGGCGATGAGCGCTTGGCCACTAAACTCCAACAGGAGGTCGCGCCCGTGGCTCGCACTCAGCCGAGTGCCGCGTGAGTAGATTCGAGGAGGAGACAGGCATGTACAAGGTACTGACGATCATTGTTTGCGCCATCCTGTTCACAATGGGTTTAGCGCGGGCAGACGACCCATCACCCGCCGCAATGGACGCGGCTCGGCGCCTCGTCACGACGCTGCGGGTGACCGATCAATACAAGGTTTTGCTTCCGGGTATTCTGTTCAGCCTTCGACCGGTTTTGTCTCAGGACCGTCCCGAGATCGAGCGCGACTTCGACGCCGCAGTGCCGGCGATCCTGGAAGCCGGCCAGTCGAAATACAGCAATTCGATGATCGAGCGTGCTGCGGCGGCCTATGCGGCGAATTTCTCCGCGGATGAACTGCACGCGATCGAGGCGTTCTATGGCAGCGCGGTCGGCCAAAAGTACACCGGGAAATCGCACGAGCTCTCGGAGATCGGCCGACAGATCGGCGATGAAATCTCGCGCGAAGCGACCGACGAGATCAAGGCGCAGATGACCCGGTTGCTGCGGGACAAAGGCCACAAACTCTAGGAATCGGTCGTGACGGATAACTCAGCACGCAGCGAACAAGAGGCCGCCGCCGGGAAACGGCCTTGCGGCTCGCCTTGCAGGCGAGCGGGGCGCACATGAGATCCGATCATGTGTTGTCGAGAGTTGGATCAAAAGCAGCGGACGACCGTGCTTTCGTCGATGACGCACTGAAGGGGCTTGGCGAGCGCCCTGCGCGCAGCAGCATCCCTTCGAACACCTTCGATTTCTTGGCCCTGGCGTTTCTCACGGCTCTGGCTGTCCTCGTGTGCTTCACGGCGAAGGATTACGCGATCTCCAATGACGAGGGCGTCCAGCATCACTACGGTGAATTGATCATTGCCTACTATCGGAGTGGATTGCGGGTACGCGATCTCTTCAGCTTCGATAACCTGTATCTCTATGGAGGTCTGTTCGACGTCACGGCAATCGCGCTCGGCCAGGTTATCCCCATCGACATCTACGAATTGCGGCACATCCTCTGCGCCGCTACGGGCCTCGCCGGCATCGCCCTCAGTGGCGCCGCCGCGCGATTGATCGCCGGACCGCGCGCGGGCTTTATTGCGACGATTGCGCTTGCGCTCTGCGGCGCCTGGTACGGCGCCATGTTCAACCATACCAAGGACATTCCATTTGCAGCGGCCATGTCCGGAGCGACGCTCGTCCTTCTCCGCCTGGCGCGCCAACTGCCGGCGCCGCGCGCCGTTGACCTTGTGGTCTTCGGCTGTCTTGCCGGAGCAGCTCTCGGGCTGCGTAGCTACGGATTGCTGGTGTTCGTCTACCTCGGAATTGCAATCCTGATCTATCTGCCCTGGACGGAAAGCTGCGGGGCGCGCCTGACCTTCGTGGCTAACTCCGTGTTGAAGACATGCCCCGCCATGGCAGGCGCCTACCTGCTGATGATCCTGGCCTGGCCATGGGCTGCGCTGTCGCCGCTCAATCCCATTCGCGGCCTGTTTGCCTTCTCGGAATTTCAGTATGCGATCCGCACGCTCTTTGCCGGGCACGTGTACGAGATGGCCAAGGTGCCGCGCGCCTATGTTCCCTTCTATCTCTTCATCCGCGTGCCGCTGATCACCCAGGCGGGTGCCGCGCTGGGGATGACTTCGCTTCTTTGGCTTCCCCTCAAGAAAGGCTCGCACCGCTGGCGCGAACTTGCATTGCTATCGACTATGATTCTGCTTCCCCTGGGATGCCAAGCCCTCGTTCATGGCCCTGCGTTCAGCGGCATGCGTCATTTTCTCTTTGTGCTTCCTCCCTTGGCCGTGCTGGCCGGCGTGGGCCTGAGCGATTTCCTCGATGCAATTGCCGTGCGAAGCCGACGACTGGCCTGGGCGGCCCTTGCAGCGATGTGCGCGTCTTTCCTCTCGGAAGGGGTCCTGCTGGCAAGGCTTCATCCCTACGAGAATCTATCCTACAACGCGATGGTCGGAGGCCTTCCGGGCGCATTCCGTCGCTATGACCTTGACTACTGGTTCAACAGCATGCCGGAAGCGATCCGCGTGCTCGAGACCTTCGTCCGCGAAACGACACCGCCCGGCGACATCAAATCGCCGACGATCTATTCGGTCGCTGTGTGTGGAGAACGTCCAGCGTTCGATCACACCGTCACGCTTCCGCAATTGCGTTGGGACTTCCGGTCCGAATGGGACGAATCGGAATTCTTCATCGCCCCGACGCACATGAACTGCGATCGCGACCTGAATGGCGCGATCATCGGCCGCGTGGAAAGGATGGGCGTTCCCATCGCCTATGTGAAAGACAGGCGGGCCATCGTGAAGCACCCAACGACAGACGTCTCATCGCCGCTCACGCGTCAGATTCCCGCTGCGAACGAGATCGCGCGAGAATTTCGACAGCTATCGTCTTCCGGTCAGGCGTTCTGACCCGCCGGCGTCCGGATCCCGCGCGGCAGGATGATGGCGGCTGCAATCGCCAGCAGGCACGGGCCCGCATACGCGTGCAACACCGCCATAATGTCATCATTGGCTCATGAGCGGCTGGCGAGAGTCCTACGCCGCCGACTGCAGAGCCTGGAGCCGCCGGACGAATCCCAGCGCCGCTTCGTTCAAATCGCCGAACCGGCTTCGCAGCGCCTCCGCGCGCGAGCCCGCGCCCTGCGCGATCGACTGCCCCGTGGCGGCCTTCGAGCAGACATCCTCGACCGACCTCTGGAGATGCTCGGCGCCTTCCGCGGCGCTGCGGGCCGCGCGGTTGATGTCGCTGGTGGCGCCGCTCTGTTCCTGGACCGCTCTGGCGATCGTCGCGCTCTGCTCCCTGATATCGCTGATCACGGCGACGATCGCAGCGATTTCGCCGGCCGCCGCCTGCGTCGCCGACTGGATGCCGAGCACCTGGGAGGAGATGTCTTCCGTCGCGCGCGCCGTTTGCGTCGCGAGGGTCTTGACCTCCGCCGCCACCACTGCAAAGCCGCGGCCCGCTTCGCCCGCGCGCGCCGCCTCGATGGTCGCGTTGAGCGCCAGCAAATTGGTCTGGCCGGCGATATCGCTGATCAATTCCACGACGCTTCCGATCTTTGTCGCGGCCTGCACCATGCTCTCCACCATCAATCCGGCCTGGGTCGCGCGGCCGCTGGCAACGTCAGCCACCTGGCTTGCTTCCTGGGCCCGTCCATTGATGTTGCGGGTGGAGGCATCGAGCTGCTCGACCCCGGCAGCCATGGCCTGCACGCTGCCGGCAATGCCGCCTGCGGATTCAGAAGCCGTGCGGCTGCACAGCATGTTGTCCGCGTTGAACCGTTCCAACTCCTGAATCGCATCGGCGATGTGGCCGGCGGCCTCCACGACCTCATCCACGGATCCAACGACCGACTCCTCGAAGGACGAGGCGGCGCGCGCCAGAACGCCTTTCAGCTCGCTCTCAGCCTGCATCTTGAGCTTCGCCTGGGACGCCTGGAGCTCCAATCGATCGGCCGAATGGTCACGCAAGACGGCGACCGCCGCGGCCATGGCGCCGATCTCGTCCCCCCGGTCCAGCCCCGGAATGTCGCCCTCGATCTCGCCCGACACGATCTTGCGCAGCCGCTCCTCCAGACGCCGCAATGGCCGGGAGATCGTTCCTGCGATCAACACCGCAAACGCCACGCTGATGAGCACGACCAGCAGCGCGAGCCCCCCGAGCCGCAGCGCCGCGCCCCTGAACGAATCGTCGAGATCGTCGACATACATGCCGCTTATGACCATCATCTTCAGCTCCGGGAGCGCCCTGACGAAGGCCTGTTTACGCAGGGGCTGCGGCTGGCCGTTGCGGGGGAAATGATAAGTCACGGTCCCGGCGCCGGCGGTGTGCGCGAGATCGACGATCTCGCGCCGGAATAGATGTCCATTGACGTCGCCCTTGTCGATCAGGTTCTTGCCGACGTTTTCAGGCGTGCCGCCATCGGCGAGATTGAGCCCGTCCCAGTCATAGACGAAGAAGTAGTTGTTGCCGTCATATCGCGACTTCGCGATGATCTCCCGGACCCTGCCAATCACATCGTCGCGGCTCATCCGGCCGGACAGGACGTCCTGCTGATAGGCCGCGATCTGCGATGCGACCGCGTCCACGGCGCCGCGCAGCGCCCGCGTCCTCTCGGCCTCCATCTGATCGCGCAGCTGGACCAGGGACACGCCAACGAGAACCATCATCGCGAGTACGCTGCCGAGCGTGAGCATGCCCAACCGCCACGCGATCTTGACCTTCTTCATGCGAAATCCCTTGTCGTTGCAATGAATGCCGAAGCTTGCAATCGAAAGCTTGACGAGGACTTTCAACGACAGCGCCGAACGCGGCGCCATCCGCAAAATGTTATGCGAAATTTGCATCGGCCAGTCGCATCTTGCATCGACGACCGGAGCGAAAAGCTACGACTATGCTTCGCGCGATCCGAGATAAAAATTAGGCCCTGGCTATCTGCCGAGGCTTTCAAACTGCGCGCATAAGCTTCTGAGAATGAGCAGACGCGGGCGCACACTCGCAAAGGCGCAGACGCCGGCTTTGGGGTCTAAGCAGAACTTTTCTGCTCAATCAGAGTATTGCCGGTTTTGACCCCCAGCGGACTTCAGCGCCTGCGAACGAGGCCCCGCTTCGCACGTTTTCCAAGCCACACGCTGTGTCGAACAAATCCACAGACGGTGAGCAGGATGGTGAGAAGGCCAATCTCCCAACGACCCGCGGCAAATAGAGCAATGCAAATCAGATAGACCAAGAAAAGCAGGACCGTCCAAGCCAGGGCAAACCCAAGATAGGTCCGTCCGGTCGGGATGTTGCGTTTGTTATCCGGCTTGACCAAGCACAGCATTCGACCATCTCACCCTGCCAGAACCTCGTTCAGCGCGCCGTTCTCGCTTTCATCAAAACGAACAGATGAGAAACGGCGGCGATCAGCGAGAACATAACTATCCCTAATTCAACACCGTGCACATGCTGCGGCGCGTATGTTGCAGCCAGCCAAATGAAGAGCCGGACGGCTGCCATGAAGGCAATCATCCCCCACATAGTGAGCCATTTTGGGGCGTACCAAGTTGGCTCGCCATTCGGACCCCATTGCATGGCAACGCGCTCGCTCGCGATACGCGGACCAAGATAAAGGTTTGCCCCGACGACGACCGCGATAGCGAAGCCAAAGACGTAGTCTGCTGGCACCATGTTTTTCCGCCTTCCAAACACCAGCCCGAGAATATCCAAAGGCTGAGAAGCAATCCATTCTTGTTAAGATGGAACCGCCCGCGTCTACCTCCTATGGTTGCTAGTAGATTGACTGGATGCTACGACCGCTTC
>NZ_LBJX01000079.1:0-70623 GCF_028128895.1 Bradyrhizobium sp. CCBAU 11434
AGCGCTTCTCCTAGGATTACCCCTAGGACCTGCAGCGCTCGCCTCCGTCAAACAAGGCGGCCGTCAACGGAGGCGTACAAAGCATGTACCAGGCGGGCACGAGTGCGCTCCCGGTAAGATGGATCAGCCAGGTGACGATCGGCTGAGCTGTGCCTCCGAATATCGCTATCGCAAAAGCGTATATCGCCGCGAAGGCGCCACCACGAATGTTCCTAGGCAAACCTTCGGCCATGCTCACGTAGAAGGCGCTATACGGAATCGTTCCGATCAGGCTGAGGGCGCCGAGACCTCCTAGAAGTGCGAAGGCACTGCGGCTCTCTGCAATCCACAAGAATACCGGATAGGTCATCAGCAATGCAGTGAGCTGCGGCCATATCATGATGCGACGACGACCTGCACGGTCGGCGAGCAGACCGCCCAGCAGTGCTGCAGCAATTCCGACCACATTGGTGATGAGCGTGGTACCAAAGGCGAGCGGCGCGGAAACGCGGAGGGTGTTCATCGCATAGGTGGTCATATATCCCATAACATAAGTAGTGATCGTGCAGCTGGCCAAGATGACAAATCCCAAGCTCATGATGCGGCGATCGGCACGCGATCGGCCTCCAGGCTGGGTGACCAGGACGTGCGCCTCGGGCTGGTGTAACGTTTCGGGTAAGACGCTCCGCAACCAAAGTCCAAACGGCAATGTAGCGGCGCCGAGCAACAGCGCGATCCGCCATCCGTACGCATTGAGCGCTTCGCTTGTCATGGTAAGCGAGAGTATTTCTCCAACCGACGCTCCGGCCGTCGCAGCTATCTGCTGGCTCGCGGGCTGAAAGGAGACAGCAAGACCGCGCGCGTCAGCGGGGGCTGCTTCCATCAAGTAGGCCGTCGTCGGCCCCACTTCACCTCCGAGAGCAAAGCCTTGCAGCAAGCGTGCGAAGACGACCAGTGACGGAGCGGCAAGCCCTATTGTCTCATACGATGGCGTGATAGCTAACAATAGGACCGCGGTACTCATCATGATAAAGCTGGCGGTCATCGCGGGCCGCCGGCCGGCCCGATCCGAATACGAGCCGAGTACGATGGCCCCGATCGGTCTGGTCACAAAACCTGCGCCGAAGGTTGCGAGTGACAGCATGAGGCTAGCGAACGAGTCGGTCGCCGGGAAGAACGCTTGGCCGATCTGTATCGCGAAAAAGCTGTAGGTCCCGAAGTCGTAGAATTCGAGAATATTGCCGATGGTTGCGCCCAACACGGCGCGGCTCGTCAAGCGTTCGTCTGCGGGATCGAGGACCGATTCCAGCCTCCCTCGAGTAGATTGCCTCGACATCCTCGACCTATCTGAAGCGCGATCCCTGACCCCAAAGAGTTTGGCCAGGTAGGTCGCACTGTTGCATTCCACTTGCCGAACTCGTCCCTCACGGCGATTGCACCAGTCACCATGTAGGCTGAAGCGTGTCACGACGAAGCTCACCGTAACGTCTGCAATAAAAATGCCTGTCTCTGTGCCACCATTTAGCCCTTGATCTGATGGTTGGCCTGGCCGGCAAGGACAAATATGCGAACCTGCTGCAGTTGTTGGGCGCTGCAGACGTTGCGCGGCTTTGGCGAGTTTGCAACAAATTGGCGGGCAGCGAAGACGATTGACCACGACTCCAGCCATTTCAGGTCGCCTGGTTGCGTCCACACCTTAGGGAGCGGTGGGCCACGCCCTTCAGCGCCAGGCGCTTGCCGCCACTGAGGGCGCCTGCGGCGGTTTCTCGCGCGCGTGCAAGATCACCACTTTATAGGTGCTCCACCTAAGGCCGCGGCCGGGTCGCCAGCGAACGGGCGTCCTCGTCTCCCTCGCATCTAGCGACAATCAAGTCCCGGACCGTCCGTCATTCGTGCGTTCGGCGCCGCTCGCCGTGCATCTCGGCTATCTCCGGCGCGAGGCGCCCCCGGGGGCGGGACAAGGCGCGGCGTATTCGGCCTCGAGGCCGACGGTGCCGATCTCAAATCGTTCGGTGAGCGCCTGCCAGTTTCAGGGCCGTACATTTTGATCGATCACTTGGGGAGCTGTTAACGCAAATCAGTGACGCCACACGTAGGGGCTACCGTTCGTGTGCCCGGACGGGCGAGCACGAATGCGGCCTACGTTTCTTTGCCCACGGACCGTTGGAAACAGAATTCACTCGTGTCCTGAATAAGGAAAATCGTCGTAATTCGTGCGCGCGGTGTCGAAGTCGCGCTGAAATGTCTGCTGCCTGTAAGCGCGCCCTGTCACGAGCGCCATCTGCATGACGCAGAGCGTAAATAGAAGCCAGAACGAACTGGGCGGTTCGTATTGGCTCACCTGAGAATGTAGCATTCCGCTCGACCCGGCTATCGATCCGAGGTTCCATCATGGCGCGCAGGATCACAGGCACTGGGGACGTCGCGAAGTCCCATTACACGCAGTGCCATCCGCAGGGGACCACCGGCACCGCCGCACCTGAATGATCGTCTCGGCTGCTTTGCGTCTGAGCGATTTCGTTCTTCATCTATTTAGGTGAACAGTTCGCTCCGCGGTTGCCCGGACTCTCACGTAGGCGCGCTCTCGTCTGTTCTCGTGCGGGCGGCCCCGTCATCCCGTATTGCCTTACCTGAGGATGTTACTTTCGCTTGAGTGATGTAGCTACGGCTGTCGACCAGTCTGAGGTTGCACCACGGCACGCAGAAGCGGAGGACAGGGGCCCAATACTGCGGCCAGCGCCGCACCTTTAGCCATGCGCGGAATGATCGTCTCGCCTGCTTTGCGTCTGAGCGATCTCAACAAGCGCTGCACGATGGTGTGCTTGCGGCGGGCCGAGCTGTCCGGTGTTGCTCAGCGAGGCGGAGACTTGCCAGCACGCTCAGGCAGGGCTACTCGGCCGCCGACCAGCGCTCGATGCTGGCTTGTTTCGCGCAAAATTGGGCGGCGAAACGGGTGACCGTGCAAGGCATACGCGGGAGCGGCGGCAGGCGGTGCCGGTGCGAGCCTACATAGTCTTGGTGGGCGCGGAGGTATTTTCAAGGAGGTGGAGGCAAAGGTCACGTATCTGCAACGATCATCGCGAGTGGCGCAGTCGCTTTGCGTAGCAGTGGGAATGGGCGGGCTTATCGGATCGAAATCCTGTCAATTGGCACTACCAGTTCTGGGCGTTTTGCAAGCACTGCCTTCTCCGTAGGATCGCAGAAACATCGCATGCACATAGGCGTGCGCAAACAGCTTCGAACCGCAGAAAAGAGCGCTATGACTAACATCAATCTCACCTCACCATCTATTGCAGGTGCACGCGGCGAACAGCGAGACATCACCGACAAAAAAGCCTTTAATTGGAGAGCGCCGGCACGGAGACGTCGAGGTTGCCATATTATACGAGGAATGAAGCCGAGGGCGCCGATGGCTGTAGCAAGAAGGCGCGCGCGCGCCATGTACGATCTCGACCGGTGCTGCGCAATCTGGTGGCTCTATCGTCTCCATTTCGGGTTCACCCGCGACGTGATGTTGGGGCTCGCCGCGGTCACTGTTGCTCAGAAGGGATCCCGCTGCGGAATTTAGGAATCGCAGCGTCGAGCGCCTTCCATACAGGATCGGCCACCGAACCTCCGCAGGTTGCGCGTTTGGCTGGCGGACAAAAGCGGTGCTCAACGCTAATCGCCTCAAGTCCTCGCAGCCAACAAGGCGGCAAATCACGTCGAGTACCGGTGGCCGCGCAGGGGCGCTGATGGTGCCGGAAAACGCGCCAGCAGGCCGCGAAGTGCGAACCTGTGCTCGCACTTCACACCACAACTTGAAACTCATCGACGCATGATGCTGCCCGTAGCAGAGTTGCGAGCGGCCGAACGGAGGCGCAAGCGATCGTCGAGGATTGACGTACTGCGACGATGAGCAAAGGCGGCCGATGCGCAACATGCCGTCCTTGCTAAAAACCGATTGTCAGGTTTGAGATTGTCAGGTTTGAGCCGGACGTCCAAAATTCGACACTTACATGGGCCGGTAACGCCTGGAGAACCTCCAATCTTCAAGCGGCACGCTGCCTGCTCCATCGAAAGCCAGCGGACGCAATTCCCGCATGCCCGCGCTTTGAAGCCGAGTATGCATCTTCCGAATGCTTCCACTCACCTAGGAAGACGCTCAAGTCCGGCTGGCTAACTTCAGGACCACTCCCATGAAAAATTCGCATTTTCTCGCCGCGTCGCTATCCATGAGCTGTTTCATGGCCGCCGGACTGTCCCAGACGCTAGCGCCTGCGACAGGCGCCGAGGATCCTTTTCTTTGGCTTGAGGAGATCGAAGGGCCGCGCGCATTGGCTTGGGCTCACACCGAGAACGACAGGACACTCAGTGCGCTCCAATCCGATCCACGTTACCAGCGCTTCTACGGGGAAGCCCTCTACGTTCTTCAGGCCAAGGACCGGATTCCGTACGTCTCATTGGGACGGCGCGGTCTCGATAACTTCTGGCAGGACGAGAACCAGGTGCGCGGCGTCTTGCGGCGCACGACGCTTGAAAGCTATCGCACCCAGAGCCCTCGATGGGAGACCATCCTCGACGTGGATGCTCTAGCTGACGCGGACAAGAAGAACTGGGTCCTTAAAGGGGTGAGCTGCCTTCCGCCTGAAGAGCGCCTATGCTTGCTAAACCTGTCCGATGGGGGGAAGGACGCTGGGTTCGTCCGGGAGTTCGACGCAGTCGCCAAAATCTTCACGAACGGCTTCGCACTTCCCGAGGGAAAACAGCAGGTTACATGGGTAGATAGGGACACGGTCCTGATTACACGAGATTGGGGCGAAGGGACCATGACCCAAGCCGGTTACCCTTTCGTTGTGAAGGAACTCAAGCGCGGTCAGTCGCTCGCGGAAGCGCGCGAGGTCTTCCGTGGCGAGCCGACCGATGTCGGGGCCACACCATTCGTGCTGCGCGACAGTGAAGGCACGATCCATGCGACGGGCGCCGTGCGCGGCATTAGTTCGTTCGAGCGTGAGTATGTTCTCATTGGGGCCAAGCCGACTAAGCTCAATCTGCCAAAGAAGGCGACCATCGGCAGCATCGCGAGTGGTCGCCTGCTGGTGACGCTCAACGAAGACTGGATGCCGCCGTCTGGAGACACCCCCTTCTCAGCCGGCTCGATCATCTCGTATGACCTGGTCGAATGGAAGCAGGATCCGCTGCGCGCCAGACCCTCGCTCGTTTTCAAGCCTGGGCCTCGACAAGCGCTCAGCGGATTCACTGCCACAAGAAACTTGTTAGTGCTAACGATTCTCGACAATGTTCAGAGTAAGGCGTTCGTCTACAAGTACCATCAGGGCGCCTGGCAGGCCACCCCGATCCCGCTGCCAGAGAATGCGAGTGTCGGTCTGGCTGCAGCATCGCATGAAACGGACGAGGCGATGTTCACCGTCTCCAGCTTTCTTAGCCCGACGACGCTCTGGTACTTCGATGCTGCAACCGAACGCCTTGAGACACTGAAGGCGACACCTCCTAGGTTCAACGCCTCGAGACTTGTTGTCGAACAGTTCGAGGCAATCTCGCGCGATGGCACGCGCATTCCTTACTTTCTACTGCGACCCAAGAGCGCAAGGTTTGACGGATCAACTCCAACGCTTCTCCATGGCTATGGTGGGTTTCAGACACCGCTCATCCCCTCTTACGTGGGCCTCACCGGACGACTCTGGCTCGAGCAGGGCAACGCGTACGTTGTCGCGAACCTGCGCGGCGGGGGTGAGTTCGGGCCCCAATGGCACCAGACTGCCCAGGGAGCAACGAAGCAGCGCACATGGGATGATTTTATTGCTGTCGCGGAGGACTTGATCCGGCGCAAAATCACTTCTCCCCGCCGGCTGGGCGTAGTCGGCGGTAGCCAAGGAGGCCTTCTGGTAGGGACCGCAATCACCCAACGACCCGAGCTCTTCAATGCGGCCATCTTACAGGTTCCGCTGCTCGACATGATGCGGTTCACCAAGCTGGGCGCCGGAGCCTCCTGGATCGGCGAGTATGGCGACCCCACCATTCCCGAACAGCGCAAGTGGCTCGAGGCCTACTCGCCCTATCAGAGGTTGGTGCCAGGTAAGACCTACCCGGCTCCCTTCATTCTCACGTCAACCAAGGACGACCGCGTGCATCCAGCGCATGGCCGAAAGGCAGCGGCCAGGCTCGCTGCACTGGGCCAACCGTACCTCTACTATGAGAATACCGACGGGGGACATAGCGCCGCCGCCAACCTCATTGAACAGGCACGCCGGATCGCTTTAGAATATACCTATGCATCCCGGCGGCTTGTCGATGAGTGATGTCGAGGACTAAGATCTACTTCGATGGTGATGACGCTCGGCGGACTACGTTATCGGCATCGGCGTCAGCAAGCCCGTGTTTGCTCATTCTCCGCAGACTACGGTATCTCCCTGAATTCGACCGATCAGCTAGGCCCTCAGTCTGCCTATCAGTTCGGGTAGGTCACTCAAGGCAGATTTCTCGTTAATACCCACGAGGCATTTCGTGTGAACAGCCCTCAGGCAAACCGGTGCGTTAGTCGAGATACCCACCGCCATCGGTCGGAGGCGAGATGTAAAACAGTGCGGGCGCGGCTCGGTGCTAACCGACCCGGGGGCTGAAACCAAGCCAACTAGTCCCTACCACATCCGCACTGCCGTGGAGACTAGCGGAAAGATGACTCGGCGCTGATCGATCTGGAGCAATAGCGCTGTCCCTGCCACATCCCGTTAACTCCAAAGGGCTCTGTATCTGTGATAGCTTACCGCAAGCTGACCCGCCTTGCAGTCGATCAATGATACGTGGGCTATCGATACCCACTCAATCTGCCACGGAAACTCCTGCGACCACTCGGACATGCTCTCAGTCTGTCAGCCGTCACAACTTCAGCGTCACCCGGACGGTTCTCCAAATGTGGAACGCAGCTACGGTATTACGGTCGGTCCTCAATGAGGTCTGCGTGAGCCTTTCCCAGTACGAGACGAGCGCTCGCGTTGGTGTCGCTTTGAGAATTCTGGAGTCCGCCAGCGCAGGTGAGACGAGGTGCGATCGGCTGAAAGAAGTCGGCCGCGAAGCGCGCTTTCCAATGCCTCGATAGCGGCGCGCCTCGGCATCACGCAGGTCTCCCAGGGCGTCAATGATGTTGGCGGGCACGGTGTTCGTCACGCTAAGCGAATGTAACGGCCGTACATTTTGCCTGCTACGCGAGCCCGCACAAACATGGCGAACCGCGCCCATAAGGTTCTGCCAGGGAAAATAGCAGGAAAGCTGCGGCAAGGTTTGACCGACGTTCGAGAAACCTCTGACCGCGGGGCCGGACCGTTGGAGGCCGTCTTATTGCTTGCGCTTTTGTGTAGTCGTCCGTTAAGAAGGCGAATTGAACGGGGCGGGACGGCCGAACGTGCGCCATAGCTGGAGCAGGATGAGGCACAAGAGTTCTCTGAGCCAGGCGAGGATGCGGCGGAAGTTGTGGCCCACGGCTGAGAGGATGACGTTAGCCGCATCGCCGGCGCGGCCTTTGAGGTAGCAGCGGCCGAGGTGACCATCGGCCTTCAGGTGTCCGATGATGGGTTCGATGGCGGAGCGGCGGCGCAGCTCGCGCTTGATGACACCGAAGACGCCGCGCTTCTGGCCGGAGATGAAGATCCGTCGGGGATTTTGTGCGTCGTGGCCGCGGTATCCCTTGTCGACATAGGCCCGCTCGATCGCGCAGCCGGTGAGTGTCTCGGTGCGGTCGATGACGTCCCGCAAGGTGTGACCGTCGTACGGGTTATCGGGTAGCGCCCTGGCGTGCAGCACAAACAGGCCCCCGGGGGAACGGCGTTGTTGGTGACGATGGAGGCTTTGACGCCGAACTCGTAAGGCGCGGCTGCTTTGCCCTTGCCGATGCACTCCACCTCCGGGGCGTGGAAGGAATAAAGCTTGAAGCCGCGCTGGCGCTGCTGCTGCGAGCGGATCTGCGAGGCCCGGCTGAGCGGGAGGGCGAACGTGTTCTCAAGCACAGCCTGACCTTCGATCTTGCGGCGGATATCGCGGATGATCCGGCCCAGTCGGCTGCGCAGGATGCGCAACTGCCGCTGATGCCGCTTGAATTGCTTGGCATGGCCGTAGCGTCCCGCCATCATTGTCGCGGTTTTGGCAATGCGCAGATAGGACTGCCGCAGCTTGACCCCGTGCTTCCTCGCCAGACGGTTGAGCCCCTTGATCGCCGCGTGCAAGAGCTTGGCATCGGTCGGGAAGGTGATCGCCTTCGGCTGCACGGTGGTATCGACTGTGACCCGCTTGATGTCCTGGCTGCGTAACGCGCCGGCCTCGTGTGCCACCCGCAAGCTCTCGGCCAGCAACAGCTCCAGCTTGTCGCCGAGCCGCTTGCGCCAGTGGCTCAGGTCCGAGCGCTCGTGCGGGAATGCGTGCTGGAAGAACTCTTCGCCGGTGAAGTACTGGAAATATGGGTCGTGGACCCAGCGCTCGCACACCCCCTCATCGGACAGCCCGTAAATGTGCTTGAGCAGCAACAGCCCGATCATGAAGCGGGTCGCGATCCCGGGCCGACCATTCTCGCTATAGAGCGGGGCGATCTCGCCGCCGATCCAGTCCCAATCGACCTTGCCGGCGAGCTGAACCAGCTCGTGCTTCATATTGATGATTTGGTCCAGCCTGGCCCGGAACAGATCGCCCGATCCCGTCGTCCTGTGCTTCTTCGGTCGCATCGCCACCTCCGATGCGATGACGGAATCATGGTTGGCGATTCGACGGAATCCTGAAAATGAAATTGCAAGGTTCCGACGCCCGAAGCATCAAACCCCTGCAAATGCAAAACAGTCCACAACGACAAATGCGATTCTAGCTCAATCGCTTAGCCACTCTTCACGGACGACTGTGTACCCACGGTCTCGCGCCACTTCGGTCGCGCTCCGCAGGCACTAGTCACATTGAAGCCTCTTTCCGGGGCGTGGATTGGCCACGGATCGCCCTGTGGCTGAGCCAGGGCGGCCCCGCGGTCTGATTGGCTGCGCGAGTATGGATGCACTCGGCCGCCAGGCGCCAATTCCGAGCAAAAATACGGCGCCTGAGCCTTTGCAACCGCCGCTGTCCTGCTTGTTGTGATGCTACATCGCCAAATATCTCTCAGGGAGATCGGCCGTTGGTTAGATCGCTGTATTTCGCTGTCGCGGCGGTGCTCTTTTGGGACGCCCTCGGCAGCTTTTCTACTTTCTTTGGAAGTTGCCCTTCTAATCGTCGCGCTGGCTGGTCTCACGAAATTTCTTTCTGGATTGGCACTCTTCCAATATTTGCGGGCATTTTCAGTCTTGCGTCGGCCCGAAGTCGCTCGCCAGGATTTGCTCGTGGGTCCATTGCTTCAGCGCATCGTTGTTGAGTACCGAGTTGACCAAGGCATTCCAATTCTCACCCGCCTCTCTCCATTTCGTTTTTCGGTCGGGAATGTTCCGCAGCAATTGAAATGCCGTCGTTGCGATCTTGCTTGCCTCTTTCCCTTCAGCAGCCTCGCGGATCACGTCTTTGAACAATTGTTCGGGAAAGGCCCAGCCGGCGCCCGTGAAGCGGTCGGCAAACATGTATTCGAACGAGGCGCGAAACACGACCGCCGCTAACGCGTCCTCATGTTCCGAGCCCGCGCTGCGCAGTTCGAACCATTGCAGCAGTCTTCGAACGGCTGCAGCAGGCGAAAACTGCCAGTCCCCGAGCGTCAGAGATACGAACATATACGCGATGTCTGTTTGAAGTTCGTCGTCCAGGGACACGTACCAACGTTTGATTGCTTCAATAGGGGTCATTTGAAATTGCTATGAAAACGCAAGAGCACGATGCGCCCAATCCGGCGCGCTTGTTACGGCTCCGGCTCGAGCTGTTACAGAGCAGCAGAGTAAATCCAAGCTGCCGATCCATGAATTGGGTGGGACGCTGTGAGCGTCGCGGCGAGTAGGTTCGTGGTCTCAAGTTGTTGACCTGTTAGGCGTTCCGCAGCTGCTGCTCTCTTGAAGGTTCTTGCATCTTCAACGCGGCGTGCAGGCGCGCCTTTTCCAGTCGTTGCCTGACTCCGCTAAGGCAACTAGCCAGCTTTGCAAAGTCCGCAATATCGAGATAACCAGAAACAAACTCATCCAGTTCTTCATGCTGAGCCGCGATGCTCGCAAGTGCACTGCGAGCGCAATCTGTTAGCGACAGGTGGACGATTCGTGCATCGTTCGCGCAGCGCTCGCGTCGCACAAATCGCCTATCCTCAAGTTGTTTCGAATGCTTCGTAATGAAGGCCGACTCAACCTTCATCAACTTTGCAACCGCGTTGACCGGAACACCGTCGCCCTGTTCCAAGTCGATCAATGCCATCAAGATCATCATTTGTGGTGCAGCAATGCCCAGCGCATGCGCTTGGAAATAGCGAAGGTCGTCCAAACACACATTAATGGCTCTGATCTCCCACGTGAATCGCCTGAGCACATCCTGACTCACGGCAAGGCTCTTCCCGAGCCGTCTTTTCGATCCTGGCAGCTTGGACGGCATCAGATTTCAGGGAGCCCCATCCTTAAACTATTCCGGGCGAGCAGAGGTCAGTGGGCGGGGACTACATATGCGCTTACCTCGAAGCGTCGAATCTCGGGTCAATAAATAATCCACACCAAACTGCCTTCCGTACCAACCGTTTTTACCGGTCACTCGGTGGCGAAGCTGCCTGTTGTAAAGCACCTTCACACACTCGCCCCGGTGAAATTACTCAAAAACTAAGTTTTACATGCAGAATTCCGGCGTCATGAACTGCTTTTGATGCAGTTACAGCGTCTAAGGCGCTGAAAGTCGCGAGTCCGCTCTGTCATCGGAAGCACGTTCACAACGTGCCACTGCTCGCTGCGCCCAAGCGAAGTCTGCCGAACAAGGCTGCGTTTGCGCCACCTCAACCTCGACCAGACAACCCGAAAAAGCTGGCGTCTGTCGATGGCCACTTAGTTGCCGAAACTCTCCAGGGTGATAATTCGCCGAGGAAATCGAAGTGCGCCAGACTGCGTCTCCAATCTATCACCGCCTAGGCCGCTGCGGCACCAACGCTCGGCAATAGCTCCCTATTCCACGATAAGTCACACCCCGGATCGAAAGACAAGTAATTGCAAGTCAGTTCTTCACCAGGGCGTACGTCGCGGGCTGTGAAAATTCTGCAATGTTCGTCATGATATGTGTTTGGATGACTGCTGTGGTTCATGAAGCGAGCGTTGTCAGCATTATACTCTACGACACCATCATCAACCTTGTAGTCTCTCGGATAGGCATGCTTATCAAGTAGAGCCTGAAATGTTGGAGCTAGAGTTTCGTATTGTTCGCGCGTCACCGCAATGTCAACGATCGGGTTGTGAACCCAAACTAACGCGCCTTTAGGCAAACGGGTCGCGGAGAAAAGTCCAATCCCGCCAAACTGGTCTGGCTTCAAAATAGTTTCAATAATCAACATCGAAGAAATCTCCCAAAGTCACTAACACCCATCAAGCTAACTGACGGCAGTTGCGAAATCTCCTGCATGAACTGGTAGCTTCGTCTGCGCGTCTTCATCACAATCTGGAGTTCCTCGGCATTCGTTTCGGCTGCGATGCGCGGGATCGCCTTCCGCGGCACCACTATTGTGGTGATGCTGGAAAGGGGCTGCAAGTCGGTGGGATTCTGGGGAAGGATCCGCGCCGATCAAGGAGGCGAGATCGCGTCGCGCGACCGGACCTGTGGACTCTCAGAGGGCGGCGCGCTGGACTTTGTCGCGACCCTGCAAGCCGCCGACAAGGCCTTCAAAAGCAGGGGAAGAATGCGTCAATGCCCATTCGTTCCTGTACCTTAACAGAATGAAAGTGGAAACATGGGCAGACATTGTAGCGACGAGTGGGCCCGTGAGGGGGGGCGGCAGTCGCCTTCGATTTTTCTGCACTTCACCTCGCCGTACCCAGCCCGCCGACGTGATCACGCTCTTCACAAACACAAAAGGCGCCATGGCTGTTCGGCTCAACAAGGAGCCGCTAAGCGATGGCGCCCGCAAGTTTGGTTGGGACCGGCAGTGCTTATCGGCACCGCCCTGAACCCCACTAAGCTCGCAAGAGTCGCTGAAGCAAGCTATCGTCCATCAACAAGCCGCTACCCGAGTTATCTGGAGCGGCCCCTCACGTAGTGACCGTCCCTGGTGTCTACATCTATGGATGATGGATGAGCCGCACGTCATTGGAGCCTCCCGGCCCCAAGAGGGCCGTGTAACGCTCGCCGCGAATGTCGTATTGCTTCATCGGCTCCTCTGCGTCCGGCAAGAGGCCCCAGCGGCCGAGCTTTGAGATCATCGAAATTGGGGCGGGTTGGGTGCCGTGCGAAAAGCCCTCAGGAACGGCGAATGATGCGGCGTAAATCTCGCGGGCCGCGGGCGGCGTCGTCTCAGCTCTGGTGGACGCCGGAGCGGCTTGCTCCATCGTCTGTGCAAACAGTGCTGGTGAGGGCCGATTCGCCGGCTGTGCGCTCGGCTGCGAAACGTTTTCCGGTCGAGATCCGAAATGAATGGGTGCGCCTGATAGATTGAGTGGAGAGCCGCCCCTCATCGCTGCCGCGGGCACGAACAGCGCCGTGAAGCGGTCATTATGAACTATGAAAGGAGCGGGTGGGCTGTCCTGGCTCGGCGGGACGCTGCTACCCTCATGCGCGCCTGACGTGCGCTGGTCGTCCTGCCGCGAGTTGAAGGAACGAACCGCCGCTCCTGAATCCACGGCGTGGTCATGACGCTCGGTTGGTTCGAGAGACGATGAGCCGGCGTTTTCCAGCATCGTCCACAGCAGATCCTGAGCGTAGTCTTCCGCAGGAAGGATCAATGGACGGCTGGCCCGAAAGGGTGCGCCGGCGCCTTCAATCAGCTCGCGAGCGGCTGAATTGCTAGGGTCGCTTGGCTGGCGCTCAATGGCATCGCCTTCCGTCTGACCTAGTGTCCTCTGCCTCTTCGCGGGCCTCAACTGGCCAGTGTAGTCCTCACCGATCAGGGCAGCGGCGGCTTCGCCTCCGGTGACTGCGCGTTCGGAATGAGAACCGTCGGCCCTCTGGTGCTCAAGTCCCAAGGCCTCGGCGAGCCTGAGACCTTCTTCGGACAGATGAGGATAGTAGGGATCAGCAGAAACCGGATCCTCTGCTATGGCAGAGGTACCAAGCTGCGGCACTTCATCCAAGTACGGCTCAAACTCCGCTTGCTGCGGTTGCGCTTGCGGCACCGCGGCGTTGTAAGCAGAGAACTTTGAGTCGAAAGGGTTGATGCTGTTAAATGGGTCCATGTCCCCCTCCGTTCGAGTGTGTCGCTCTCTCGTTCTCGCTCTATTAGGACCAGCTGTCGACAAGCTGACGCAGTCAGAGAATTCGGTGAGCCAAACGGGCCCGCCCGGTCGCCAGACTTTGCTCGAGAAACGCGGCGAGATGCCGGATTGCTCTTCAATTGGCGCGCCTTCCGATCTTCGCGGGGTCTGTGGACGACCTAAACCAAAAAAGGTTCAGACCTTTGCCGGCCATACATGATCAGCCGGTGGCTTCCTTGCGCACGTCGGATGACGAGCCGTCCGCCGACGGGTACGGCGATCAGATCGACGTTGAAGCCCTTGCCGTCATGCAGACCGCGCCGATTTTTGGTCCAGAACGCACTCTCCTGTGATGACGAAGGCCTCATGGCTCGGCTTCTTGGCTTTAAGTTTTGCAGGCATTGCATTCTCCAGGTTGGGTTGCCGCGAGGGCAGGACCGGCCGGGAGACAAAAACGTTCTGGCTCAATTAACAGGATACGGCGCGGCAACTATTCCCGAGTGTCACTTCCATATCAGGTTTTCAAATCTATAAGCGAGTAGCTTGTACTCCGGCCGCCAGCAGCGTCCTTCCTGAGGATGCCGTGGCCGATGAGTTCGTCGATGTCCCTCGCGGCCGTAGCCTGGGAGACTTGCGTAAGTTTCGCCCATTTCGACGACGTAAGTTTTCCTTCAAATCCATTGAAGAGGCGATTGAGCACTAGCCGCTGACGCTCGTGAACGGCCCAGAAGTCCGCCTTGCGCAGAATGCCGTCGAGAATAATGTCCGCGCCATCGAAGGCGCGATCTAGTCGAGGAACCACGTTAGCCGGTCGGTGATGTCAAGATTCCCCTTCTGGGTTCTCTCTAGGATGCAGTAATACTCATTCCTCTCAGGGCGTATTTGAGCTGACATGCTGTAGAACCTCTGCGCAGGGAATTCTTTTCCGGAAAACATCAATAAAATCAAAGCTAAAGGGGCTTGTGTCCACCGTGGAAGCCCGGTCGTGCGCTGCGGTCGCCCCGGTGGTTTGGGTAGCGAGGAGGCCCAGGAAACGGACCAGTGAGGGCGCTGGGCCAACCGCACATTCTCTGGTTGACACGGGCCAGCTCGGTAACACTAATGCTGCTGCCCCCTGTAACGACTTGCGAAGACGCCTTCCGAGGCTCCTATGGACAAGTCAAGTCTTAGCCCAGTGATTGTAGCCGGCTTGTTTACGGTGGTTGGCGTCGTCCTTGGCGGGTCGCTTACATACCAGTTCGGCGACAAACTCGAAACCAACAAGCAGCGGCTGCAAACTCAGCTATCGGCGTATGCCGATTTGGCTAAAGGGCAAGCAGGCTGGCAACGAGCACTGGCAATACCAGACGACAACCCCAACAAGAATACGGCGATAGAAGATGCCAACCTCAAGATCCGTGACGCCGCCTTTCGTATTGTAGTTTTTAGCCCCTCCGCGGTAGTCAGCGCACTCGCAGCATTTGTGAGGGAAACTCACCACGAAGAATGTACTGCCACCAAGGCCGACCTCCATGTTTACCGGACTATGAGGGCACAGGTCCTCCCAAACGACCACGTAACAGACCAAGATATTGCTATGGCGCTTTTTGGTTGCGAGCTGAAATGACTGGGCGATAGATGGGGCTCGCGGCAAATCACCACTGAGTGTTGGGCGACATCACGTCCTTGTCTCTTTCCTCTCCATGCCCGCTGATGCGTCGGCCCGGTGCCCGGTGCCCGGTCGCTGGTAGCTCCTAGCTCGAACGAACGCATGGCGGGGGCGCGCTGTGGCCTGTTAGGTTCCCCGAATGATCCAGCTCCGCACAGCCATGCCAACGCTCGCGACGCTTTCCGGCACGGCCTCGGTCCAGCAGAAAACCTACTACGATGCGAGCGGTCGGACCGTCGCTCGCTCCTCGACCGACAGTCGAGGGACGGTCACGACCCGCGATAGCAGCGGCCGCGTCATCACCCGAAGCATTAACCCGCCGGTCATAGGCTCATTCCAAGGTAGCTATCAATTCACAGTGGGGAGATAATGGCTCTGGACTATGGAAGCGTTCCGCAGTGGATCACCGCACTCATCGCGGCAACCGCGGGATATTTGGCGTTTCGTTCAATTCAATCCCAGCGAAGCATTGCGCGACGCCGCGCGGCTTTCGATCTTTTCCTCAAAACGGAAACAGACGAAAAGATGATTACGGCGTATGACCACTTCCACGACGGCGTCGCGGCGATGAGGGAGGCTTCTAGTGCAGAGCATTTCTGCTCTAGCGAGGAGACGCGCAAGCAATATCTCTCAATCCGGAAAATACCTAAACGTGCATGAACTTGTCGCCGTTGGCATCCGGGAGGAAGTCTTGGACCCGGAGGTCTGCTATTCGTACTGGGCTGATACCCTCACCAACAATTACGGTGAGGCCAGCCTGTACTCGATTTCCTCACCAAGAGGGATAAACAAGTACGCATACTCAGACCTGCATAAACTAAACATCGATTGGTCGGAGAGAAAGCGACGGGCGGCGAAGACATGAGCCCGTGGGTTGCGGGTCCTTTGAGGCGCAGAGGAAAAGCGGGGGACGCCGTCAGGATATTTGGGTTTTTGATTTACGTGTGGACCACGTCGCCAGTTCGACTTGCGATGTGGAGGGGGCCTGCAAAAAGACCCCCACTCTTTTTTGGAGCCCCAGCTCCCCCGACGGCAAAAGGGCATTGGCAGCGAGCGCTTCGCGCCGGGAGGGCAAATTACCCCGCCGCTTGCCGCTGGAGATCCCCCCGTGAAGAACGCCGTCCTCGCCGCCATCGCCGGCCTTGTTGCAATTGCACCTGGTCCCAGACCCCGGAGAAAACCGCCACGACAATCGGCGTAGCCTACGAGGGATACGCCCGGTCTCGCTTCCTGTGCGTGTCAAAAAGGGCGCCCCGATGCCGAGCTTCGAGGAGCTGCATCCTGGGTCGACCGTCCGCGCCGAGACCGCAAAGCATGATTACGCCGCGTTATATCAGTTCGGCGCCGAGAAGGGCATCGCCATGGCCAACGACACCTTCAGCTCTGACGACACCATCGCCATGTTCTGCAAGATGCTCAGCTCGCAGAGCAGAAACTCCAGAGGTAGTCTGCCCAATCTTTTTGCCGAATGGTCGAAGCGCATGCTCGCCTTTCAGGGACTGGCGCAGTCATCGCGTCTGGTGGCGCTGCGGGCGATCAAGAGTTCTGCCGACAGCCCGCATTCGTTGTGGTGGCCCGGAGAACGATAACAGTGACCGATACCCGTGCGCTACTTCACAACTCACACGCGCGTGCTGTAGTGTCCCCGGTCAAGATGGGTGGGGGAATTCAATGTCGTCAGAGGAAGATGCAATCTGGCAAGTACTGATCAACGGGGCACAGCGCGGGCCGCTCCGACGATCACAACTGCTGATGGGCTTGCGCGATGGTACCATTAGCGGCGACCCGGCTTGGAGAATTGGGTACTGCTTCGTGAAGTGCGGGAGTTCTGGGCCCCTCCTAACCCACCAGATCCCAAACCAGAGACAATTGTTTCACCACCTCCGCTCCAAGCGGATATTCCGTTGGCGCATGTCGATAGCAAATGGAGCCTGTGGAGGGCTGCAACAATAGGCTTAGCCATCGCATCGTTCGTGCTAGCGATCAGCGCCTTCACGACACAAAGTTGGTTCCTGGCAAACATCGGATACGCACCAACTGTTGGATTGATCGGCGAACTGATCGGCCAACTCCTCCTCCTGCCGCTCCTTTTCTTTTGGTTGCCGTGATACGCAACACCGTGAGACGGCCCAATTTGCGTCCATCAAGTGCCAGCGCAGTCCAGGGGGCTGCGGTCTTCTTTGGTATCCTGATCGTAGTTGGAATTTCTCTTAGGATTTTTTGGTTCAGTCTACTTCGCTCGCGACGAAATCATTGAAGGCGACGCACGTGCCGAATTCACCAAGGCCTTCAAAGCAGGTTGCCTCCGCTCGCAACGAAATGCGGTGATCAACGCTGGGTTCACGGACGCGCAACTAGACGGCTATTGTAACTGCGCTGGCAATTCCGTCGCATCGACCTTCACCGACAGGCAGCTTGCCTTGGGAGATAAGGAAAATCTTCGCAAAGCCGTTGAGCAGGTCGCACCATCGTGCCGAGGAAAGCAATAGGTGTCCTGCATCGAATTCGACGGCGCAATTCCGTATCCGAGGCGAACGAGTTCCGTTACGCAGTCGTGCTGTTCTATTACCGCGAGTTGGCGCAACAATGCGGGACAGGCCCAGAGGAGATGATGCACATTGAGGTGGCGGTGCCCGCCGGCGGGGCCGGCGAGTCTTTCGCGCAGCACTGCTTCGTTGAACTGGAGAGAGCGGTACAATCCGCCGGATCGTACCGTGGCAAGATCCTGTCCCTCGAGAGCGGTCCGAATTACAGCGGCCGTTCGCGCGGCGTTACGGTGCATCGGTGGCCCCGGATAGACCGCGCGGACGTGATCCTTGACCTTGCCCCCTGGACTTAATCCAGATTGAACTTCGCTCTGGCCCATATGAGGACCAGAGCATGAAGCGCAGCCGCTTTACGGAAGAGCAGATCATCGGGATTTTGAAGGAGCACGAAGCTGGCGTGTCGGTTGCCGATCTGTGCCGGAAGCACGGCGTCAGCGATGCCAGCATCTACAAATGGAAAGCCAAGTTTGGCGGGATGGAGGTCTCGGAGGCCAAGCGGCTGAGGACGCTGGAGGATGAGAACACGCGGCTGAAGCGGCTTTTGGCCGACGCCATGCTGGACAATGCTGCGTTAAAGGACCTCCTGGGAAAGAAGTGGTGACGCCCGCGGGGAAGCGGAAAGCTGTCGCCCATCTCATGGAGGCCCACGAGATGAGCGAACGGCGGGCGTGTAAAGCCATCGGCTGTTGCCGCATGACCATCAGATATCGGACGACCCGGGCGGATGACGCGGCCCTACGCCAACGCATGAGAGCGATTGCCGAGGTGCGCCGTCGCTTCGGCTATCGGCGCCTGCATGTTCTGCTCAGGCGGGAGGGCTATCTGGTCAACCACAAGAAACTGTTCCGGCTCTACCGGGAAGAGAGGCTCGCGGTCCGTCGCCGTGGTGGCCGCAAGCGGGCGCTCGGGACCAGGGCGCCGATGGTGGTGCCGATAGCGCCGAATGACCGCTGGTCGCTCGACTTCGTCTCGGACCAGCTCACCGATGGCCGCCGCTTCCGCATCCTGACCGTGGTCGACGAGTGCACGCGCGAATGCCTGGCGTTGGTGGCCGACACCTCGCTGTCGGGCTCCCGGGTGGCGCGGGAGCTGGACCGGCTGATCATCGAGCGCGGCAAGCCCAAAATGGTGGTCAGCGACAACGGCACCGAATTGACCAGCAACGCCATCCTGACATGGGCCGATCAGAGCCGCGTCGCCTGGCATTACATCGCGCCCGGCAAGCCGACGCAGAATGCGTTCATCGAAAGCTTCAATGGCCGTCTCCGAGACGAATTGTTGAAAGAGACGCTGTTCACGTCGCTGGCCCAGGCCCGCGTCGAACTCGGACATTGGCGGGCCGACTACAACGATACGCGACCTCACTCGCAACTCGGATGGAAAACACCATCGGAGTTTGCCTTCACCTGCAACCCGCGACGGGATCTGGCGCTGCGCTATGACGATGGCTCCGCACCAGCTCCCGTCGCTACCACCGCCCATTCGGGTAAATCCAACAGCCGGGGCGAACTCAGGACTGGATAAAACTTGGGGGCAAGGTCATCCTGCCCGAAAAGGTGCTCAAACTGCTCGATGGAAATGTATTGAGCTTTGTCGGAATGCGCGATGCGCTGCGCCGGCTCGGCCAGTCGACACGCAAGGGCATCTTGCTTTATGGCCCGCCCGGCACCGGCAAGACCCACACGATCCGATACCTCGCAACTAACCTGGCTGATCAGACCACTCTGATAATGGCAGCCCAGGAGGTCGGTGCGCTTGGTGAATATATGAACCTCGCCCGGCTGTTGCAGCCGGTATTAGTGGTGATCGAGGACGTCGATTGATCGCGCGCGACCGCAATGAGATGCGAGACGCGCGCGAAGAAGTGCTGCTCAACAAGCTGCTCAATGAGATGGATGGGCTGAAGGAGGACGCCGACATCCTGTTCTTACTTACCACCAACCGACTGGAAGAGCTCGAGGGCGCGCTCGCGGCGCGGCCTGGCCGGATAGACCAGATCATCGAGGTGCCTTTACCTGATGCTCATGGCCGCGACAAGCTGGTGCGGCTCTATGGCAAACGCCTGCCACTCACTGAGGCTGTCGTCAATGAAGCCGTGCGACAGAGCGAGGGCGTCAGCGCCGCCTTCATCAAGGAGTTCATGCGGCGCATCGCGCAATCGTCGATCGCGCGCGATGGCGGCAAAACGAGCATCTGCAATGATATCGATCAGGCGCTGGACGATATGCTGCCGATGAGGGGACGTGGATCGCGGGCCGAGCAAGCTTGACCGTGAGCCGCGACAAGGGGCAGGCAGGAGCGGCCACAAAGTGGGCGCGCAGCGGTCCGAAATGGGTCAGTTGGCCGACGTTAGATCGGCGGCGAGCTGACCGGCGAGTTGGAATCCCGCAGGCGGCTCGTGCGCCAGCGCATTCAGACGGACCATGAGCCGGATGCTTTCCGGTGAACCCATACGGGTCTCGCTCCGCCGCGCGGAAATCAGGATGAAAGCTGACATCGCTGCTACGTCGAGCGCCGCGCTGCTCGGAATGTTTCGGTGCCGCGCCTCTGATTTCGCTAGCCCTTCAGACCTGAATCAACGCGCGTGAGCACCTCAGAGCATCCAGCCTTCACAGTTCGTTGGCCGCTCGCTACGGCGTTGTGGCGTTCGGGTGCAGGCGGCTTTGCTCTACCGAGCTACACCAACAGGTGGGACATGACCTGCTGGGTGCCAAAACCATCTGAATGTGCCTTATTCTGGCTCCGTGCTCGATGGATGTCCGCGCGCGGGAACGCGCAATACTCCGTTGCAGGGTGATATGCGTCGATCAATGTTTTCCGGACAAGGTGATTCCGCACTGTCTCAACGGCGCCATACCAATGGAATTCAGTCACTGATCGTTGCGGTACGAATCGTACAATTCTGCATCGATTGGGATACATCGTGCCGGATGTGAACGCTTTCGTCCGATCCGGACAATATTTGTGCGCCGAAAAACAATCTTGACCTGTCAGAACGCATGACACGCAACTTCCGGGAAGCGCGATGGTCCGAGTGCGAAACGTCTATGGTTCAGCCTATCAGTTGGCCATGCGGAGCAGGCCTTTCAGGCCAGTGGCGTCGGCAACGACCGCCATCGGCGTCTTGCATGATTGTGCGGCGGCTGCTTGGCGTTGAGAAAGAAGAAAATGGTCGAAAGCGCGCTGAGCAGCCTTTTGCTGGTCTCGCTCAAGGGTTCGGTCGTACGCCCAACGTAGACTGCCGATCTTCCCAAACGCGAGGCGGGCCTTACGACTGGCGCAGTTTGTGAGCTGACACTGAAATCGTGGAGGATGAGGTGCGTACACTGCGGTGGGAGACAAGAGGCCACACTCAATGAGCCAGCAGCGGATTGTGGTGACCGGTACAGGCGCCGGCATCGGAAAGACGGTGTTCTGCGCAGGACTCGTCAATCTCCTCGGTGCGAAATTTTGGAAGCCGATACAAGCCGGCGTCGAAGGAGAAACCGACACAGAGCGCGTCGCTCGGCTTGGCAATCTTCCGTCGCATCGCATCGTACCTGAGCGTTACCGACTTCAAACGGCAGCTTGGCGCCACTCCGCGGAAATTGGCGAGGTTCGCATCAAAACGGATTCGCTGGACGTGCCGGACACCGGAGGGCAGCCGCTCGTGATCGAGGGTACCGGCGGACTAATGGAGCCGCTGAATTGCGGCTCTCTTTACATTGACCTCTTGGAGAGATGGCGACTTCCTGTCGTGCTCTGTGCGAGCTCAACTCTGGGCGCGGTCAATTGTTCACTGCTGTCCATAGAGGCGCTGCGAAGGCGCCACATCGACATTCTTGGAGTCGCTTTCGTTGGAGAAAAGAATTCAGATGCTGTGAGAGCAATTTGCGAGATTGGACGGGTGCGTTGGTTAGGGCGACTGCCCTGGATCACGCCTTTGTCGGCAGACACTCTGCAAGCTGCGTTCAAGACCTCGTTCTGGCCCGATGATTTCAACCCAGGACGCTAAAGATGAAGTCGTCAATTTGGCATCCGCATGCACGCGCGCTTCAAGGCAGGTAACAACCGCCCGGTCTCTTTAGCCGCAGCCGTTGCGGCGTCCGATCTGAAGACGATCCTTAGGGTGAACTTTCATTTCCCGAATCGAAGGCTCATCTCAAGGATCATGTTCATCAGTTAACCATCAACCAGTGTCTGCTTTATTTGTTCGGCCCGTTCCTTGGACAGCTTCTCGGCCAAGCTGTGATCCTTTAACAGTGCCATCCCTTGCGTTGTCGATCGTAAACCATCCAGCCGGTGGTCCCCATTCGAACGAAGAACCTGGATTGTTGCGGAGCTACTTCGTCGCTCAATAGTTCCTCCTACCTTGACCTGTTGCGAAATCGCGCCCGTTGTCCCGAGCAAAGACAACAGGAAAACACGTCCACGCTTTATTCCCGAACTGGAACACTGAAAGTCCCAGGCAACAAACGCACTGCACAGCACGTGCCAGTGGCCGAGCATCTTTCGATGCCGTGTTCGTCGTATCCCGCTGCCGCAGAGGGGCAGGCAAATGCCTCGTGACATTGATCACCTCGCCTGAGTCCAGCCGGGCCCATGACCCCTGTCGGCGTCGCTGTGTCTTGCCGTCGAGCGAAGCGGCCCATTGTCGACCGCATCGTCCTGGGAAGGCTTGCACCATCAGCTACGGGGGAGGATTGTCGCAGCGATCGTCAATTTAGGCCTCAGTTCGCGCGGACGAGCCGATTCTGATGGCTCCGCGTTTGATAGCTTCATCACTGAGCCCCGTCAGCGTTTCGCCATTGGGGCTAGGTGCGTCACGCGATGGCAATTTAGTTTTTTAACGACCAGCCCGGTCGGCGTCTTCTCCTGAGCCGACCTGAACAAGCCGTTAGGGATTGCGGCGCTCGCGCTATTCGGGCTATCGCAAAGGATTGGACTCCCCTGGCCATCATTTCGTCCTCATCGACCTTGCATCACTGAGCAGCGAGGAAATTTTTGTCCGATCCGATACCGCTTTACCCTCGCTAGGGCGTAGGTCACCATCACGCCGGTTGGGCGCGGAACGTTTCCTTCATCAGGTTTTGCACAGCCCCTGCGTCAGATCCATGCCCGTTTTCGACGGAAAGGAAGAATGTGGACGCGCCGATGATGCGGTGGATTTGTCATTCTGTGCTATTGCGAAGCGTTCCAAGAAAGAACTAGGTCATCTCTGGGGGAACGGACATCACGTCCGAGCTCACGGCCTGCCTTAGTTCGCCCGGATTACGTCCCCCGCTTATTCCAAGGCTCACCCCCGAAAGTAGTTCTCGCAGTTGGGGCCATTTTGAGCAAAGGAATCGCTCTGCGGCTCTCATGGAGTGGCTGCGACACGTTCTGCTGCAGCCTCATCCTGGGCCATCTTGCGCAGAGCGCCACGAATAATTTTGCCCGTGGTTGTTAAGGGCATCGCATCAATAAATCGTACCACACGCGGATATTCGTGCGCTGCCAGGCGTGACTTGACGAAATTTGCGATGTCGTCGGCCAATGCATCTGATCCAATATATCCATCCTTAAGCACCACGTATGCGGCAACGATCGCACCCCGAAGCGGATCCGGCTTGGCGACAACCCCGGCAATACGGACAGCTTGGTGCGCAAGCAGGCAATC
The DNA here is from genome assembly GCF_028128895.1 of Bradyrhizobium sp. CCBAU 11434. Taxonomy (NCBI): domain Bacteria; kingdom Pseudomonadati; phylum Pseudomonadota; class Alphaproteobacteria; order Hyphomicrobiales; family Nitrobacteraceae; genus Bradyrhizobium; species Bradyrhizobium sp. CCBAU 11434. The sequence goes on from NZ_LBJX01000079.1 coordinate 23,119, forward strand.
CTCCACTTCTGCAGGGCCAATCCTGTAGCCGGCGGAGCCAATGACATCATCATTGCGTCCCACAAAGCGAAGCCGTCCCTCAGCATCGCGTACCCCCAGGTCACCCGTGACAAGCCAATTCCCATCCGGCCCTTCTACGAACTTTTCGCGCGTCGCTTCAAAATTTTGCCAATAGCCGAGGAACATCACGGGATCGGGGCATAATACCGCAAGGGCGCCTTCCGTCTCCTCAGGTTGACGAATGCCGGTTGCGGCATCGATTACATCAACAACGTGGCCGGGCACGGGCCGGCCCATTCTCCCCGGCAAGGGGGGCTCCAGCGCTGCACAGGAAGAAACCACCATGTTGCACTCGGTCTGGCCATAAAATTCATTGATCGTAACGCCTAGCGTCGTGCGTCCCCATTCGATCAATTCTACACCTAGCGGTTCGCCGCCGCTTACCACCGAGCGAAGGCACACCTCAGGCGTTTCGGTCTCGGGCAAGAGCTTCATCATTTTCAAAGCCGTGGGAGGCAGAAAGGCATTGCGTATTCGGCAGGTTTTGATCAGGTCGAAAGCCGCCTCTGCTGTGAATTTAGCAAACCGGCAGGCGACAACCGGGATGCCGTGATGAAGCGCCGGCATCAGGACATCGAGTAGACCGCCAATCCATGCCCAGTCTGCAGGAGTCCAGAAACGATCTCCGGCCTGAGGGAGAAATTCGTGGCTCAATTCGACCCCTGGCAGATGTCCCAACAGAACCCTGTGGGCGTGAAGGGCGCCTTTAGGGTTTCCCGTGGTGCCTGACGTGTAGATTAGAATTGCTGGATCATCCGCGAGCGTCGATGCAGGTCCGAAGGCAGGTGATTCTGCCGCACAAAGTGCAGCGAAACTTCTGGCTGGTCCAATCGCGCCGTCGACGCAGATGATCAGCTCCAATGCGGGGAGCTGTTGAAGAAGAGGCTTTATTCGCTCGACGCCCGAGGCGTCCGTTACGATTGCTCTTGCGCCAGAGTCTGCCAGGCGATGTAGAAGGGCATCGGGTCCAAACAGTGTAAATAGCGGGATCGAGATGCATGCGAGTTTTGCTAGCGCAACATGCGCCACGGCTGTCTCGAAGCGCTGAGGCAGCATAACACCAATCCGGTCGCCCATCTCTCCGGCACGCCGGCCAATGCCGCGCGCGCTCAAGGCGTTGGCCAGCCGGTTGGACATTGCCTTCAAGTCGGCGAAGCTGTATTCGCGAGTGGATTTTCCAGGCTCTACGTCGATGATCGCCAATCGACCAGGCTCTTTATCGGCCCACCTGTCGCATATGTCGGCACCGATATTGTAGTAATCGGGGATATTCCACCTATACCCATTTCGAACCTCATCGAAAGTTTTTGCCTTTTTCAGCATACTTGTCCTCCGTCCGATCTGAGAAAGCCTGCTGACCTGAGCTCCGGGCGATACGCGTCCTTCTGCTGTGCTCCTCGTCGTGTTTCCAACGACGGCTCCACGGTCCATCGGTCATGTCCTTCAGTCCTACCCCTGGACCAGCCGGTGCGTTGAGGCGTTCCGGTGCGCCTTTCGCCCGTCCGGTCATGTCTTGAAGCGAGTGCGCTGGCCAATTCCCGGAAGCAGGCAGTGTCGGCGATGGGCGCAAAAGACAAGCGCAAATGCCGATTGCTGGCGCCTCGCGCGTGCTCCCTGTGGGCGGGCCGGGGCAGATGCTCTCGCACAGTCCGTGAGCAAGATGAGCAGTCGCGAGCGAGCCTCCTTCTTTCCGAAGTCTTCCTGACAGTGCCCTCGAACCAGCCAGCCTGTGCCGAGGCGCTGCTCACCATCTTCTCCATCTTGATTGAAAGTTCAGACGCTGCCGAACGACGGTTCGACCGGCTCCGCCCCCCATTGCCGGGGTTGCTGACGCAGCGCGCCATGTTGTCCCTTGCCGTGTCACGCAACCCAACCTGAGCAATCCGGCTCGGAAAAGCCGAGCTCCGGCAATAGGCCTATGAAAAAAATATGTCAAACAGAAGAAAATAATTGACTTTGATCTATGAATTTCGTTCTGTTGTGGAACTCGCTATTTCGATGTGTGCAATGCCAGCTTCGGGTGACGTGTTGCAGGACCCAGAAACCTTGCCAAATGTGCTCTCGCCGTTGGACCCGCGCCCGGTCGAACTGGTAAATGCCAGCGGACGTGCCGACTTTGTGCTGGTTTGCGAGCACGCCGGGATCGCTGTTCCAGGGCGGCTCGGCAATCTTGGTCTGCGCGCGGCGGACACACTTGGGCATATTGCCTACGATATCGGCGCCGAAGGTGTGGCACGTCGACTTGCGGATCTACTCGATGCTCCGCTTTTCCTGCAGCGCTATAGTCGGCTGGTAGTCGACTGCAATCGTCCCTTTAATGCGCCCGACTGCATTCCGGAGGTGAGCGATGGGACAGTTGTCCCGGGCAACCTGAACCTCGCGGAACATCTGCGCCGGCAGCGTTATGCGGAGATTCACGAGCCATTCCATCGGGAAGTGGCGCTTTTTCTAGATGGTCGCGCGAGGGCCGGCTCGCGGACGGTCCTGGTCGCGGTGCACAGCTTCACGCCACGACTGTCAGGAGGGCCCGGACGTCCCTGGCAACTCGGTGTGCTCTCCAACCGTGACCGTCGCTTTGCCGGGCGTTTCCTCGGCTCTTTTCAGGAGCGCAACCCGGAGACGATCTGTGCGCACAACGAGCCATATGCCGTCGACGATCAGGGCGACTACACGATCCCGGTGCATGGGGAGGGGCGCGGCCTGCTGCACCTCCTGCTTGAAATTCGCAACGATTTGATTGGCGATCCCGAGGGACAGTACCGATGGGCGAGCTTGATCGCCCAGGGGCTGATCGATGCGCGAGAGAAAGATCATGTCAACGACTGATTTCCCCACGACACGCGAGCTGCCGCTCAATCCCAACGTGTCGGCGCTGTTGTTCATCGACGTGCAGAATTTTTGCGCGCGACGCGATGGCGGCGAGTTCAAGGATCTGACAGACGCCGAGTTTGCCGACAACTACGGCTACTATTTCGATCGCTTGAAGAACCTTGCGATTCCCAACATGCAGCGGCTGCAGGGGGCGTTTCGTGGCGCAGGCATAGAAGTTCTTTACACCACGATCGAGAGTCTTACCAAGAATGGTCGCGATCGCAGTCTCGATTACAAGATCAGCGGCTTCAATGTCCCAAAGGGCTCGTGGGACGGGAAGGTTATCGACGAGATTGCGCCCGGCAACGATGAAATCGTGCTGCCGAAATCGTCCTCGAGCGTCTTTGTGTCCACCCACATCGATTACCTGCTGCGCAATCTCGGCGTCAAGCAGCTGGTGTTGGCTGGACTTGTCACGGACCAATGCGTGGAATCTGCGGTGCGTGACGCCTGCGATCTCGGCTACCTCGTGACGCTCGTGCCGGATGCCTGCGCCACATATAGCCAGGACCGTCACGACAACACTCTGCGAGCGCTCAAGGGGTATTGCCGCCAAGTCGGTACAGACGCGCTGCTCGACGAGATCGGAAGGTGCTCGGGATAAGTGAATAGGAGCGAGTGAACGCCCGTCTTTGCGGCTCAGGTGCGGCCGCCTGAACCAAACCGCGGCGGCCGCGATCATCGGTTGCTCCCGCTCAAAGAGGTTCAGCAGATACCATCAAGGAGAGGGAAATACGACTGTGGTCATTCAATTTTCTGGTCTTTGGGTGGGTCTGGGGTCTGCCGCTCTGATTGCGGCCAACCCTGCCCATCCTGCCGAGAAGACCGGCGTGATTGCGCTGCTCGCTGGCGCCAGCGCCGGCGATGGCCTCGGATTGGTGGATGGCCCCAGGCTCGCCGTCGACGAAAGCAATAGTGGCGGGGGCGTTGCCGGATACAAGTTTCAGCACGTCATGGGCGACACGCAGAACATGTCACTGGAGTCGGTAACCAGCGCCGTCCAGCGTCTGACGAACGATCCTGACCTCAATGCCCTCAGCACCGGCTATGCGGACTATAGCAATTTCCAGATCGAGTTGATGGCCGAGCAGGCTATGCCCTGCCTGCTCTACAGCAGCACCGATTCGACGCGCGCGATCATTGCGCCCCATCCGGACCCGACCATCTGGTCGTCCAACGCTTCCTATGACGCCTACAAGGCGGCAATGATCCCAGTGCTGCACAGTCTGGACAAGAGCGGCAAGTTGAAGCTGCAAAACAAGAAGGTCGCTCTGATCTCCACCGACAATCCTTACTCGAAGTCGATCATGAATGGATTGAAAAAGAGCTTCGAGGAAGACGGCTGGACAGTCACATCTGCCGACCTTCTGCCAACCGGCCAAATCAGCGAGTGGCGAACGTTCCTCGTCAAGGTCCGCCTGGACAACCAGGCAGTCGTCATAAAAACCGACCCAAAGGCCGGCAACGCGGCGAAGTCTATGACCCGGTTTATCGAGCGGCCGACCAATAACTCCCGCACATTCGGTTCTAGCAGGCTGCGACGGCAAGCGGGTCCTGTTTTCTCCGCAGCAGCATGCTCACGGCGAATTCCGCGTGCCGCCCTGGATGAACCAATAGCGTTGCGGCCAGGCGGCATTTCCGCGTGGCCCACCAGACATGCAGGCCCGCGCGCCGGCTGCCATTGCTAAGTGATAATTTATGCAAGAATTAGGGAGAATTCCAAATGGGCAAACTAGACACTGCAGTGAAGGCCGCCTGGAGCGCGATCGACCGCGAGCGGAGTTATACGACTGAGCTCACTCAAAGGCTTGTCCGGATTCCTTCAGTCAACCCGAAGTTCATCAATGATCCAGACCAGAACCGCGAGAGCGCCGTCCAGGACCTCGTTGAATCGGAATTGACGTCACTTGGTATGTCGATTGACCGGTGGGACGTCTTTCCGGACCGGCCAAACGTCATTGGTCAGCTCGCTGGCTCGGAAGAGCGTAGCCTGCTTTTGTGCGGCCATATCGATGTGGTGCCGGTCGGCGAGGCCTGCACCTGGACGGTTGATCCCTTCGGGGGGGAGATCAAGCATGGTAGGCTTTACGGGCGTGGTGCCATCGACATGAAGAGCGGCGTCGCAGCTGCCATTGCTGCCATCCGCGGCATTAGGGCGGCAGGTATCGAACTTGAGGGACGTGTTGCTCTCCATTCGGTGGTCGATGAAGAAGCTGGCGGCTTTGGTGCGATAGACGCTGTCAAGCGCGGCTATCTTGCCAAGGCGGCGATCATCACCGAACTGACGATGGGCGATATCCAGATCTGCGAAGGCGGTCTGGAATGGATCCGCATCACCATCACCGGCCGACAAGGCCATTCGGCGTGGCGCTATAACGAGATCTGGCCGCAGCGCGACGCACCTGAGCGGCTGCGGCCAGCTGTGAATGCGATCGATATCGCAGGGCGTTTTCTGGAAGCGCTCAGGAATTTCGAATATTCGAGGTGCCGCGCGCGTCAGCATCCATTGCTGCCGCCCGGCATGAATACAATCAATGTCGGAGCAATGCGTGCTGGCGCCGGGCTTGGGCCGGACGGATTGCCGCTCATCATGACGAATCCTGCCATCATTCCGGATGTGGCGGTCATCGACCTCGACTACAAATTCCTGCCCAACCAGACGAAGGAAGAGATCCGGTCCGAGTTCGAAGCCTTCGTGCATCACTTCTGTCAGCAGGATCTCTGGTTACAGAAGAATCCGATCAAGGTCCAGTGGGAGCTCGGTGGCCTGCATTTCCCGCCTATGGATACCGCGCCAGATCACCCGCTCGTGCAATCGCTCTTGCAGCGTCGAACCCAACTTGGCGGCAAGCCGAAGATCTCAGGAATGATTGCCGTCGTCGACGCCGCGCACTACGCCGGTGCGGGAGTTGATGCTGTCATCTGCGGAGCAACGGGCGATGGCTTCCACGGCGCCGACGAGTACGTGGACATTGCATCGCTGGAGGAGACAACGAAAACGCTGGCCGCCGGAATCATCGATTGGTGTGGAATCAAGTGATTGATCGCAAATGCAGTGAACCAGTGCAGTGAAAGAGGAGTGCTACCATGAAAGTTGCTAGTCTTTGGACCAGTCTGATCCTCGCTGCGCTCGCCGCGGCAGCGCCTGCCCATTCAGCTGATAAAATCGCCAAGATCGGCGTCCTCGCGCCGCTGACGGGTAACTCAGCTGCGGATGGAAACGAAATGATCGACGGCGCCAGGCTCGCCGTTGACGAACTCAATGCAGCTGGTGGGGTAGCTGGCTACAGGCTGCAGGTGGTCGTAGGCGACACCCAGAACCAGTCCGCCGATGCCGTGACCAGTGCGATCGAACGCTTGGCGGGTGACCGTGACCTGAACGCCATCCTCACCGGCTATGCCAGCGGCAGCAATTTCGAAATCGAGACCATGGCCGAGCAGGAGATGCCCTACCTGATCTGGGCGAATTCGGCTCAAACGCGGGACATCATCGCGCCCCATCCGGAAAAGTTCCCGACTGTCTGGTCAATGGCGCCCTCCCTGGATGAATACAATACGGCCATGGTGCCGGTGGTTAAGGGCCTTCTCGCAGATGGCAAGCTCAAGCTGCGGAATACGAAGGTCGCCCTGATCTCTTCGGACAATCCCTATTCGAAGACCATCATGAACGGGCTGAAGAAGAGTTTCGAAGACGCCGGCTGGACCGTGACCTCGGCAGACCTTCTGCCGTTCGGTGAGATCGACAACTGGCGAACGTTTCTTGCTAAAGTTCGTCAGGATAATCCAGCTGTTATCATCAGCACGGACTATCAGCCGGGCAATGCCGGGAAGTTCTTGACCCAGTTCCTGGAGCAGCCGACGGACAGCCTCGTCTTCATCCAGTATGCACCTTCGGTCCCCGAATTTTTAAAGTTGACGGGCAAGCAGGCCACGGGCGTCGTCTATAATTTGCTGGGCGGCACGCTGAATACGCCTGCGAACCCGCGGGCTGCCGAAGTGATCAAGAAATATCAGGACAAATATGGCCACGAACCAGGTACCTATGGGCCGGCGCTCTACGAGGAGGTCATGGTCTATGCCGACGCCCTCGCCAAGGTGGGAGATCCGGCCAAACGGCTCGCTATCGGCAAGGCCATTGGCGATACCCGCAAACAGATCGTAAGTGGCAAGCTCTCCTTTGATCCGAAGACGCATCTTGCGGACCAGGGCGACAATTCAATTCCAATTCAGTTCTTCCAGATCTGGGACGGCAAACGGGTTCTGTTTTACCCGAGGCAGTATGCGGACGGAGAGTTCCGTATGCCTCCGTGGATGCAACGATAGCACGACCGGCACCTTTGCGGCCGCGCGGCATCGCCGCGTGGTCGATTGATCCATCCGCGACGAGCGAAGAGCACACGATGCCAGACCTCAGTGATGACAAGCCGCTGCTTGAGATACGTCAGGTGAGCAGACGCTTCGGTGCCTTGGTCGCTATCGACAATGTCTCGTTCTCAATTCGCAAGGATGAGATCTTCGGCATTGCCGGCCCGAACGGCAGCGGCAAGAGCACTCTCTTCAACGTCATCACCGGGATTCCATTTCCCCCAAGCGAAGGCGAGGTGCTCCTTTCCGGCAAGCCGATCCATCGGCTGAGCCCGCATCAGATCAGCCGCGCCGGCATCCTTCGCACCTTTCAAAAAGATGCAGAGTTTGCAACGCTGAGCGCGCGAGAGAACGTTTATGCAAGTGCCGCTTATTGCGCCCGAATGACCTCGGTGGAAGCGAGCGAGGCCGCCGAACAGGCGCTGGATGACGTATCGCTAGCGGTTGACCGACGGTCGAAAGCCGCCTCCGACCTCTCGGTCTTCGAGCGCAAGCAATTGATGATTGCGTCTGCAATCGCGGGGCGACCTAAGGTGCTTCTCCTCGATGAGCCTGCCGCCGGTCTCACCAGGCCCGAAATATCTGGCCTCTCCGACCTGATATTTACCGTGCACCGACGCGGCATCACGGTCGTGCTCATTGAACACGTCCTGCCGCTTCTCCTGAACGTGTCCGAACGCCTGATGATCCTCAATCACGGCGCCATCATCGCCTCGGGAAGTCCGGCTGAGGTGGTACGCAGCCCGCAGGTCGTCGAAGCCTATCTCGGCAAACGGGAGGCAAGACTTTGAGCAATACTACAAACGCGCTCGAAATTGCCGGCTTGCGCGCCGGTTACGATGACTGCGATGTGCTGCTCGGCATGAGTCTGCACGTCGGGTCGCAGGAGCGCGTCGGGCTCTTTGGACCCAACGGGCACGGCAAGACAACGCTTCTCAACACGATTTCTCGGGTGATCCGTCCGCGGGCGGGAGAGGTCCGCTTCATGGGCGAGCCAATCGACCAGCTCGAGCCCCAGAAGATCGTTGCCCGCGGCTTGATTCACGTGCCCCAGGCCAATCGCCTCTTTCCCGACATGCAGATCATGGAGACGCTCCAGCTTGCGGCCTTCACTCCGCGCGCGCGGGAGGAGCTGAAGACAAACCTCGATTATGTGCTCAACCTGTTTCCCCGGCTTGCCGAGCGCCGCCGGCAACAATGCAAGACGTTGTCAGGTGGCGAGCGCCAGATGCTATCGATCGGCGCAGGGCTCATGTGCGCGCCTCGCATGTTGATGCTGGACGAGCCGACACTCGGGTTGTCTCCGAAGCTCAAGGACGAGCTTGCCGGGGCAATCTCGGAAATATCGTCGCGGGGCATTCCGCTTCTTCTCGTCGAACAGGATATCGCATTCATCCTGTCCCTGGTCGACCGCATGTACCTCGTCGACCACGGCGAAATCAGCCGGGAGATCAACAGGAGCGGAGAGGTCGACCATCAGGAAATCATGGACATGTATTTCGGATCGGAGGGCGCATGATCACGAGCGACATCCTCAGCGCAATTCTCGTCAGCGGTATCGTGCTCGGCTCGGGCTATGCCTTGATGGCGAGCGGACTTTCCCTGGTATGGACCACGCTTGGCATCTTCAATTTCGCTCACGGTGTGCTGATGACACTCGGCGCCTACATCGCCTGGACCGTATCGGACGCGGCCGGGCTCAATTTCGGATTGGGTGCGGCAATCGCCATTTCCGCAGCGGTCATGATCGCAGTCGGCATTCTGATTGAGCGGATCATTGTTCGGCCGTTCTACGACCATCGCGATATCTTGCTCATCACTGTCATGACGACCCTTGCCGCAATGATATTCATGCAGAAGGGAATCCAGCTGATCTGGGGAGCAAGGCTCAAGCAGCTGCCTCCGCTCGCAACCGGCAACGTTCAAATCTGGCAAACGACGATTTCCGCGCAGGAGGCGCTCATCGTTGTCGTGGCGCCATTGTTGCTTGGTGCGCTTTGGCTTTTCCTCGATCGTTCGCGGACAGGACGCGGAATACGGGCAGTGGGCCAGAACCCGGACGCCGCCAGGCTGATCGGCATTGACGTCTCTCGTCTTTTTATCATTACGTTTGCCCTCTCGGCAGTCCTTGCCGGGCTAACAGGCGTGCTTCTCGGCTCGATCCGGCTGCTCACGCCGGAGTTCGGCGCCGAGCCGCTCGTCAAGGCATTGATCATCGTGATCTTTGGCGGGCTTGGCTCGTTGGGCGGGACGATTCTCGCTGCCTATCTGATGGGTATCCTCGAGGCGGCCCTTGTGTTTTTCGTAGGCATCTACTGGGCACCCTCAATGATTTTTCTCCTGCTCATCCTGGTGCTCCTCGTCCGGCCGCAAGGGCTCCTCGGAAAGGTGGTGCGCTGATGATAAGCCTCCACAACGCCAGCAACAGCAAGACGTGGATCCGCAACAGCAAGACGTGGCTGATTGGCGTGCTGCTGGTCGCAGGGCTCCTTGTGCCGATCCTCGTCCAGGACAGCTATCTGCGGCATCTTTTCATCATCTCCTTCGTCTACGGGATTGTCGCAGCGAGCTGGGATCTCAGCCTTGGCTATGCCGGCATCTTCAATTTTGCCCATGTCGCGTTTTTCGGCGTCGGTGTTTACGCGACAGGGCTGACCGCAAAGCTTCTCGGGATTGACCCGTGGGTTGCGATGCTCTTCGGTGGGTTTGCCGCGTCCGCTGCTGCTGCCATCGTGGCTCTCCCCGTCGTACGACTGCAGGGCGTCTATGTGGTGCTGGTCACGTTCGCTTTCAGCCAGCTTGTAATGCAACTTGTGATCAACCAGTCAAATCTGACCGGAGGAACGCAAGGCATGGTGCGCGTGCCGACAATATCGCTGCCGGGCTATAATTTCCTGCGCGACCACAAGCTCGGTTACTACTATGTCGCCTTTGCTCTGCTGGTCACCACGACCATTTGTCTGCGCTGGCTGGTCCGCTCCGATTTCGGCCTCTCGATCAGGGCCCTGCGCGACAACGACGACTACGCCGTCTCCCGCGGTATTCCGATTGCGTGGCAGCGCCTGAAAGCCCTCGTGGCAAGTGCATTCTTCACCGGGCTGGCAGGTGGATTCTACGTCATCTATCTGCGCGTTGCCTCGCCGGAGGTCTTCGACTTCTCGACCGTGTCGCTCATCTTGAGCATGGTGCTTCTCGGGGGCACCTCCAGTATCTACGGACCGCTATTTGCTGCGCTCTTCCTGACCTTCATCTCGGAAGGGCTCGCCAGCATCAACAACTTCGCCGAAGGCCGCTTCATGCTGGTTGCTCTGGCCATGATCGTCGTGCTCCTGTTCTTTCCGAAGGGGCTTGCCTCCGCAGTGCCTGCAAGTATCGCAAGGAATGCAAATCAAAAGCGATCGCGACAACCCCTGACGTCTTCGAAAGACGAGGCTCTAATGACTTCGACCGAAAAAGAGAACGAGGCTGGAGCTGCCAGTCCCTCGGGGGTCCATTGAACGTCTCTCCTGGTCCGTTTAACGGCCGAAGTTATATTCGGAGCGGAGCGGGGCAGGATTGGAGTCGCGGATCCGGAGAGGCCATTTGAATCGCGTGGGTGTCCCGGGATTGATCGAGGGCAGGTTAACGAGAATGTCGCCGGCCTTTTGCCCTGATGACCTCGTGGGGCAGCGCGATCGTGAGGCGCCGCCGTGCAGACCTTTGCAACCGGTGCCAACGCGACCGGTGGTTACACCGGTCGTGAGGGCAAAATTAGCTGCGCGCGTGTCCAGTATTTGAAGTCAGGAACGAGACATGGCGCGTTGTATGAACGCGAAGCCCGATCCATCCCGAAACTGGCTCATTTGCGCTTCTGTCCGCTGGCCGTGAGCTTGCACGGACCAGGGGACACGGCGGATCGGTGAGCCCTTCCGCGCGGCCTGCTCTGGCCGCGGTGATTGATGGCATGAACGACGCCCGGGGCTCGGCCGGCGGCGGTGGATGGTGTTCAGGACCTCGATCGATGTTGGGGCACTGAGCAGACCGGCCACCCCAATGAGATGTCCGAGATGGCTCTGGCGCACACCGTGTACGACGCGGTCGAGACAGCCTATCGCGGCGACAGGCTGGAGAAGCCCGGGCGCATGATAGCGGACTGGCGCCGTTCTGCGCCGACGGGCCGACTGAGACGGGTATTGGTGCCGTTGAGGACTTGAAGTAAATTAAAGGCATGGGTGGATAGGTCGCTGACGGAATATTCGCGCGGAGGTGTCCGGAGCCCTTGCATGGTACAATCGCAGCCGATGACCCGACTCCCGCAGAATCCGCCAGCTTGGTCGAAGATGCCGCCACAGGCGAGCGCCTGCTCATTTATGGAACCGACGAGGGTATTCGCGTCCCGGTGACATCGGCCGGATGCCGGGTGTCGTTTGCTCAAGCCGCACTCGTTCGCAAATGGGCGACCGAAATGCTGGTGGAATTTGCGACCAAGGAATTCGTGATCGACGCGAAATGGTCGAGCAGCCTGATCCGGCGTAAGCCGATAAGTCGTACCGGCTTGCATCTTCACGTTAGGAAGGTCTCGGAGCAGAGGATCTTCCAGCACCAATCGCCCCGTAAGACTTCCCTCCTAGTTGCAATCTTCACCAGCCGCATAGCAGCGCGCACCCGAGGGGCGTTCGTGCGGGGACCTTGTTCTCGCCAGAACTTTACGCCTTCACGCCTTCAGGGTCTCCCCCTCGCAGTTCTGGAGGGAGTATAGTGATATCAGGAAAGCAGGCCAATTTTGACCTGTCGCGATGAACTGATGTCAAACCGGTCTGAGGATCTCTTCCCGATAGATCTTTCGTAGAAGCGCCAACATGACATAAAAGGCCCGTATATCCTCCGGTGCCTGCGATCGCGACAGCAAGGTCGGTTTTTTTACCGTGCAAGATCAAGAGCCTCCTTCAGGATCTCGACCTCCATGGTCTTGCGGCCCAGCAGGCGTTCGAGGTCTCGAACCCGTTCCTCCAGCCGCCGGACCTCGGACGCGGCGACCACATTCTCGTCGGCCCGCACCGCTTCCTTGCCCCCTTCACTCATCAGCCGTCTCCATCGGAAGACCAGGCTCGGGGAGAGCCCATGGCGACGAGCAACATAGCTGATCGACATGCCCGGTTGCAGCGTCTCGTTGACGACCAAGAGCTTCTGCTCCGTCGTAAACCGCCGCCGCCGCCGGGCAACGCCGGTGATGACTTCCACCTTCGAAAACGTGTCGGACATAGGCGTATGCCTAGGGCTAGGCCTAGCTCCTCCGGCTAAGGCCGGTGTCCGGTCGAAACAGGGGGCAGTTCATCTCCATGAAGAACGTCTCCAACCAAAATCAACGCGCGGACCTATCGGTCCGCGCGTTGTCACGTCTTCCTTGACACGATGTTCTTACTGGTGCGTTCCGTAACGATTGCCTGTGGTCACGTTTCGATAGCTGCCGCCCTTGTGAGAGGATCCCAGGCCACCCGAATAGTGGCCCCCATGGCTAGATGTATGATGACCACCACCATAGGAGACGCGCCCGCCGCCTCCGTGTCCGCCTCTGGCATGGGCAATGGATATTGAGCAAAGGAGAACAAACGAAAGCAGTCCAATATTCTTCAACATAGTCTTCCCCTGAAGTTGCAAGTCGATCTCTTCCTGAGTTGCGCCGATATTGCAATGCGATTTTGGCACCCCCCGGACGGGAAAGGGCTTATGCCAAAGTTATACAACCTCCGATTGCCGCGCCCAAGAGCTGCCGATCTGGCTGCACCGATACAACTGGCGCCGGCGGCATGATGGTAAAATCACAAACGCCGATCAGCCGCCTCGGTCTGACCGAGGACAACCTCTTGAGGCTCCACAGCTAAGCCACGTTTGATTCCTGTTCGTCGCCTCCGATTTATCGCGCAACAGTGCAACGGATTCTTTTGCTTGGCCAGCGGCATACAAATAATTCCAGGTTGGTATAGATCGCTTTGAAATTGGTATTGGCCTCACCGGGGGCGCCTGCGGGACAACGGATGAAGCACTCAATGCATGGTGAAATCCAAGCCGTCGCGGGACTTGGCTCGCAAGACCGGCTGCGAAGGTCACCCCACCCACCTTTCTCGTTTAACACGGTCCCCCCATGAATTCGGTAGCTGAAGCCGCTAACGTGCGTTCACCACTTCCACGCAACGAGCCTGTGCGCGACTATGCTCCAAACAGCCCGGAGCGATCGGCACTAAAAGCTGCGTTGGCGCAAATGAGCAGAGAGCGTGTCGACCTGCCGCTTATTATCAACGGTGCTGACCAACGGACGGGCCGTTGTGAGACGGCTGTGATGCCTCATAGGCACGGTCATGTTCTCGGTGATGCACATCTGGCCTCCCAGAGCGAGGTGAACGCTGCCATAGATGCTGCCGCCCGGGCATGGCACGACTGGTCGAAATGGCCTTGGACAGACCGCGCGTCAATCTTCTTGAAAGCTGCCGAGATGCTCTCGGGCCCATGGCGCGACCGTCTGAATGCTGCGACCATGCTCGGTCAGTCCAAGACGGTTCACCAGGCCGAGATCGATTCTGCGGCAGAATTAATTGATTTCTGGCGGTTCAACGTCGAGTTCACGAGACGCCTTTACGAGGACCAGCCCATTTCGGCTCCCGGCGTCTGGAACCGCAGTGATTACAGGCCGCTAGAGGGTTTTGTGCTTGCGATCACGCCTTTCAACTTCACCGCGATTGCCGGTAACTTGCCGACCGCGCCGGCATTGATGGGCAATACGGTTGTTTGGAAGCCGGCAGCAACTGCAAAATATTCTGCGCAACTCATCATGCAGCTCCTCCAGGAGGCGGGGCTTCCAGATGGCGTCATCAATCTCGTTTATGGAGACGGCGCGGAAGTCGCCGAGATCGCACTCGCCGATCGTCGCCTCGCCGGTGTTCATTTCACCGGATCAACGCAGGTCTTCAATTCGATTGTCCGCACGGTTGGATCGAATGTCGACCGGTATCATAATTACCCAAGGCTGGTGGGGGAGACCGGGGGAAAGAACTTCATTCTGGCTCACGGGAGCGCTGACGTTGCCGCATTGGCTACAGCAATCATCCGCGGCGGATATGAATATCAGGGGCAGAAGTGTTCCGCGGCATCTCGGATCTTCGTACCCGCCTCCCTGTGGCCGTCACTGAAGACGGTTTTGTGCGATGAAATTGCGACCATCAAAGTGGGCGATGTTGCCGACTTCGGCAACTTTATGGGCGCCGTTATCGATGAAAAGGCATGGCGCAAGCACATGCGGATTTTCGAGGAAGTAAAATCCTCCAACGCGACAATCCTCACCGGAGGACGTGGTGACGACAAGACCGGCTACTTTGTTGCACCGACGCTGATCGAAACGGACGATCTGGAATCGCGACTGCTTCGTGAGGAGTTTTTCGGACCAATCGTCGCGGCCTACGTCTATCGCGACAGCGAGTTTGAATCTGTTTTGGAGAAGATAGATCAATCGAGTGCTTACGGACTCACAGGCGCGATATTTTCGACCGATCGTCGCATCATCGGTCGCGCATTGAATGGTCTGCGCTCTTCCGCCGGAAACTTCTATATCAATGACAAGCCAACCGGTGCGATCGTTGGCCAACAGCCATTCGGCGGAGCAAGAATGTCAGGCACCAACGACAAAGCTGGGTCGATCTGGAATCTGATCCGGTGGGCGTCGCCACGAACTATCAAGGAAGCGTTCGTCCCGCCGAAAGACTATCGCTACCCTTACCTCTCCAGCGGGTGGGCGGACGATTGAGCGTTTGAACTGTCGCTTTATGTATCTCTCATCGAGACGTGTCAGCTCGTAAAGAGCTGCTTGGATTCAGGTCGCTTCTTATAGCCGTTTGGCGTTGTTCGTCGTATTTTTCCTCCCGCGACGGACATCACTGGCCGCCCCGTCAGGGGCGGCTTTTTTCTCTCCCGGTCGCCCCCCGATCTGCTCGCAATTGGCTTGAACTAATCGCGAGTGTTCGTCCGCGGCACGCCCTGGTCTTGCCGGAAGCCGCGTCGGTACATGCTGGTGTCTCAAGTTCAGACTGAGTATGGTTTGTAGCCTTTCGCTCGACAGTGGCTGCGATCGGCTTGCCTGATTGAAGCCCCGATTGGGGCCGAGTCACTCCGCCAGGAGTTGGTAATGCTTCATTCCCGTTGGCTCTGACGTTAACAGGGCCGGCGTGCATCGTTTCCGATCTGGTGTCGATGCGTCCGAAATTGGTATTGGCTTCCCAGTTCACCCACAATTACCAGGACCGATCACAAGCCTTCAATTGGAGATCGTGTAACCGAGCGAGAGGCTCGAAGGTTGCGCTGGCTAGCGGACTCTGAGCGCGTGTCTCGCCATCGCTGTGAGTCGCGTAAGCACCATCATCCACCCTGATTCGTTTCTTCGAGCAATCTCAAGGACTCGGGTGCAACGATCGACAAGACGTGTGGCCAAAGCCGAAAGACTGATACGCTGCAAAGTGAATGCTGCCAGGTGCGCTTCGATACCTTGATCGAGGCACTCAGGAGATAAACGTGAGCGTCAGAACTTCCGCCGGATTCTTCGTACGACCATTCAAAAGACTTTCCGCCTTCGATCCTCATCAGGTGGAGAGATCGGATACGATCAGGGACAAATTGGAAGTCTCGCCGAAGATTACTGAGCCGCTCGTCGAAGCTTGGGAGTCCCTTAACCGAGTGGGCGTACGGGGGGCAGCCAGTGTATTATAGGCCCTATACCGCGCGTGCTAATACGCGGTTCTTTGTCAAGAATACGATATTGGGGCGTCTTTCTCTTCAAGACCTCGCGGCAATAGGGGAGTTCCTAGAACCCATCGTCCTGAAAGAGCGTATGGTTCTGCAGGAGCCAAAGAGGCATCTTGATCACGTCTATTTTGTAGAATCGGGTCTTGTCTCGCTGAGAATAGTTGCGGCGGGAAGCATCCTAGAAACGGCAGTCATAGGATATCAGGGCGCAGTCGGTGCGTCGTTCCTGTTAGGAGGACATCTGCCGACTCATCAGTCCGTTGTGCTCATTCCTGGAAACGCGCACAGGATCCGTGTCGAGGATCTGCGTCGGATCATGAACGAGAGCCCCGATATCAGGGAACGTCTGTTTCGATACGTTCAAGCTCTGAGCGTGCATTGTGCTCAGTCAGGCCTATGCGGCGTTCGGCACGCTCGTGAAAAGCGCCTCGCATCCTGGCTCTGTTTGGCCAGTGATGCTGTTGGCGCCAATGTCCTTCCCGTTACTCATGATTACCTTTCATCAGTTCTGGGGTTGCGCCGTGCGGGGGTAACGGAGACGCTGAACCAGTTCGAAGAACAGCAATTGATTCGCAAGACGCGCGGCGTTTTGCAGATCGAGGCGCGCAACTTCCTCGCGCAAAAGGCATGTAGCTGTTACCGACTCATTTCAGGCACTTACGCCGCGCCCGAGTCGGTGGCACCGGCGAGCTAGCAAAGCTGCCTGGTCGTCTGGTTCGTCGCAGAAGTCATTCTCAAAAGGTTCAACGGCGGATTCGTAGTCCAGAGTGACCTGCGCAGTTCGCTGTGTGCGCGTGAACATTCTCAGGCAGTTGGCCTCGGTCAATTAGCTCGATCAACGTACGAAACGTACTCCTCTGGGAACGGATAGTACGAAGCGTACTCTTGTGAAACGAATAGAACACGCTTGCTAAGGGCTCGCGCGTGTTGGTTCGATGCGTACAGACTTTGCGCGCCGATTGTGAACGCAATCGGTCTACATCAATGTGCGAGCGGCGGAATGATCCGCATCGCGACGTCCGCTGGTTCACTCTATCAGTTGGCGTTCGAGGAGAGCCCTGCAGGTCGACAATGAATGGGGGCAAAGGTGGTTGGTCTCTTCCGTGGAGAGCCTGCCTTTGAGCTAAAAGCAATTCGGAGAACTCTTATGACGACAGTGAAGAGCCTACTGCTCGGTTCGGCGGCAGGTCTGATCGCTGTAGGCGGAGCGCGGGCCGCGGATTTGCCTGTCAAGGCCAAGGCGGTGGAGTACGTGAAGATCTGCTCGCTGTATGGCGCCGGCTTCTACTACATTCCCGGTACTGACACTTGCATCAAGCTTGGTGGTTACCTCCGTGCAGAGGTCGCGCTGGGTACGAATAGCGTCTATGACGCTGCGAACGGCAGTGTGGCAGGCGCGAAAAATCGGCTGAGCAACTACTACACGGCTCGTTCCCGTGAGGATCTGACTATCGATACCCGCACTGCGACCGAGTATGGCGTGGTCCGCACATTCTTCGATGCAACCTTCACCTGGACCTCGGGTGGCTATACGGGAGCCGGCACAACTGCCGTCAACGGTTCGACGACCTATACCGGGGCGAGCGGTTCTGGCGCGATCGCCGGTGGGTCGCTCGGTGTCTATTACGCCTTCATCCAGTTCGCTGGTTTTACGCTGGGTAAAGCTATCTCGCAGTTCTCTGCTCCCTGGACCAACTATCCAGGTAACAACTTCGATGGTCTGCCCGGCGGCGGTGGCACGGTCACCGGTGTGAACCAGTTCACCTATACTGCTGACTTCGGTCAGGGCATCACCGCGGCCTTCTCGGCGCAGGATCAGGTGGCCTACTACACCAGCAACATTTCGAATGTGAGCGGCGCGACGGTCGCTGGACTCGCGACCGGAGCTTATGGTGCCAGCGACATCGGCGGTTCACGTTCTCCGGACCTCGTGGCCATGGTTCGCGTCGATCAGGCCTGGGGTCTCGTCCAGGCGTCCGTTGCCGCGCACGACAACCACGCTGGTTACTACGGTGCGGACGAGACCACGGGCCACCCGGGCGACAAGTGGGGCTGGGCTGCTCAGTTGGCCTTGTCGATCAAGAACATCCCCACTGGCGCGGGTGACACGATCAACGTGTCAGGTGTGTACACGAACGGTGCAAGCCGTTACAATTTTCAGGACCTGATGGCGAGCACTTACGCGATCTACGGCGGTACCGGTCTGGCAGGTGCTTACCAAAGCGTTGGCCTCGGTGGTCTGTCCGACTCTGTGTTCGTGACTGGCGCCGGTCAGGAGTTGACCACGACCTATGGGTTCCGTGGTGCTTACACCCACAACTGGGATCCTTACTGGAACACGGCGATCTACGGTGCATGGGCTGCTGTGCGGTATAACAACACGGCGAAGGGCTACCTCTGCGGTGCGTTCGTTACCGGCCTCGCCCTTTCGAGCGGTGTTGCCGGCTGCAGCCCCGACTTCAACTATTCGGTTGTCGGTGTGATCACACGCTGGACGCCCGTCAAGAACCTGACCTTCTCGGCCGACCTAGCCTACACGATGCTTGACCAGAAGTACGCAAGCGGAAGCACGGTCACGCTGCCGCTGCAGTCGACGATTGCCAAGCCAGGCACTGCGTATGAGCTGAAGGACCAGGGCAGCCTGACGCTGCTGCTCCGCGCCCAGCGCAACTGGTGAATCACTGTCAAACCAGCGGAAGGAGACAAAGAGCGACTTCATGGATCTAAGTTAACCTCCAAGAAGGCCTCCGGCATGCCCGCCGGAGGCCTTTTAGAGTCCCGCTCTGACTTTCGATCGAGGGTGATAGCAGTTCGGGGGCACGGGATGTGCGGGACCAGAGTCGTGAGCTGCCGTCGACATTGTTTCTCGACCAGGCCCCAGCTCCAGCGGGAGACAGGGTGTGCGGTTCACACCGCAAAGAATCGGCTATTCGTGAAGATATCAAACCGTTCTGAGGTGTGTGGAGAAGGCCGACTGCAGCGTGCGCGAAATGGGCTTTCGATCCTGGCTACTTAGCAATCTGGGCCCAGCGCAGAAGCTACAAGCAGTACGTGTCCCTCCGCGAGAACTGCATGCCACAGTTGGCAGAGCGGGAGTGCGGTACGAGTCAGCAAGCCATCGCCTCAACAGAGCAGCACATTCAAGTCAATTCCAATCTGACAGATCCCTCTAAAACTTGTGGTGGTTCTCTCGAAGTAGGTTCGTGACGCTGCGCCGTGCATATTATCTATGACCACGATCAGCTCGGCACCAATTCTGTCAGGTTCAACGTCAACGGCGAAGCGATGTCGGTATCCATTCGGCGTAGGCCGCAGGGCTACCGCTTGAGCAGTCCAGGGTTCTCTTTGTAGAACCTGATCAGCTCAATCAGGTTCTCGATCCGAAATCGGTGAACGCCTTGACGCCGTCTCCTCCAACACCATAGACCCAGATGACGCCGTCCTCGATCCATTTCGATCGAGATGTCGCGTGGCCAATCTTCGTCTTCGCCAAGGTCCTTCGCGACTTGGGGGATGGTGGTGACGTGATCGACCTTGTTGACGTGGGTGGTCATGCGGCTTGAGCAGAGATCGCTGATGCCGGCGTCCAATTCCAGGGCAGACGTTCGTCCAGCCGATGAGCCGGATGGGCGGCAATCCGGGCGAGGATATCCGTAAGCCACGCCTGCGGATCGATGCCGTTCATTTTTGCCGTGACGATGAGGCTGTACATCGAAGCAGCGCGCCGTCCAGCGCGATCCGATCCGGAGAATAGCCAGGACTTTCGGCATGTGCCAAGCCGCCCGTCGGCTGCAAACGCTGGACGCTGACGCTTTTGGCTGACACGATGGTCAAGCTCACCGATCACGACCGCCTGCCGGGCGAAACCGTGCGTCGCCGGCTGGCCGAGAACGACCTCAAGCCGTGGCGCAGCGACATGTGGTGCATTCCCCATGTCGACGGCGAATACGTCGCCCGCATGGAGGACGTGATCGATCTCAATGCCGAGGCGCCGGATCCCGATCGGCCCCTGGTCTGCTTCGACGAGATTCCCGTCCAGCTCATCGGCGAGGTACGTCAGCCTGTCCCGGCGCAACCGGGACAGCGCGAGCGCTATGATTGCGAGTACCGCCGCAACGGCACCCTCAATCTCTTCGTCACCTTCGACCCGCATCGCGGCTGGCGCAACATCAAGGTCACTGAGCGCCGCGCCGCCGCGGACTATGCCCACTGCATGCGCGAACTCGTCGAAGTCCATTATCCCGACGCCGCCTGTATCCGAGTCGCGCAGGACAATCTGTCGATCCACACCGCCGGCGCGCTGTATCAAGTATTTGCGCCCGCCGAGGCTCGCCGCATCTTGCGCCGCCTCGAACCCCATTACACCCCAAACACGCCAGCTGGCTCAACATGGTCGAGTGCGAGATCAGCGTGCTGCAGCGCCAGTGTCTCGGCCGCCGCGTCGACGACCTTAAAAGGCTCAGAAAACAGATCGCAGCATGGCAACGGCAGCGAAATAAAACGCGAGACCGCATCAAATGAATGTTCACAACCGAAAAAGCACGAGCCAAACTCGGTCCCCCTATCCGGTCGCCGCCAAAGAGTCAAAATCACTGTGATGAACCACTAGCGGCGTCTGTCGACCATCCACACCAGTTCGCGTCGAAGGCATTTCGCTGCCTGGCTTGGACTAGTACCAAAGCAGCATTCGACCGGGCGAAAAGAGCGTTTGGGTGGCATCAGCAAGCGCGGCGATGGCTGCATCCGTAGGTATACATGGCGCCCGAGGCGCCGTTCATCGCGTCCGTGTCCATCAGGTCCTCAATACTTGGATAAGAGAGCTGCTCGGCAGGCGTCCCTTCAATGTCGTGACGGTAGCCCTTGCTCACAAACTGCATGGATCGCTTGGGCCATTATGGCCAATGGTGAAGAGTACCGCGCGCAAGTATAAATCGAGCTCGTTCCGTTTGCGAGGGCACAAGCAGAGTTGATGGCACCGGCGTCGGCTAAGCCCGTTCGACATATCGTGGAGACTATCCTGTAGTCGAGCTCCATTCTTCGATCTCGGAGTGTTGTTACGACGGCCGCGGGGTTCACGTGCTCGGTTTGCCGTGAGCCGCGGCATGCGACGCTCGAACAGTTCTTCGAGGGTGTCAAGCGAATGTCTGGCGCAGCGATTCAAGGGACACTTGCAAGCTCGAGCGAGCCAAGCTCGCGTCCAATACTGACTAGCTGCCAAGTACGCGTGCAGATATCTAATCGAGTCAGCCAGGGAGTGAATATGGGCGGTGTGCCGTCAGCCAAGTATTTCGTGCAATCGGCTAATATCGCGTCGCTATTCGAGGCTCAGACGGAGACAACGCAGGCCCATCTGGAGGTGCCCTGAAATAAGATTTCGCGACGCGTACCCCAGGCGCCAACCAGGTGCAAGCACGGGAGGCCGCCGATGAACAATCGGCCCAATATCGTGCGTCCTAATACGCGGTTCTTTGTCAAAAACGGAGTACTGGCGGGTCTTTCTCTCCAAGACCTTGCAGCCATAGGCGAGTTGCCAGAACCGGTCGGTCTGAAAGAGCGCATGGCTCTTCATGAATCGAAAAGGTTTCTTGATCACGTCTACTTCAATGAGCCACACCTTAAGGATCGTCGCGGGCGGGAGCATTTTGCAGACCGCCGTTATCGGATATCGGGGCGCGGTCGGCGCTTCGCTGTCATTCAAAGCTCATCTGCCGACCTACCAGTCTGTTTTGCTCATTCCGGGCAGCGCGCACAGGATCCGGGTCGAGGACTTTGCGTCGAATCGTCAACAAGCGCCCCGATGTCCGAGAACATCTTTCGAGGTATGTTCAGGAGCTCACATTGCACTGCTCTCAGTCAAGCTTGTGCTGCGTTTGTCATGGTCGTGAAAAACGACTCGCGTCCCGGCTCTGCTTGGCGAGTGATGCCATCGACGCTCTGGTGCTTCCGGTTACGTACGATTATCTCTCGTCTGTTTTGGGATTGCCGCGTGCTGGCGTAGCCGAGACCGCTGATCCGGTTCGAAGAGCAGGATGTGATTCGCAAGACGCGCGGCGTCATGCAGATCGACGAGCGCAACTGCCTCGTGCAAATGACATGCAGCTACTACAAGCTCGTTTCGGGCGCATACGGTCACCTGAATCCACAGTTGCTGCAAAAGAGCCGGCAATCTAGCGAAATCGGGCTGCGCGCCTCGACTTAATTCTCAGGTTCTAGTCCATCGCGTTGGTCGCGTGTGATTTCACATGCTTGCGTTGCGTCGACGCGGCCGCATGCATCCGTGCGCTCTTTGACTTGAGCGATGCTGGCTTCATTGGCGTGTGCATAGAATCGCTGAGGCTTCCGTACGAAGCGTACTCCCTGCATCAAGAATAGTACCAATCGAACCGTTATGACACGATTAGAGCACGCTTGCGGAGCGTTGCGCGCGCATCGGTTCATTCCGTACAAAGTTTGCGTGCCTGTCGCGAACGCAATCTGTCACCATCATCACGCGAGCGGCGGAATGATCCGCACCGCGACGTTCACTGGTTCGATCTATCAGGTGGCGTTCGAAGAAGGCCCTGCAGGTCGAGAATGATTGGGGGCGGAAGGTGGCAGGTCTCATTAATGGAGCAGCCGCTTTTGAGGTGAAACAATTCGGAGGACTTTTTATGAAGATGGTGAAGAGCATTTTGCTCGGTTCGGCGGCGGGGCTGATCGCGGCAAGCGGAGCGCAGGCAGCCGATCTGCCCGTGAAGGCCAAGGCGATAGAATACGTCAAAATCTGCTCGCTGTACGGAGCGGGCTTCTACTACATCCCTGGCACCGATACCTGCATCAAGCTGGGTGGCTACATCCGTGCGGAAACGGTGTTGGGCAGCAACTCGATCTACAGCGGCACGGTCAGCGGCGTGGGCGCCGCACACAATCGGCTCAGCAACTACTATACCAGCAGATCTCGCGCCGACTTCACTATCGATACGCGCACGGCTACCGAGTACGGTGTGGTTCGTACGTTCGCTGACTTGGCCTTCACCTGGACGGCGGGCGGATATACCGGTGCCGGCACGAGTACTGTGAATGGCGCGACAGCCTATACAACATCGCCCGGCTCTCAGATCGCCGGCGGCGCTCTCACTGTCTACTACGCTTTCATCCAATTCGCTGGCTTTACGCTTGGTCGAGCCCAGTCGCAGTTCTCCTCTCCCTGGACGAACTATCCGGGAAATAACTTCGATGGTCTGCCAGGTGGCGGCGGGTGGGAAGCTGTGAACCAGTTCGCATATACCGCTGACTTCGGTCAAGGCATCACCGCTACCTTCTCGGCCGAAGATCAAGTCATCCGTAACACAACTAACATCTGGAATGTGAGCGGAGCGACCGCCGCAGGTCTCGTAACCGGCACGTACGGTGCGAACGATATCGGCGGTTCACGAAGCCCAGATCTCATAGCGATGCTTCGTGTTGACCAAGCTTGGGGGCTCTTCCAGGCATCGGTAGCCGCGCATGATAACCACGCTTCCTACTACGGCGTCGATGAAACGACCGGCCATCCGGGCGACAAGTGGGGCTGGGCTGGTCAGCTGGCTTTGTCGATCAAGAACGTCCCTACTGGTCCGGGCGACACGATCAACCTCCAGGGCGTCTACACAACTGGCGCAACTGGCTACAACTTCCAGCAGTACACGTCATACACTTATGCGATGTACGGTGGGTCGGCGTCGCCGGCTGCTTACCAGAGTGTCGGCCTTGCTGGTCTATCTGACTCCGTGTTCGTGGCCGGCTCTGGCCAGCAGTTGACCACGAGCTACGGCTTCAACGGCGCCTACACCCACAACTGGGATCCGCGTTGGAACACCGCAATCTACGGTGGCTTGGGTTCTGTGCGGTACAACAACACGGCCAAGGGCTACATCTGCGGTGCGTTCGTCGCGACGCTCGCCCTGTCAAGCGGTGTTGCAGGCTGTAACCCTGATTTCAACTATGGGGTTGTCGGTGCGATAACGCGCTGGAGCCCGGTACGGAACCTGACGTTCTCGGCCGACCTCGCGTATCAAATGCTCGATCAGAAGTATGCGGGCGGAAGCACGGTGACCCTACCGGTGCAGTCGGGTATCGCTAAGCCAGGTGCCACGTATGAGCTAAAGGACCAGAACAGCCTCACGCTGCTGCTCCGCGCTCAGCGAAGCTGGTGAGTTTCCTGGTCCAACTAGCGAAGGAGAAAATAGAACGGCTCTAACCTCCAAGAAGGCCTCCGGCATGCCCGCCGGGGGCCTTTTAAGATTCAGATCCAGTTTTTAATTTGTGATACTTCGTTCGCCGGGGTCGCTCGGAAAGCGCTGGCTCGGTCTCACCAATGTTTCTGAACAGAGCGTCATTTGCCCGTCCGCTAACTCAGGCCTTGCGTTCCGTTTCATAGCTAACGGTACAGACGGATCAGCACTGAATAATCTAGTTTCTCGAAATGGCAGATGAGCGTCCCCCCTGATCAAATGCCGCGAAGCCATGGAGCGGGAATGGCTCCAAGCGCGTTGGAAGCTGCTCGCGCAATGTCAGGAATCCAGCTGCGAGCCGTCCCGTCTTGCGAGCCCCGGTTACGTTATCACCGCACGCGACCGGCGATCGACGTGCGTGCGATAAGGCGAGACGTTGCCGAGAGTCGGAAACTGGAAGAGTAGAATGATCGTGATGACTGGCAGACTGCGGTGGTTTGCACGGGCGGGCCGATCTGCTCGGCGCCGGCTATGGAAGATCGCTTCGATCTAGCCGAAGTAGAAGCCGAAACCCAACTTGTTACGCTGGCTGGAGACAAATGCTTGCCTGAACGCCGCATTTAAGAGGACGCGATTAGGTATGTCAAATGACCGCTGAATTTCAATCGTGTCAGTAGCGCGTCAGTTTCGTACGAGACGAACCAATAATTGAATTGGTGAAATTGCTTCCACGAAGTGGGAGCCAGCACAACTGTGCTGCGGAGCAGAGTGATAATTAGGGGAACGCTCGACGGAGTTTCCGCGTGCGTGCTTCGTCGATGGTGCGACCATCCTGCGCAATGACAACTCCGTACTCCATTTCGGCCGCCGCTGCGCTCACAATCCCGTCCCGCACGTCGTGCAAGACGCTCCATGGGTCGCGGGTTTTCGGATCGCCGAATCCGCCGCCACCCGGCGAGACGGCGTGATAGCGCGCGGGGCCATGTCGTTCGACGCCGTATCGGGGTGGGCGGATGGTTGTGCCGTCGGCGAGCGAAATCTCAATTTCCCCACCCGCGCCAGCTTTACCTCCCGTAGCACCGAAGCCAGACGGCGCGCCTACACCTTCGCTGCAGAAGGCATAGTCAGCCGGCGTCAGGATCTCGACCTCGTAGTCGCATCCCGCTCCGCCGCGGAAGCGGCCTGGGCCTGCACTGTCGCAGCGCAATTCGTGGCGACGGAAGCGTACCGGATAGAGATGCTCATACGTCTCGAGGTTAGGCAATGCGAGCCCCCCCAATGTGATGAGGCCGCCGATGAGGTGGAAACCATCGCGCCCCTCAATGGCGCCGGCCGCGGGCGCGGCTGGCCACTGATACATGACGTAGCGGTCGCCGTCTGGGCGCAGACCCGCTGTGATGGAACGCAATCCCTTTGACCAACCGGCCGAAGCGCGCTCGGGCAATGCCTGTCCCAACGCTTTCCAGACCACTTGCACGATCTCATGCCCCACGAAATTCGTGTTCATCGTCATGGGCGCGGGTGGCCGCGCGTTCACAAGCGTGCCTTCGGGCAACCTGATTTCGACGCTGCGAAAAGCGCCCTCGTTCTTGGGCAGATCCGGTTCGAAGAACGAAGCCAGCGCCATGAATACTGCCGACGTGCTATTGGCGACCGAACTATTCTTGAACCCTCGCACCTGAGGGGACGTTCCTTCAAAATCGACGATCAGGCCTGATTCACTGACCGTCAGCGTCACAGTGATTCGGCCGTCGATTGACTGAAAGCAATCGTTGTCAACGGATTCGTCCGCCCGCCAGACGCCCTTGGCAAGGCGGGAACAACTGGCCCGGAAGCGCCGGTCCGCGTGCGCCAACACGCCTTCGAAGAATTCGTCCGCATGATCAGGTCCCACCTCCTCGACTAGCAGTGCAAGCCGCTCCGCGCCGATGCGGGTCGAACCGATCATGGCGCGCAGATCGCCATCGACCGCCTCGGGCAGGCGTGTATTTAGCAACAGAAGACGCCAAAGGTCATCGCGTGTCTGGCCGGCTTCGATCAGCTTCAGTACCGGCAGCCGGATGCCCTCATGGAAAATCTCGGTGGCAGCCGAGTTGTAAGAACCGGCCGCACCGCCGCCGATGTCCACCTGATGAGCGCGATTGCACGTAAAAGCTACGAGCTTGCCCTTCACGAAGACTGGCCGGGCAATGACCCAGTCGGGCAGATGGTTGCCGCCCGCGGTGTACGGATCATTCAACAGGAACACGTCTTCCGGCGCGATCGCGTCCTTGAAGTCACGCAGAACCGCGCGAACGGCAAAACCGCCGCCGCCCGTATGGATGGGAATGCCGTCCGCCTGGCTGATCAACGTGCCACGCGCGTCGGCTAAGAAGCAGGAGAAGTCGTGGCTCTGGCTGAAGATCGGTGAGCGGGCGGTGCGCGTCATCACCCATCCCATCTGGTGCGAGATATGGTCAAGCCGGTTCTGCACCAGGGCGAGCGTAATCGGATCCAAAGCAGGGGTCATGCGACACCTCCGATATGCACCAGGAAGTCGTCGGCTGTGTCTACCTCGACCACGTCGCCGGGACCGATAAACGCCGTAGTTGTTCGCTCTTCGATCAAGAGGGGCCCGCTCAGCCTCGAACCCGGTTGCAGATCCACTCCGTCGTAGACAGGAATATCCTGCCAGCCGTGAGTCGAGTCGATCCAGACTGGACGTCGTTGTCGGGGAATAGGAGGCTCTTGGTGTGGCATCCGGACCGGTGTTGGTGACACTTCGAAGCCACCGCGCCCGACGACGCGCAGTGCCGTGATCTCGAGACGGCCGCCAGGTTGAATGTGACCAAACAGGCGTTGATGCTCCGCTTCAAAGGCTTGTCGCGCAGTAAATGCATCGAAAACGTTAGCTTTCAATGCGACACGAACAGGCCACTGCTGCCCCTCATAGCGTAGATCGATCTCGCGCTGGACTATGCCATTCTTGGCAAAGCCTTGGCGGGCCAGTCCGTTGAACGCTTTGGTTTCGAGGTGGGTAAATCCCGCCTCGAGTGCCCCGCGATCGGTCTTGTCGAGGTCCGCGACAAAGACTTGTAGGTAATCCTGGCGCACATCTGACTTCAATGTGCCCATCGCGCAGAAGGCGCCAGCAGCGCGTGGCAATAGCGCCCGCTTGCATCCCAGGGCGCGCGCGACGGCACTGCCATGCATAGGGCCGGCCCCTCCGGCTGCTACCAGCGTGAAATTTGCCGGGTTGTGTCCGCGCTCGATGCTAAGACGTTCGACCGCATGCAGCAGGTTTTGCTCCAGAAGACGAATGATCCCGGCAGCCGCGGCATCTATCGAAAGGCCGAGCGGACGAGCAAGTTTGGTCTCGATCGCGCGTCCGGCCAAGTCGAGGTCGAGCCTTACTGCGCCGCCGGCGAGCGGACCTGCTCGCAATCTTCCGAGGACCAACTGCGCATCCGTGACCGTAGGATGCTCGCCACCCAGTCCATATGATGCTGGTCCAGGCTGCGCTCCTGCCCCCTGGGGGCCGACATTCAACAGCCCTGCAGGATCCACCCATGCGATCGTACCGCCGCCCGCCCCGACAGTATGAATCTCGACCGAGGGAGTCGTAAGATGATAGCCATCGATGACCAGCTGGTCGCTCACTGGCACATCGCCGTTCGCCATCACCATGACATCACAGCTCGTGCCCCCGATCTCCATCGAGATGAAATTGGCCGAGCTTTCCGGGGTAGCACATCCCCTGAGAGCCCCAACGGCTGCCGCAGGTCCGGACAAAACCAGCATCACGGGACGATTGGAAACTTCAGCGACTGATACGGCTCCGCCGTTGCTCTGCAGCATGAGCAACGAGCCGGGTAAACCAAGTTCTCGCAGTTGCTTGTCGAGCGCATTGAGGTAGCGTGTGACCTTGGGCGCGACATATGCGTTCATCACGGCCGTCGAGCCGCGCTCGTACTCGCCCATCGTCGGCATGATCTCGCTGGATAGCGAGATCCAATCCCCAGGCCAGTACTTTGCAAGCGCCGCTTGAGCGTCATACTCGTGTTTGCTATTCAGAAAGCTGTTGAACAGACACACCGCGACCGAATCGACACCTTCTTTGACGAAAAGTGCGGCGGCGCTGGCCACGTCCTCGACCGCGAGAGGGGCGAGCTCCGTACCGTCGGCGTCGATGCGTCCCCGGACGGGCTGCCGCAGGTAGCGCGGCACCAAGACTTGCGGGAAGGGGGAGCGGTGATCCCATTGGTTCTCGCGGATGCCGCGGCGGATCTCCAAGGAGTCTCGGAAGCCCTGGCTGGTCAGCATCCCGACCCGGGCCCCCTTCTTTTCCAGGATTGTATTGGTGGCGACGGTTGAGCCATGCACGAAAAGCGCGCAATCCCGCAGCAAGGCGGGGAGCGCCAGGCGGAGTTCGCCTGCTGCCAGCCGCAGCACATTTAGTACACCTTCGCTTGGATCTGCAGTTATCGAGGGTGTCTTGAAAATATGCAGAGCACCGGCTGAGTCACACAAGACCATGTCGGTGAAAGTGCCGCCCACGTCAACGCCAATGCGCCAAGGAGCAACCAAAAGGATCGGTTGGTCGGTCATTCGCTCATTCCGGGAATTTTATATTTTATCAAATTATGTTTGATGACTTACCGGCCTGTTGTCAACCTGCTTGCATAAGGCGCGTCGCCCTCCGCCCGAACAGCCCCGCCGTTCGAGAAGCCGAATTGTTCGAGGGCTGCGGTTGGATACTTTGAGTGTGACTTAGGTTCTGAATTGGCGTAGGTGCCGCCGGCTGGTGGGCCGCTTTATCGCGTCTAGCGCCTAGTAAAGTGACGTCGAGCATTGGGGCGAACAATCAAGAGATCATCAAGGGGCAGATTGGCCAAGTGCCAATCGTTGACCGATGAAACCGATGCAATATTATATCAGATCAAGAGTCGCCAAATTGCAGGATACTTACGATGAACGTGAAGATGCCGTCTACCAAGGCGGATTATGCCTACGAGCTTATCAAGAAAGACATCCTGGAAGGGAAGCTCGCTCCGGGTCGGCGGCTGCGTCTGGTGGAACTAGCCTCCTTCTATAAGATCAGCGAAATGCCAATTCGTGAAGCGCTGTTCATGCTCCGGCGCGATGGGCTCGTGGTCTTCAAGAGCCATTGCGGCGCCACCGTCGCAGAGGTCTCAATCAAAGAGCTTTTCGACATCATTGCAACCGGGACCTATCTGGAAATCCTCGCTATGACCGAGGCGGTTCCGTATCATACTGAGAGCACCATCTCTCAGCTCCGCGACCTCATCGACCAGATGAAGAAAACCAAGGTCGGCACCAAGTACAGCGAACTAAATCGTGAATTCCACCGACTTCTCTACGCGCCGTGCAAGAACGAGTTCCTGAAGAGCGAGGTCAGCGACATTGTGGCCCGCTTCTTCAAGCGCTGGCCGAAAACTATTTTCGAATTGCGGCCCGAGCGCAAGCCGCTTGCGACAAAAGAGCATGAAACGATGCTTGATGCCGTAAGAGCACGGTCGGCGTCCAGACTTCAGAAGGCGGCGATGGCGCATCGCGACGAAACCTTGAAGTCTTGGCAGGATGTCGTCGAAGAGGCCGAATCCGAGTTGCATCAGTCGCGCAGACGGGCTGTCTGAATTGTCGTTGCAGCCAAGGACCTCACCTCGACGCAAGCTTCTGACCTATTCCGGGGCGTAGCATCACGCTGCCACTCGTGGATTTCGTAGGCTCGCAGCCTTTGCCATGAGCGGGGAGCGACAGAACATTGCTAAACCGGATTTGATAAGATATAAAATACCGGAGCTCTGCTGACGACGTCCCCAAATTTGCAAAAGAAACGCAGGACGTGGATCTATTCCAGCAGTCTTTGCTCGTCGGAAGATGGGCTGATGCGAAATTTCGAGGGAATGGGCGTAGTATGGTTGACACGCTGCTTTATCAGGGGTCCACAATCGGTGAACTGATCATCGTCGCGCTCGGGCAGTTCAGGCACCGTGTTGCTTTCAAGGACGCAGGCCGGGCCGTTACGTTTGGCGAACTGGAAGTGATGATCGGGAGCGCCGTGGCGAGGCTGGAAGTGCTCGGTGTCCGGAAGGGCGATGCAGTTGCGCAGATTGCAAGCAATGCCACGGAGCTATTTGCAATTTGGGCCGCCTGCTACATCCAGGGCTACCGGTCGGTCACGCTGCAGGGCTCATCGAGCATCAATGACCAAATCTATGCCGTTGAGGATTCGGAAGCCGCCATTCTTATTGTGGATGACGAACACCTCAGCATTGGCATCGAGATCAATAAGGCCATCGGCAGCAAGCTCGAGGTGAAGTCCCACCAGGCCGGGAATGGCGAAATCGGCTCCTTCTGGGCTGGTGCTATCGAACCCAGGGTCCCGCTGATGACGGATGTAAATCCAGAAGATGTGATCCGCCTGGCCTACACAGGCGGTACAACCGGTCTGCCAAAGGGCGTGATGACATCCAGCCGTTCGCTTGCCTGCGCTGCCATGCACTACATGGCGACGCAGCCATGGGAGGAGCAAATCAAGTACCTCTGTGCTTCGCCCATGTCCCACGGGGGCGGCACAATTATGTTGCCTGTCTTCCTGAAGGGCGGCTGCACCATTTTGCAGAAGAAATTCGATGCAGGTGACGTTATTCGCGCCATCGAGCACGAGGGCGTCACAAGCATGATGGTGGTGCCCACTATGTTGTATGCCTTGTTGGACCACCCGAGCATATCGGGTGCCAATCTGACGAGCATGCGTCGAATCCTTTACGGTGCGGCTCCGACCTCGCCAACCAGGTTGCGTGAGGCGCTTCGGATCTTCGGCCCGGTATTTATTCAGTCCTACGGTCAGACTGAGGCCCCAGCGACCGTGCTCATCCTTAGCCGCGAAGACCATCTATCGGGGGAAGATAATCGACTGGAGTCGGCCGGTACGCCGTATCCGGGCATCTCTGTCAGGCTGCTGGACGATGACTGCAAAGTGGTCCCTCGTGGGCAAATCGGCGAAATTTGCGTGCGGGGGCCGCTGGTTATGTCGGGGTACTGGAAGAAGCCCGATTTGACAGAGGAGGCATTGCGCGGGGGATGGCTTCACACGGGCGACTTGGCCTACCAGGATGAGCGAGGATACTTCTTCATCGTCGATCGCAAGAAGGACATGATTATCTCGGGAGGATTCAACGTTTATCCAAAGGAAATCGAGAACGCCCTGACGCTCCATCCGGCGGTCGCATCAGCAGCTGTTATCGGTGTTCCGGATGAAAAGTGGGGCGAAGCGGTCAAAGCATTTGTCGTCCTCCGTCCGGACAAGAATGCTTCTTCCGAAGAACTCATCGCCTTCACCAAAGAGCTCAAGGGCTCAATGAAGGCCCCGAAGACGGTTGATCTGGTGAAGGTTCTACCGCTAACCAACTTGGGAAAGGTCGACAAGAAAGCACTTCGCGAGCCCTACTGGAAGGGGGCCGCGCGGCAGGTGAACGGCTAAAGCTGAAATGACGGCCCGTCCGATGCTGAGTCGTGCGCGCAGTGGAGTGTGCGAAAGCCCAACGTCAGATGATGACAACCAGTGTTCGGAACTCGCAACTACAACGCCGCGCAATCGCAAGCGCGCTGCGCTCACCAATTGGCCGCGAGCGCGCCGCCGGATTCCTTCGCGAATTCGCGCACCGAACGATTCGCCAAAGCATGTGTGTGTCACCGGTCCTGAGTAAGTCGAAAAGCATGTCTAGAATCCTCAAACCGACTCTGTACGCCATCGAAGGCACGAGCGCTGCACCAAATTATCCGTCGCTCAAAGGTGGCAAGTGTCTCCACTGCGGCTACGTCTTTTTCCCGCTGCAGACTTATGGATGTGAGGTCTGCGGAGAAAGCGGCGCTGCCTTGCAGCCGATGGCTCTCAGCGGTTGCGGGACCTTGATTGCATCGGCGAAGGTCCACATTCACGCCCCGCCGGCGCCGGCACTCAATCCCGACGCTAAAGCCCACGAAGCACCTTTCACAATCGGTTCGATCAAGCTCGACGATGGACCGACGATCCGCACACTCCTGCTAAACCAGGATGAGAGGATCCTGGCGCCCGGGCAAAGAATGGTGAGTAAGCTGGTGTCCGTCGGAAGCGGGGTGCGGATAACTCTCGACCTTCGTTTCACGCCGGCCTCATGATTATCAGCGGAACCGAACGACATGGCCAAATTCCTGAAGGACTTGCGTACCATTTATGTCGTGGGAATTGGTTGGCACCGATACCAGCCATTAAGCGAAACAGCCTACGTGGCGTTGGGGCTACAGGCAATCCGGCAGTCTCTGGCGGATGCTGCGATCGCGTGGCCAGACGTCGAGTCGTCCTATATCGGCACCGGTCGACTCGGCATGGCGGCGGGCCGGGTGATGCTGAAGCATCTCGGTGCCAACGGTCGGCCGCTCGTGCACATTGAAAACGCTTCCGCTTCAGGCTCGGCCGCGTTCCGGCATGCTTGCATCGAGGTGGCCGCTGGCATTGCCGACGTGTGCCTCGCGGTCGGCGTTGACAAGCCAGCCGTCGTGCAGCGTGCCTATACCAAAACAGGCCTCGATAATTTGGCCGAAGGCGCGATCGTTCCCTTCACTCATTTTGCGTTGCTGACTGACGAATACGCCCATACGCATGGCGTGAAGCCGGAAGATATTGCCCTGGTCGCGGTCAAAAACCATCGTAACGGCTCGCTCAATCCCAACGCCCATCGTCAGCAGGTCCGTACGCTCGGCGAAATTCTGGCTGGCAAGCCAGTATCGGGTACCCTGACCAGCCTGCAATGCTGCCCCGTCGGCGAAGGCGCCGCGGCCGTGATCGTCGCTTCCGAGGATGCCATCAAGCGTTTGGGCATCAACGCGGCTCGCGCGGTCCGTGTCACGGCATCGGCGGCCTCAAGCGAGCGCGCCGG
This sequence comes from Bradyrhizobium sp. CCBAU 11434, assembly GCF_028128895.1. Lineage (NCBI taxonomy): Bacteria > Pseudomonadati > Pseudomonadota > Alphaproteobacteria > Hyphomicrobiales > Nitrobacteraceae > Bradyrhizobium > Bradyrhizobium sp. CCBAU 11434. The sequence continues at coordinate 56,294 of NZ_LBJX01000079.1, forward strand.
GCTCCATTCAGCCGCGGACGCAGCGATTACGCAGCACACCATCGCCGATGCGCTGCAACAAGCCGGTCTGAAACCGCAACACGTGGATGTGCTCGAGGTTCATGATGCCTTCACGGTCGAAGAGCTGCAGTACATCGAGGCGATGGGAGCCTGCGAACCGGGACAAGCCATCCATTTGCTCAAGGCAGGTGCCTTCGACATTGGCGGACAGATGGCTGTCAGTCCCTCCGGCGGACTGATTGCCATGGGACATCCGCTCGGGCCCACTGGGATCGGCCAAATCGCCGAGATCACAGCGCAGCTGCGCGGCGAGGCTGGCGCCCGTCAGCATAAGGGTGCCAAGACGGGCTTGGCTCATATGGTCGGTACAGGTGCAGTCTGCTACGCGCACGTGCTGCAAAAGTCATAACGTGGTGAGCGGGGAGGAAAACGAGATGCACACGGCGATGAACGGCAGCTATCTCGCTGGAAACGCCCTCGGTAGATACAGTCTGCCAGACGAAGTCGCACTTACGGTTGCGCGCGGCGAGGGCCCGTGGTTCTGGTCGACAGATGGACGGCGCTTTGCCGATTACCTGATGGGAGCGGGACCGATGGTATTGGGACATGCCCATCCAAGGGTCGTTTCAGCCATCGCCGAGCAGGCGGCCAAGGGCACACACTACTATCTCGTCAACGAACCTGCCCGGGAGCTTGCGGCCACAATTTGTCGGCTGGTGCCCTGCGCAGAGTCAGTGAGATTTTGCAGCGATGGGACCGAGGCGAACTTTTATGCACTTCGCCTCGCAAGGGCCTTTACACGACGAACCAAGATATTGAAATTCGACGGCGCCTTTCACGGACAGAGCGACTACGCGCTACAGTCCCTGTGCGCCGACCCAAGTCAAAACGATCAGCGCGCTGTCCCGGAGTCCGCCGGCATTCCGCTCGAACTTAGTGATTCAGTCCTCATCGCGCCTTACAATGACATCGAGCGGACGCGACAGATCGCTCAACCCGTGGCCGACGAGATTGCCGCTATCCTTGTCGAACCGGTGCAGCGGGCGTTCATGTCAGCACCAGGGTTTCTCGAGGGCTTGCGTATGCTGGCCGATAGCATAGGTGCCCTACTCGTGTTCGATGAGGTGGTGACCGGATTTCGGCTCGCGCTTGGTGGCGCCCAGGAATACTTCGGCGTGACGCCGGATCTCTGCGCTTTAGGCAAAATTTTGGGTGGTGGCTTGCCGCTTGCCGCCGTGGCCGGGCGGGCCGAGATCCTGGAACTCGCGATCGCTGGGCGCGCGGACGATGGTCGGTCCGCCTTTATCAGTGGCACTCTGAATGGCAATCCACTGAGCTGTGTAGCTGGTCTAGCCACGCTTGCAGTGGTCGAGGACCTACAAGCTCCGGCCAAACTAAGGGAAAAAGGCGAAACCTTGGCGGCTGCCTTGCACGAAATAGCTGAGAGACTTGCGGTGCCATTCCAGATGATTGGGCACCCCGCCGTCCAGCGAGTGGTGTTTGGAGCTGGCCAGATCGATAGTCAGGAGACTCTCGCGGCCTGTCGGCAAGATGCTGCTGATCGGTTCGGAATCGAAATGATCCGAAGGGGAGTGTTCTGCTCGCCTTTCAAAGTCTACATGTCCGTCGCACATACTGACGAAACGCATGCTCTGTTCTTTGAAGCGGCTGAAGGGGCCATGCGCACCCTGCGCGACCAAGGACTTCTTGGTTAGCCTCGGAGCTGCCAGTTTTGATCTCGATCCCGTGCGGGATTGGATATCGGCCTGTTCACTGCGAGAGGGACGGCGCTCGTCGACAAGAGTTTTTTGCACCGCGCGATAGCAAAGCCTTCCCTGGCCGCGCAGCTCTACCCTGTATCAATTCCGATCCGATATTGACTCCTGCTAAATTGGTATTGGCCTAGCCAGAGGCGATTGGTCACCATTCATCAGCATACCTACAACTAACGTGGAGCCAAGCGTTCATGAGCAAAGATGCCTCCGAAGCCAACTCAGCGTCTCGTCCGCTGCCTAACCAGTCCGCTCTACGGGCATTGGCGGGCGAGCTCGGTGTCGATGCAGTCATTGCTATGAGCCCAGAAAACTTCGTCTACACCTCGAACGTGTTCTTGATGAGTGTCGCCGGTGTAAGGGCGCGCCAGGCGTTTGCGATCCTGCCTGCGAACGGGGAGCCGATAGCTCTAGTGGCGACAACCGAGCGGCGGCAGATGGTTGCTGAAAGCTGGATCAAGAACATCAGGACCTACACCGAATTTCAGAACTACCCAGCAGACGCACTGGCAGACGTGCTTGTTGATATTGGATTGGAGCGCGGCACGATAGGCATCGATCTCGATTATCTGCCGGTCACGTCGTATGAGCAACTTGCGCAAAGGTTGCCCAATGTCAAGTTCATCGATGCCAGCAAGAAAATTGCTTCAATTCGCGCCGTGAAGTTGCACGATGAGATCGCGTTGCTCGAGAAGACGACGAAGCAGACGCATCGAGCGGTATTGGATGCACTCAGCGCAAGTAAGGTCGGCGAAACCGAACGCGTCATGGCCAATCGCATCGTGGATGGGATCATCAACGCTGGCGCTGACGCGATGCAGTTCCTCATTTTAGCGAGCGGTCCTCGCACGTCTCACAATCACGCTATTCCGACTGATCGCGTCACCGCCAAGAGTGAGATCATACGCTTGGATGTTGGCGGAAAGTATGGTGCATGGGCTAGTGATTTCGCGCGTACCTATTCGACTGGTGAGCCCACGGCCCTGCAACGCGAGACTTATCGAAAGCTTTGGGATCTCGAGACGTCGGCCATCAACATGATCCGACCGGGAATGGCGGCCGAGGAGCCCTTTTACTTCTGCAAGGAGCAGGCTGAGAAACTCGGACTAAACTTCAATATGGTGTGGGTCGGGCATAGTTTTGGGATCGAAGCGCACGAAAATCCGATGATCCGGCCTGGCGAAAAGGCAAAACTTGAACCGGGCATGGTGTTCAACATCGAGCCGATGGTTACGGATGCCGAAGGAGCGATGTATCACCTAGAGGACCTGTTCGTCATCACAGACCAAGCGCCGCGGTTGCTCACTTTGGGGTTCGCTCCTCGAGAGATCCCGATTATCGGCGAGTCAATCAGGACATAGGGGCGCGGGAGCGTTGCCGTCCTCGTCCATCGCGTTCGAAGAGGCTGTACCATACTCGAGTCTTCGGCGCAGAACGAGCGAGGCCTTTCAGTGCCTGCTTGCCTAGATTTTTTCGAGCGTGATTGGGGTCATTGGTGCAATGGAACAAAAAGCACATTCCAATAGATTGCTTGTGCCGTACGACGAAGCGCGCCGATATCGCGTGTGATTCTTAGAGCCAGCTTAAATGAGTGACTTCCTCAATTTCGCGGAGCTTCGGCGGCTGGCCCGACGGCGGCTACCCCGGGGAATATTTGAGTTCATTGATCGGGGAACGGAGAACGAGAACGCCCTGCGATGGAATCGACAAGCACTAGATGCCGTTCGGATCAGGCCGCGAGTACTCGAGGGGGCGAGGTTCGGACCCAAAGCGTCTCGCTTTTCGGCGAAGCCCATGATGCGCCGAGCATTGTCGCGCCGACCGCCTTTGCTGGGCTCGTATGGTATCAAAGAGAGATCGAGCTAGCCAGAGCTTCTGCCGCTCGTGGAGTAACCTACTGTGCTGCGACGGAAGGTAATGATCAACCGAAGAAATCACCGCGGCGAGCGCAGGTCCGGTCTGGTTTCAGCTCTATATGTGGCAGGAGCGAGAGTTCACACGAGACCTGCTAGATCGTGCATGGAACAGCGGCGTACGGATGTTGGTGGTCATATGCGACAATGCGGTCTCTGCCAATCGGGAATACAATAGCCGCAATGGGTTCGGCGTACCCTTCAAGTATTCCGCACGCAACGTGTGCGACGTGGCTCTTCATCTGCGCTGGGCGGTCGGTGCTTTTGGTCGGTATTTTGCGGGAGGCCACATCCCGGCCTTCATCCGGCGGCTTATCGCAGCAGCATATTGGCAAAGAGCAAGGCTCTGCGCTACCAGCCCGGCCTTGGCTGGCAGCATGTGCGTTGGCTGCGCGATGTCTGGGAAGGCAATCTGTCCTTAAGGGTATCCTTCGGGTAGACGATGCGATCCTCGCCGCGGAGCTCGGCGGCGATAGCATCATCATCTCTAATCATGGTGGCCGCAACCCGGACAGCGCCGTGGCGACGATCGAGGTGCTATCAGACATTGTAGACGTGGTTGGAGCGTGCGTGACCGTGATTGTCGACAGCGGAGTCCAGCGAGGTAGCGATATTCTCAAGCTCCTTCGCGGATGCCAAACCTGTGATGATGGGCCGAATGATGCTGTACGGCACCGCAGGTGGCGGAATGGCCGGCGCAAGCCAAACGATCGGAATTTTGAGGCACGAGCTCGATGTCGCGATGGCGCCGAGCGGTTGCAAGCACATCAGCGAATTGGATCGGAGACCGGTCGAGATGCCTCATCATTCCGACAGCAAATTATCGAGTCTGCTGCCGGCGGGGTCGGCACCGACGCCGGTTTGGTCAAACCGTCCTCGTGCCGTTTCATAGTCCCTCGCGTTTGTTTCTACAGCGGTGCGGATCAGCGAGTGATTCTAACTATAAGGACCGAAGCTTCCATGCCCATCGTCAATCGCGTCCCCGAACTTCACTCCGAATTCCAGGTTTAGCGTCGCGAGATTCATGAACATCCAGAACTGTGTTACGAGGAACACCGCTCGGCGGCCTTCGCTGCCGAGCGCCTTCGTGAATTCGGTTGCGGTGAGATCGTGAGCGGCACGGCAAGACCGTCCTCAAACGCGTTATCAAGGGGCGGAAAACACTGCTAGCGGTGACGGCAGAGTGATTGCCTTTCGCGCCGAGATGGATGCCCTGCCGATGGAGGAGACGACGGGTCTCCCATATGCCTCCAAGACCAAGGGTGTCATGCATGCCTGGGGTCACGACGGACACACAGCGATGCTCTTCGCCGCGCGTTACCTCGCCGAAACCCGCAAGTTTGCTGGCACGGCCGTTGTCATTTTTCAGCCTGCGGAAGAGGACCACGGGGGTGCAGCCGCATGGTCAAGGACGGACTGACGGAGCGCTTCGGCATCGAGCAGGTCTATGGCATGCATAATTAGCCAGGCCTTCCGATTGGGGTCTTTGCGATCCGGCCAGGGCCGATCATGGCGGCAACGGACGCGCCTGAGATCAGGACGGAAGGCCGAGGCGGCCACGGCTCGCCGCCGCACAAATGCATCGACTCGCGTATTGGTCGGCGCGCAGCTGGTCACTGCGCTGCAGCAGATCGTGGCGACGTAGCTTGATCCTTTGGAATCAGCGGTCATGTCGATCTGCGAATTCCACTCCGGCAGCACCCGTAGCGTGATCCCGCAGACCGCGGAACTGCGCGGCACAATTCATACGCTGAAGCCTGAGGTGCGCAAAGCTTGTCGAGAAGCGTTTCTGCGAGGTGGCCGCCGGCGTTGTCCAATCCACTGGCGCGAGGATCGATCTCGATTATCGGCGCGGTCATCGCGTTACCGTCAATCACGCCAAGCAAACCGTTGCGAGAAGAGCGGCGAAGGATGTGGTCGGGCAAGGCAATGTCCACGAGCCACTTCCGCTAATGGGAGCTGAAGATTTGCCTACATGCTGGAGGAGCGTCTAGGCGCTTTCATTTTCTGTAGCAATGCGACAGCGCCGGGATTCATCATCCCGCCTACGACTTCAAGATGACGCGATTCTGTACGGAGCATTGTCCTGGATCAAACTTGTGGAGAACACGCTCGCCGAGAATACGCACTACGTTTGAGTTAGCTTCACCGTTGGCCCTGCCTGGGGCCTTGCAGGCTTCAAATGAACTGCGTTCGTTCGGCGCCTACAAGCGCGGCCTACACAAGCCGACGTTCTACGACGCACGTCTGCATCCGCTACAGTGGCTCCTCCATCGGATATTCCAAGCCGGTCTGACCGGGAATATGATAGCGTCGGCAGTGTATCATCAAGAGCGTGGAGGCCGGACCGAAGCTGCTGGTCGGCTCGTATCTGGAAGGCGAGAATTATGCAGGCTGGTTGGATGGAAGACTCGATGTCATCCTTGCACTCCAAGCAGCCGTGTGCTCAATCCCGACCCCACGATCAACGGCGCAGTCGAGGTGGTAAGCTGCGACAAGAAAGGTCACTTCGATTGTTTCGCTGTCCCCGGGTCCTATATCGGCGAAGTCACTGAGGCTGAAATCTATTCCGCCGCCGACCGTAACAGGCCACGTGCGCGACGCTTCAGGGCGTTGCGGGCCGCACACCGCTGACTGCCGAGGCCGACATAGAGAGGGCGACACACTCCAGCCAAGGCTTTAACAGCGGCGCTGTCACTTCCATCACATGCCCCTTGCCGGCGCGCAGAACAATCGTGGCACAAGACGCATGTCAGGAAAGATGTCGGGCCTGCGCTCGCCAAATCTGTATCGCGCTAGACGAGCATTTCTCGAAAGAAGGCCTGCCGCGGACAGTATGGATCAGCCGCCGCAACACGCTCGCCCCCTGCAACATTCCAGAGCGCGGAGATACGGTCCAGATTCGCGACGATGATCCGGCTGTGATTGAAGCGAGAGCCGACTAGGCCAATAGCAAAGGGCCCTGCCGCCTCAGTCAACAGCCGATTTGCACTACAGCGCGTGCACCATGCGTGCGAAGCAGAGCGGGCGATCGAGCGGGCCAACGTCCACCGCCTGCGGGAAGTTTCCCTGATGCTGCGGGCCGGTCACGATGCTCAGGTGCTAGCCACGATTGTGCCCGAAGACCCGATGATGTTCGTGTCATCGACTGGCGGCATCAGCCATCATTGGAGTGAAATGCAGCCGATGAGGACATAGTTACGATTGTTCAGGTCTTCCGACGCCTGCCGTCGCCTGCTGGCGCAATAGAAGAATGACTGACGCGATGAAAGCGAAAATGAACTGTCCGCGGACCATCATGATCAAGAGCATTGATCCCAGCTTCGCCTCTCACGGCTTCGTTGAATCCGAGGTTTGCGTCTTGATGGACTGAGAAGAATCGACGGCCATTGGAGCGCCAAGCTCGCGCAAAGCAAAATACGCGAGGCGCCTTGGCCAGGAATATCGGTGATATCGCTCCGGCTTTCGCCGCGAGATGCCAAGGCTTGTTTACGGCTCTTTGGGGTCACAAAACCATTCGCGCAAAGATGAACCGCGAATCGACCGGGCATGGATTCATCCGCGTCGACGCGTGCATTTATTCCAATCCGGAATTGATCCCTTCGAATTTGGTATTGGCGTCGCCAGTGCGGTTGGTCCAAGCACCGATGCGCGAAATTCCGACCGGGGCGGCATGCATGCAGAGGGTTACGTTGCTTCCACAAATACTATGTCAATTGACAAAGTAATAGGCCAGTCGAAAGCTCAGCCAGAACTGTCGAATGTCTCCGATCTGGCGGCCCGTTGGCCCGACTTGCAGCGCGGTATTGCGCCGGCCTCGGTTGCGTCTCGTTGTACACGCGCATCGAGTTGACCATTTAGCGGGCACCCTTGGTGCCCAGCGCCACGGTGCGGCCATGCCGAGCAGGAAGCGCTCTCGTCGCCAAGCCACTCATGTTGGAGCTGCGCAGGCTCACAAGCTGAAAGAAGGTCATGCCGAAGTGTCGTATTTTGCCTGCTGACGATAGCACCAATGGGTGGAGCCGAATCTTGCCGCCTCGAGAGCCCAAGCCGTCTCTTCAGGGAACGGTCCAGGCAGATTGGGTGGTGGTCGGCGCAGGTTTTGTAGGCCTGGCGGCAGCGCGCCGACTTGCCGAGAATCGGCCGAGCAGCAAGATCATCCTGATCGAGGCGCAAGAAGCAGGCGAAGGTGCGTCGGGTCGCAATTCGGGTTTCGTGATAGATGTCCCACATAAGCTTTCTGACCTCAATGCTTCGAGGTGTCATCTGCGACTTAATCACGCCGGAATTGACTATCTACGCAAACAGGTCGAGCAGCATAAAATCGCCTGCGATTGGAGCCAGGCCGGTAAGTATCAAGCGGCAATCACTAACCTGGGGGTAAGGGAGATTCTCGAACCAACGTCAAAGGAATTTGATAGCCTCGGCCAGCCCTATATTTGGTGCGACAGGGCCGAGCTCAAAAAACGACTTGGCTCAGATCACTTTACCGCCGCGATATACACGCCCGGTACCGTGCTCGTTAATCCCGCGGCATTGACGCGGGGGTTGGCCGACACCTTGCCGGAGAACGTCACGCTGTTTGAGCAGTCCCCCGTCATAAAGACTGATTACAATGACAAAGTCGAACTCAAGACGCCCAACGGTTCTATCAGTGCGGGGGGAATGATCCTTGCGGTGAACAGCTTTGCTGAACAGTTCGGCTTCTATCAGGGGCGGCTTTTAGTATTTGCGGTCAACGCGAGCCTCAGCCGCTGTTTGACCCAGCGGGAGTATGAAGTTCTAGGCCGAGTGGATCCCTGGGGCCTGACGCCCGCCAATCCACGTGCCGGCATCGGCGCCACCGTGCGCCTGACACCCGACCTCCGCATTCTAATCAGGCAGACGGCCGCTTTCTGCCCGAGCTTTCGGCAATCGGACGACCACCGTCGGAAAGTCCAGCTGGAGCATAAACGACTATTGAACGAGCGGTTCCCGCTGCTGCCGGAAGTCAACTTAGAGTACACTTGGACTGGATACATTTGCGTGTCCGGCAATGGCAGCCCTGGATTTGGGCGCGTCGCTCCCAACGTCTACGCCGCCGTTTGCGATAATGGCGTTGGGGTGGTAAAAGGCACGATCAGCGGGCTCTTGGGAGCCGACATGGCGTGCGGTCTGGATAATCCGCTGATTGCCGACATGCAAGCTCTTGGCGCACCGAATAGGCTGCCTCCACGTCCGTTCCTAGACATTGGCGCCCATACTAGGTTGGCTTGGAGCCGATGGCGCGGGCGAGTCGAGGAGTAGGGACGTCTGTAAAAACATATCTCGCTCTGTCTAATCATATCTCAATGAAGGTCCGACCAGTCCACAATAGGTGCGACGATCATGCCAGTGCACGACCCAGCCATTCAACGCATCCATGCTCGCCGCAGCCAGTGCTGCTATGGTATGGGCCTTGGAATTATCATTCTCGATGACGTCTATCCCGGTTTTCCAGGTGATGTGCGAAATGCCAGCGCTTACCCGTTCCCGATCCAATACGAGATTGCCGAGGGCGTGAACATCTCGAATCTGACGCGTGGTGAACAAGAGGGAGACCTTCTGGCGCGGATCCTGGCTGCGGCGCGTAAGCTTCAGCGTCTGGGTTGTAGAGCCATCGCTGCGGAATGCGGTTATTTTGCGCGTTTCCAAAAGGAAATTGCAGCGGCGGTAAATGTGCCTGTTTTTGCTTCCAGCCTTTTGCAGGTGCCGTTGGCGCAGACGGTCATCGGGCAGGAGCGGGTTGTCGGCATCCTAGTGGGAGGGGGCAGCTATCTAAGCGATCGGCACCTGACTTCGGTCGGAGTAACGGTAGGAACGAACTATGTCGTCCGCGGAGCAATGGACGATCGCAAGACGCCGCAATTCGACAGTCTCTGGAACAAGGATCTGCGTCCCGCAATCCCGACTGCCGACTATCAACTCGCAGAGCGCGATCTTGTCAAAGTCGCCCGGGATTTCGCCGACGCGCATCCGAAAATGGGCGCTATGGTGCTCTACTGCACCGGCTTCCAGCCCTTTGGGCGGGCAATCCAACGAGAAATTGGGATGCCGGTGTTCAGCTGGGCGACGCTGCTGGACTATGCCTATTCGGTCGCTGTCCACCGCGATTTCTATGGGCATGTGTAGCATGCAAGAGCAAAATGGACCCGTGCGCGAGATCCCAATCCGGTCTGCTTATAGGTCCATAGACAATTCAACTGGCCAGAGCCGCCCATAGAGCATACGTCAAGTTTGGTCTAAGTCGGTCGCGGCAACTGCGTCAGCGTCTAGATCTCGGACAGGTCGGTACGGGAATGCTCAAAGGGAAATAAATCTGGCGTACTGCCGAGAGGCATCCGCGATAGAGTCGACTTTCCCAAAGACGCGTCAGTCGCTTGTTGGTGCATCAGCGTTGTTCGAAAGCATGCTAGCCCGAAACTCGGATTCGAACTTTCGAACCTTCACGCAAGACTGCCAGTTCTACTGAGCCTCCCCTAACCGGTAAGGTGATCTTGCGCCGGGACAAAACAAATGTGAGCCGATTGGCCGTTCGCCGTGCGATGACTCATAGTTTGTTTCCTGCTCCTGCGAGCACAGAACCCAATCGCCGCAAAGCCACAACCATCCAGCACCGCAGCGAGCCTCAATTCCATTCTGGTATAGATCTCTACGAAATTGGTATTTGCGACAGCGAAGACGATCCTCCTAGACTGATTGACATAGAAGGGGGGAACCAACATGAAACTAAAGTACTCGCTACCGGTCGCGATGCTTGCACTCGTCGGCTATTCGTATCCTTCGTTTGCGCAAACGACGGACTCTCTTGAGGCGCTCCGCAAAGCCGGCCACGTCAAAGTGGCGATTGCCTCGATACCTCCTTACCTGACGGTGTCACCGAGCGGGGAGGCGGCCGGACCTTCGATTGAGCTGCAGAAGTTAGTCCTGAAAGGCATAGGGCTGCCAACACTGTCGCCCGTGCTCACTGGGTGGGATTCCATGATCCCGGGCCTCCTAGCCCATCAGTTCGACTATCTTGGCGCCGGCTGGAACATCACGGAAGAAGGCTGTAAGGTGGCGCTGTTTTCGACCCCCTATTATGCAACTCGAACTGCGTTGTTTGTTCCTCTGGGAAATCCGAAGCATCTCAAGAGCCTTGCAGACGTAGCGCAACGCGCTGACATCAAGATCGCAATGCTGCCGGGCACCGACAGTTACAGCAAATATACCAAGTCACAGGGCGTTAAGTCCGAGCAAATTACTATCATCCCTGACTTTCAGGCTGGCGCTGCCACAGTTACCGGTGGTCGGGCGGATGCTTTTGTTGTCGGTCAATTTAGTATCCCTAATCCGCGGGAGAAGGGTCTGGAGGTGATCCCTGATGAACATTCGCCAGTATTTGGGTCGGGTGCGGTGTTCCGCAAGGAAGACAAGGCCTTCCGCGACGCCTTCAATGAGCAGCTGATAGGGTTTATCAAAGACGGCACGTTCACAAGACTTTACGGCCAGTACTACAACGGCGATACGATGGCCAAGTTGCTCTCCCGTTACGCCAAGGCTAGCGACCTCGAGCCAAGCTGCGAGTAGGAGCAATCGCTTCCCGCGCGCAGGCGAAACACCTAGCTTGCTATCGTAGTCAAGAGGCGCGCAAGGTCACGGTGCTTTCCATGCCATATTTCCTTGCCTAGCGTGTGGCGGTGATGACCTCGCGGTCCGGCCGCATCAAGCAGCTTCGATATTCCCGATGAGCCGCACAGCGAAACCGGTCCGCTCGTGGCCGAATGCGGGCATGTCGGCACGAGGTGTGAGTTCTTGCTGCGCGATGAGATATTGCAGGCGTGGCGGCATCGGACCGCGAGCGCGTGGGCAAAGGCGAAGGAGCTGGCTCATGTCTAATCTGGAAATTCTGACGCTGCGGGAGCTGGCCATGGGGGGGGGGCTAGCGCGGTTTACGGACGACTGCGCCTTCAAAACGCCTTACAGACGGCAACCCGGTCAGGGCGAAGCGAGGGGGCTGATCTGATGAGGGAGCTCGTGATACAGACTCGTGCTTGAACATCTGTCCGTGGATTCGTTCAAAAGTCGATCGGGGGCTCGCCAGTCAACAAGCCTTGGTCTGCTAGAGACCTGGGCAATGAATACGTGTCTGGACCGAAGAGAGTCCGCAGGCGGAAAAAGGTGAGTGAGACGCCATGATCGTGTGGGACTACATCATAGTTGGCGGCGGCTCGGCGGGCTGCGTGCTTGCCAATCGCCTCAGTGATAATCCGAACGTGAAGGTGCTGCTGCTCGAGGCTGGGCCGCGCGATAATTCCATGTGGATCGATATCCCCGCGGGATTCACAAAGATCCTAAACCAGAAAAAGTTCACCCGACTCTTCCAGATGAAGTCCGGCAATGTTCTCGGCGACCGGCGTATCCCGTTGTTCCGGGGGCGCACGCTGGGCGGCTGCAGTTCAGTAAATGGGATGCTTTATTCGCGCGGCGTCCCACTCGACTACGACAATTGGGCGCAGCTCGGCAATCGAGGTTGGTCATACAACGACGTACTACCTTACTTTAGGAAGTCTGAGCATTACGAAGGTAAGTGTGATGAAACACGTGGTAAGGGCGGCCCCTTGAACGTGCGCGACACAGAGGAGCGCCACGTTCTCTGTGACGCCCTAATTGAGGCTGCCGAAGCCAATGGATTCCCTCGGAACACAGACTACAACAACGGACAGCAAGATGGCTTCGGTTATTTCCAGGTCACGATCAAGAATGGCCGGAGATGGTCTGGTGCACGTGCGTTCCTGGATCCGGCGCGCACCCGCAGCAACTTGCGCATTGAGACCGACGCACATGTCACTCGCCTCTTACTTGAGGGCAAGCGTGTCATTGGCGTCGCCTATACACGCCGCGGAGAAAAGCGCGAGATGCGCTGCAGTCGTGAGGTGATCGTTTGTTGTGGGGCCGTAGAGTCGCCGGGGTTGTTAGAGCACTCCGGCATTGGCAATCCCGACCTTCTCAAGATGATCGGCATCGAGGTGCGCCACGAGCTGAAAGGCGTCGGGGAGAATCTTCGCAATCACTTCGTGACGGGCATGAACTGGCGCGTCAATCGAGCCATTACACTGAACGAGCAGACACGGGGAGCCAGTCTCCTACGAGAGATCGCGCGCTATTATGTAAGCAAGAGTGGAATACTCACGTGGTCGGCCGGCCAGGTGTTTGGCTTCATGCGCACTCGACCTGACCTCGAAGTTCCTGATGTGCAGTTGCTGATGTCCCCCGCGAGCTACGATCCCAGGCGGGTTGGACAGCTTGAGAGAGAGCCCGGTATGGGACTTGTGCTTGGCCCATGTCGGCCCGAGTCGTGCGGTCGGATCCATATCAATTCGTCGGCGCCTGGCAGCGACCCTGATATCCAGGCGAATTTTCTGTCGGTTCAATCGGACGGCGAAGTCACAGTGGCGGGCATGCAGATCGCGCGCAGGATCATGCAGCATCCTGCTATCGCTAAATACATCGCTTTCGAGAATCGTCCAGGGGATAGGGTGCAAACGTACGACGAATGGTTCGACTACGCGCGCCAAACGGGCCGGGCACTCTATCACCCGGTCGGAACCTGCAAGATGGGGAGCGACCCCATGGCCGTGGTGGACGACCGCCTGCGTGTGCACGGTATTGCCGGTCTGCGAGTGATCGATGCCTCGATCATGCCAACGGTGCCGGCAGCGGGTATCCACGTGGCCACGGTCATGGTGGGCGAAAAGGGCGCCGACATGATCAAGGAAGACGCCAAAGGAGGCGTCAAAGTTGCAGCCTGACCCTTCACAAAACTTCAATCCGTTCCGAAGGAAACCTGTTCGAGTCAAATGCACACGCGAACTCAAGCCGTCGCTGCCGCGGTCAACGTATATGTCGATCTCACGTACTACGCCGACGTGAGCCGGTATCACGAGAGTTTCCATAAAGCTGCTCTGATCCACGGCTTGTGGAACGGTGAACTGATCGCATGGTCGCTAACCGAGTTTTGCGATGTGATGCGCAACAAGCCCTCAGCCGCATCCCTGGACTCTCCCCGCGATCACCAAATCCTTAGCATTGATCAGATCGCATCTTGCTTGGCGACCGTGAAACTGCGCGTGCGGCTCGGGCAGGCGAGGTATATCGACCATCTGACGCTCCACTTCACCGAGGGGAAATGGCTCATCACGTCGAAGGCTTACCACATCGCGCAAATCTTGCCGCCCGGATCATAATCTCGCCTTAGCATCGCGACCCTAGAGAAGGTTCGAGCAAAGTGACTTCTAGTAAACGCCCGTTGTCCCTAGCGCAGTCTTGGTTACGTTGATTCAGGTGGTCGAAGAGGCGAACTGCGAGCAAGTCGTCCGTGGGGAAGTGCCAATCGGAGTGCTGCCGCTCCCTGCCGAACTGCCAGCCCTCGCTCGAGCAAAAAACCTTGCGATGGCTTCGGCATCACGGAAGTCATTTTGTGGCCCTTGAGGTATGGCTTCACATACTGTTCTGGCAAGAGCCCTACTTGATGGCCTAATTTCTCGAGCTTGCGACCCAGGTGGTGTGCTCCGGCACAGGCTTCCATTCCGATCAGGCAGGGCGGAACATTAGCCAGCGACTGCTCAAGCTGATTTCTCGATCGCTT
>NZ_LBJX01000080.1:0-71288 GCF_028128895.1 Bradyrhizobium sp. CCBAU 11434
GCAATCATCATCAGGCCGCGACACTGCCTCGCCATCCTGATCGCCGCGCACTTCCTACCCAGATTGCCGCGCTACAGGATGACGACGTCCCGATTCACGAAGTACGGTGTCAGTGCAGCGTCCCATTTGGCGGCGGCGCCCTCGGATGCCGTCGTGGCCACGAAGCCGATCTTCGTGAGGTTGTCGGCATCCTTCTCGCCCTCGCAGACATAGACCGAAGCCGAGGTGGGCGCCGCGATGAGTTGCGGCAGCCGATACGGAATCTTCGGGCGACAATCCTTAAAGTCGTCGCCTGCGAAGCTGTGGGTCACGAAGCCTTCGTGGTCGGTCGAGTCCAGCTTCACCGACAGGCTGCGGTCTGCGGCACTGTGTCCGGGTCCAGGACAGAGAACCTGGCCGCCCTGCACGTCGCCGCCGAGAAGCTCGGCAATCTTCGCGATTGGGGGTAGTGCGGCGGTCAGCCCGCTTGTGCCGGCTTCTGCCGAAGGCCGCTCTTGCGGATAAAGTCGGCAAGGCATACTAATAAGCCCTGTTCGTGCTGGTGGTGCGGCGCGGAGAGAGTGCAACAAATTGATCTGCGAAATGCCCGGCTCCCTGCCGGGCATTTTGCGTTCGGTCATCATGAACCTTGTTGTGATTTCGTACAGCTAAAGCGGTCAGCCAGCTTCGAGCCGCAGCTTTAGCTAAACCGGGGATGGCTATTTCGGCCGCCGCTTTGGGGCCGCACGGCGATTGCTTGCGATCACGTCGATGCTTCGGTGCGTTGGCCGCTGTTTCTTATCAATTCCGATGAGGTCGAACAGCGCATCAAAATGCCTTGCGCGTCAGCTTGCGCGATGGAGTGAAACCAATTTCTTCCAGCAGCTGGAGTGCCGGTTCGACTACCTGCGCGGTTTCTGGGTCTTTCCGATAGTCGCCGCGCTGCCGCCTGAGCAGACGCGCGAGCGTATCGGGATTATCTCTCAAATAATAAATTCCGCGATCCCGCCGGGCGATCATGGAGTCGAGATCGCGGATCGATGCTCCTCCGTCCGACCTGCGACGATCGACCAGCCCGCGTATAGAGAGATACCTTTCGATTTCATGTTCGCGTCTTGCGGCAGGCAAGTCAGGGAGTTGCGCCGCAAAATTTATCTCACTGTATATGGGGTCGAGCGACCGAAGCGCCTTGAGCACCATCGCTTGACCCTTCGCATACCGAGCCAACGCCTCCCGGAAGCCAGCGATGGTGGGCTGGTTGCGCGCGTCCCAGTAAGTATTGAAAATCGTGAAAACAGCAGCCTCAAACCGTCTCGCACGATCATCACTTTTTGTCAGCCCGGCGCGCTGCATCACCAATGGGTAATGCTCGGCGAAGTGCTTCCGAGATGGCTGCTTTGGGGCCATGTGGTGCGGCTCAGCTAAAGCGGCGGATCAAAAACGAGTCGCCGCTTTACCTGTACTCCATTCCGACATTACGGCAAAAACTAGCTGAAACAGCAAGGTGTCTACACCGCCGTCCAATCGGTAGGACTCTGCAATGCCAACAGCGGATCGGGAGGAGGTTGACGTGGAGAGCGGTGCACAAGAATTGCGACCTCGCCGCATGCTCAACGAGAAGCAGCTGCTGGAGATCATTCCGGTTTCACGTACGACGCTCCATCGCATGCAGAAGGCGGGTCGGTTTCCGAGAGCCGTTTACGTCGCGCCGAACAGGAAAATCTGGTTCGAAGACGAGATCGCTGCGTGGCAGAACGCGGTCGATGAATTCGATCCGCACCGGGGACGGGGCAAGGGCCGGCGGCGTGGATCCAGCTGAACAAAAGATCGGACGGAAACGCGTCCTTAACCCGCCACTTCTGGGCATCAACGCCGCACGATGAGGTCGCCGACCTGAAAAAACCTGATGGAGACCCAAGATGGACGTAGCAATACTGGAGCATTTCGTTGCTGAACTGACGCAACGGGTCGATGAGACGATGAAATTTCCCCTCGTGGTATGTGCAATCGCCTCGAACGGCAGCGTGTTGGCCACTCGGATCAATGAGGGCGGCGGCCCGGAAACCTTGACCCAGCATTTGGAGGATCACGGTTTCAAGACGCCAATCAATATCATGATCGTCGGCCATGATGGTGGGGCAACACGACTGGTGCTCACCGTCAGCGACGTCAGCCAGCACTGATCTTCGTCAGCAAGCCCAGCCAGCTCAACGCTGCCCGGGCCACTCCACCTCGGTGGAGACGAGCGCCAGGGCCAAATATCGCCCCCTCGCTGCTGTAAAGCGCTGCAAAAGCGATGAGGCGGCATCGAAGCGCGCACAACGCCAGGCCATGTGGCCAAAGTTAATAGCCAATCATGAAGCAGTGTGAAACTAGGGCCTATGGGGGCCCAATAGGTTGCCCCGTTTATCGAGGAAAAACGATAATTCTTGCATTTTCTGTGGCTTACCCTGTTCCCCGCAAGCAAAAATAGCGCTGGACGCCAGGACCACACGGTTTTGCCGTACGCGGATCACACCGGTCGTTTGCGCGAGGTCTTCGCTCACGGTTGCCCGCCCTGCAAAGCCCTTCGCGCCGACGTGACCCACGCCCACCCGTCCGGCCCGCGTCGTGACGATCGCGATACGCCCCTCCTCCATGGGCCGGGCTGCGCGACACATGCGCCGTTTCCGAATTTCGGTAAAGTGGAATGTTTTTGCCGGCGGATAATGCCCTACGCCCAGGGTGTTTTGCCCGCCAGGCAACGCAAGGTGTTGTGGCCTCGAAGCCCGGAACCTCGATGTTGATTTGCCGGACTGGCCGTCACATTGGTATGGTTCATGCAGGCAACTTGAGCCTCCGCAATCTCCGACAAGAAGTGACAATGCCCAATCCGATCTTCCCGAGTTCACGTCCTGATCGCATCCGCAACATGCTTGCCGAGCTTGTTGCCTTCGACACGATCAGCGATCGCACCAATTTGCCTCTGATCGCGCATATCGAGAACTATCTCGCCTTCCTCGGCGTCAAGGGTGAACGCATCACCGACGAAACAGGGCAAAAGGCTTCGCTCTGGGTGACGATCGGACCGGAGGATAAACCTGGTCTCGTGCTGTCAGGCCATACCGACGTCGTGCCCGTCGTGGGCCAGGACTGGAGCCACGATCCATTCAAGCTGGTCGAACGCGACGGCAAGCTCTATGGCCGCGGCACCACCGACATGAAAGGGTTTGTTGCGGTGTGCCTCGCCATGGTGCCGGAGATGTTGGAAGCGAAGCTGACCACGCCGATCCATCTTGCCATCTCCTATGACGAGGAGATCGGTTGCGTCGGCGTGCGGCCGATGCTTGCCGAGGTCGCCAAGAAAAAGATCAGGCCGCTTGGCGCCTTCATCGGCGAGCCGACGGAGATGAAGGTCACCATCGGCCACAAGGGCAAGCACGGCGTGCGTGCGACGTTCCACGGCCTTGCCCGCCACTCCTCGATCGCGCCCGACGGCGTCAACGCCATCGAATATGCCGCCGAGCTGATCACCGAGATCCGCCGCCGCGCCGTGAAGCTCGCGACTGAGGCCGAACGCAACAGTCTCTACGATGTGCCGCACTCGACGCTGCTGACCAGCATCGTGCATGGCGGCGCCGCGCTGAACATCGTGCCTGATACCTGCACGGTCGATTTCGAATGCCGCGGCATCGGCATCACCGAGTCCAAGGAGGTGACCGATGCGATCGTCGCCTGGGCCAAGGCCGAGCTCGAGCCCGCGATGAAGGCGAGACATTCCGAGTGCGGCATCGATTTCGAGGAGATCCTCGACTACCCCGCGCTCGACACCAAGGCCGACGCAGCCATTGTCACGCTCGCCAAAAGCCTCGCCGGCCGCAACGACCACGCCAAGGTCGCCTTCGGCACCGAGGCGAGCCTGTTCACCAGCATGACCGATATCCCTTCGGTGGTGATCGGTCCCGGTTCAATTGCGCAGGCGCATACGCCGGATGAGTTCATCGCGATGGCGGAACTGGAGAAGTGCGCAGGCTTCGTGGAGAAGCTGATCGCGCATTGCGCGAAGACGACATCGTAGGTGTCGTAGGGTGGGCAAAGCGGCTCGTCCGCCGTAGCTCGAAGAGCGAAGGCGGAAGCGTGCCCACGATCTGTATCCTTCACGAACGACTGGTGGGCACGGCGCTACGCGCCTTTGCCCACTCTACGATAGCTAGCGGAGGAGCCAGTGCTGCCCCCTCATGGTTCCTGCAAGGCCAGACGCACGCCGACGGCGCAGTAGATGGTCCCGACCACCTTGCCCTGCCACTTCACCACAGAGGGATGGCGGCGCAGGAGACTGCCAAGGCGACCGGCGCCGACCGCAAACACCACCGTGCTGACGAGACCGAGCAACACGAAGACAATGCCGAGGGTCGCAAGTTGAAGTCCGATTGAGCCGTGCTCCGGCCGCACGAATTGCGGCAGGAAGGCGAGGAAGAACAGCGCGGTCTTGGGATTGAGCACTTCGGTCAGCACAGCCTGCCGGAAGGCGCGGCCCGCGCTGATGGCGGGCGCACCGCCGTTCAGCTCGATCGGCGCCTTGTCGAGCATGGCGCGAATGCCGAGATAGATCAGGAACGCCGCGCCCGCATATTTGACGATACTGAAGAGCAGCGCGGAGGCGGCAATGATCGCCGAGAGGCCCACGATGGCCATGCTGGTGTGGATCAAGTCGCCGGCCGCAATCCCGGCGCCGGTCGCGATGCCCACCCTCGTTCCCGAGCTGGCTGCCCGCGCCATGGTCAGTAGCGTCGCCGGACCTGGAATGAACACAAAACCGAAGACGATCAGGACGTAGGTGACGAGCGTTGCGTGGTCGATCATGGTCGCGGCTCCGAAGGCGGATCAGTTCAGGAGGCTGAACGACGGCGAATAGTCCACCGGCACGAGCAGGCGGTCCTCGATCTGACCTACCATGAGTCCGTGCTCCGCGTGAGTGATCCGCTTGATCTCGCTCCACTCGGCGTCCGCCATGAAGGCTGACCACGCCGATGTCTTGGCCGCCTCGTCCGGCCATTCCAGCAGATAGGCGAACTCGGTGCGGTCGCCTGACTTCGTCTCCCACATCGCCACGATCCGGAAGCCGTACTTGGTTCGCATGATGCGCGCGGCATGGTCGCGGAACCTGGCGTGGAATGCGGCCTTGTTTGTCTCGAAGATTTCGTAGATGCGCAATTGCTGGATCATGACCGTCTCCTTGGGGAGGAGATATGGTCACGCTTGGTGGCTGGACAAGGACAGGCTGGCCTCCCCGTCATTGCGAGGAGCTCTTGCTGCGACGAAGCAATCCAGACTGCCGCTGAGACAGTCTGGATTGCTTCGCTTCGCTCGCAATGACGGTGTGTGGGGGAGCAGCATCGCACAAAACAAAAAGGCGCGGCCATCGACCGCGCCTTCACCATTCCTAAACCGCGCCGGCCTTCTGCGCGTATTCCCATGACGCTTTCGACAGCGGCACGGTGCGCTTGGCGGATTCCAGCGCCTTGGCGTTGGCGGCGGTACCGTCGCGGACGCGGCCGGCGATGCCTTGCGTGATGCCGGCGAGGCGGAAGAGGTTGTAAGCGAAGTACCAGTTCAGATCCGGCACCGTCATTTTGGTGAGGTTGCAATAGATCTGCGCGGCTTCCTCCACGCTCGGGATGTTGAGCGCCTTGAGGTCGGCGCCCTCGAGGCCCGGCATGATCCATTGCATCAACAGATAGGTGAAGTCGGCCATGGGATCGCCGAGCGTCGACAGCTCCCAATCGAGTACTGCCTGCACGCGCGGTTCCGTCGCGTGGAAAATCATGTTGTCGAGGCGGTAGTCGCCATGGACGATCGAGACGCGCGCCTGCTCCGGCACGGTCTTGGGCAGCCATTCGGCGACCTTCTCGAATTCCGGAATGTGCTGGGTCTCGGACGCGCGATACTGCTTGGTCCAGCGGTCGATCTGGCGTGCAAAGTAGTTGCCGGGCTTGCCGAAATCACCGAGACCGATTGCAACTGGGTCGTACATGTGGAGCTTCGCCAGCGTCTCGATCTTGCTGGTGAAGATCTTTCGACGCGCATCGTTGTCCTGGCTCGGCAGCGTCGGATCCCAGAACACGCGGCCCTCTTCCATCGACATGATGTAGAAGGCGGCGCCGATGACGCTGTCGTCCTGGCACAGCGCATAGGCGTGCGCGACCGGAAAGTCCTGCTTTCCAAGGGCAGCGATGACGCGATACTCGCGATCGACCGCATGCGCCGACGGCAGCAATTTGCCGAACGGCTTCCTGCGCATCACGTAGGAGCGCTTGGGCGTGTTGAGCCGGTAGGTCGGATTGGACTGGCCGCCCTTGAACTGCAGGACGACCAGCGGGCCTTCAAAGCCTTCGACGTGCTCGCGCATCCAGGTCTCGAGCCTGAGCTCGTCGAAGCGATGACGCTCCTCGACCGGCTTGGTGCCCGAGAACTCTTCGTCTTTCCTGACGCCGTCAGTCACGGTGACGCTCCCTCTGCAGTCCGAACATGATCCTAATCGGTAACCGCTGACGCACTTGCGTCAAGCGGTCACCCCAGTTGGATCACGCCGGCTCGTTTCTTCAAGTCGGGAGCGCGTCCCGGCTCTCCCAATTAATGCTTGGGAGAGTTGGCATACTTCCGGATTTCAAGTCTGGCAATGGCGCGATTGTGCACCTCGTCCGGACCGTCGGCGAGCCGCAGCGTGCGGATGCCGGCATAGTCCTTGGCAAGACCAGCCTCATCGGAGACACCCGCGCCACCGAAGGCCTGGATCGCCTCGTCGATGATCTTCAGCGCCATGTTCGGAGCTGCGACCTTGATCATCGCGATCTCGGCCTGCGCGGTCTTGTTGCCGACCTTGTCCATCATGTCCGCAGCCTTTAGGCAGAGAAGACGCGTCATCTCGATATTGGTGCGGGCCTCGCCAATGCGCTGCTCCCACACGGAGTGCTCGACGATCTTCTTGCCGAAGGCGGTGCGCGACATCAGACGCTTCACCATCTTCTCCAGCGCTTCCTCGGCCTTGCCGATGGTACGCATGCAGTGATGAATACGGCCAGGCCCCAGACGGCCCTGCGCGATCTCGAAACCGCGGCCCTCGCCGAGCAGGATGTTCTCCTTGGGAACGCGCACGTTCTCGAGCAGCACCTGGGCGTGGCCATGCGGCGCATCATCGAAGCCGAACACGGGCAGCATCTTCTCGACCTTGATGCCTGGGGTGTCGAGCGGAACCAGGATCTGCGACTGCTGCTGATGTTTTGCGGCGTTGAAATCGGTCTTGCCCATCAGGATCGCGATCTTGCAGCGGGGATCGCCGACGCCCGACGACCACCATTTGCGGCCGTTGATGACGTAGTGATCGCCGTCCTTCTTGATGCTGGTCTCGATGTTGGTGGCGTCGGACGAAGCCACCGCCGGTTCCGTCATCAGGAAAGCCGAGCGGATCTCGCCGTCCATCAGTGGACGCAGCCATTTGCGCTTCTGCTCCTTGGAGCCGTAGCGCATGAACACTTCCATGTTGCCGGTGTCGGGCGCGGAACAGTTGAACACCTCCGAGGCCCAGGAGATGTGGCCCATCTGCTCCGACAGCAGCGCGTATTCGAGATTGGTCAATCCCGCGCCGCGGAATTCATCGTCCTCATGCTCGTTCGGCGGCATGAACATGTTCCAGAGGCCTTCGGCCTTCGCCTTCTTCTTGAGATCTTCGAGAACAGGGATGACCTTCCAGCGGTCGCCGCTCTTGTCCTGCTCATTATAGATCGGCACCGCCGGACGCACGTGCTTGACCATGAAGGACTGCACGCGGTCGAGCCATTCCTTCTGCTTGGGCGACAGATCGAAATCCATGGGACGCTCCTCGGTCTCGCTTTGAAAGCCTGTTTTGCGTCGGACTGTCCTCCCGCGATGCGCGGCCCGCAAGCGCCATCAGGCGGATTGCGGGGCGTGGAACCGGCGGCACCATGGTGCGGCACAATTCCATCATGCGGATTGACTTTCTCCGACCTTCAAACGATAGTTTCATACAAGTGTTTGAATTGCAACTCCCCTCCTTGAGGGCAATCCATGGCCAGCGATCATACGAGGTCTGCCATTCTCGCCGCCGCCGAACGGCTCTATGCCGATCGCGGTTTTGGCGACGTCACGCTGCGCGACATCGTCGCCGAGGCCAACGTCAACCTGGCGGCGGTGAACTATCATTTCGGCTCGAAGGACGAACTGATTGCGGAATTATTTGTCACCCGCTCGATCGCGACCAATCGCGAGCGCTTGCGTGAACTGAAGGCGGCCGAGGAAGCCGGCGGTGGCCGCGCGCCGGTCGAGGTGATCCTGCGCGCGCTGGTCGGACCGACCTTGCGCGGCTGCCTGGGGCCGGAGAACCAGCGCTCGACCGCGGCGCGCTTCATGATCCGCGCCTCGATCGAATCCGTGCCGCCGATCCGACGCATCAAGAACCGCGAGATCGACCATTTGCGCAAATTCGCGGGCGCGATGCGCCGCTCCCTGCCCGACCGCAGCGATGTCGATATCTATTGGGGCCTCAACTTTGCGCTGGCGATGGCGCACCACACCATCCGCGAAAGCGAGCGCCTGACGAAATTGTCGGAAGGAAAATGCGACCT
The DNA here is from genome assembly GCF_028128895.1 of Bradyrhizobium sp. CCBAU 11434. NCBI lineage: Bacteria > Pseudomonadati > Pseudomonadota > Alphaproteobacteria > Hyphomicrobiales > Nitrobacteraceae > Bradyrhizobium > Bradyrhizobium sp. CCBAU 11434. The sequence continues at coordinate 8,601 of NZ_LBJX01000080.1, forward strand.
CGACGACGTTGAGGACGTGGTGCAGCGCGTCGTCAGCGTCGCGACGATGGCGCTGACGGCAGGCAAGGCCGAAGCCAAGGGCCTATCAAAGGTCGCCGCACGTTAGACTCTTGTTTGACGCGTTTTCTTCACGCGAACCGGCGGTCCACTTCGCTCGAAAACGTTTTGATCCTTACATCATCGCGATGCAGTCGATCTCGACGTCGAAGGGGCCGAACCATTCCGGCGTCACGACGAAGATTCGCGCCGGCGGATCTTCAGGGAAATAGCGCGCATAGATCGTGTTGAACGCGGCGAAGTGCTTGGTCGAGGTGCAGTAGACGTTGCACTTCATGACGTTGTCGAGCGAAGCGCCGGCTGTCTGAAGGCACAGCTTCATCTGCTCCATGATGATCTCGCTCTGCCGCTCGATACTCATCCCTCCGATCTCGCCCGTCTCCGGGTCGAATGGCGGCAGGCCGGCGACGAAGATCATGTTGCCGGCGCGCGTGACCGGCGAAGTCGGCGCCTTCACGCGATCGAGAAAGGACGAAATCGGTTCGACGCGGAGCGCTTCGCGTTTCATGGGCAACCACCTTCGGTTCAAGCGAGACCGCTGCCTGACTACATTATTCTGCAGCCGGCACGCTTCGCTAAAGCTCGAAGTGTAGTTGCGGTACTACGCCCGCTGCGGCATCTCCTCGGCCTCTTCCTTGGCGAGCAGCAGCAGCATCTCGATGCCCATGTCGCCTTCCTGCGGCGAGCGGATGAACTTGATCTCCTCGGCACTTTGCCGCAGTGCGGCAATGATCGCGACAGCCTGGTTGGCCGTCGCCGCTTCAGTCGCCAGAATTGCCTTCTGGTTCTTCGCCTGGAACCCGATCGTGTAGGACATGCACTTGTCTCCCCGAACTCAGTGATGAGATCGAATCTGAGTCGGGGCCGAAGCGAAAGCCTGTGCGAGTACGGACCGGGTTTATCTGGGGATTGCGCGCAAGCCTCACGTAAGGCCGCGCCATCGTCATGCTTCCGTCACCAGGTGATGCGCAGCGATCCGATGCCGGCATAGCTCTGACCTGCCCGCGAGAATTCACCGGTGACCCTTCCAGACAGCTCTGACCAGCGGTTGAGCGCCAGGCGCGAGCCAAGTTCGACCCGTCCGGAATCGGCGGCCGCGCGCGCGCCATCGACGGTGAATGACGGCACTGGCATGTTGACCAGCGTCGCCGTGACGTTACGGGTCGGATTGAACTCATGCGCGGCATTGGCAAAGGGCGACCAGACCATGCCATTGCCAAGATCGACGCAGCCGTCGAACTCGCATTGGCCGTCGGCGCAACGCGCGAGGCGGCGCACGTGGCCAGGTTCCGCGGCGTGCGCGCCGCATCGCCTTCGAGTGCGGCTACGGCGATTTGTCCTACTTCAACCGCAGCTTCCGCCAACGCTACGGTGCGACGCCGTCCGACATCCGCGCCGGACGGCGATGCGACGACGCCACGCCGCAATCATCGACGGAAGCGTGACGGCTCCTTACTATCGAAGGTCGCGCCAGCCGCCGCAGAAGATTACAAAATCCCCTGTGCCTTCAGCGCCTCGACCTTGGCCTCGTCGTAGCCGATGGTCGCCAGCACGTCCTTGGTGTCGGCGCCGAGCAGCGGCGGAGCGCGGTAGTCCGTGATCGGAGTCCCCGAGAGTGTGAGCGCATTGCGGATCAGCGACAGATCGGGCTGGAAGGGATGGTCCACCTTCACCCGCATGCCGCGCGACTGCACGTGGGGATCGGAAAAAACCTGCTCGAAATTATTGATCGGACCTGACGGCACGCCGGCTTCCTCGAGCTTGTCCAGCCAATAGGCTACCGGCTTCTTCAGGAACAGGCCGGCGAAGATCGCCATGATCTCCTTGCCGTGCACGACGCGGTCGTTGTTCTTGATGAAGCGCGGATCGCTGGCAAGCCCGGGCTCGCCGAGCACGGCGCAGGTGCGCTGGAACTGGCCGTCATTGCCGACCACCAGCATCAGTTCGCCATCGGTGCAGCGGAACACGCCGGCCGGCATGCCGCCATTGCCCCAGGTGCCGCGGCGCGGCGGCGTCTTGCCGTTGACGAGGTAGATCTGCAGCCAGTGGCTGAGCGAGGCGATCACGGTGTCGAACAGGCAGACGTCGAGATGCTGCCCGACGCCGCCATTGGCGTCGCGATGGTAGAGCGCCGAGAGAATCCCGATCGAGGCGTTCATGCCGGTCATATAATCGACGATGGAGGGACCGACCTTCATCGGGCCCTCGCCCGGCTCGCCGTCGATATGACCGGTGACGCTCATCAGGCCGCCCATTGCCTGCAGAATGGCGTCGTAACCGGCACGCGGCGCGTAAGGGCCGGTCTGGCCGAACCCGGTCACCGAGCAATAGATGATCTTGGGGTTGATCGCCTTGATGGTTTCGTAGTCGAGGCCGTAGCGCTTGAGATCGCCGACCTTGTAGTTTTCCATGAAGACGTCGACGTCCTTGGCGAGCTCGCGGATGATCGCCTGCCCCTCGGGCTTGGCGATGTTCACGGTGACTGATTTCTTGTTGCGGTTGGCGCAGAGATAGAACGAATTGTTGTTGTTGGCCTTGCCTTCAGGGTCGGCGAGGTAAGGCGGGCCGAAGGCACGCGCGTCGTCGCCGGTGCCGGGCCGCTCGATCTTGATCACCTCGGCGCCGAGATCGCCCAGCATCTGGGCCGACAAGGGCCCGGCGAGCACGCGCGTGAGATCAAGGATCTTGATGCCTGAGAGCGGCAGGGCCGACATGTCGATTTCCTCCGGGGAACTGGATCTTGGCGCGGCGGCCCGAGGCCGCGCGCTCCCTGCCGATACACCATTTTGGCGTCCTGAGCACTGCACTGGCGGCATGCGGCCATCCCTGCCCCGGCGGCGGACGCAGTCCCGCAGCGACGAATTCCACGCCGCGAATAACGCCTCAGGTCGCGGCTGCCGCAGCCAATCGCGGCCGACGCCGTCCGAGCAGGACCAGGATCAGCACCGTCGCACAAGAAATCACCAGCGTGAGGCCGAGTGCGCCGCGGCTGCCGAACTGGGTGAGCAGGCCGGCAAGCAGCGGCGGCGAGAGGGCGGAGGCCAGATTGAGCGGCAATGCGATCATCGACATCGCCTTGGCGAACTCGGCCTGGTCGTAAAAGACGAGCGGGATCGTCGCGCGCGCCACCGCCATTGCACCACTGCCGGCACCATAGAGCAGGATGAAGGTCGCGACCGCCCAGGTCGCGCCCTCGCTCAGCATCAGCAGTACCATGGCGATGGGCAGCGCCGTGCCGGCAACGAGCCCGGTGGTGATGCCGTCCCATCGGCCGCCGCCGAGGAAGTCGAGGCCGCGGGCGCTGACCTGGATCACGCCCAGCATCGAGCCGAATGCAAGGGCCTGCGCGGGCGCGAGGCCCTCCGCTCGCAACAACTCGATCAGGATCGCGCTGATGCCGAAATTCACGAAGGCGTTCATCGTGATCACGCAGACGACGAGTCCGAAGGTGCTCCTTGGAATCGCAGGCGGCGGCGCTGCCTTGAAGGCCTCGCCACGATTGTCGGTCACGATCTTGCGGCGCGGCGCAACAAACGCATAGAGCGGAAGGTTGATGGCGAGCAACATGGCCGCATAAACGAGACAGGTCCCGCGCCAGCCGAACCAATCGCTGAAGAACGACGTGGTCGGCCAAAAGATGCTGCTGGAGAGACCCGTCACCAGCATCAGCCCGCCAATGGCATTCTTGGCGCCCCGCCCCGCGACCTCGTTCAGCATGATGTAGGCGCCGGTCGACAGCGTGGCGCTGCCACCCATGCCGAGAAATATCCAGCCGGCGAAATAGAGGATCGGCTCGCGCGCGAAGAACAGAACGACGTAGCCCGGCGCAGAGACAACAGTGCCCACCATCATCACCTTGCGCGCGCCGTGCCGCGCAAAGGCCTTGGCGAGCCAGGGCGCGCACAGGCCCATGGTGACATAGAGGACCGAACTGCCCGCGAACACCGCCGGCAAGCTCATACCTAGATCGGCCCCGAGATCGCGACCGACCACGGCCGGAAGGCCGATCGTACCCCATCCAATGAGTTGGGTGATTGCAAGCACCAGCAGAACCCCGATGAGCCTGCTGTCAGATTTCAAGAACCGCATTCCAGTCGTTGCCCGCCCGGCAGGCGCTGATCGCGCCTGTGAGCCTCTCTTACCCGCAGACTCAGCACACGGGAACGCCGGCCGCCGAATGGCAGAAGGCAGCCAGGAGCATGTCAGGCCAATGTCAGGCGCGGACGGCCGTCCCTAGCGCACAATCCCGAGCAAGGATCGCGCCTCCGTTGCGGTTGCGGCTCGGCGTCCGTGGCGCGCCAAAGCCTCGCAGGCGATGCTCACCAGCTCCGCATTGCTGGCGGCAAGGCGCGTCTTGTCGACCCTGATATTGTCTTCGAGCCCGGTGCGAACGGCATCGGCGCCGCGCGTCAGGGCCCAGTCCATGACCTCGGCCTGATGACGTCCGATCCCGGCCGCGGTCCAGGTCGCCTTCGGGATCAGGCGCCGCAGTTCTACCAGCAGAATGTCGAGCACATGCTCGTCAGCCGGCATCGCGTTCTTGACGCCCATGACGAATTGCACATGCGGGCGCGCATCCATCAGCCCCGCCTCGATCAGGCGCCGCGCGCCGTGCAGATGCGACAGATCGAAGATCTCGATTTCCGGACGAACGCCATTGGCCTTCATGCCGGTGGCGAGAGTTTCGACCAGGGCGGCGCTGTTCTCGTAGACGATCGTCGGAAAGTTCACCGACCCCGTGGAAAGCGAGGCCATGTCCGGCTTCAGATAGAGCGACGACCCACGTGCTGAGGGATCGCGGCCGCGCCCGCCGGTCGAGAACTGCACGATCATCCCGGGGCAATGCTTTCGGATGCCTTCCTGCACCAGCGCGAAGCGCTCCGGATCGGAGGACGGCGTCTCGTCGTCGTTGCGGACATGGATATGGGCGAGCGTGGCACCGGCCTCGAAGGCCTGGTGCGTCGATTCGATCTGCTCGGCCGGCAAGATCGGCACTGCTGGATTATCCTTTTTGCGCGGAACGGAGCCAGTGATTGCAACGGCAACAACAGCGGGATTCATACAGCACCCTCGTCATGATCGCGCTCATGCGCGTAAATCTTCGATCGACAGTCCGCTTATATCGTGAAGCTGCGCCGCTGCGAACATTATCAATCGCAGCGGCGCGGCCTCCCGTCGTCAGATCCGAGCTGCGGCTGCGCCGTGCGCGGCGCCTGCACGCTGCCGATCATAGTCGGCCCGCGCGATCGGGACGGCCGTGGGATTGCCGAGATCGTCGATGTGAATACGATAGGTTTCCCGGGCCGTAACGGCTGCAAGCGCCGCGATCACCGTGATGCCGAAGGCGATCGCCCCCACCGTCAAGGGAATGTTGGCCGAGCCGGGAGGCGCTACGGTCGCGAACAGCGCCGGAAGCAGCGCGGTGATGGTGGTGCCGATGTTCTGCGAGATCGCCATCGCCGAGACGCGGGTGCGCGTCGGGAACAGCTCCGGATAGAAGCTCGGAAAGATCGCGTTGTAGCCCTGATAGACCACACCCCACATCAACAGCGACAGCAGGATCGCGAGCGGCACGCTCTTGATGCTGATGGCATAGAGATAGCCGAAGGCGAGCAAGCCGGAGAGTAGCGCGCCCACGACGATGGGAGGCTTGCGGCCGACCTTGTCGGAGAGATTCCCGACGAAGGGAATGACGAAGATGGCCAGCATGTTTCCGAGGACCGGGATCCACAGATAGACGTCCTTGGCAAAACCGATGCCATAGGCCGGCTGCACCGCGTAGGCCGCACCGAAGATGGTCGCGACGACAGGGATGACGTTCATTAGCGCCATGCAGATGACCCTGAGCATGTCGGGCCAGCTCAGCTTGATGGCCTGGATGATGGGCGAGCGCGGCGTTTCTCCTCTTTGGTCCTCGCGGGCAAAGGCAGGAGTTTCGTCGACCTCGCGGCGGATGATGTAGCCTGCGACGATGACGAAAAAGCTGAGCAGGAAGGGAATCCGCCAGCCCCAGCTGTTGAAGGCGTCGGTCGGCATATAGGCCGCCAGCGGCAGGAATACGGCGGCTGCGAGAATCTGTCCGGCCTGCACGCCCTGAAGCGCGAAGCTCGCATAGAAGCCACGGCGTCCGAACGGCGCGTGCTCCAAGATCATCGAGCTCGCACCGGAGATTTCACCGGCAACGGCAAAGCCCTGGATCAGGCGAAGGATGACCAGCAGGATCGGCGCGAGGATACCGACTTGCTGATAGGTCGGCAGAAGGCCCACCGCCATGGTCGACAGACCCATCATGAACATGCAGACGATAAGAACGGTCTTGCGGCCATGGGTGTCGCCCCAATGTCCGAGCACGAAGGCGCCGATCGGCCGGGCTATATAGCCGACGCCGTAAGTGGCCAGCGATGCGACGATGGCGACGGTCGGATTTTCCGACGGGAAGAATATCTGCGGGAAGATCAGCGACGCGGCGGTCGCGTAGATGAAGAAGTCATAATATTCGAGAGCCGACCCGATCCAGCCGCTCGCAGCGGCCTTCCTTGACTGGCTCACGTGATGGATTCCGGTCATCCTGGGAGTCCTCCAAATTTGTTTTTGCGGGCGGCCCGTGGGCGGGCTTCTTGGAGAAAATGGGCAGCATTCTCCGCGCGCCGTGCGGACTTTCCGCAAGCGTTCGTCACTGCCGATAGCTGCTTGATGACGCGACAATAGGCTTTCGCTCGCCTAACACAATTACCCAGTTATGCGATAAACCTAACATGATGTTATTCTAGCGGCCGGAGCGCCCGGAGCTGCATCACTCAGGCGGATTGAACGTCCGTACGAAGTACACGGGCTCGCTGTTCTTCTTCAGGCGATAGAGCTGCGCCGGGCGGTTCGGGCCGCGCCGCATCTTTGCGACCGGCTCGATCATGTCGGCCGACAGGATCCTTGTACGGAAGGCGCTCTTCTCCAGCGGTCGGTCGAGCACGCGCTCGTAGACGCGCTGCAAGTCAGGCAGCGTGAATTCCGGAGGCATCAGGTAGGCAGGCAGCGAGGTGTACTCCACCTTGTTGCGCAGGCGCTGGATCGCGCTGGCGAGGATATCGCCGTGATCGAAGGCGAGCTTTTCCTTGAGCCTGCCGTCTCGGATCGGAAACCAACGCGCATCCGATGTCAGCACGCCCGCCTCTTCCGGAATCAGCGCGAAATAAGCGTGGGTTGCCGACCAGCCGCGCGGATCGCGCGACGCGCTTCCCCAGCTTCCAAGCTGCTCCAGATAAGGGCTGGTGACCCCGGTCTTCTCCTTCAGCTTGCGCGCCGCGCAGGCTGCAAGATCGCGGTCCTTCGCGACGTCCACGAAGCCGCCCGGCAGAGCGAGGGTCAGCGGAAACGGCTCGCCCTCGCCGGCCGGGCGCTGCACCAGGAGCACCTGAAGCCTGTCGTCGCGAATCGAGAAGATCACGACGTCGACCGTGGTCAGGGGCCGCGGGAAGTCCAGATGTCCTGATTTTTCAGAGCCTTCGGCCCGATCCTCGCCCGCCATCGACGGCCTCCCCTGTTGGGTCTTGACAGTAGCACAGTTAGTTGTACAGTCCAACTTACTTAGTTGCTCAGACAAACTTATAGCTCACCATTGGAGACAGCCATGTTTGGCATCAGGTTCATCAAGGCCCAGCCCACCACCTATTTGATGAAGTACCGCGCCGGTGCTGTTGTCGCGGAGGGCACCGGCCTTTCCGCGTTCTACTACGCTCCGGTGACCACGCTGGTCGCCGTGCCCGTCGGCAGCCGCGACGCTTCCTTCATCTTTCAGCAAATCGCGCGCGACTTTCAGACCCTGACCGTGCAGGGCCACGTCACCTATCGCGTCAGCGAGCCGAAGAAGGCGGCCTCGATGCTCAACTTCACCCTGAAGCCCGACGGCAAGACCTATGAGAGCGACGATCCCGAGAAGCTGCCTGAGCGCATTCTCGGCACGGTCGAGGTACTCGCGCAGCAGGCGATCAAGGAATTGACGCTGAAGGAGGCGCTGCAGGCCTCCGACCGCATCGCCGACATCATCGCGAGCGGCTTGCGGGGCCGCGCCGACATTGAAGCGCTTGGCCTCGAAATCCTCGGCGTATCGATCCGCGGCATCAAGCCGACGCCGGATACAGCCAAGGCGCTGGAGGCGCAGGCACGCGAGGCAATCCTGAAGAACGCGGACGAAGCGATCTTCGCGCGGCGCAATTTCGCCGTCGAGCAGGAGCGCGCCATTCGCGAGAGCGAGCTCGACACCGAGATCGCGGTCGAGCAGAAGAAGCGCTCCATCCGCGAGACCCAGATGGACGCCGAGGCGAGCGTTGCCGCCAAGCGCAACGAGCTGCGCGAGGCCGGCATGGCCGCGGATATCGTGCTGGAAGGCAAGCGTAAGGATTTCGTCGGCCTCAACGCCGAGAACACCCGCACGCTGGCCGATGCCGAGGCCTATCGCGTCGGCGCGCTGATGAAGATCTTCGAGGGCGTCGACACCCGCGTGATCCAGGCGCTCGCCGCCTCCGGCATGCAGCCGGGCCAGTTGATCGCGCAGGCCTTCACCGGCATCGCCGAGAAGGCGGAGAAGATCGGTCAGCTCAACGTCTCGCCGGACCTGCTCAGCCAGCTGATCGAGAAGCCGAAGCCGGAGGCTGCCAATGCCCGCCGCCAATGACCGCAAGATCGTGCTGGTGACGCGCAAGACCAGGCTGGAAGACCTGGTCGCGCGTCACCTGACGGCGGCGCAGGCACGCTTCTATGTCGAGCATCTCGGCGCCGACTTCTCCGACTATGAGCGCGAGCACGAGATCTATCATGCGCAGCGGCACGCGACGGTTCAGGTGCTCGAGAAATGGGGCCGCTATCAGGTGATCGAGCGTGCTTTCCTGCCGAACTTCATGTTCGCCCCTGACGACATCGTCGTCGCGCTTGGCCAGGACGGCGTCGTCGCCAATACGATGAAATATCTCGACGACCATCCGTTGATCGGACTCAACCCGGATCCCGCGCGTTATGACGGCATTCTGTTGCCCTTCGCGCCGCGCGATCTTGCAAAGCTGCTACCTGATGTCGCCGCCGACAAGCGGGACAGCAAGGCCGTGACCATGGCGGAAGCGCGGCTCAGCGACGGCCAGGTGCTTCACGCCGTGAACGACCTCTTCATCGGCGCGCGCACGCATGTTTCTGCGATCTACGAGATCGCGGCCGGCGGGACGACGGAGCGGCAATCCTCGAGCGGGCTGATCGTCTCGACCGGGCTCGGATCGACCGCCTGGTTCAAGAGCATCGTCACCGGCTCGCTTGCGATCGCCGGCAGCTTCGGCCAGCCGCCCGCTCTGACGGGCTACGACGCCGTGCCCTGGGACGCAGCCGAGCTGCGCTTTGCCGTCCGCGAGCCCTTTCCGAGCCGCCACTCGCAGACCAATCTCGTCTGCGGTCGGCTTGCATCCGAAGAGCAATTGCGCATCCGTTCGCTGATGGCCGAGAACGGCGTGATCTTCAGCGACGGCGTCGAAGCCGACCGGCTCGATTTCAACGCGGGCGCCGAAGTCACGATCGGGATCGCCAAGCGGCGCGGCCGGTTAATCGTGTGAAGCGGCTAGATTCCGAGCGCGTTTTCGCCCTGTTGGCGGCCAGGCACGCTGACATGGACTTCGTGGCCCTCACGTAGCGCCAGAGATGCTGCAGCAACCGCCGACTCGAACGCGGCCTCCTTCGTGGCGTATCTGCTCTTGACGTTGCCGTCATGCAGCACGCCCCATTCGTCCTGGACCGGTACGATCGCGTATTGGGCAAGGCCCATCATTCCTCTCCTATCGCTGCGCGGCTTGTCTATCGCTGCGTTACTTGCGGATGGGCCGCCGTCACCCGCCACACCGTGTTGCCGCTATCGTCGGCAACGAGCAGCGCGCCAGTCTTGTCCAAGGCGACGCCGACGGGACGGCCGCGCGCCTGGTTGTCGGTGGTGAGGAAGCCGGTGACGACGTCCTGTGCCGGTCCGCTCGGCTTGCCGTTCGTGAACGGCACATAGACGACCTTGTAGCCGTTCAGAACCTGCCGGTTCCAGCTGCCATGCTCGCCGACGAAGGCGCCACCGCGATAGGCTTCCGGCAAGCTGCTGCCGGTGGAGAAAGCAAGTCCGAGCGGTGCGACATGCGAGCTCAGCGCATAGTCGGGCGCGATCGCCTTTTTCACGAGGTCCGGCCGCTGCGGCTTGACGCGGGGATCGACGTGCTGGCCGTAATAGCTGTAGGGCCAGCCATAGAAGGCGCCGTCCTTCACCGAAGTCATGTAATCAGGCACGAGATCCGGCCCGAGTTCGTCGCGCTCGTTGACCACGGTCCACAGCGCGTGGGTCTGCGGTTCGAAGCTGAGGCCGTTCGGATTACGCAGGCCGCTGGCAAAAATCCGCCAGCGACCGCTGGCGCGATCGACCTCGAGGATATCGGCGCGATTGTGCTCGGCCTCCATGCCGTTCTCGGTGATGTTGCTGTTGGAGCCGACGCCGACATAGAGCTTTGAGCCGTCCGGACTTGCGACCAGGCTCTTGGTCCAGTGATGGTCGATCGGGCCGCCCGGCAGCGGTGCCAGCACCGTGCCCGGTGCGGTGATCTTGGTGTCGCCTTCGGCGTAGGGATATTTCACGATCGCATCGGTATTGGCGACGTAGAGATCGTTGCCGACCAGGGCCACGCCGAACGGCGAATTGAGATGGTCGAGGAAGACGCTCTGCGTATCCGGCACACCGTCACCGTTGGTGTCGCGGAGAAGCGTGATGCGATTGCTGGGTCCGGTATCGCCGCCCGAGGTCGCCCAGGACTCGATATAGCCCATCACGATCTCCTTCGGCCGCTTGATCGCGGCGGCCTTCGGCGCCTTGGATTCCACCACCAGCACGTCGCCGTTGGGCAGCACGTAGATGGAGCGCGGGTGCTGCAGGCCGGTGGCGAATGCCTTGGCCTGCAAACCTTGTGCAACCGTCGGCGCCTCGTCCTCCTTCCAGCCGATGATGCGGGCGATGTGCATCGGCGGCAGCAGATATTGCTGGATGTCAGGGAGTACAGGATTGGCGCCGATTTGCGCCTTGGGATCGCCGCTGCCGTCATTGCAGCCGGCGAGAAGAGCGAGGAACGAAGCGCACAGCAGCGCGCGCATGGGAAAAGACATCATCGCGCAACTCCCACACCGTAGCGATATACCATGGCCCAGCCGAGCCAGCCGGTGACGGGCAGGATCAGCACGGTGAGAACCGAAAGAACCAGCCCCCACGGCCACACCGAGGTCCAGGCATCGCGCGTGTGAATCAGCGCATTGATGGTTGCGAGGATCATCGCCAAGACATTGCCGATCAGGTGCGGCCAGGCCGGCGTCTGCGCACGCACCAAGCGATTGCCGAGGAAATCGGTCAGGCCTGCGATCGCCGCCAGCACACCGAAGACGACGCCGACGACCAGAAGCCAGGCGGAGAAATCCGCCCACATGATCTCGGCGGAGACGAGATAGGCGATGTCGGTCAGCAACGCGCCGATGAAGCACGCGATCGGGATCGGCACCAGCATCGGATGAATGGGATGGCCTGCGATTTGCGCTATGGAGCGCACGCGCACGATGTCTTGCACTGAGGGCCTCGTGTGTTACCCACCCGATCGGCCAACTCGTGCTGCGAGCGATAGTTCCTACTGTTGTGCGTGGACGACCAAGCCAGCCCGATAAGCTTCGTAAGCGCGCTTCAGACCATCCTTGAGCGAGGTCGTCGCGCGCCAGCCGAGCCTTTCCAGACGGCCGACATCGAGCAGCTTCCGCGGCGTGCCATCGGGCCGCGACGTATCGTAGGAGATCTCGCCGCGATAGCCGACGATCTCGGCGACCACGCGGGCAAATTCGGCAATGGCGATGTCCTCTCCGGTGCCGATGTTGACGAGGTCGCTGCCTGAATAGGTCTTCATCAGATGCACGCAGGCATCCGCCATGTCGTCGACATAGAGGAACTCGCGCCGCGGCGTCCCCGTGCCCCAGACGACGACACTCTTGGCGCCAGACTCTTTCGCCTCATGAAAGCGGCGGATCAGGGCGGCTACGACGTGGCTCAATTCAGGGTGATAACTGTCGCCGGGGCCATAAAGATTGGTCGGCATCACGCTGATGAAGTCGCTGCCGTACTGGCTGCGATAGGCCTCCGCCATCTTGATGCCGGCGATCTTGGCGATCGCATAGGGCTCGTTGGTCGGCTCCAGCGGGCCCGTGAGCATCGAGTCCTCGCGCAAGGGCTGCGGCGCCAGCTTCGGATAGATGCAGGACGAGCCCAGGAACATCAGCTTCTCGGCGCCGTTTTGATGCGCGGCCTGGATCACATTCGCGGCGATCGCGATGTTGTCGTAGATGAACTCGGCGCGCAGCGTGTTGTTGGCGACGATGCCGCCGACCTTGGCTGCGGCGAGGAAAATCACCTGCGGCCGCACGCGCGCGAACCAGTCGAACACTTGGGCCTGATTGCAGAGATCGACCTCGCGACGGTCCACGGTGACGAGATTCACGTCCTCCCGCACCAGCCGGCGCACGATCGCGCTACCGACCATGCCGCGATGGCCAGCGACGTAGACGCTTTTGCCCTTCAGCTCAAACGGTCCGCTTGCCATTCACAATATCCCGATAGCACCTGTGGGCGCGCCCATACGGTCGCCCCACTGTCAAAATTCCCTCCTTCTTTGACATATCGATCGCTGAGGTCAACCTCGCAGAAGCGCCCGGGCAGGTTTCCCGGGCGCCACTGTCGAATTGGACCGCAGCCCGCGAAAGCTGCGGAGGCGCTACTGCGAACGGTCCGAGGTCCAGCCCTTGTAATCCTTGATATTGTCGCGGGTCACGAGCTTCGAGGGCAGCAGTTCGACGGTCGAGGCCGGCTTCTGGCCATTGAGGATGCCGACGCCGACCTGCACCGCGCGCCGTGCCATGAAGAACGGGTCCTGCGATGCCGACGCCTGGATCTGCGGCGACCCGGCATCCTTGAGCGAGGCCTCGATGTCGGGCGCGCCGTCGACCGCGGTGATGATGATGCCGCTGCGGTTCTGCTGTTTCGCCGCGAGATCGGTGCCGATCGCCTGCGGGTCGTTGATGGCGAAGATGGCGTCGATCTTGGGGAAGCGGGTCAGATAGCCTTGCGCGACGGTGAGGCCGCCTTCGCGTGAGCCCTTGCCGTCCTGGTCGCTGGACAGCACCTTGATGCCGGCATTCTTGCCGAAGACGTTCTTGCAGCCGGTGACGCGGTCGATCACCGCGGAGACCTGCGGCCCATTCTCGATGATGACGTCGCCCTTACCGCCCAGCTTGTCGACGATGTACTGGCACGAGATCTCGCCGGCCTGGACGTTGTTGGTGGTCACCGTGGCGTCGGCGCCTTCGGCCGCGGTATCGACCGCGACCACGACGATGCCCGCCGCCTGCGCCTTCTTGATCGCCGGCCCGATCGCTTTGGGGTCGCCGGGGTTCAACAGGATCAGGTCGACGCCAGCGGCGATGAAATTGTCGATCTGGGTGACCTGCTTGCCGAGGTCGTATTCGAAGCCGACGGTGGTGATCTTCACATTGGGATTGGTCTTCTTGGCCTCGAACTCGGCGCCCTTTGACAGCGCGACGAAGAACGGATTGCCCATCGAGCCCAGCGAGACGCCGATCGACTTGAGCTCCTTGGCAGAGGCCGGTGCGGTGGCGAGGGCAAGCGCCATCGCGGCGCCGGCGAGCATGGTCATCTTCAACATTGTCTTCCTCCCTGGTCTGTTTTCAAAGACGGTACGGCAGACCAGTTGCCGCAACCGAATTTCACACCGCGCGCTCAGATGCGCGCAGAACCGTTCAAGTTCTGGCGGAGCCTTGCAACCGATAGCGATCCAGCGCCACCGCGCCGATGATCACCAGGCCCTTGATCACATATTGCCAGATGTCGGAGACGCCGACGAGGATCAGCCCGTTCGAGAGCACCGCGATGATCAGTGCGCCGACCAGCGTCCCCCAGATCGATCCGATGCCGCCGACGAAAGACGTGCCGCCGAGGATGACCGCGGTGATGGCGTCGAGCTCGTAGCTTTGTCCGAGCTGCAAGCCGTTGGCGGCATAGAGCCGCGCCGCCTGCATGCCGCCGCCCAATCCGGCCAACAATCCCGAGATGCCATAGACGAAGATCAGGACGGCCCAAACCTTGATGCCGGCAAGCCGCGCCGCGCTCTCATTGCCGCCGACCGCATAGATGTGCACACCCAGGACGGTCCGGCGCAGCACCACCCACGAAACGAAAATGACGAGCAGCGCAATGACCGACAGCCAGGGAATCGAGGCCACGCCGGGGATCAGCGTGAGCGAACCGTTGCCGATGAAGGCATAGGGAATCGACGGATTGAACACCGTGGTGTCGGCGCCGAGCAGCCGCGCCAGTCCGCGCACGGCGGTGAGCGAGCCGAGCGTGACGATGAAGGGCGGCAGGCGCAACAGCGCGATCAGCGCGCCATTGACGATGCCGAAGCCAAGACCGGTGAGCACAGCGACCGGCAGCCAGAGCGCGCTCAACTCGGGCAGTTTGGACATCGTCAGGCCGGCCATTGCCGACGCCGCCAGGATCGAGCCGACCGAGAGATCGATGCCGCCGGTGAGGATGACGAAGGTCATGCCCGCGGCGAGCACGGTGTTGACGGCAGCCTGCTGCAGGACGATGCCGAGATTCTGTCCGGTGAAGAAACGGCCCTCCGACAGATAGTGGAAGCCGATGCATAGCAATAGCAGCACCGGCAACATGCCGGCCGCGCGGATCAGGAGCCTGATGCGCTGACGTTTTGTCTCCTGGGCAGCGGCAAGGCCGTTTGCAGTCGCGGCCTTCGCCTGCGTCGATCCGTTGTCAGGCATCGAGATGCTCCGTCCCCGTGGCGAGGGCCATGATGTCTTCCTGAGTCAAAGGCGCTGTCTCGGTTCGCCTGACCTCGCCTGCGATATGCCCCGACCGCATCACCAGGACGCGGTCGCAGATACCGATGATTTCTGGCAGATCGGACGAGATGACGAGGATTGCGGTGCCGGCCTTGGCGAGATTGTCGATGATGGAATAGATCTCCGACTTGGCGCCGACGTCGACGCCGCGCGTCGGCTCGTCGAGGATCAGTACTTTCGGTGCAATGGCGAGCAGCCGCGACAACAGGACCTTTTGCTGGTTGCCGCCGGACAGGCCTCCTGCGGGTACGCCGGCATTGGCGGCGCGGATGCTGAGTCCCGCAAACGCCCTGTCGGCGCGCTCGCGCGCCTTGTCGCGATCCAGGAACCAGCCGAGCTTGGCATCGCGTCCGATTACGGCGAGATTGATGTTGTCTAGGCACGACATGTCGAGGAACAGGCCAAGCGCCTTGCGGTCCTCGGTCAGATAGGCAATGCCGGCCTCGAGCGCCTCGCCGGGCGTGCGGATGTCGATCGGCTGACCTTCGAGTTCGAGATGGCCTGACGTCTTCGGTG
The DNA here is from genome assembly GCF_028128895.1 of Bradyrhizobium sp. CCBAU 11434. Taxonomy (NCBI): domain Bacteria; kingdom Pseudomonadati; phylum Pseudomonadota; class Alphaproteobacteria; order Hyphomicrobiales; family Nitrobacteraceae; genus Bradyrhizobium; species Bradyrhizobium sp. CCBAU 11434. The sequence continues at coordinate 24,138 of NZ_LBJX01000080.1, forward strand.
CGGCGCCAACAATGAGATGCGCAAGTTCGGTGCGGCCGGCGCCAATCAATCCGGCAAGCCCCACCACCTCGCCCGCATGGACGGTGAGCGAACAACCCTTGACGCGCTGCCCATCCGCCATGTCGGTGGCCGTGAGCACGGGATGCCCCTTCCCGGCCTCGGGATCGTGATCCTTCTTGTAAAAGGAGGAGACGTCGCGTCCGACCATCATGCGAACAATAGCGTCGGCGCGGATGTCCTGCTTGTCGAGCGAACCGACCAGCCGGCCATCGCGCAGCACGGTGACGCGGTCGCCGAGCGCATAGACCTCGTCCATGCGGTGCGAGATGTAGATGATGGCAAGCCCTTCGGCGCGAAGTTGCCGGATCAGCGCAAACAGCCGCTCGCTCTCGCCGGCGGACAGCGCCGTGGTCGGCTCATCCATGATCAAGATTTTCGAGCGCGCGTGCAGTGCACGCGCAATCTCGACGAGCTGGCGCTGCCCCATCGAGAGATGCGCCACCAATGTCGACGGCAGGAAATCCGCGCCCAGCCGTTCCAGGATCGGACCAACACCTTCGCGCATGGCACCGCGCGCCAGCAAACCTGAACGCGACATCTCACGACCGAGATAAATATTCTCCGCAACGCTCAGATTGGGGGCCAAAGATAGTTCCTGATAGATGATCGAGATGCCCGCGGCGCGGCCTCCGAGCGGACCTTCGATCCGCACCGGCTTGCCCTCGATGCGGATCTCGCCGCCGGGATCGGGCCGGTAGGCCCCCGACAGGATTTTCATAAGGGTCGATTTGCCGGCGCCGTTCTCGCCCATCAAGGCATGGACCTCGCCGGCGTAGACGGTCAGATCAACGGCACGCAGCGCCTTGATGCCGAAGAAGGATTTTGACACTCCTCGCATCTCGAGGATTGGATCGTTCATCGTGCCTCCCGGCGCACAATGCATTTCTTGTCCGCGTTTCATTTCAGGCGCGGTTCGCCCATTAAACAAAAGGCCATCGCGCAGGGCAACAGCGAACAGGGAGAAATGCGCAACCAAAGCGATGTTAGTGGCGTGGCCGATATAGCTGGCGCCAGGCGGGAAGCCGCTCGGCATAGGCCTGCACCAGCACGCGATCGGGTTCGAAAGTCTCGACGCGTTGCGGTGGCGTGCAGACGGCTTCGATTGCCTCGCCGGTGACAGCAAGCCGCCCCAATCTCGCCGCACCGAACGCGGCACCAGTCTCGCCTTCGGCAAAGCGATGAATCGGAACGTTCAAAACGTTTGATAGCACCGACAGCCAGAACCTGGATCGCGAACCGCCGCCGATGACATCGGCTTCCGTCACTGCAATGCCGGCATCGCCAAGCGCGTCCCGGCAATCGGCCAGCGCGAAGGCAACACCCTCCAGCACGGCCTGCACGATCGCCGTGCGGTCGGTACCGTGGCTCAACCCATCGAGCATGCCACGCACGACGGGATCATCGTGCGGCGTCCGCTCGCCCGCAAGATATGGCAGGAAGCGCACCGGCGACGGCGCCTGCGGGTGCGCCCCCAGCGGGGACAGCAGATCCGCTTCCGGGACGCCGAACAGGCGCGCGGCCCAGGCAAGGCACGACGCCGCCGAGAGGATGGCGCCGGCCTGAATCCACATGCGTGGGATTGCGTGGCAGAAGGTATGGACCACGCGGTCCGGATTGGCGGCAATATGGTCGGTCGGCGCCAGCAATGCGCCCGAGGTTCCCAGCGAGATGAACGCGGTCCCCGGACTGATCGCGCCGATGCCGACGGCGCCGGCCGGATTGTCGCCAGCGCCGCCTGCGATCATCGGCCGGCGAACCATGCCCCAACGCTGCGCAAGCTCGCTGCGCAACGTGGCCGCCAACGCGCACCCCTCAACCAGACGCGGCATGTGCGCGCGTGACAAGCCGGTCGCGGCCAATGCCGCATCCGACCAGTCCCGGCGCGCCGCGTCGAGCCATAGCGATCCCGATGCGTCGGAGACGTCCTCGACTGCCTCGCCCGATAGAACGAGGCGCAGATAGGCTTTCGGCAACAAGACGCGCCTCGTCGCCGCAAAGATCCCGGGCTCGTGCTTTGCGATCCAGAGCAGCTTTGGCGCTGCGAAGCCAGGCATCGCCTTGTTGCCCGTTATCGCGCGCAAGGCGGGCCAGCGCTGCTCCAGAATGCGACACTCCCCGGCAGAGCGTCCGTCGTTCCAGAGGATGCAGGGCCGCAATGGCGTGTCGTTGGCATCGAGCAGCGTCGGGCCATGCATCTGGCCTGACAGCCCGATGCCTTCGACCCTCGCCAGCTCTTGTCCATGCGAGGCCTTCAGGGCGTCCAGCGTGACAAAAGTCGCCTCGATCCACTGCGCCGGATCCTGCTCGAAATAGCCTGGCTGCGGCGAGGCGATCGTCAGCGCCCGGCTCTCGCTCGCGATGACGCGCTGCGCGCCGTCGACGAGAACGGTCTTGACTGCGGAGGTGCCGAGATCGATGCCCAGATACATGACTAATGTGGTTCCCGGGGTGGTGCGAGTCCTGAGGACGCGATGCGCAACAATGATGGTATTCAACGAGCGCGCAATTCCGAACAAAGACTTATCACATCGGATCGCAAGTTTTTGCCTGCAGATGTTGCATCGACGCAGCAGTTGAAGGTTGCCAGCCCTGGTTGACTGGACCACAGTGACTGCAACTCAGCGCCGTCTGCTGCGTTTGCACCTGACAGTGCTCGATCTTCTTGCCGCACCGGAGCAGCCATGCAGCGATCCACGGCCGTCTTTGTCACAGGTCTCGTCTATGCTCTGATCGGTCTGGTGATCGCGGGGGGCGGCCTCTGGCTCGCCGCGCTGGGCGGATCCATCTTCTATATTGTTCTCGGTGTCGGCGTTCTCGCGACGGCCGCGTTGTTGCTGGCGCAGCGCCGTCAGTCGCTATGGCTGTTTGCGATCGTGCTGGTCGGCACCGTGGCGTGGGCCATCTCGGAAGTGCAGTTCGACTGGTGGCCGCTGGCATCGCGCGGCGACATCGTCTTCGCCATGGCGCTCTGGCTGCTCATGCCCGTGATCGTTCGCGGGCTGCTGCGAGACCAGCCGGTGTCGTATCGAAGCGCGACGCTGCCACTCTGGGTCGCCGTTGCTGCGTCGTCCGTCGTCCTTATCATCGCACTTGTGTCCAGCTATCACGACGTCAACGGCACGATCGCCGAGCAAGCATCGGCCGTGCCGCAAAGCGAAGCCGACCCTCAACCGGATAGCGATTGGCGGGCCTATGGACGCACACAATTCGGACAGCGCTACTCACCGCTGAAGCAGATCACGCCCGACAATGTCGGCAAGCTGCGGGTCGCCTGGACCTTCCGCACCGGCGACGTGCCGACGCCAGAGGATTCCGGCGAAACGACCTTCGAGGTTACGCCGATCAAGGTGCGCGACACGCTTTATCTTTGCTCGCAGCACCAGGTGCTGTTTGCGCTCGACGCCAGCACCGGCAAGGAACGTTGGCGATACGATCCCAAGCTGGTGTTCAACAAGACGTTCCAGCACATGACCTGCCGCGGGGTCTCTTACCACGAAACCACGGCAGGCGCCGTCGACAGCGGCGGTGCTCCAGCCCCCGCCGAATGCCCTCGCCGGATTTTCCTGCCGGTCAACGACGGCCGCATGATCGCGCTCGATGCCGACAGCGGCAAGCTGTGCGAGAGTTTTGGCGACCATGGCAGCCTCGACCTCCAGCAAGGCATGGGGATCAAGACGGCGGGCTTCTTCGAGCCGACATCGCCGCCGGTCGTCAGCGACAAGATTTTGGTCGTCGCCGCCGCTGTGATTGACAATTATGCGGTCGACGTGCCGTCGGGCGTCATCCGCGGCTTCGACGTCTACACTGGCAAACTGGTTTGGGCCTGGGACTCCGGTGCAGCCGATGAAAATGAGCTGCCGTCGCCGACGCGTCACTACACCAACGGCTCGCCGAATTCGTGGATCACCGCCTCGTTCGATCCGAAATTGAACCTCGTCTACATCCCCACCGGCAATAACGGGCCCGACATCTGGGGAGGCAATCGCAATGGGCTGGTCGAGCGCTACTCCAGCTCGATCGTTGCACTCGACGTCAACACCGGCAAACGCGTCTGGTCATACCAGACGGTGCATCACGATCTCTGGGACATGGACGTTCCCTCGCAGCCGAGTCTGGTCGATGTCACCACGGCCAGGGGCGTTGTTCCCGCCATCGTTCAGCCGACCAAGGTGGGCAACATCTTCGTGCTCGATCGACGGACCGGCGAGTTGATCGTGCCGGCGCCGGAGCGCCCCGTGCCGCAAGGCCCCGCGCCCGGCGACCGTACTGCGCCGACGCAGCCGTTCTCCGAGCTGACATTCCGCCCCGAGGCGAAGCTGACCGGAGCGGACATGTGGGGCGGCACGATTTTCGACCAGCTTCTGTGCCGGATCATGTTCAACCGGCTGCGTTACGAGGGCACGTTCACGCCGCCATCGTTGCAGGGCACGCTCGTCTTTCCCGGCAATCTCGGCATGTTCGAATGGGGCGGCATCGCGATCGATCCGGTGAGACAGATCGCCATTGCCAATCCGATGTCGTTGCCCTTCGTCTCGAAGCTCATTCCGCGCGGCCCCGGCAATCCGCCCGCGCCGACGGCCGATAAGCCTGTCGGCAGCGAGGTCGGCACCCAGCCGATGTATGGCACGCCGTTCGGCGTGGATATCCAGAGCTTCCTCTCGCCCCTCTCCGTGCCGTGCTACCGGCCGCCATGGGGCTCGATGGCCGCAATCGATCTGAAGACGATGAAGATTGTCTGGCAGCATCCCAACGGAACGATCCGGGACACCACGCCGCTGCCGCTGCCTTTCAGGATGGGCGTGCCGATGCTGGGCGGGCCGATCACGACCGCCGGCGGGGTCGCGTTCTACACCGGGACCTACGAGTACACGATAAGGGCCTACGACGTGCGCAATGGCAAGGTGCTCTGGGAAGACCGCCTGCCCGCCGGCGCCCAATCGACACCGATGAGCTACGAGGCGGGCGGCAAGCAATATGTCGTCACCGCAGCCGGCGGTCACGGCTCGTTCGGTACCAAGCGCGGTGATTACGTCATCGCCTACGCGTTGAAGGATTGACCCGCCGGGGCGTCTGGAGACTGCCGAACCACGCCGTTACACAGCAGCCATCAGGGTGAACTCGGCCATCGGTGGACGAACAACCGGCCTTCGTATTCACGGGCAAACCTGATCAGCCGGCCATCATGATCGCGGTCCGCGATCACTTGCAGTCCGACAGGAAGTGCACCGTCCGGGATGATACAGGGAAGAGATATTGCAGGCAGGCCGAGCGCGTTTGCGATCGCCGTGAACACGGCATGGCCGCGCGGCCCGACCGGTTGGCCGTCGATGACGGCGGGATGGGATTCGGTAGCCGGCCACGGCATCGCCGCGGTGGACGGCGTGATCAGGAAGTCGTACTGGGCGAACAACGCATCGAAAGACCGCCGCAACGCCGCGACTTGGTCAAGTGCATTGAGATAGTCGCGCGCTGACAAGCTGCGCCCGGCCGCCTCCATCTCGACGATGGCGGGACTAACCTGGCCCTGCCAACCCGGATGCCGTTCCAGGAGCCAGGCAATACCGGTCTGGCTGATCACGGGCCATACAGCATCAAGCGGATCGGCCAGTGTGAACGGCGCGACGGTCTCGACGTCGAGGCCGAGGGCCCGAGCCTGCACGATCGTGCGTTCGATCACGTCGCGAATGATGGGGTCGACGGGCGCATCGCCGAATGTCGGCACATAGGCGATGCGCAGCCGCGGCAGGGTCGGCTCGGCCATGAGGCGCGACCACAGAGGCGCAGCAATCACCTCCATAGCAGCGCGAATATCCTCGACGCAGCGCGCGATCGGGCCGATGACCTCGAACTCACCCAGGATCGCCGGAAAGCCCTTGCCGCGCGCCACAATGTCGCGTGAGGGTTTGAAGCCGACGAGGCCAGTATGAGCGGCCGGGCGCCGGATCGAACCGCCGCCGTCGGTGGCGAGCGCAAGCGCGCACATGCCGCTGGCGACCGCTGCCACCGCACCGCCGCTCGAACCACCTGGCGTCAGAGCCGGATCCCAGGGATTGCCGGTGGTACCGAACAGCGCATTGTCGGTGTAACCGTGCACGGTGAATTCAGGCACATTGGTTTTGCCGAGGATGATGGCGCCAGCCTCGCGCAGCCGACGCACCGGCAATTCGTCTTCGCCGGTCACGAAATCGCGATAGAGCTTTGACCCCCAGGTCGCACGTAGCCCCGCGGCGAGGATGTTGTCCTTGACCGTAACAGGCACGCCGTCTAGTGCGCTTGCGGGGCGGCCGTCGCGCCAACGCTTCGCGCTTGCATCGGCCGCAGCGAGCGCGCCTGAAGCATCCAGCGTGACTATCGCATTGACGCGCGGATTGGTCGCAGCGATATGCGAGAGCGTCGCCTCGATCACCGCGCGCGGCGAAAGGCCATCCGCAAAGGCACGCGCGAACTCACACGCCGACATCGCCCAGAGCGGAGCGCGATCGTCCATCTCAAGCGAGCTTCGGATAGGTCGCCTTGTCGAAGAAGCTCGCGCCCGCGACATATTTGCGGCCCGGCGACATATCCGGCTTCTCCTCGCCTTCGCCACCGCATTCGAACGTCAGTTCGAGCTGCACACCGGAGGGATCGTAGACGAAGAGCTGCCACAGCGAGGTTCCGGGCACGATGAACTCGCGCCAGTCGAGACCGGCTGCCTTGAAGCGCGATACATAGGAGCGATAGCCCGAGCAGGACAGCGAGACGTGATCGATCGCCGCCGTGCCGGCCGGCGCCTTGCCCTCGGGCCCGAGCGCGGGACCGCCGGCATAGACATGGATGATGCCGAGCCCGCCCGGTTGGGGGCAGCCGAGCCAGGCACCGGGATAGCCGAAATCGGGCCGAGGAAATTCGCGCAGCCCGATGATCGCGGTCCAGAACGTCCGGGTCGCTGCGAGATCATCGGTCTTGATCGCAATGTGATAGAGACCATGGACGGTCGCGAGCGGCAGATCGGTCATCTCAATATCTCCTCACGCTTGGCCGCCGTCGACCGGCAGGCCGATTTGACGATACAGCGCCTTCAGATTGCTGCGAAACGGCTCGTCGCTTTTCTTGCGCGTCCCGGCGACCGGATTTCCGCCGGCGAGAATCGTGTCGCTCGCGGCCAGCGAAAACTCCATCACGAAGCGCATACGATCAGACCGCAGCGCCTCGATCTCGCTCAGCCAACGCGCGACGTCACGGGCGCCGACCTCGTGACGTTGCGTGATCAGCGCAGCAGCGCAAGCCGCATCCTCGATCGCCTGGGTCGCGCCCTGGCCGAGCGTCGGCACCATGCCATGGGCGGCGTCGCCAAGATATAACACGTTGCAGTCGGCGGCGCGGTAAAGCAAATCATGCTCCTGCATCCGTGCCCAATGCGTATCAGTGACACCACTGCAGAGCTGGTCGATCAGCCAGCGCGCCTGATCGCTCGGCGGCGCTTGAGCCGGCGTATAGGCGGCGCGCAGCGCCTCGGGCGCCTTGCGGGCTTCGGGGATCTCGGACTCGATCGGGAACGTGCCGGCCAGATAGACGTGATCCGGCGGCACGCGGAACGCCAAAAGCCGGTTCGGCCCGTTGAACCATTGCTCATAGTCATCGATCAGGCCGCGCGAGCTGTCCGGCACCAGCAGGCGCGAGATCGCAACGCCCGTGAGGCGCACCGGCACCTCGCCGGAGATGGTCCGCCGCACATCGGAGTAACGACCGTCGGCGGCAATCAAAAGATCAATGCCGTCGAGCCGATGCTCGCGGCCATCCTGGCGCCAGGCGACTTCCGTCTTGCGCGGATCGGTAGCATCGCGTGCGATATGCGTGATCTCGCAGCCATAGGCAACGCGCTCACCGGCCGCCTCGCGCAGAACGCGATAGAGCTCCGACCAGCGAATGCGCCAGCCGGGCCCCTCGGCGACGTCCTTGAGCGGCAGGTCGAACAGCACGGTGCCGTCGGTCAGCGAGATGCGCCAATTCGCCCAGACAAAGCTCGCAGCGGTGATGCGCGCGGCAAGCTCCGGATCGACCGCGCTGAGCGCCTTCACCGCATTCGGCCCGACATTGAGCCCGGTGCCGGCCTCGGAATGGTCGTCGCGGCTGACCCGCTCGAGGCAGACGACTTCGACGCCGTCGAGAGCTGCGAGTTTGCGTGTCATCACGCATCCCGCGACGCCGGCGCCGATGATGACAATCCGCATCTAGCCAGCCCCCTCCTGCGACGCGATCACGGCGATCAGGCCGCCGCCATCCGGCCCCTGATGCTCGGCGCCGCCCGACACAAAAATCCGTCCATCGCCGATCACGCCGGCCACGAGGCCGGCAACCGCGCCGCGGATATGGCGCTGCGCGTTGATATCGGTGTCGTCGAGCATGGTGTGGCGGCGGCCGCGGATCCGGCCGCGACGGTCCGGCTCGCACTTGACCAGAACCGAAGCGATGCGCTCCGAGTCCGCGGCGGACACCTGCGGGCTGGCCGCGATGCCGAGATCGGCGAGCACGTCGACGACCGCACCGATGTCGAGCGCATCGATCATGGGCCGGTGCGCGATGCGCAAATCGCCCGCCCAGCTCGGGCTATTGCCGAGCACCACGACCTCGTTGCTCTCGACTTCGACGCCCGAAGAAATGCTGGCACGCGGCGACTGGATCGAGAAATCGGCGAGCAGCGAGGCATCGGAGAAGTCATCCGGCTTGATCTCGGACAGCCCGAGCGCGACGCCAAAGGCACCGGCGGCGCGCGCAAAGGCCATCGACTTGTTGGGATCGCTGGTGAGCGGCGCCTTGCCGGCTGCGATAGCCGCGGCCGCACGCGCCACCGTCACGCAGGGGCATTTCACCTGGACGAAGTGTACGTCCTCGGGCTTCTCAATTCCGGCATCGACAATGGCGGCGCGCACGGTCGCCGCCACGCTCTCGACATGGGCGCGTCGGCCAACCTCTTCGGCCGGCACCGGCGCGCTGAAGGCGGTTCCGATTGCCAGCGCGGACGGATATCGCGTTGCGGCTTCCCCCTCTCTGACACAGAAGACGCTGTAATGCGGGCTCATCACCCCCTCGGTGCCGCCGGAGAGCACGCAGGGAACCTCGCGGATCAGCTCGGCGGCCGGCCGTCCGAGATGCTTCGACAGCAGCGCCATCAGCGTCTGGGTGAAGTAGCCGCGGGTAAAATCGTTGACGCCGCCATTGCCCTCGGTCTTGCCGATGATGGCCGCGACATCGGCCGCCTTGATCGTGCCGCGCACGATCAGTTCGTCGAGCTCGGAGAGGTCGCCGGGATGGGCCATTGACAGGCGAAACACGCGCGCCGTTCTCATGTGCCCTCCTGTCGGGTCAGCTCGAACAGCCGACTCGGGCTCAGCGGAATCTCCAACAGCTCGATCTTGCGCGAGGTGAGCTGCAGCGCATCCTCGATCGCCTGTGCAAACACGGCCCCGACCGGAATGGCTCCCGCCTCGCCGGCGCCCTTGATACCGAGCGGGTTGAGCGGCGACGGCGTCACCGTATGGTCGAGCTCCATGCGCGGGACGTCGAGCGCAGTCGGCAGCAGATAGTCGGCGAGCGACGCGTTCAGAAGCTGGCCCTGATCGTCGAAAGCAAGTTTCTCGAAGAAAGCATTGCCGATGCCCTGCGCGACGCCGCCGTGGATCTGGCCTTCGAGGATCATCGGATTGATCACCGTGCCGCAATCATGGACCACGACATATCTAAGCACCTTCAGCTCGAAGGTCAGCGGATCGATCTCGACGATCGCAGCATGAACACCGTTGGCGGTGGCGCCTGAGGGCGGGCCAAAATATTGCGTGGACTCGAGACCGGGTTCGGTGCCCGGCCTCACCGCACCGCGCATCGGATTGGCGCGCTGCGCAAGTTCGCCGAGGCGGATGAACTTTCCCGGAATCCCCGCGATAGACACCTTTCCGTCGGCAAGAACGAGGTCCTCCTCGGCGCATTCGAAGGCGTCGGACGCGAGCTTCAGGGCTTTCCGCCTGACCGCGGCCGACGCCTCGTTGACGGCGTTGCCCGCCACCACCGCGCCGCGGCTGGCAAAGGTGCCGGCGCCCCAGTAGAACTGGTCGGTATCACCGGTGACGATATCGACATCGGAAGGATCGATGCCGAGCTGGTCGGCGACGATCTGCGCGAAGCTCGTGAAATGCCCCTGCCCCTGGGTGCCGATGCCGGTCGCCACATTGACCTTGCCGTTGGCCTGCACCTGCACCTTGGCGCCCTCATAGGGACCGATGCCGGTCCCCTCGACGTAGCAGGCGATGCCGATGCCGACACAGCGTCCTTCCTCGCGAAACTTCGGCTGCTCCTCCTTCAGGAAGCGCTGATATCCGATCGCGTCGAGCGCCTTGGCGAGAACAGGCTCGTAATTGCCGCTGTCATAGCTGAGCGGGGCAAAGTCCTGGAAGATGATCTCGTTATTGTACGGGAAGGCGTCTGGCGGAATCAGGTTGCGCCGCCGGATCTCGGCGCGATCGATGTCGAGCTCCCGTGCGGCGAGATCCAGCAACCGCTCGATCACGAACACCCCGTGCTGTCTGCCGGCGCCGCGATAGGGCGTGACGATCGGCAGGTTGGTGAACACGGCCGTGAACGTGCTGTCGTAGGCCGGGATCACATAGGGCCCGAGCATTGTGCACTGGCTGTTGATCGGCACCGTCAGGCCGTACGTGTTGTAGGCACCGGTGTCGTGCAGGAAGACGTCCTTGACCCCGAGGATCCGTCCGTCGGCCGCGAGCGCGATTTCGGCGTCGTGGATCTGACCGCGCTCGTGCGTGGTCGCAACGAAATGCTCGAGCCGGTCCTCGATCCATTTGACCGGACGGTTGAGCCGCATGGAGATCCACGGCAGCGCCACCTCTTCCGGATAGAACATCATGATCTTCGGCCCGAAGCCGCCGCCGACGAAGGGCGCGATGACGCGCACCTGCCGCTCGCCGAGGCCAAGCATGGCGGCAAGGCCGTTGCGGATGAAGACCGGCGCCTGGGTCGTGTCCCAGATCGTCATCTGCTGGCCCCGTGCATTCCAGTGCGCGACCACGCCGCGGGTCTCGATCGGCGACGAGATGCCGTGCTCATAGCGAAAGCGGCGCTTGACGATGATCTGCGCGTTCGCGGCGGCCTTGCGATAGTCGCCCTTCATCTGGTGAACATGCGCCGCGATATTCGAGCCGAGATCGTCGTGGACCCGCGCCGATGAGGATTTCAGCGCCCGTTCGATGTCGACGACCGCGGACAACGACTCCAGCTCCACGTCGATATCGTCGAGTGCATCCTCGGCGAGGTAGCGGCTTTCCGCGACGACGACAGCGAGTGGCTCGCCGACATAACGCACCTTGTCCCTTGCGAGCGGCACCTGGGTGCGCGGATTGAAGGTGCTTCCCGGAATCGGCGGCGGCTGCACCAGAAGCGGGCAGGGCTGCCAATAGTCGCCGTAGTCCTCGGCCACATAGACCGCGACGACGCCCGGCCGCTTCCGCGCGCGCGATACGTCGATATGCTTCAGGCGGGCATGCGCGACCTGGCTGCGCAGGAAGGCGACATGCAGCATACCCGGCAGCTCGACATCGTCGATGAACAGCGCCTGCCCGGTCAGGAGCTTCCTGTCCTCATTGCGCTTGACCGGTGCGCCGAAGAAGCGGGTGCTCATGACGCCTCCTCCCGCATCCGCGCGGCCGCGTCCATCATCGCGTCGACGATATTCTGATAGCCGGTGCAGCGACAGAGATTGCCTGATAGCGCCTCTCGCACCTCGTCCTCCGAGGGGGACGGATGCTCGGTCAGATAGGCCGTCATGGTCATCAGGATCCCGGGCGTGCAATAGCCGCATTGCAGGCCATGATGCGCGTGCATTGCCTGCTGCACCGGATGCAGCTCCCCGTCCGCAGACGCCAGCCCCTCGACCGTCGCGAGCGCGCGGCCATTGGCCTGCACCGCGAGCATCAGGCAGGAGCGAACCGGATCACTTTCGAGAAGGATGGTGCAAGCACCGCAGACGCCGTGCTCGCAGCCGACATGGGTACCAGCCAGCCCGAGCTCGTGACGCAGGAAATCGGACAGCAGCATGCGCGATTCGACCGTGCGCCGATATCGGGTGCCGTTGACCGTGAGCTCAATCTCGTGCTGGTCAGGCTGCATGGCTGATCCGTTGATGAGCGGTGCGGATGGCGCGCCGGACCAGCTCGCCGGCCACATGCCGCTGGTAGTCGGCGCTGGCGTGAACATTGCCGGACGGCGCGATCAGCTCCCGCACGCCCGCGGCGACTGCGTCGATCGACTCGCCCGTCACGCGGCTGCCGACCATGGGCAATGCTGCCGCGCCGGCATCGACCGGCGTCTCTCCGACACCGCAGAGCGCGAGCCGGACACTCGCGCAGCGGCGCTCCTCATCCAAGGTCACGACAGCCGCAACGCCGGCGATGGCAAAATCGCCGCGGCGGCGCGCGACTTCCATGAAGCAGGCGCCGCTGCGCGGGGCCAGGACCGGATAAGTGATATCGACCAGCATCTCGTCGCTGGCAAGGTCGGTGGTGAGCAGGCCGGCGAAGAAGTCGGACGCCGCCACCGTTCGCCCGCCCGCTGCCGACCTGATCCGCATCTTCGCCTGCATGGCGACCGCCAGCGCCGGCAGCTCCGAGGCCGGATCGGCGTGGGAGAGATTGCCGCCGATGGTGCCGCGGTTACGGATCTGGGGATGCGCGATATGCGGCAGCGCGTCGGCAAACAGCGGACAGCTCCTGAGAAACTCGCCATCCCGCTCGAGCGCCCGGTAGCGCATCAGAGCACCGACCCTGACTTGCCCCGCTTCCGGGCGATCGATGCCGGCGAGGCTGGTGAGCCCGTTGATGTCGATCAGCACCGAAGGCCGCGCCAGGCGAAAATTCATTGCCGGGATAAGGCTTTGGCCACCTGCGAGAAAGCGCGCTTCGTCGCCATGTTCGGCCTTCAGCGCAAGCGCATGGTCGAGCGACGACGCCAGGACATATTTGAACGGAGCAGGCTTCATATGGCTCGCATATCGAGGGCTCGCGCGCTTGTTGCGAAAGCGAACACGAAACTATCTGCTGTGAACAACGCAAGTCAAAAGCCACCCGCGCGTCAATTGCTTCGAAATCGGACAAGAACCTGCTTATTATGCGCCTCACCTGCGCAAACATTGGGCGCGCCACGACAATCCGCTTTTGCGACAATATTTCGCATCGCCATGCCAAAGCCAAGTCTCTCCGTACCCGACGAACCGCTCGCCGACTCCCGACCGGGGCGGCTCGTCGTCGACGCCCAAAACATCTCGCTGACCTTCGACACGGCCGACGGCCGGGTCGAGGCGCTCTCCGACGTCAACCTGCAAGTCGCCGAGGGCGAGTTCGTCTCCTTCATCGGGCCGTCCGGCTGCGGCAAGACCACGATGCTGCGGGTGATCGCCGATCTGCAGCAGCCCTCCTCCGGCACGCTCACGGTGAACGGCATGAGCGCGGAAGCGGCGCGCCTTGCCCGCAGCTATGGCTATGTGTTCCAGGCGCCGGCCCTGTTCCCATGGCGGACCATCGAGAAGAACCTGAAGCTGCCGCTGGAGATCATGGGCTATTCCGAGATCGAGCAGCAGCAGCGGGTCGAGCGCTATCTGTCGATGGTCAACCTCACCGGCTTCGAGCGTAAGTTCCCCTGGCAACTCTCCGGCGGCATGCAGCAGCGGGTCTCGATCGCGCGCGCCTTGTCGTTCGATCCGGCGCTGATGCTGATGGACGAGCCGTTCGGTGCACTCGACGAGATCGTGCGCGATCACCTCAACGAGCAACTCCTCCAGCTATGGAAGTCGACCGGCAAGACCGTGCTGTTCGTGACCCATTCGATTCCGGAAGCCGTATTCCTGTCGACCAGGATCGTCGTGATGTCGCCGCGCCCGGGCCGCATCATCGATGTCATTGACTGCGATTTCCCGACCGAGAGATCCTTGGAGATCCGCGAGACGCCGGAATTTCTGAAGGTGGCGCAGCGCGTCCGCAACGGCCTGCGCGCCGGGCACTCCTATGACGAGTAGCACGCTCGCCCTGCCCTTGCGTCCCTCGCGCGCGCTTCGGGACCATCCCTTGGTCACGCGTTACGCGCCGGTTCTCGCCATGGTGCTGGCGCTGGTCGCGATCTGGTACGTCGCGGCCGTTGCCATGAACTGGTCGCTGGTCCGCGACGGCTTCGAGCGCGAAGAGACGCCCTATACCATGAGCGACGTGCTCGCGGGCACGATGGATGCCGAGCGGCCATTGCTGCCGGCGCCGCACCAGATCGCCGCCGCGTTCCTCGATTCCGTATTCGGTTATCCGCCGCTGGCGCCGCGCAGCCTGGTCTACCACTCGCTGGTGACATTGTCGGCGACCTTGCTTGGCTTCCTGCTCGGCGCGCTGTTCGGGATCGTGCTGGCGCTGCTGATCCTGCACAGCCGGGTGCTGGAGCGGAGCTTACTGCCCTGGATCATCTGCTCGCAGATGGTGCCGGTGCTGGCGCTGGCGCCGATCTTCATCGTGGTGCTGGGGGCGCTGGGACTGCACGGACTGCTGCCGAAATCGATCATCTCGGCCTATCTGTGCTTCTTTCCCATCACGATCGGGATGGTGAAGGGCTTTGCTTCGCCCGATCCGCTCCAGCTCGAACTGATGCGGACATGGTCGGCGACGCCGCGCCAGGTGTTGTGGAAACTGCGCTGGCCCGCCTCGGTGCCTTATCTGTTTGCGAGCCTCAAGGTCGCCGTGACGATTTCGCTGATCGGCGCCATCGTCGCGGAATTGCCGACCGGCGCCGAAGCCGGCATCGGCGCGCGGCTGCTCTCGGGTTCCTACTACGGCCAGACGGTCCAACTCTGGTCCGCGCTGGTCGCCGCCGCCGTCCTCTCCTCCGCCTTGATCGCGCTGATCGGACTGATCGAACGAACCGTCGGCCGGCGCATGGGAGTGCATTGATGGATCCGCGCAAGCTGAGGCTGGGGTTCATCGCCGCAACCGCCGCTCTGGCGCTCGCCTTCGCCCTTCCGCTCGCGCCGCAATCGCTGCCCTTGTCGGCTCGCCCCGCCCTCTGGCCCGTCGTCGGCGCAGCCGGCTTGTTGTTCCTGCTGGCGGCCTGGCTGTCGGATCAGCGGGCGACCATTCTCGGTCTTGCCGGCGCGATCCTCGCCGCCGCCGCCTCACTCATCCTGCTGGAGGATCCGGCCATGGCGGGGACCGCACGTGCCAGCTTCTGGATGATCGTGATGGCGTGCTGGCTGTCGGCGGCACTTGGCGTGGTCAATCTCGCCGGGACGCATCAAGCCCGGGGTAGGCGGCGGCGCGCGGTCGATCTGCTGGTCCCGCTCCTGTTCGGCCTCACCGTGTTCTATCTCTGGGAGGTCGCGGTGCGCGGCTTCGGCGTGCCAGCCGTGCTTTTGCCGTCACCGAGCGCGGCGGCGACCAAATTCATCCATTCGCTGCCGATCCTCGGGGCCGACTTCGTCCAGACCTTCGTGCGCGGCGTGCTGGCGGGCTATGTCATCGGCTGCGGCGCCGGGCTTCTTGTCGCGATCCTGGCGCACCGTTACGCCTTCCTCGGCCGCGGCCTGTTGCCGCTTGGCAACTTCTTTTCGGCGCTTCCGCTCGTTGGCGTCGCGCCGATCATGGTGATGTGGTTCGGCTTCGACTGGCCGTCGAAAGCCGCCGTGGTCGTGCTCGTGACCTTCTTCCCGATGCTGGTCAACGCCATCGCGGGGCTGAATGCAGCCGGCCATATCGAGCGCGACCTGATGCGCTCCTACGGCGCCACCCATGCCCAGGCGCTGACCAAGCTCCATCTGCCCGCCGCGTTGCCTTTCATCTTTAACGCGCTCAAGATCAACGCCACGCTTGCCCTGATTGGCGCGATCGTTGCAGAATTTTTCGGAACTCCGACGCAGGGTATCGGATTTCGCATTTCCACCGAGGCCGGCCGCATGGCCATCGACATGGTCTGGGCGGAGATCGCGTTGGCCGCCCTCGCCGGGATGGCTTTCTACGGCATTGTCACGCTGGCCGAACGCGCGACAACGTTCTGGCATCCGTCCTATCGGACCTAGGTCGGCGAGGTCCACGTTGAATTGGAGTCTTGCATGAAGCACGCATTGGCACTGGCCGCAGCTCTTTCGCTCGGCCTGACGCTTTCGAACGCACAAGCAGCCGAACCCGTCGCCATCCAGCTCAAATGGGTCGCCCAGGCGCAGTTCGCCGGCTACTTCGTCGCCAGGGACAAGGGCTTCTACAAGGAGGCCGGCCTCGACGTCACCATCAAGCCGGGCGGCCCCGACGTGGCGCCCCCGCAGGTGATCGCCGGCGGCGGCGCCGACGTGACCGTCGACTGGATGCCGTCCGCGCTCGCCTCGCGCGAGAAGGGCGTGCCGCTCGTCAATATCTCGCAGACCTTCAAGAAGAGCGGCCTGGAGCTGACCTGCCGCGCCGACACCGGCATCAAGAAGCCGGCCGACCTCAAGGGCAAGACGCTCGGCGTCTGGTATGGCGGCAACGAATATCCGTTTCTGTCCTGGATGTCGAAGCTTGGCTTCAAGACCGACGGCTCGGCGGGCGGCGTCAAGGTGATCAAGCAGGGCTTCAATGTCGACCCGATCCTGCAGAAGCAAGCCGACTGCGTCTCCACGATGACCTACAACGAGTACTGGCAGGTCATCGACGGCGGCTACAAGCCGAGCCAGCTCGTCGTCTTCAAGTACGAGGACGAAGGCGTCGCCACGCTGGAGGACGGCCTCTACGTGCTGGAGAAGAACCTTAAGGACCCGGCCTTCGTCGCCAAGATGGCGAAGTTCGTGAAGGCCTCGATGAAGGGCTGGGAATATGCCAAGGCGCACCCGGACGAGGCCGTGAAGATCATCCTCGCCGCCGACACGACCGGCGCCAAGACCGAGAAGGATCAGAAGCGGATGATGGGCGAGATCAGCAAGCTGCTTGGGGACACCGACGGCAAGCTCGACGTCAAGGACTATGAGCGTACCGTGGCCACGCTGATGTCGGGCGGTTCCGATCCCGTCATCACCAAGAAGCCCGAAGGCGCCTACAGCTTCGCCGTCATCGAAGCGATGAAGAAGTAACCCAACGGGAGGACGGGCGCGCGGCGTCCCGTCCTCCAGATCAATTGGGATGTGGTGGGATCAGTCGAGAGCCGACACCAAGTCGCTATTACCTCTCACGCAAGGCCTTCTGCTTACGTCGCAGGAGTGGCGAGAGCAGATGTGTGATGACGGCGCGCGAGCCGGTCTTGATTTCAACAGTGACGGCCATGCCTAGTGACCGGTTGACCATGTTTTCGTCAACCTGCATCTGGGTTCGGTCGAGCGAGACGCGCGCTGAGCGGGATTATACATCAAGCGACACGCAAAACACGCAATGGGAAAGACGCGTCAGAACGCGTCAAGCGGCCCAGTGGTCAGAATGAAATCCGACCACCCGCCAAGTCTTTGAGCGAAGTCTATGAAAAGTCTGGAGCGGGTGAAGGGAATCGAACCCTCGTATTCAGCTTGGAAGGCTGCTGCTCTACCATTGAGCTACACCCGCGACAGGGGCTCCCTAACACGGCCGGGCGGCGGTCTCAACTGCCCCCAGGACGGCTTTCGCGGGCTTTCCGCCCTTTGCGCACAGGAGCCGGTTCCGCTCGGCCTGCCGCCCCCTTAACAGGTACGGACTTCCGCCCTATATTGAGGTCTCCCGCAATCAACGAAAGGAGGTGATCCAGTGTCTTTTACCAAGCGCTGTCACCTCGCTGGGATCGCCCGCTAAGCCTTGGATTGGGCTTGGCATCGGGGCGCTCTCAGCCCTGGACCAGCGAGCAAGAAATCGGGCGCGACGGGGTCTCCCCGCCGCGCCTTTTCTTTGGTCAGGCCATTTTCGCTGATATCGCGCCCCTCACTCAGAGCGCCCCCGCCCCCCGAGCACCTCTCGGATCTTTCGCGACAGGTCAGCCTTCCGGTATGGCTTGCGGAGCAGCGCCACGTCGGGATCGAGCTGCCCTTCGTGAACGATGGCGTTGTCGGTATAGCCGGAGGTGTAGAGCACCCGCACGTCCGGCCGGCGGAGCCGGACGGACTCTGCCAATTCCCGCCCGTTCATGCCGCCGGGCATGATGATGTCTGTAAACAGAAGATCGAAGCTCGCTCCCCGGTCGACTAACGCCAGCGCGGTTGCGCCCTCGCTGGCCGTCAGCGTGCGATAGCCGAGGCTGCCGAGCTGGGCGATGACGTAGCCTTGCACCAGCGGATCATCCTCGACCACGAGGATGGTCTCGTGTCCACGCGTCAGCGCCGGCGTCGGAGCCGGCTCCGTCCGCGCCGTCGCCTCGCCCGCCGATCGCGGCAGGAACAGCCGCATCACCGTGCCGCGCCCCTCCTCGCTCTCGATCGCGACGGTGCCACCGGTCTGCTTGGCGAAGCCGTAGACCATGCTCAATCCAAGTCCGGTACCGCGACCGACCCCCTTGGTGGTGAAGAACGGCTCGAACACGCGGTCGCGAATCTCGGCAGGAATGCCGTGACCGGTGTCGGCCACCGCGATCATGACGTAAGAGCCCGCTTCGCCTTCACCATTGTCGGTGCCGTTGAATTCCCGGTTTACGGTCTCGAGCGTCAGTCTGCCGCCGCCCGGCATCGCATCGCGTGCGTTGACCGCGAGATTGACGATCGCCGACGAAAGCTGCGACGGATCGGCCATGGCTGGCCACGCATCGTCAGCGAGCCGGGTCACGATCTCGACATGCTCGCCGAGGATCGGCCGCAACAGCTTCGCCGTCTCGGCGA
This sequence comes from Bradyrhizobium sp. CCBAU 11434, assembly GCF_028128895.1. Lineage (NCBI taxonomy): Bacteria > Pseudomonadati > Pseudomonadota > Alphaproteobacteria > Hyphomicrobiales > Nitrobacteraceae > Bradyrhizobium > Bradyrhizobium sp. CCBAU 11434. The sequence continues at coordinate 43,009 of NZ_LBJX01000080.1, forward strand.
CGAGAGCGTTGACATCGATCTCGCGCGGCTCCAGCGGCTGGCGCCGCGCGAAGGTCAGGAGTTGCGAGGTGATCTCGGCGCCGCGCGAGGCCGCGTCGTCGATCAGCTGGGCGATCGCGGCGAGCTCGGGCTTGTCCGCGAGCCCCTCCTGGATGATCTCGATGGTGCCTGTGATGACGGTCAGCACGTTGTTGAAGTCGTGCGCGACGCCGCCGGTGAGCTGGCCGATCGCATCCATCTTCTGGGATTGGCGAAGCCGCTCCTCGGTCTCGTGCTGCGCGGTGAGATCGGTGGAGGAGCCGCGATAGCCCATGAAATGTCCGCCGTCGCCAAACACCGGCTGGCCGTTGACGCTGAAACAATGCAGACGCCCGGCCCCGTCGCGGCCGCGATACTCGAACTTCCGGAACGGCTCGTGGCGGTCCAGCGTCGCCATGTGGTCGTGCCACTTCTCCACTTCGGCGTTCTGGTCGAAGGCGGCATCCGGACGTCGCTTGCCGATCAGGGCCTGGCGGTCCATTCCGAAGGCATCGGCCCGCTCGGAGATGTAGGTGAAGACGTGATCCGGTCCGGTTTCCCAGAACCAGTCGGAGGCGGTCTCGGCATAGTCGCGAAAGCGCTGCTCGCTCGCGCGCGCATCCTCTTCGGCGCGCCGGCGGATGTTCAGATCACGATCGAGATTCGCATTGGCCTCGCGCAGCTCGCCATAGGCACGCTCGAGGTTGGTGCACATGCCGTTGAACGCGTCGATTACCTTGTCCAGCTCGTCGGGATCGGAAGGGGGCCGGCGTTCCAGATGCAATGGAGGAGGCGGCCGCGCCAGACTGTATTTGCTGACGAACTCGGCGATGGCGACCAGGTGTCGCGTCACCAGAACGTGGAACATATAGATGATGAACAGCGAGACGAGGAACGTCTTTGCGGCCTGACTTGCCAGGATGACGAGGGCCCGGTTCAGCAATTGCTGATAGACGTCGCTGAGCGTCGCCTCGACATGGAGCACGCCGATTCGGCGTGCGGTCCCTTGAACCGTGTAAATCAGGGGATAGTCGCGCGTGACGACCGAGCGGCGACCTCGTTCGCCGACGGCGACACTGATAGGGTTGGGCCGATCGGCGATCTCGCGGACCTCGGCGGCGCGCAGACCAGGTAGCCGCAGGATTCCTTCGAGCTGAAGCTTGAGCTGGTTCTGATCGAGACTCCACAGACTCTCGCCGAGGCTGCCCGTAGTGCTGCGGCCGACCTCCCCGAGCCTTGTCTCGATCATGCCGACTTCGCGATCGTAGTCCAGATAGAGCTGGAGCGCAGTCAGGGTCAGCGTCACGATCGATGAGAACAGCAGCACGGCCGCAAGCAGGCGTGGCCCGATACCGCTGCGCGACCAGTTGAATGCCCGCGACGACAGGCTCGCGAGCATCGGGGACGTGAACGCAGCTCCGATGCCACTCAAATCCTGCTTCGCCGCCGCTGGCGCAACAGCGCGGCTGCGATCGGGACTCTCTTTACCTGCGTTGCCCATGAACCCCGCCCCGAAAAATGGCGACACTCCTCTTCGGCCTGCTGGTCGCAGCCGCACGCGATTCGACGATTTTGAATCTTCCTCAGCACGCGGTGCGCGCAGCAATCCTGTCGGCCCTTGGGCGATCTGAGGTCGGCGGGGTCATATCTCGCGCCCAGCAGCAGGATATTCGCGCAAACTACCACTTCGCGTGCTAGAATGACATTGGTGATATCAGGGATTCGCGCGCATGGCGGGCGAGCGGTGAGCGTTGTGGCTCCGCGCCGCCGCCATCTCCGGTAGATCGCGCTCGTATCAGAACTCAATGGTAGCAAGGAACGGCCGAGAGGCGCTAATGTGGCGGATCATCGTCGTCTGCCTGTCGCTGTTTGCAGCCGGCGCATCCCAGGCGCAGTCGGTGATCCGGCTGGCCCGGATCGCCGACATCCCGGATCAATATGTCGGCGGCGAAATGCTGCGCACCGTCTACGCCAAGCTGAACATCAAGCTCGAATTCGTAGACGTCCCCGGCAAGCGGGCGCTCGCGCTGTCTAGCGCCGGCGAGGTCGACGGCGAAATCCAGCGCATCGGAACGCTGTCGCGCGATTACCCGACGCTGCTGCAGGTGACGCCCTCGATCAACTACATCGAGCCGGCCGTGTTCACCACCAAACTCCATTTCGTCGTGGACGGTTGGAATTCGATCCGGGACTACCGCATCGGCATCGTCCGCGGCGTCGGCTCGTCGGAAGCCGGCACGCGCGGCATGGACCGCGTCACGGCAACCACCGGCATCGAGAACATGATCACGATGCTGGATGCGGATCGTTTCGACGTGATGGTCACCGACCTCTTCAGCGGGCTGGTCGCGGTCCGCAAGCTCAATCTGCAAGCGAGAATCTATCCGCTCTCGCCGCAGCTGGAGCGTATCCGCATCTTCCATTATCTGCACGAAAGCCACCGCGACCTGGTGCCGAAGGTTGGACAGGTGATTGCGCAGATGGAGGCGAGCGGCGAGCTGGCGACGCTGCGTGAGGCGCTCGTCAAGCAGGTGCTGAACACGCCCTGACGATGCCGGCTGAAAGCGCGATTCAAAATCCGAAGATGGCGAGCACGGACGCGCGCTTGCCGCGGCGGCTCTCGACAATGCGTTCGCCGCCGTTCTCGACCGAGCTGCCGTAGTAGCGGTGATGGCCTGCCTGGTCATGCAGATCAGCCGGCTCCGACTTCCCCGCCCGCCGCGCGTCGCAGATGATCTTGATGGTCGACATGGCCGCCTCCGAGTCCTTGATTGCTCTTGGTGGCCATCAGTCGCCCCGCGTTTGGCCGGCGTTCACGGTGCCGGGCCGCAATCGGGTTTCAGAATGGTTTCGTCAGCATCGCCGTGACGCAATATTTTGCGCACCGGCCATTGCCGGCATCGGCGGCGGTGATACATCCTTCCGGTTGCGCGCCAAAAAAACAAGCGAGGTGAGAATGCTTTACGCGATCCTGGCCTACCACGTGGAAGACGAGCTTTCGGCATGGACGCCGCAGCAGGACGCCGCGGTCGTCGCCAAGGTCATCGAGGTTCAGGCACCCTTGCGGGCCAGCGGACATCTCGGGCCGGCCGCTCGTCTGGATGACACCAAAAAGGCCCGGACCTTGCGCGGCCCAGGCGCAGGCATGGTGCTGGATGGCCCGTTTGCCGAGACCAAGGAGCAGCTTCTCGGCTTCCACCTCGTCAACTACGACACGGATGAAGAGGCGATCGCGGCGGCGCGGAAGCTGCGTGAGGTCAACCCGAGTGCGGTCTACGAGATCCGGCCGGTCAAGCTTTACGTGCCGGCCGACGGGTTCGGTGCGACACCGTCAAAGGGATGACCGACAGCCGCGCCGTCAGGTCTTGCCGGCCGCCGCCGTATCCAGGCGGCGGCGGATCAGCAGTCCGCCAAAAGCCAGGAACCAGAAATAGGATGCGTATTGCGGGGCAAACGCAGCCACGATGGTTCCCGGCAAAAATACGGCCAGCGGAAACAGGGCTGCGATCAGCTGGTGGCGGAAGCCGTGCATCACGAGCCACCACAGGGCGGCATTGAGGCCGGCGATGACAGTGAGATGCAGGCCAAACAGCACGGCCACGGCGCTGCTTGCGCCGTAATTGCCGTAAAGGCCGTTGGTCACCGGCAAGAGCACGATCGACAGCAGGAACAAAAGGTTGAGCAGCACAATATGGCGGCCCGCCTCCGGCTGGCGGGCGAGCCGGCGGTGATGGCTGATCCAGAACACGCCCGCGATGATGAAGCTCAGGATCAATCCGGTCAGGCGCCCGGAATAAAGCTGAGCGAGATCGCTCCAGGTGGGCATGGCCTTGAACTCGCCGGCCTTGGGCAGATCGTTGGCGAGCAGTGTCATCGCCACACCAAAGATGGTGTTGCTCAGCGATTCCAGCCGGCGCATCTCGAAAAGGTCGGGCGTGGGATCGGCCATGTCTGCAATCCGCGTCTGCAATCCGTCCGGACTGGAACTTGAGCTGCCCTCTCCCCTAAATCCTCAGGCGACTGGCGTCCAGCCGCATTGCGATTCGGCGGGGGATCGTTGATTCTGACCACTTCATCGGGGCGATTCGTGACGTCATATCTGGACACGCTCAATGCGGAGCAGCGCCGCGCCGTAGAGCATGGCGTGGCCGATGGCGCGACCGTGGGCGCACCCCTGCTCGTCATTGCCGGCGCCGGTTCCGGCAAGACCAATACGCTCGCCCATCGTGTCGCGCATCTGATCGTCGCCGGCGCCGATCCCCGCCGTATCCTACTGATGACGTTCTCCCGCCGCGCCGCGGCCGAGATGGCCGGACGCGTCGAGCGCATCACCCGAAAAGTGCTGGGCGAGAACAATGCCGCGATCATGCGCGACGCGCTGACCTGGGCCGGCACCTTCCACGGCATCGGCGCGCGGCTCTTGCGCGAATATGCCGAGCGCATCGGCGTCGATCCCGCCTTCACCATCCACGACCGCGAGGATTCCGCGGACCTTATGAACCTGGTCCGGCACGAGCGTGGATTGTCGAAGACCGAGAGCCGCTTCCCGGCCAAGGGCACATGCTTGTCGATCTACTCGCGCTGCGTCAATGCCGAGATGGAGATCGAGAAAGTGCTCGGTCAGCATTATCCCTGGTGCGCGGGCTGGGCGGCCGAATTGAAGGGGCTGTTCGCCGCTTACGTCGAGGCCAAGCAGGCGCAGCACGTGCTCGATTACGACGACCTCCTGCTCTATTGGTCGCAGATGATGAGCGATGCGCTGATCACCGACGAGATCGGCGGCCGCTTCGATCATGTGCTGGTCGACGAATATCAGGACACCAATCGCCTGCAATCCTCGATCCTTCTGGCGCTCAAGCCTGACGGCCGCGGGCTCACCGTCGTCGGGGACGATGCGCAGTCGATCTACTCCTTCCGCGCTGCGACCGTGCGCAACATCCTGGACTTTCCGCAGAGCTTCTCGCCGCGCGCGGAAATGATCACGCTCGACCGCAACTACCGCTCGACGCAACCCGTGCTGGCGGCGGCAAACGGCGTTATTGGCCTCGCGCGCGAGCGCTTCACCAAGAACCTCTGGACCGACCGCACCTCCACGCAAAAGCCGCAGCTCGTCACCGTCCATGACGAGGCCGACCAGGCGCGCTATATCGTCGAGCAGGTGCTGGCGAACCGCGAGCAAGGTGCGTTGCTCAAGCACCAGGCGGTACTGTTCCGGACGTCCTCGCACTCCGGCCCGCTCGAAATCGAGCTGACCCGCCGCAACATTCCGTTCGTGAAGTTCGGCGGGCTGAAATTCCTCGACGCCGCGCATGTCAAGGACGTGCTGGCCTTGCTGCGTTTCGCCGAAAATCCGCGCGACCGCGTCGCCGGTTTTCGCATCCTGCATCTATTGCCGGGCATCGGCCCAGCCACCGCGCAGCGCGTGCTCGACCAGATGGCGGAGAGTATGGACCCGCTGCACGCGCTCGCCCATCTCCCGGTGCCGGCGCGCACCGGCGATGACTGGACCAGCTTCGTCCGCACGGTCGAGAATTTGCGCTACTCGGAATGGCCTGTGGATCTCGAGCGCGTGCGGCTCTGGTATGAACCGCATCTCGATCGCATCCACGAGGATTCCGAGACACGACGCGCCGATCTGATGCAGCTCGAGCAGATCGCGAGCGGCTATTCCTCGCGCGAGAAATTCCTGACCGAGCTCACGCTCGATCCGCCTGACGCGACCAGCGACAAATCCGGACCTCCGCTCCGCGATGAGGACTATCTGATCCTCTCCACGATTCACTCAGCGAAGGGCCAGGAATGGAAGTCGGTGTACGTGCTCAACGTCGTCGACGGCTGCATGCCCTCCGATCTCGGCGCCGGCACCAGCGCCGAGCTGGAAGAAGAGCGCCGCCTGCTCTATGTCGCGATGACCCGCGCCAAGGATGATCTGCATCTCGTCGTGCCGCAGCGCTTCTTCGTGCACGGCCAGGCCGCCAAGGGCGATCGTCATGTCTACGCCTCGCGCACCCGCTTCATCCCGGAGCAGCTCGTCTATCTGTTCGAGCGTACCGCCTGGCCGAAGGCCGCTGCGGGAGCCGCGCGCACCGGATCACAGGGGCCGAAGATTGACATCGGGGCGCGGATGCGGGGGATGTGGCGGTAGACGCAAGAGGCTGGTCTCGGGATCTGCTAGGATGACTGGAACAACTGAGGTCCGAGATGAAAGCTGTCGTCGTCGAGCAATACGCGCCCATCGATCAAATCGAGCTGAAGGACATCCCGTACCCGATCATGGAGCCCGGGCAGCTGCGCATTCGGGTGGAAGCAGCCGGAATCGGCTTTGTCGACGGCTTGAAGATCGAGGGACGCTATCAGACCAAGGATCCACTGCCCTTCACTCCCGGGACTGAATTCGCTGGGGTCGTGGCCGAGGCTCCGGGCAGGCCTGGCGGCTTTCAGCCCGGCATGCGCGTGGTGGGAATGACGCGGTCGGGCGCACTTGCCGAGGAAATCGTCGTCGACCCGTCGGCGGTCTATCCTCTGCCGGACGGCGTTGCCGCCGAGGTCGCCGCCTCGTTTCGCGCCAATTATCTGACGGCGCTCTATGCGCTGAGTGCGCGCGCCACAATCGTCGCGGGTGAGCAGCTACTCGTGCTGGGGGCAGCGGGCGGCACCGGCATCGCGGCGGTGCAGATCGGCAAGCTGCTCGGCGCTCGCGTGATCGCAGCGGCGTCGACGCCGGAGAAGCGCGAATTCGCACTGGCGCACGGTGCCGATGCTGTCATCGACTACACGCAGGCCGGCTGGCGCGACACGCTGAAAGAATTGACGTCAGGACATGGCGCCGACGTGATCTTTGACCCCGTCGGCGGCGACATCTCGGTGCAGGCCTTTCGCTCGATCGCCTGGCGCGGGCGCCACCTGGTGGTCGGCTTTGCCGGCGGTGCGATCCCCGCGCTGCCGTTCAATCTGCCGCTGCTGAAGGGCGGCGCCCTGCTGGGTGTCGACCTCGCGCAGATCCCCACACGCGAGCCCGATGTGCAGAAGCGCCTGATGGCGCAGCTGACCGGCTGGCTCGCCGACGGCAAGCTGAAGCCCGTCGTCGGCCGCGTCTTCTCGCTGGAAGACTTTCGCGAGGCGTTCAGGACGATGCAGACACGCGGGGCGCTCGGCAAGATGGTCGTGCGCATCTCGAAATAGACGCACAAACGGAAACCGAGCATTTCCGGAATGCAGCCTTGTGACGTCGCGGCTATCAATTAAATCTGGTCGATCCTCCCCACAGAGACCTGATCGATGACCGCACCGCTCGAATTCGGAATGGATACCTTTGGCGACGTCACCAAGGACGCCACCGGCAACATGCTTCCGCATGCGCAGGTGATCCGCAACGTCGTCGACGAGGCAGTGCTGGCCGACGAGCTCGGCCTCGACTTCATCGGCCTCGGCGAACACCACCGTTCTGATTTTGCGATCTCCTCGCCGGAGACCGTGCTCGCGGCGGTCGCCTCGCGCACCAAGCGCATTCATCTCGGCTCAGCGGTAACGGTGCTGAGCTCGGACGATCCGATCCGCGTGTTCCAGCGCTTTGCGACGCTGGATGCACTTTCCAATGGACGCGCCGAGGTCATCCTCGGCCGCGGCTCGTTCACGGAGTCCTTCCCGCTGTTTGGCTTCGACCTGCGCAAATACCAAGAGCTGTTCGAGGAAAAACTCGATCTGTTCGCCGCATTGCTGGCGCAGAATCCGGTGACGTGGCAAGGCAAGCTGCGCCCGCCGCTGAAGGAGCAGCTGGTCTATCCGCCGGTCGAGAACGGCCAGCTCAAAACCTGGATCGGCGTCGGCGGCAGTCCGAAATCGGTGGTGCGCGCCGCGCATTACGATCTGCCCCTGATGCTCGCCATCATCGGCGGCGATCCAGAGCGCTTCGCGCCTTACGTCGATCTCTATCACCGTGCCTTCAAGGAGTTCGGCCGTCCGGCGCAGTCGATCGGCGTCCATTCGCCCGGCTATGTCGCCGAAACGGATGAGCAGGCGCGCGAGGAGCTGTGGCCCGACTACAAGGCGATGCGCGACCGCATCGGCCGCGAGCGCGGCTGGCCGCCGATGGGTCGCGACGAGTTCGTCAGCGAGGCCGAGCACGGCTCGCTCTATGTGGGCTCACCGGAAACGGTGGCGCGCAAGATCGCGAAGACGGCCAAGGCGCTCGGCATTGCGCGGTTTCAGCTGAAATATTCGGCGGGGCCGCTGCCGCACGAAAAGCTGATGAAGGGCATCGAGCTTTACGGGCGGAAGGTGGTGCCGATGGTCAGGGAGATGCTCGCCTGAAGCTCCCGTTTGATCCACGTCAAGCCGCATGCGGGCGATTTCCGGGTAGAAGCGGATTCCGGCGCATCTCAGGGCAGGCAGACGAATGACATCTCTTCCCCGGCAGTCCCGGCAGGCTCGCGCTCGAAAGAATGACGTCAAGCCGGTCCGGCGGGCCAAATCAGCGGCCGCGCGGACGCAAGCGATCGAGCTTACTCCGATCGAGCGCTCCTTCGCCGAGCAATCATCCGCCGGCGCATTGCAGGCCGAGATGGCCGCACTCGACAGCGTCTTGACGGGGCCGCCGGCCCTCGGACCGGATAGCGAGCCGGTACAAGCCATTCTCACGGGCGCGGCGCCCGACGATGCGAAGCATCTGCAGGCGCTTCTGGTTGGCAAGGAAGCCAAGCGTGCCAAGCGGACCACCAGCGACGAGTTGGCCGACGACTGGCGGTTTGGCGGCTACCCTTACAAGTCCCGGATGTACCGCCGCGACTACGAAGAGCAGAAGTTCGTTCTTCAGACAGAGTTGTTGAAGCTGCAAAATTGGATGAAAGAGAGCAGGCAACGCCTCGTTCTTCTGTTCGAGGGCCGCGACGCGGCCGGTAAAGGCGGCGCAATCAAGCGTTTCATGGAGCATCTCAACCCGCGCGGCGCCCGCGTCGTGGCCCTGGAAAAGCCAAGCGATGTCGAACGCGGGCAATGGTATTTCCAGCGCTATGTGCAGCATCTGCCGACCGCCGGCGAGATCGTGCTGTTTGACCGCAGCTGGTACAATCGTGCTGGCGTCGAGCGCGTCATGAGCTTCTGCTCGCCGACGGAATACGATGAATTCCTGCGCCAGGTTCCGGAATTCGAACGCAACCTCGTTCGCAGCGGCCTGCATCTCATCAAGTTCTGGTTCTCCGTCAGCCGCGAGGAGCAGCGGCGCCGCTTCAAGGAGCGTGAGGGCCATCCGCTGAAGCAGTGGAAGCTGTCGCCGATCGATCTCGCCTCGCTCGACAAATGGGACGACTACACGCGGGCCAAGGAAGGCATGTTCTTCCACACAGACACGGCGGACTGCCCGTGGATCGTCATCAAGTCCGACGACAAGAAGCGCGCGCGGCTCAATGCGATGCGCTACGTGCTGCATGCGATGCCCTATGCCGGCAAGGACACCAAGCGGATCGGAATGGTCGACGATCTCCTGGTCGGGCGCGCCAACGTGATCCACGAGCGCGAAGAGCACGCAAGATAGGAAGAGAACGGCCGATATTCGGCGTAACAGCGAGCGAACGGCAAATGTTTGCCGCGCCTCACTGCCCGCTCGGTGGGGCGATCACCGCACGGCCGCTCATGCCGGCCATCAGTTCCGGCGCGGTCTGCGAGATCTCGCCGATCACCTTGATGGTCTGGCTGACGGGGTCGACCCGCCCGCTGAGCCTCGTCACCTTTGCGGTATAGGATTTCTCGGTCTCGTGGATTTCGACCTTGAAAGCCATGCCGGGCTTGAGCCAGGCGAGCCAGCGCGACGGCGCGATCAATTCGACCTCGAGGCCGTGGTCATCGAGGATGTCGAGCAGAGGTTGGCCGGCATTGGTGTACTGGAATTCGCGCGCCTTCTGGTCCACAGCAATGCCGTCGAAGGGTGCGATGATGGTGCATTTGGCCACCGCGGCTTCGGCGGCGGAGCGATCGGCCTTGGCCTTCTCGACCTCCGCGGCCGCGATATCGAGCTCGAGCTGGCCGGTCGACTTCAGCTGCATCAGCCGCTGGTTGATGACGAAGGTTTTCTCAGCCTGGGTCAGCACCGCCTGGGCATGCGCCAGCTGCGCCTTCTGGGCGGCACAGTCAAAAGCCACGAGAACATCGCCCTTTTTGAAGCGCTCGCCGACCCGGGTCGCGATGCGATCGATCCGCGCCGCCATCTCGCTCGATAGCGTGGTGTATTGGCGCGGCGTGAGCTGGGCGCGAATTTCCTGGCCCGATTCCAGCGCGGCAGCATCCGGGCCATCAGGCAGAGCCTGGGCACGCGCGCCTGGTGCCGAGACGCCGAGGAGGACCGCCAGTGCAGCGAGCCGAGCAAAGCGGCGCTTCACGCCGCGGCGTCGCGTGGGCAGATTGACTGCTCGATCTGCCCCGCATTTCTGCTCATGCGCCGGCATCGCCCCTGCTCAGTTGACGCCGGTCTTCTGATCGGACGCCGGAGGTGCAGCCGTGGTGGCGGTGGCGACGCTGGATGGCGCGGCGCTCGGCGGAACGGTCTTGGCGGTCTCCGACTTGACCGTTTCTGACTTCACCGCTTCCGGCTTGGCGGTTTCCGGCTTGGTCGTTGCAGTCTTGGCGGTTGCCGTGCTGGCAACGTCGGACGGCGCGGCGCCCTGCCCTGCATCCGCCACCGGCTCAGCGATCTGGCCGCGCTGCCATTCCAGCATGCCGCGCCTGATCTCCCTGGACAGCTCGATGACGTCATAGGAAGCGGCCGCGCTCGGCACCGGATCGACGCCCAGCGTCGCATAGATGCGTCCGAGTGCAGCCTGCGCCTCGGCATAGGCCTGGTACCGCCGCAGTTCAGAGAACACGGCTGGTCACCGATCGTGCTGGTCATCATATCGCGATCGTCGATTGGGCGATCGTGCCAGAGATGCGCGGCCGCGGCATCGGCACGGCGATCCTGCAGTCCCTCATGGAGGAAGCGCGACAGACAAACCGCGAGATCCGCCTCAAGGTCGCATCCAGCAACCCCGCGGCACTGCGGCTCTATCTGCGTCTCGGCTTCGCGCCGGTCGGTGCGCTTCCGCTCTATACCGAGCTCGCATGGAGCGTCGACGGATCGCAACGAAGGGTAGAATGAGCCGGTACACAGCCCGCCTGCGCCCTTCGGGCTACGGCGCGGCAGCCTTCGCTAGCTTCGCGACGAGCATCTGGGCTGGCCTGCCGAGCCGTAGCTCGCGAAGCGAGCGAAGGCTGGTGGGGGAGGCAGGACTCGAACCTGCGAAGCCATGAGGCGGCTGATTTACAGTCAGCTCCCTTTGCCACTCGGGACACTCCCCCGCTCGACGGCAGCACAATCGGGCCGGACCTTGCCGGCGGACCGAAGACGGCCATGGAACGTGAAGGCCGCGACAGCCCGGATGGGGGCGCGACCGGGCGCGTTTATGGGCGATGCGGTGGGGCAAAGTCAACCGAGGCGAACAGCTAAAATCGCCCTTGAAGGCACCCAAATTGCCATATTCCGGCACCCGTGACACAAGCGAGCCCATGAAGGACAAAAAGATTGCCCCGAGGGGGCCCCGTGGCGGGGCTAAGCCCTTCAACAGAACAGGAAAATCGGCTGGCCGGCCGGCCTGGCGCGAGCGCGATTCGCACCCCGATAGGCCCGTCATTCTCTACGGCTGGCACACCGTCACCATGGCGCTCGCAAACCCGCAGCGGCGGATCCGCAAGCTGACGCTGACCGAGAACGCCGCACGGCGCCTGGCCGATGAAAACATCCAAACCCGGATCGCGCCCGAGATCGTCCGTCCCCAGGAGATCGACCGCCTGCTCTCGCCCGATGCCGTGCATCAGGGGCTGCTCGCCGAGGCCGATCCCCTGCCCTCGCCCGACATCGAGACTTTGAAGCAGGAAGGCATGGTGCTGGTGCTCGACCAGATCACCGATCCGCACAATGTCGGCGCCATCCTGCGCTCGGCCGCGGCGTTCGCGGTGAAGGCGATCGTCACGACCGCGCGTCACAGTCCGGAAGCAACCGGCGTGCTCGCCAAGGCCGCCTCCGGCGCGCTGGAGCTGGTGCCCATGGTCACGGTGCAAAACCTCGCCCGTGCGCTGACCGCCCTGAACGAGCGCGGCTTCCAGACCGTCGGCCTCGACAGCGAGGGCAGCGCGGATCTCTCTGACGTGACCTTGCGCGAGCCGCTCGCCCTGGTGCTCGGCGCCGAGGGCAAGGGCCTCAGGCAATTGACGCGTGAGACCTGCAGCGTCGTGGCACGGCTCGACATGCCCGGCGAGATCAAGAGCCTCAACGTCTCGAATGCCGCCGTGCTTTCGCTTTATGTCGGTGCTGTCAGGCTGGGGCTGATGAAGCGCTAAAAAGCAAAGCGCCCGTCCGCATCCACGCGAACGGGCGCTTCGTTGGCTCAGCCGATCAGAGATCAGTAATAGCGGCGCAGCACGCGATGGCCGCCATAGTACGGCGCGTAGCGATGGGCGTAGCCATAGCGCCGACCGTAGCCGTAATGCGGGCGCGGCAGATAGCCGTAGCGCGGGCCGTAGCCGTAGCGATACGGACGGTAGTACGGGCGGTGATGATAGGCGTACGGCGCAACGGCAGCCGCGCGATAGCCATAGCCGTAGCCATAATTGGCGGGCGCGACGACCGCGTCTTCCTGGTAGGTCGGGGTCGGCGCGAAGGCACCCGGACCGGTGTAGGTCGGGCCCTGGTTGACGTAGTAATACTGCGAGGTCGGCTCGGCGAGGCGCTCATAGCCATAACCATAGCCGGCGCCGTAGCCATAACCGCCGCAACCGGTGTTGCAGCCGGAATAGACCGGGGCAACCGGCTGGCACGGGTTGAAGCCGCAGGCCATCGCGGGCGCAGCGCCCACAAACATCACGGCAGCTGCCGCGACCAGTCCTGAAATCATCTGACGCATTACTCTCTCCTGTTGATTTCCGTCTTGTTGTCTGACGTTTCTTAACCCGGCGGCCTGCCGGGCATTCCTGTACGCGGCCGTGGCCGTGGTGGTCGCGGCTGGTCGTTGATCTCCGGCGCGAGGATCACCGGCGGCGGGTTGACCGGCACATCCATCTGTGGCGGCAGCGGCGCCGACGATGCGCCCCAGCTCTGGTGGTAGTTCTCCGCGGGCTTTGGCAATTTGCGGTTCGCGGGCGGCTCGACCTCGAGGCGGCCGTAGCCGGGCTGCAGGCCCAGGCTCGGATAATAATGGCCGACGTCGGAGGGCTGCCGTTCCGGGACGTACACCCCGCCATAGATCGTGGGCTGCACCTGGACGTTCTTGCCCAGGCCCCAGACACCTTCGACCACGGCGTAGGACGCATCGATATTGTTGATGATGATGGGCACGCCGGGACGGCCGGGCACGACGATGTCGAAGCCGCCGCCGGCAAAGGCCGTCGCGGGCAGTCCGATCAGAAAGATTGCGAGCGCGGATGCGCGCATGAAAGAGTCCCGGTTATCCGGCCCGCAAACTATCCGATCGCGACGCAGAGAGGGTTAAGGACAGCTGACCAAATTCAGGTAAGCCTAACGCGTAAGGATCTCGCACTGCTCAAATGCCGTGACGCGCACTAGCGAAGTGTTAACGGGACACGCCATCCCGGCGCCGATGTGCCTGCAGTTGCGCGGCATAGACTTCACATCCTGGGCGCGCTCACGTCGATGTGACCCCAGCTGCGAAGAAGGTGCGGAACGACTACCGCAGGTCGTACTTAGCACTGATCTCAACAAACGTGGAGGAAGTGCCATGACGAGCCTGAAGCTAGTTGGCTTGGCCGCAATCGTCGCGTCTGCGCTGGCGACGCCAGCCCTCGCGCAAACCGCGGCTGACAATGCGGCCCGCTGCGCAGGTCTCTTCCAGGATCCCAGCTGCCAGAATCTCGGTCCAGGCCATCCCGCCAATGACCGCGCCTATCGCCGCCGGCACATGGCGCATCGGCAGATGAATCCGAATGATGGAACACAATCGGGATTCGCGCCGCTCGACGCCGCGGATGCAGTGGCCGGCGCTGCCGTCGGTACCGCGGCAGCGGTCGCCAGCGCCCCGTTCCAGGGCTGGGGCAATTCCTACGCGAGCTACGACCGCGGCGGACCTGCCCGGTACGGCGACTGGAACGCTTATGCCGCCCGCAACGGCATCGTGTGCAGACCCGGCACCTGGTTCAAGGGCGATGACGGCCGGCAGCACCTCTGCCAGTAAGGCCCGATGTCAGGCGAAATGGTTCAGGCGGCCGAGGGGCCGCCTGTTTCATGCCGGGTAAATCGCCGCCGCGGGTTCTGGCACTTGGCAAACAAGTCTGGTATTGCGACGCGCGGACGGGCGGCCCGGCACATGCTGGCCCCTGCCCGCTTCCTCAAGCGCGTCGCCGGCTTAGCTCAGCGGTAGAGCAGCGGTTTTGTAAACCGAAGGTCGGGGGTTCAATCCCCTCAGCCGGCACCAGCGATAGCCTTGTTTTATAGGGTTTTCCGCGAATTCGGCCGCTCGGCAAAGTCGGCACAGACGGCGAACGAGAACGGTTTCGACAGGCACAAAAACAGGATCAGTTGTTCCGTGCATGTTCTCGCGGCATAACCCTCGCCATGCCCGAACCCGTCACGATCAAACAGCATGAGGCAGTGCCCAATTGCGGCAGCTTCGAGGTTCGCCGCAGCGGCCGTCCCAGCATTTTCGTCTACTGGGACGATCTGCCGGGCCGTCGGCTTCGACCGGAGATCCTGACCCGCGCGCAAGCGCTGGCGGAAGCCAAGCGCATCGCCCGCGCGGCCCGCGACGAGCCAGCGGCGTGAAACGAAAAAGCCCGGCATCGGGGTCAATCCGAGGCCGGGCTAGGTCAACTTGGGAGTGAGGGGCGTCGAGGTCCCTCACCCTATGGCATGCGCAACTAACCCGCTGCCGTCGCCGGCGTGATATCGACGTAGTACTCCTGTCCCGGCTTGAACATTTCAGCCGCCGGCAGATTGATCACGCCGAGATCGAACTTGCCGCTGGGAGTGGCCGCCCAGAACTTGGAGTTCTCGTGGTTCGGATCGCCGTTGCCGTAGACCGGCGACATGCTGATCGATTTCATGATGCAGGGTTCCCACTGCTTCGTTTCGGGATTCTGCTTCGACCCCATGTGCTCGGTGACCGTATCGCACTTGAACTTGGCTCGCGTCGTTGACATTGACGTTCTTCCTTCTCTCCTGGATTGCCGGGAAGCCGCCCGGCGCGGAGTCTTACTCGGCCGCCTCGCGTCGACGCGGCACATAGTGCAATCCCAGCGCCTGCCGCGCGCCGGCGTGCATGCCGTTAGCGTAGCTCTGCGGCTGGAACTGAAAATCGACGAGCAGTCCCGTTTGCTTGCCGAGCCACTCGCCGATCGCCACCGTCAGCAGCAGCCACTTCGGATCGTGCTCCCACGAGGCGTGATCGATGCTGCCCACATCGGGGAATTCGCGACGGAAAGCGTCGTCCGGCATAATCATGCGGACGTCGACATCACGGAAGTCGGGGCGCTCGAGGCAGGAGCCCACCAGATAGCACCCAAAGCTGTCGAGATGCGGCCACGCTTCGTTGATCTGGCGCACGGCCATGCCGAGCCGGAAGATCGCCGGCGGCCCGACATAACAATGCTTGGTGCGCCTCGGCTTGGTGCGGACGGGAAGCCTGCTCATTCCGCCACCTCACTCAGCCACGCCGCGACGTGCGGCGCGATGTCGGAGACTTCGGGTTTGCTGTCGCCGGGAGACCACAGCAGCTTGCCGTCGCGGTCGCCGGCATCCCAATCCCGGGCGATCTCATCGGCGATGTCCTCGGCGTCGAGACCACAGAAAAGGCCAGAGACAAGAAACGCGCCGCGATCCCGCGCGGCGTCGAGAAAAGAGAACACACGCCTGCGAATGCTGCTCATGCCCTCACCTGCAAAAATGCTTCGCCAGCATGATCGCCATCCGGCTGTGCCCGCGCTCGCGCGCCAGCTTCTCGGCCGCGGGGCGGCTGCCGGCTTCAGCCAGCATCGCCCGCGCGCCGGCGCAGAAGGCCGGCAGGTCAGTGCAACTGAAGCTCTCGGCCATCGCGACATAGCGGGCCGCGCCGAAGCAGGCATAGGGATCGGCCGCCGCCTTCGCCGGAGGCGTCAGCAGCCATATCACCGCAACCGGCACGCTCAGTACCTGAAGAAACGCCATCCATAACCCGACCGCAGTCGACGGCTTGCCGCTGATGCAGCTGGACGCATCGGCATCGACGCGGCGATCGAGGATGGCCCCGAGCCATGCCGCCGCAATTGCACTCGCGACATAAGCGAGCGCGACAAGCCATGCCATGACGATGACCTCCGGAAACATGCGCGATGAACTATTGCCGGCTGTTGAAATGCCCGTCGGCCAGCCGATTGATGCTTTTGAGGATCTCGCGCAGCAGCTCGACCTGGTCCTCGCCGTGCTTGACGCCCACGAAGCTGTTGCCCTCGAGGTGCCCGAGCTGCTTGTAGGCTTCCCACTGCCAGCGCTTCTCTTCGTCGGTCCGCTCGACCCGGACACTGAACGTCTCCGGCAGCTCGGCGGCGCGCTTGCGGTTGTCGGCCATCCCGCGCCGCATCGCCCAGACGCCGCCGGCTGCAATCAGGAAACCGATGATGATGCCCTGTGCCAGCGGCCACGGCGCCAACGCCTTAAGAACCTCTTCCATTGCCGCCCCTTTGCCCCCTCACGGCCCGATAGGCGACGTCGAGCTCGCCCAGCACGAACATCGACCAGAAGGGAATTCCGGGCGACATGAAGCCTTGCTTGAGTGAGTGCTGGACCAGCGCCAGGTCGAACTGCACCCACATCACGGCCCCGCCGATCGCGCAGGCCGAGCGGATCAGCGGCCCGAGCCGGCAGCCGCGCACCCGATGCCCGTTGAGCAACAGCCCGATCAGCCGCACCCAGCCGAGCGCGAACAGGCACACCGCGATGAAGAACGGCGACATCGCCAGCGTCACCCACTGGAACGCCGAGGCCTGCAGCATCTCCGGAGAAATGCCCAGCGCCACCGCGAGCCACAGCATCGCAATGGTGATGACCCATTCGAAGCGCCGCCCCTCGAGGTAGTAGTCTAGGATGGCCACATAAGGCTCCATGTGGCGTAGGCCGCAACGCCCATGACGGCGCCGGCGGGGACGTCGAGCAGATAGTGCTGCTTGGTCTTGATCGCGGAGACGCCGATCAATGCCGGAAACAGCCAGCCGCCGAGCCCGAACCACGGCCAGCGCGCCGAGATCGTCAGGTCCACCATGGTGGCGACCGACACGTGCATCGACGGCATCGAGTTGCGCAGCTTGTCGTAGTGCCAGACCGTGTCGAGAAAGCGCATCGAGCGCGGATGCGCGGCGCGTGCCTGCGCGACGGTCGGGTTCTCGCGCCAGGCCAGCGGAATCGCCACCGGAAAGCGCAGGAAGAAGACCATTTGCCCGGCGAGCAGGAACAGGAAGCCGCCGACCGTGCGCGCATAGTCCGCCCATGACGGCTGCGCCAACGCGGCGAGCAGGATCATCGGATAGTACAGGCCGGAATAGACCCAGACCCAGCGCGGATCGAAGCCGATGCGCGCATCCCACGCCATCGGCAGATAGCGCGGCGCGTAGAAGGTCTGGCGCTGGCACCAGAAATAGAACTGGTAGCCGCCGATGATCAGCACCACCGTGATCGGGATCTCGAGCAGGCGATCGCAGAACTGCATGGCCGTCACCGCTTGATGATCCGGGCGATCTTCTCGGCGGACCGTCCGCCGAACCACAGCGCCATCAGCCATCCGGCCCATATCGACAGATCGCCTGAGAGCGGATCCGTACTGCCGAGACCGAGAACCTTGTCCCAGACAACACACTTGACGATGAAGATGGCGAACGACCAGCACGCGATCGCCCGCGGCGCCGCCGTCCACCAGCGTCCCTCGTCGGCGATGTTCTGCTGCACGGCGAGCTCGCGCTCGCGCAGCTCGACCGCGAGCTCGCGCGCGGCGAGATCGGCCTCGATCCTCTCGGCCGTGTTGCCGGCCGCCAGCTTGTTCTTCTGGTAATCGACGACGCCCTGAATCAGAGGGCCGGTGAAGGCGCTCTTGACGGCATCGCCGATCCAGCCGCCCGGACCGCCGAGCCAGGAGAGGATGCCCATGGCCTCACGCCTTTGGCGGCTGGATGACCTGGACGACCTGCGGCGGCGCGCCGTCGATCTTCTGTGTGATGACCATCGGCGGGTTTTCCGTGGCCTTGCGCAACCAATCCACGATCAGCGAGGCCAGCACCATGCCGACCGGGAGCGCCCACGCCGGCAGCTTCGCGGTCAGCGGCGTCCAGTCCTGGCCGCTCACATAGGGCAGCACCTGATCATAAAGCCCGACCATGAGGCCAGCGATGGCGACAAGCCGCGCGAAGATTTTGGTCTTCCAGCCGGTGACGCGCGCCTGCAGCTTCTCGACGAACGAGGCTTCAGCGGCAAAGCTGGCGCTGAGCGCCGGCAGCGTCTTCAGCCAGGGACGGATGATGAAGACATAGATCAGCAGCAAGCCGATCAGAACAAGCGAAAGAATCCACAGCATGGGGTGATGTCTCCGTTGGATGGTGAAGCGTGATGCCTACGCCGCGTGCTTGAACAGCGAGACGATCCACGCGCCGATTGAGCCAGGCGCGGGATGGGAGATGGTGGGCGCGCTGTCCGGATGCGGGGCGACCATGACCTGGCCGGTGCGCGCGACCACCTTCGGCGGTGCGTTGTCGTTCGCGGCCTGCTCGCCGAAGCGGATCGACGGGTCCAGCTGCATCATGGTCATGATCATCCCCGCGCAACCGAGCTGCTGGTCGACCGCATTGGGGTCATAGACGCCGTCGCGGACATATTTGCCGCTCACATATTGATCGGTGCCGGCCCAGAGATAGGGCGACGGACGGCTCTTCGCGGCGTAGCCGAGACCGTTGTACTGCTCCAGCATGGTCAGCGTGCCGCCGATCGACCAATCCTTATTGCGCGCGGCAAAAGGCGCGCAATTGACCAGCGCATCGATGGCACAGTCTTCCCAGGAGTTGAACGGCCCACGGCCGGCCGGCACGTGCACCGACTTGCGGTCCCACGGATCGCCCTGCGCCAGCGAGCCGCGAAAGCTCTGCGAGCACTCGCGCTCGTGTACGATGGCGATGAACCACCACGGCACGCCGGTGCGGGCCGACACGGCCTGGTAGCGCGCCTTGGCCTGCGCCCAGATCAGGCGGTGTGCCACGGGAGAAAACGCAGCAGCGCGCGTCAGCTTCGCACTCGCAAAGCGGCTCGCGTTCGCCGCACGCAGTGCGGAGAGATCGACCATGAAAACCCCTTCGATGTGGACTGGAGAGACTACGTTCAGCCGTATTGCGCGCCGGATGAGAGCGAGCCGGCAGAATTGCCAGGGAAATAGTTCACGCCGGCGCCCTGGGCGTTGATCACTCCGTTCAGCGATCCCAAATATTTCGCTCCGGTGACATTGCCCGGATTGACGAACGTCGGCGTTCCCGTCGCCGGCACCTCGATCTGGCCACCGGAGACGACTGCCGCAAACGCGCTGACCGTAATCGCCGCCGCGATCGTGAACGAAATGCCTGTGCCAAGATTGATCGTTCCGTTTCGATAGCACGCGAAGGCAAACGCGACGTTCGCATTGAACTTGTGGGCGCCGATAGACACCGCGCCACCACCATTACCGAGAAAGCACCACCCTCCGCAGGTGCCGCTTTCTGTGTTGGCGGTGAAGAGGTTGGCCCCGGCACCATTGGCAGCCGCGCCGGCAGTGTTCAGTGCCGTCGCTGACCATTTGAGGTTCTTCAGTGTCGCGGTGTTGGGCCCGTTGACCGAGAAGGCATTACTCGTCGACGAGTTGATATGGACATTCGACGGCGTCCCGGAGTTACCGTCCACGACGATGGCCGGGCCCGGGATTGTCGGCGTCGCGACGCTCTCGGCATAAGTGCCGTCGGCAACCTTGACCGTGATGATATAGGCTGCGCTCGGACCAAATTTGAAGGCCTCGTTGACGGCGCGCTGGATTGTTCTGAACGGCCCATGCACGCCGCTCACCACCGCCGCGGTGCCATCATACAACGTGTCGCTACCGAGCGAGGCATCCACATAGAATGTGGTGTTTGCGGTCAGCACCTTGATGACGTTCTGCTGACCGTTCGTGAGCTGCCAGAAGATGCCATCAAAGACAAAACGCCCAATCTGCCCAATCAAGAGATCGTTGGCCTGCAGATCGGTGCCGTCGAGCCTCTTGATGGCAACGGGACCAAGTCCCGACAGGTTGAGGTCGCCGGGACCGAGATTGGTGGCCGCAAGCTTGGTGATGACCTCCATGCCTTTCTTGAGTTCAATCGCCGCCGGCGTTGGCGCGACCACGACATGGTTTGCCGACCCGGTATCATCGCCGTACTTTGGCTGCCCCCGCTGCACCATCTGCTGCATCGCGTGAAGCAGCATGTCGTCGCTGTTGTCCTCCGCAACCACGGGCGCCGATAGCGCAGTCAAGCCGTTGCCGCGGATCGCACTGCGGAACAGGCCAGCCACCGCATTCATGAAGGCGGCCGTCAGCTTGGTCCCGTCATTCGCCGTCGCCGACGTGCAGTCCTTGAACCAGCTGTCGAGCGAGCCGAAAGTCCGCGTGTCGTCCGGGCGCGAAGTCACGCTGTTCGGCGCGTTGGCCGGACCGATGATATCGACCATGTGAGAGGTTCTCCTGTCCTTGGAATCGAACGCTTGGGCGCGACGACGCCTATCGTCGTCGCGCTAGGCCGCCTGCAAAACCGCCTGGATGCCTTCGGCGATGATCTGCGCAATCATGTCGTGGCCGGCTTGCGCCGGATGAACATGGTCGTTGCTGACCAGCACGTCCGAATTGCCGTCGCCGGCCGTGGCGCCGACGCGGCCCGTCCCCGACCACGGGCAATCGCCCGTTTGTGTCATGACGCCGCCGGCGCTCTGCGATGTCTGCAAGCCGCCATTCTCGATCGTCACGGTGTAGGGCGCGGCGCTGCCGCTGACGCTCTTGACCAGGCAGCGGGTGGCATCGCCGAACGCGTAGGTGGCGCCGATCGCCGGCGGCACCGTGCCGCTCACGGTGAACGAGGAGACACCGACCCCAGGCGCGGATGTCAGCACATGGGTCAGCGGCGAATAGCTAGGGGGCAGCGGCCGCTCGAGCAGATCGATGAAGAAGCCGCCGGCGGCGAGCGTCGCCGTCTTCACGGCGGCGCGATGCAGCCAGGTCAGATTGGTAGTGCCGGTCGGCCCGTTGACCGCGGCCTGCGAGGTGATGATCGGGACCACGTTGGGTAGTGCCGATTTCAGCGCCTCGATGATCGCCGTGCATTCGTTGCTCATCTGCAGCGGCGTGAAGCCGCCGGCGGGATCGTTGGTCGAGCCCTGCAGCACCACGACGTCCGGCGCATAAGGCAGCACATCGGTCGCAAAGCGATCGCGATATTTGGCCGAGGTGCCAAACGTCGCGAGCAGCCCGGTGCCGCCGACGCCCGATGAGATGTAATTGTTCCAGCCGAGGTTCTCGAACACGCGCTGCGGGATTGCCGAGCCCGGGAACAACGCGCCCGACCCCTCGACAAAGCTGTCGCCGACATAGAGGACGCGGGGCCCTCGCACCGCGCAAGGCATCACGCTGTCGGTCGCGCCGGTCCAGATCCCGTTGAACAGGAAGTTCTGGTCGACGATGATCTCGACCCGGTGCCAGGCGGGCGCGGCGAAGGTCACGTTGTAATAGTAGAAATTCGCCGAGGTCGGCACGCTCACCGGCGTCAGGCTGACATATTGGTCGTCGATCTTGAGCGCGAATTTCGCCTGGATGCCGTTGCCGACCATCGCGATGTTGAACTGCGATCCGTAATAATAGAACGCGATCGCGGCATGGTTGAATTTCTTGCCGTTGGCGCCGGCGCCGAAATTGGTGCTGCCGCCGAACGAGACGTTGGAAAAATACAGGCACCCCGCGTAGGTGGTCTGCTGCACCGGGCTCGCCGCACCGGCATAGGTGAACGGGCCATAAACCGCGGTATTGGGCCCGACATTGTTCTGCGCCGTCACAGCCGGCCAATAACGCCCCGCCGAGAGCGAATTGGTGTTGGCGGCGCTCATCGCCACCGTCGGCGGCGTGCCCATCACCGAGGCTGGCAGGAAGCGCGGCGGCAGCACGGGATTGGCAGTGCGCAGCAGTTTCAGCGAGGCAGTGCGATTGGTCATGTCGGCTCGACCTTGATGTTGGATCCGTCGGTGTCGATGATGAAGGCCGCGTCCGTGTCGACGAGATAGGCGCGCCCGTCGTCGGGATCGACCGGCGGCTGTGGATTGCCGCCGTGAGTCTGGTAGGCGATCACCAGATGCGCGTGCACCACGCGATCAAGAATGCATTTCAGCGGCGAGATGTCGGGCTCGCAGGCCAGCGAGAAGCCGATCTGGAAATTGCCGATATAGGGCGGGCTCTCAACCGCCGCGACATAGGACGGACTGTCGTCGAGGAACACGTCGATGACGAGATAGGCCGAGCCGGCGTGGCCGCCGACCTCGTCGCAACCGGTCTGCGCGCAGCCGATCACCGCGCCACAAGCGTTCAGGAACGTCTCGCAACTGATGGTCCAGCCGGCTCGCGATGCCACGGCCGCGTAATATTCGCAGCGCGTGCCGCCGAGCGCGGCCACCTTGGTGCAGAGATCCGGGAACGGATCGCAGGAATCCGGCAGCCCGTATTCGATCATCCATTGATCATGCGTCTCACTCTCGCTCGCGCACCAGAACTCAAGCCGCAGCGCGCACAGCCTGGTCTCGATGTAGTTGCGCACCACGGCGATCGCGGCGGAATAGCCTGTTTGAACGAAGCCGGTTGGCCATGACAGCGGCACACCGACGACGGTCGCGATCCAGTCCCAGAAGCGGAACGGCGTCACGCCATCGGAGACGGGCCACGCGCGCCCGCGCGGCCACAGCGCACAGGTCGCCACGAAGCTCTCGAACAGCGTCGGGCAGTGAAACGGCGTGTCTGGCTTAGACAAAGCTGATCGTCCCCGGCACCGCGGTCTCGCCCACCTTCAACGGCGTGTCGACCACGGGAAAATCCAGGTCGAAACTGTCGACGTCGGCCGCATTGGCAACCGATTGATAGATCCAGGACAGTGAGAACGTCGCCGGTGACGCCAGATAGGGCATGCCGCCGTGAACGGTATCCTGCCCTGCGACACGGCCGAGCCGCAGGAAAGCAGCGCGCAGCTCGGTCAGCACGGCCTCGCGCGTGCGCACCGTATCCGGCATCAGGTTGCGGATGATGACATCGATCGGCCGCGGCGTCGGCGCCGCCACGGTCAGCAGGCTTCCGGCTGGCATCACCGTCTCGATATAGTTCTGCAGACGAGTCACCGCGGCGGCATCAGGGATGCCGTCCGGATAGATCCCGTCCATGAAGAAGAACACGCGCACGGTGCCGGGACCGGCCCACAACCGTTCGACGAACACGCGGCTGACGCCGGAGATCTGGCGGGCCCAAATCACGTAATCACTGGCCGAACCGCCATGCGGCGGGTTACGCTTGCGGAACAGGATGCGCTGACGGTAGCTCTCCTTGTCCTCGACATCGATCCCTTGTGTGATGCCGCCCGCAGCGACCGCTATGGTGTAAGAACCGGACGCGGTCACCCCGGACAGCGCCACCAATGGCGTGCCCTCCACCACATTGGAGGCGGCACCGTCAGCCTGCGCAATAACGGATAGCTGCAGCGTGCCAGCACCGGGCAAGGAGCCGGGCGTGACGACGAGATAGACTGCACCGTCCGCCCGCTGCAGCGTCGCCGAGGTCTCGACCCCGATCGCATCGTCAGTGGTGAAGATGACATTGCCCTCGCCCGGCCCCGCCGGCAGCTGCGGCAGACCGAACTCGGCGCCGTGCAGCCGCAACGTCTCGATGTCGGGCGCGGTCGAGGCAAAGATCATCTTGGAGATGTAGCTGGCGAAGCCGAACACCTCGAACGCCATGCCGGCGATCACCTTGGCCGAGGCATAGATGTTGTTCGGCCAGGACCAGGCGTCGGAGCCCTTCAAATAGGTGCGGAACGCCGCGCGGGCGCGCGCCAGCAGGTCGTCGAGCGACGGGATCTGGAACATCTGATGTGCTCTTGGTTACTGCGGCACGTAATCGGGGAACGGCAGCGGCGCCGGCGACGCCACCGATTGCTGCCAGATATCGTCGAAGCGCGCGTCATAGACGCGTTGGCCGTCGCGGCCATAGATCTGGATCGTCAGGTCGCAGCGATCGAATGCCTTTTCTGCCGAGGCCTGCGCGTCGACGCGCACGGCGATGCCCTGATTGATCAGCGGCATCAGCGCGTCGATCGCGACGGCCTCAACCCAGCGGATGATGTCGTCGGTCAGGGTCGCGCGCTCGAACACCCAGAGCCAGGAGCCGAGCGCCGTCTCGCCGCGGCTCGAGTCCACGTCGGCACCGTCGCCCCACCATCCGCGCTGGTCGGCACCCTCGAGCAGGTACCGCAGCGGATGATCGTCCGGCAGCCGTTTGTCGGTGAACAGCGCCAGGATCACCGAGGTGTGCAGCGCCGCCACGGCCCGCAGACCGCCCTGGTTCTGCGTTTCGGACAAAAGCGCCGGCAGCACCCAGTCGGCCGCGCCCTCGGGCGGCCGCCATTGGCTGTCCCAGAGCAGGTTCGGCTGGTCCTGGTCGCCTTCGGAGATGCGGACGCGCAGCATGACTCAGCTCACCACTGCATAGACGATGTCAGACAGACCGCATTCGGTCGCGACCTTGCAGGGCGCTTCGCCGTCGGGATCGGTCACGCCGAGATCGACGCGATCGCCCCGGACCACCACCCACCGGCCGCCAGCCACCCCGCCAGAAAACTGACTCGCCGCCTGCGCCACGATGTGACCGTCTTCGCGAATGGCGACCGTCGAACCCTGATAGGTCAGCGTGATCGAATCGCCGTCCATGAGGACGATCGAAATTGTCTTCTGGTCCTGGTTGCTGGCGTCATCAGGCTGATCGGCACCCTGCCCCTGCGCGTTGCCGAGCGATGATTTGCCGGCGTTGTAGCCCTTGCCGATCCGGATATTGACGAGCTTCTGGTGGACGACGTCGAGATTCTTCTTGAAGACGCGGATGATATCGCCGCTGTGGTTGAACAGCACCGTGCCCCCTTCAGGGGTATTCTTCGGCCGGTATTTCTCGTGTCCGCCGTCCATGTAGAGCGTGCGGTCGGAGCGCGATCCCATCTGGATCATCACCCCATCGCAATCCTTCGGCGGGTGCGAGGAGTAGCCGAAATCCTGCGGCCGCCAGATCTTCTGCGGCTTCTCCTCCTTCAGCCCACGGATATCGACGCGCTGCTGGCTCTTCGAGTCGTCGACCTTGTCGATCCGGGCCCGTCGCGTCGTGACGCGGATCGCATCTTCGTGCTCATAAACCGGCATGTTCAATCCTTTGCGCTGTTCGCGACGCCGTCGCAAACGCTCCGGCTGCTCGAGCGCATTACCCAAAACTCCACTCGCCGCCGGACTTGTTGCCCGATCCTTCGCTGCCCTCGCCGCCATAGGCGCGCGGGTCGACCAGGCTGAGCGTCGTGACGCTGCCGCCATCGCTCTGGTTGAAGTCACAACTCTCGATCAGCATGTCCTGGGCGATGTCCAGGAACGGGCTCTCGGTCCAGACCAGGCTGCCGGCCTCCCAGAGCTGGCCGGCATCGTCGTGAAAGCCCTGCACCACGATGGTCGCCTTCAGCGCGTTGCCGGCGGCGCGATCCTTGCGGTTCTTCGCCCGCTTCTTGGCACGGTTCTTGTCGGTGTCCTCGTCCTGGACGATGATCAGCGGCCGGTTGCGCTTCACCGCGCCGTCCTGCTCGATCGCCTCGATCTGCAAATTCTCGTCGCCATGGCCGAACGGCCGCTGGCCGCGAACGATGATGGTCGAATGCCGGTTCGAGCCGTTGTGATGCGCCGTACCGCTCTTGATGTTGACGCCCTCGACCAGCGAGCCGGCCTGGCGCTTAGCTCCGGCCTTGGTGATCCTGGCGTTGCCCTCCGCCGTGCCGTGAATCGTCATGCCCTGCTGGCGCGCCAGCTTCTCGACGCAGCGGAAACAGGTCTCACCCTGCTGCAGCTTGTACTGCTCGACCTTCTCGAGCTGCTGATCGGTCTCCCATTGCGCGGCGATGCCTTCTGAGATCGCCCGCCCGATCTCGAGCGGATCTTTGTTCTCGAAATAGCCGGTTTCGTGCTTGCCGCTGGAGTCGACGAGGTCAGCCGATTTCGAGCGACCGCTGATGGTGATGTAGGCTTCCGTCGCCGCGATATGCGGCTCCTTGCTGTCGACGTAACCTGTCAGCAGCAGCTCGCCATTGGTCGTGATCGTCACCTCGGTGCCGACGTCGAAGATGCGGTTGGTGGCGGAGGCCCCTAACTCAGCCGCCAGCTTGGCCGAGAAAGACCGTGCCGCCTCGTTGAAGCCGGCGCGCACCCTGACTTCTTCAAAGGCCGTGTAGCCGTTGATGGAGACGATTTCGATCGACGCCATCAGCGGGCCAGCGCCTCGAATTCCGTCGGCATGAACGACGGGTGGGCGATCCGGTTGCGCGCGGCGAGCTCGCGCGAGCGCGCCGGATCCTGATAGAGCCGCCAGGCCCAGAACAGCGAGGGCAGCCCCAGATTGGCCTCGACCTGGATGACCGGCGCCAGATCCAGCACCGCACGCGACAGATAGGTGATCACGGAATCGCGCAAGGTCATCAGCGCATGGGAGAGGTCGATATCGCCCGCATTGATCACCAGGAGCTCGCTCTCGAAATACTCGGCGACATTCGCCCGCAGCGTGATGGCGGCCGGCCGATCCGCCAGCGTGATCCGCGCGATCGCTTCCGCATAGGCGATCAGCGCCGCCAGGCGCAGCGCCTGGTTGGCCGCCGCCTCGTTGGTCTGGGCGGCCAGCGTCCCTTGCGTGACATAGACAGGCGCCGGCACCACCACCTGCGACGCCAGAAACACCTGCTCGAACTGCGGCACGGCATCATCAGGCGGCATCGCCTTGCCGAGCGCCCGCGCCGATGCCGTCACGCGCAAGGCCAGATCCTGCGCCGCAGCCGGGCTGTCGGACACGCTCTCGGCGGCATCGAAGATCGACTGGATCTCGACGCGCTGCGCTGCGGAGATCTCGGGATCGACAGGCGCCGCGGTCCTGACCGTTTCGAGCGCCGCCGCATTACTTTCGACCCCGCTGACGGCGGCCTCGACCGCGTAGTCAGGCATATCCAACGTCAGCGTCGTCTGCGCAAAACTGAGGGCCGCGGACAACGCGGTCGCCTCGGCCTGGACGAAGACGAGATTGGCGAGCTGGGCGATCGAGGCCAGCGCGCTGCCAAAGCCCTCGCGCACGAACCGCAGCGACAGCGCCTCATAGCCGGCGCGGTCCTTCTTGCGCTCGCGCTTGAAGGTGAGACAGCGCACCAGGCGCGGGCCCTGGCTCGGCAGCACCAGCATGCCGGGGCCGCGGGTCGCACAGATCGCGATCACCGAGGCCACGTCGGCGTCAGCGCGATCGGAGGCGACATAGGCGTCGAGCTCGAAATGCCTGCAGCCTTCGCCGAGGTCCTCCAGATACGCATCGTCCCGCATCGGGAATTCGTGCTCGACGATGCGCCGCGAGCCCTCTTCGCCATCGGTCTCGACGAAGAACGGCACGCCCTTGTAGGATGCGGGCCACAGCGTCTTGGTCCAGTCGCGCGCGATCGTGGCCTGCGGCCGAACGGCCGGCACGGCTTGCGTCGCCGGAGGAAAGCTCTGCACCATCGCTGACGAACCCTAGTAGGGCGACGCGCCGACGCCCGTGAACGGGCGCCCGCTCGTACCTGAATCCGGCGACGACAGCCCGGTCGAGCCCGGACCGTTGGCGCCGACCTGGCCCATCAGCTTGATCGCCTGGCGCATCTCGCTGACGATCGAGATCAGCTCCGGCCCCGGCCCGACCTTGACCTCGAGCGGCGCCTCGCCGTGGATCTCGCCGGAGACGGCAACGCTGAGCGCCTTGTCGCCACTGACGCCGGTCCCATAGGTCATGGTCGGCGTCAGCTCGGGCAGCGTGTAGCCCTCGTCAAGCGCGCGGCCCTCGAGGAAGTGACGCCGGCGCAGATCCGTCATGCTGCCGCCGCGCTGCTGCGCCAGGCGCTCGCCCGAGGTCATCCCGACATAGCCGGCATCCTCGACGCTCTTGTGC
>NZ_LBJX01000081.1:0-74171 GCF_028128895.1 Bradyrhizobium sp. CCBAU 11434
GAGCACATGGCGGGCACGTATCGCCAGCGGCTGACGCTCACCTCGGGACGCTTCGCCATGATCGATAATGGGCTCGGCTACCAGCTCGTGCCCTGGTCGCACGAACTCGAAAAGAGGTTCGGCCAACACGTCACCGGCGTCGTGAAGGACAGCGGTGGCATCGAATGGGGCTTTGGTCGGAAGCGCGACCTCGGCTTCTAGCAATCTACCAATTCAGTTGCGGAAGGACGCTCGGAATGTCCGGAACCAAAATACTCTGGGGGCAAGTGATCGTTGTCGGCCTGATCGTCTTGCTGGCCATCTGGGGAGCAACCGAGTGGACGGCGTGGCGGCTCGCTTGGCAACCGGAGCTTGGGCGGCCCTGGTTCGAGCTGTTCGGCTTCAAGATCTATTATCCGCCAATCTTCTTCTGGTGGTGGTTCGTCTACGATGCCTACGCGCCACAAGTCTTTGTCGAGGGAGCCTTCATCGCGGCGTCCGGGACCTTCGTTTCGATCGCGGTGGCGATCGGCATGTCGGTCTGGCGCGCGCGTGAAGCAAAGAATGTCGAGACTTATGGCTCGGCGCGCTGGGCCGATGCCGAAGAGGTCCAGGCGGCCGGACTTCTTGGTCCGGATGGCGTGGTGCTCGGCAAGCTCGACCGCGATTACCTCCGCCATGACGGACCGGAGCACGGCAAAGGCGTCGGTCTTGTCGTCCCCTCCCTGCTGGCCTGGCCCGGCTCGGCCATCGTGCACGACATCAAGGGTGAGAACTGGCAGCTGACCGCGGGCTTTCGCTCGCGGCATGGCCGCGTCCTGTTGTTTGACCCCACCAACCCAAAGTCCGCAGCCTACAATCCGCTGCTCGAGGTCCGGCGCGGGGAATGGGAGGTTCGTGACGTGCAGAACGTCGCCGACGTCCTGGTCGACCCCGAAGGCTCGCTCGATAAGCGGAACCACTGGGAGAAGACCAGTCATTCACTCCTGGTCGGCGCCATTCTCCATGTCCTCTATGCCGAGGCGGATCGACCTTGGCCGGTGTCACCGCCTTCCTGTCCGACCCGAAGCGGCCGATCGAGGCGACGCTGAAGGCGATGATGACCACGCCGCACCTTGGCGAGCAGGGGGCTCATCCCGTCGTCGCCTCGACCGCACGCGAGCTACTCAACAAGTCGGAGAATGAACGTTCTGGCGTCCTATCTACCGCGATGTCGTTCCTCGGGCTGTACCGTGATCCCGTCGTGGCCCAGGTGACCCGCCGCTGCGACTGGCGAATTGCCGACCTGATCTCCGATCCTCGGCCAGCGTCGCTTTACCTCGTGGTGCCGCCTTCCGACATCTCGCGGACCAAGCCGCTGATCCGCCTGGTGCTGAACCAGATCGGCCGTCGCCTGACCGAAGACTTGCACGCCAGCAACCGCCGGCACCGTGTCTTGATGATGCTCGACGAGTTCCCGGCACTCGGGCGGCTCGATTTCTTCGAGTCCGCGCCAGCCTTCATGGCGGGCAACTGCGACCGAGGCTGAAGATCGCGCAAAGTCCTATATCGACAAGGTCGGGCTGACGAAATTCATCGACAGCTATCCTCACATGCTGTCGGGCGGTATGAAGCAGCGCGTCGCCATCGCCCGTGGCATGGCGATGGAGCCCGACGTCCTGCTCATGGACGAGCCTTTCGCTGCGCTCGACGCGCTGACGCGTCGTAAGATGCAGGACGAACTGCTGCGGCTGTGGGATGACACGCGCTTTACAGTGCTGTTCGTCACGCATTCGATCGAGGAAGCGATCCGCATCGGCACGCGCATTTTGCTGCTGTCGCCCCATCCCGGCGAGGTCAAGGCCGAGCTCAACAGCGTACCGCCGGAGGAATTGGGCACCGGGACGCAGGCGGCGCTCGAAACCCGCATCAACGACATGCTGTTCGCAGCGCATTGAGAGGAGCGACCAGCATGACCGATCTTCTCACGTTCCGCCCCGAAATTGTTCACGAAGTCCATTCCAGCGACGCACCGGTCATCGCCAAGTCAATTGGGGTCGCCGAGCGCATCTACAGCTATGGTTTCGTCCGTAAGACCTTGATCCTTGCCGGGCTTGCCATCGCATGGGAGGCGTATGGCCGCTGGCTCGGCAACCCGCTGCTGTTTCCAACCTTCGGTCAGACCGTCGAGGCCTTCGTCAGCAATATTGCCAGCGGCGTCATTCCGCAGCGCATGCTGGTATCGCTCCAGACGCTGGTGATCGGGTACGGTATCGGCATCGGCCTGGCTGCGTTGCTGACGACGCTGGCGATCGGCTCCCGGATCGGCGCCGACTTGCTTGAGACGCTGACCTCGATGTTCAATCCGCTGCCGGCGATTGCGCTGCTGCCGCTTGCGCTCATCTGGTTCGGCCTCGGCTCGGGTAGCGTGATCTTCGTTCTCGTGCATTCCGTACTCTGGGCGATCGCGCTGAACACCCATGCCCGCTTCCGGTCGGTTTCCAACACGCTGCGCATGGTCGGCCAGAATTACGGGTTGCGCGGCCTCAAACTGGTACGTCTTATCCTCATCCCCGCAGCGTTCCCTGCGATCCTGACGGGTCTCAAGGTCGGCTGGGCCTTTGCTTGGCGCACACTGATCGCGGCCGAACTCGTATTCGGCGTCTCGTCGGGGGCAGGGGGCCTCGGCTGGTTCATCTATGAGAACCGGAATCAGCTCGAGACGGCGAATGTTTTCGCAGGACTGTTCACGGTGATCCTGATTGGGCTCTTCGTCGAGAACGTCATTTTCGCGACGATCGAGCGCAAGACGATCCGACGCTGGGGCATGCAACACTGAAGCCTGTCACTAATAAAAGCCGAATGGACACACTACGGGAGGATACCAGATGTCATCGAAGAACCGCTTTATGGGCGCGCTTGCTGCCGCGGCTCTCTGCGCAATCTTTTGTTCGGGCATCGCCCGCGCAGAAGTGAGCGAGGTTCGCGTCTCCAAGGGTTTCGGTATCCTCTATTTGCCGCTGATCGTTATGCAGGATCAGCAACTCCTGGAGAAGAGGGCCAAGACGGCCGGGCTCGGCGACATAAAGGTGACGTGGCTCATGCTGGATGGCGGCAACGTCATAAACGATGCGATGATGGCCGGTACGCTCGATTTCGCGGGCACCGGCGCCCCCGGATTCATCACACTCTGGGCCAAGGCCAAGGGCATCCCGAATGTCGAGGTGGTCGGTGTATCCGGTATGAGTTCGACTTCGCTCTGGCTCAACACCAACAAGCCAGAGATCAAATCGCTGAAGGACTTTACCAGCAAAGACAAGATCGCGCTGCCCGGTATCAAGACGTCTCTCGCCGCCGTGGTGCTTCAGGCGATTGCGGCCAAGGAGTTTGGGGATACGAACTTTGCCAAGATGGACCCGATGACCGTGAGCTTGCCCCACCCCGAAGCCCTAACAGCGCTGCAGCGGCAAGACCGAGATTGACTCGCATTTCACTTCGCCACCGTTCCAATATATCGAAGCGAAGGCGCCCGGAATCCATCGTGTGCTAAACTCGGTCGACTATCTCGGCAACATCACTCTTGACGTCGCTTTCGCTCCGAAAAAGTTCGTAGACGCCAATCCGAAGATGACCCAGGCCTTCATTGATGCAATGGATGACGCGACAGCTCTCATCGCCAAGGACAAAAAACTGGCCGCCGAGATCTACGCCAGGAGTTCGAAGATCAAGGTCGACCCTGTGGAAATCCAAGACATGATCGTGGATCCGGATACGCGCTTCTCGACAGTACCGACAGGTATGATGCAGTTCTCTGAATTCATGCACCGAGCGGGGTCGATCAAACTTAAACCGACGAAGTGGAGCGATATGTTCGTACCCCAACTCGCGAGCCGTCCGGGGAGCTAGCGTCTGCAACACTTCGATTGAAAGCTCGCTACCCATAGCCTCTCACCGGCAGCAGCTCACGGGAAACTCTCCATGCCCAAATTCATTGGAATGATCGCCGGTGTTGCTCTTGGCCTGGTGTCCACCGCGCTGTTTGGGCAAAATGCTGCTCTGACCGACCCGCCTGCGGTCGCCGCGCACTTGGCTGAGGCCCGTGAATTCGCGGGCGACCTCTATCTGCCGGTGCAGCAGCATCTTTGTTACATTCATTCCCCCGAGGACGAGGCGCGGGTCGCAGATCGCAAGGCTCGCAATCGTCTCGGCCCGACACCGGTGTTCGACAATTTCTACTATGTTGGCACGCAGGAGGTCTCGGCTTGGGCGCTGACCACGAGCGATGGGATTATCCTTTTCGACTCGCTCAACAATCCCGATGAAGCGAAGGCCTACATCGTCCAAGGGCTGCGCGACCTCGGGCTGAATCCGGGACAGGTCAAATATGTCGTGATCACACACGGCCATGGTGATCATTTCGGCGGAGCCCAATATATCAGGGATACCTTCGGTGCGAGGTTGGTGGCCAGCGCAGTCGACTGGGATGTGATGGCCAACGGCATCAATCGCTTCCCACCACAATGGCGTGACGTCGTGCCGCAACGCGACATGGTGCTGGCGGACGGCCAGACGCTGACATTGGGGGACGCCAGCATCACGTTTCATATCACGCCCGGCCATACGCAAGGCACCCTGTCCTCGATCTTTCGGGTCCAGGATCACGGTAAATCCCACGTCGTGGCTTTTTGGGTGGCATTGGGGTTCCCACCAACGCCGAATCGCTGCGGCAATACATTCAATCCGACGAGGATTTCCGTCGGCTTGCCGACGCTGCGGGCGCCGAGGTGGGTATCACCAACCATCCTCACGCCGACATGACTCTGGAATGGGTCGCTGCGATCCGCGATGCCAAGCCAGCTGCAGCAAATCCGCTGGTCGTCGGCCAGCCTAACGTCGATCGCTGGCTCGGCGTGATCCGCGAATGCGCCGAGGCCCAGCTGGCTCGTCTCAATGCTGGCCTGAAGCCGATGGGACGCCGTCCGCCAGCCAACCTTGACAAGCCCTGATTTAACCGTTGCTCAATCACGCTACGCCACTCGCGGTTGCACTTAGTGCCACGGTTGCGGATAGCCCCTCGAGGCTTGCGGGCACAAGATTCCCGAGTTCTCCGGCGTTTCGAAGCTGTTGTCGAAGAAGAAGGGCCGAGCCCGAGACGAACGGAATCCCTTCTCTCCAGAAGACCTGACCTCGATTTTTCGACAGCCGCCGTGGACGGGATGTGAAAGCCTCAAGAATGTTTAGTCCGGAGACATGGAAGAACCGGGTGGTCCCGGGCGAGGTGATCTATCACGACGCTCTATCGATCGTGCCTTATCTCGCGAGATACACGTTGGCACGTCGCGAGGAACTCTGCGGCCTCGATGTCGATGATGTGTTGGACGAGAGTGGGATCCCCTACATTTTCGTTCGTCCAAACGAACACCGGACGCTCAAAAATCCGCAGTCCACGCGAAGAATTCCGCTGATCGGCGAAGTGGTTCGTCTCGGATTTCTTCGCTATCGCGCAGAAATTAAATCGCTCGTGCTGACATTCTGGGCCATGGTGGAGACAACGTCGCGGAAGAGCGTTATTCCAGTGCCGCCAAACTGAAGCAGATGCTTGAGGCACTCGAAAAGCTTCCGATCGTGACAGAGCAGATTGTGGCGAGGGAGATTTGCCTGCGTCCGGATGTCCTGCAAAAGCGACAGCGGCCGTCCGCTCGTCCGAGACGGCAAACGCAGGTGAAAAGGAAACCCCAACCATAAGCGGGCTCGTGCGTGAGCTTGCCGTCAATGCTCGCATAGTGGATACATGAAGCTACCGGGTCGTGGTTAGCTCAGCCGTCGGACTCTTCCGGTCGCGGAGCGGCCCCACACGTGCCATTGGTTTAGTTGACATTCCCGCGGGCCGGTTTCGCATCTGGAACTTATGTGCACTTTAACACTTAGCAGTTGCCGCATTGGTGCGGCGGAGATGGATTGTGCACAGCGCAGTACTATATAGTGGTAGAAGACGATTCTCTGATCCAAGACCTTGTCGACGCCGCGCTTGCCGAGGGCGGATTTGAAAACGAGATCGTTGCATCTGGTGAGAAGGCGGTCGCACTGCTTCAAGGCGCGCCTACGAAGTATCGAGCGCTCCTGACCGATATTAACTTGAAAGGCCAATTGACGGGCTGGGACGTTGCCAAACGGGCCAGGGAGCTTAATCCGGAGATGCCGGTAATTTACATGACCGGCGCTGCGGCGGACGAGTGGCCCTCGCATGGCGTACCTAATAGCATTCTTCTGAACAAGCCATTTGCGCCTGCCCAAGTCGTGACGGCTGTCTCTCAATTGATCAACCAGGCGCCGCCGCCGAAAGAATAAGCTCGCCTCAGTTCGCGGAACCTTCAACCAACGCAAATTTCCGCTATTGGCTCTTCGCGTCATTCAGCTGCGCTGCAGAATTTGGTTGCTATGGTGCATAGCGTACTGTGGCAATCGGTCCGCCCGGGAGGTTCATGCGTTCACGGCCTAGATATCGTTAAATTCAGTAACTCGCCGAAAGAGGTCTCTCTCGATTTTCTTGTGTCGATTGGATCGACATGGCATTACTTGCGACCAGTTGTCGCGGCTTCAAAGAATTGCCGGCCGGTTGCATTGCCAGCCTTATCTTCTCAAATGCTCGCTGCTCTATTTGGCGGACCCTCTCGCGGGATACTCCATATTCTGCCGCGAGTTCCTCCAGTGTTGGAGGCGTATCGGTCAACTGGCGCGCAGTGAAGATGTGTCGCTCGCGCGGACCAAGCGTCTGGATAGCGGCTCGCAACGCTTGTCGGCGTTGGACCAATTCGTGTTCATCAGCCAGCTTGTCGTCTTGTGCAGGCGAGGGGTCTACAAGCCGTTCTATCGCTTCGTCGGCGTCCGGATCGTCGTGAGTGCGGGAATTCAGGGATACGTCGCCGCGCAGGCGCCGGTCCATGTCTACTACCTCTCGTTCCGGCACCTCGAGGCGCGCAGCAATTGCTTGAACCTGCTCAGGATGCAGATCTCCGTCCTCGACAGCCGAGATCGCACGCTTAGCTTGCCGTAGTTTGAAGAAGAGTTTCTTTTGTGCGTTGTTTGTTGAAACCTTCACCATCGACCAGGATCGAAGTACGTATTCCTGAATCGTCGCCCTGATCCACCACAATGCGAACGTTGAAAGACGAACCCCTCGTTCTGGGTCGAAGCGTCGCACGGCCTGCATCAATCCGATATTGCCTTCGGAAACGATGTCGGCGATGGGCAATCCGTAACCGCGGTATCGCATCGCAACCTTTGCAACAAGGCGCAGGTGGCTTGTGACGAGGCGATAGGCCGCTTCGCGATCCCCCAGTTGGCGCCAACGTCTCGCGAATTGGGTCTCCTCTTCCTGGGTCAGGATCGGAAATTTCTTGATCTGAGCGAGATAGTGAGTCAGTCCGGTTGCAATCGAAGGCAGTGGCCGAGAATACGTGTTGTACATGTGCCCCTCGCAGTGGCTCTCATAAGGTAAGGCCGGTATGGAGCGGCGATCAGCGAAGGGTTGCTCTCGAAAGCACTCTTGCAATGACCGCCATGCTCAAAAGGCATCCGACTGATCCGACTAGTGCGGCAACATCAGCGGGATCCTTCAGCATCGATTTGTCCTCCAGAGGTCGTCATGATGCCGACGCCCTGAAGGGAACTGGGGTCCTGTCCGCCGATCCTTTTGATCCGGCCCGCATTCATGATCGAGCCTCTCGGTCTCCGTTTGCGAGGAGAGATCACACAGCGCATCGACGATATCTTCGAGCTGGGCGCTCGTATCGTCGTGGCGCGGGATCAGGTGGGAGCGATCTTCGCCGAGGCAGTGATCCGCGAGCCAGGAGGACAAGATGGCCCGCTTCTCGTACGCGGTGAGATCGGGATCATCGAGTACATCCAGGGGATGCTCAAAAGCGCCGGCCGGATGCAGGAACTCCGTCAACTCCAATGGCGTTGTGTGCTGATCTGCCCCGGGTTTCGTCGTCCGGAGTGACAGGCAATACGGGTAGGCCTCTCGCAGGAGATCCTTCACGGAAGCTCGTTCGTCAAGCAATCGTCGCTCGATATAGCCTCGTTCAAGATCTGTGAGAGACGTTTCGAGGAGCCTGCGATAACGGCGAATATTGTTTCGGTGCGCGCGAAGCCGTTCGATATGGTGGCCAGTCATGACTGCTTCTCTCTCGCGTCGTGTAGAGTTGCCGCGCTTGGTCCGACGAAAGTAACGTCGGCCGTCGCTGGTCGGCAGACGCGTGCTATCGTCCGCGGTCGTCAGCCGCATTGGATCCTCCTGTTCGTTGACAAATGGCGGCAGCCGCGCAAACGCGCGCGGCGCCGATCAGGCAGCCTGATTACGCCGCTGCCTTGGTCTCTAGTTTTTGGACATTGTCAGCTGGCGCGCCGTTTATCGCGATCCGACGCGGTTTCATGGCATCCGGAATCTCGCGGACCAGGTCGACCTTGAGCAGCCCGTTCTCGAAGGATGCGCTCTTGACCTGGACGTAATCCGCCAGATTGAACTTTCGCTTGAAATTGCGGGTAGAGATGCCGCGATGGATGAAATTCCGCTCGGCATGATCCGGCTTGCTGCCCGCGATCACGACCACGTTCTGTTCAGCCGTGATTGCGATATCGCTTGGCGCGAAGCCCGCAACCGCCAGCGAAATTTGATAGCGGTCTTCGCAGAGGCGTTCGATGTTGTAAGGTGGGTAGTTATTCTCGCCGGCATGCTGCGCCATTTCTGCGAGGTCAAAGAGGCGGTCGAATCCGATGCTCGAACGCCAAAGAGGTGAGAAGTCGTAATTGCGCATAGCCAAATCCTCCAAAAGAGCAAGATGGTTACGAGCGGCACCGGACACGACCGGTGCCCGTCTCATTGATCCGGACCCATGAGGCGTCCGAACCCCACATTTTCTGTGGCGTCGGAAAATTAGCAAAACCGTTTTCGGTTTCAAGAGGGGGCCGAAAAAATTGTGGCGCCGGCGCACGAAATGCGGATTATCGAAATCAGCGGCACGGCAAGAACTTAGCGCAACGCGTGCACGGTTTACCAATCGTTGACGGCAAGCCCTTGGTTCATCCCAGAAGCTTTGGTCCGAATGCAAGGGCGCCGTTACGGGCAAAAAAAAATTTCACTTGAGCGGTCTTGAACGGGGCCGATTCGACTCCCAGTTCGTTTTCCGCCCGGGGGCCGTTTCCGGACCCGGATTTT
Organism: Bradyrhizobium sp. CCBAU 11434; assembly: GCF_028128895.1. Classification (NCBI taxonomy): domain Bacteria; kingdom Pseudomonadati; phylum Pseudomonadota; class Alphaproteobacteria; order Hyphomicrobiales; family Nitrobacteraceae; genus Bradyrhizobium; species Bradyrhizobium sp. CCBAU 11434. The sequence goes on from NZ_LBJX01000081.1 coordinate 9,176, forward strand.
GAACATCGCTGAACCTGATTGAGGAGGATGTGCATGCATTTCCGTCCATTGCACGATCGCGTGCTCGTGCGCCGCATTGATGCCGAAGAGAAAACGTCTGGCGGCATCATCATTCCCGACACTGCCAAGGAGAAGCCGCAGCAGGGCGAGATCATCGCCGTCGGCCCAGGAGTTCGCAACGAGCAGGGCCAACTCGTGCCGCTCGACGTCAAGACCGGCGACCGCGTGCTGTTTGCGAAGTGGTCGGGCACCGAGGTCAAGATCGACGGCAAGGAGCTGCTGATCATGAAGGAGAGCGACCTTCTGGGCGTGGTCGAAAAGGCCGAAGCGCTCAAGACGGCAGCGTGAGCTGACAGTCATCGAAGAGAAGGGAGATTTTCAAAATGGCTGCCAAGGACGTAAAGTTTTCGACCGAAGCCCGCGAGCGAATGCTGCGGGGTGTGGACACGCTGGCGAACGCGGTGAAGGTCACGCTCGGTCCGAAGGGGCGTAACGTCGTGATCGAAAAATCGTTCGGCGCGCCCCGCATCACCAAGGACGGCGTCACCGTGGCCAAGGAGATCGAGCTCGAGGACAAGTTCGAGAACATGGGCGCGCAGATGGTGCGCGAAGTCGCCTCCAAGACCAACGATCTGGCGGGCGACGGCACCACCACCGCAACCGTGCTGGCGCAGGCGATCGTCAAGGAAGGCGCCAAGGCCGTTGCGGCTGGCATGAACCCGATGGACCTGAAGCGCGGGATCGATCTGGCGGTGGACGCAATCGTCACTGACCTCAAGACTCACGCCAAGAAGGTCACCTCCAACGACGAGATCGCCCAGGTCGGCACCATCTCGGCCAATGGTGACACCGAGATCGGCCGCTTCCTCGCCGAGGCCATGCAGAAGGTCGGCAACGAGGGGGTCATCACGGTCGAGGAAGCCAAGAGTTTGAACACCGAACTCGAAGTGGTCGAAGGCATGCAGTTCGACCGCGGCTACGTCTCGCCCTACTTCGTCACCAACGCCGAAAAGATGCGGGTCGAGCTCGAGGATCCCTACGTGCTCATCCACGAGAAGAAGCTTTCAGGTCTGCAAACCATGCTGCCGCTGCTCGAGCAGGTCGTGCAATCCGGCAAGCCGCTTCTGATCATCGCCGAGGAAGTCGAAGGCGAAGCACTCGCCACCCTGGTCGTGAACCGCCTGCGCGGCGGGCTAAAGGTCGCCGCCGTCAAGGCGCCCGGCTTTGGCGACCGGCGCAAGGCCATGCTGGAGGACATCGCGATCCTCACTGGCGGCACCGTGATCTCCGAAGACCTCGGCATCAAGCTCGAAAACGTCACGGTCAAGATGCTCGGCCGCGCCAAGAAGGTGGTAATCGACAAGGAGAACACCACGATCGTTGATGGTGCCGGTGCCAGGAAGGACATCGACGCTCGGAGCCAGCAGATCAAGGCGCAGATTGAGGAGACAACCTCCGACTACGACCGCGAGAAGCTGCAGGAACGGCTGGCGAAGCTCGCCGGTGGCGTCGCGGTGATCCGTGTCGGTGGAGCGACCGAGATCGAAGTGAAGGAGCGCAAGGATCGCGTCGACGACGCATTGCACGCGACCCGGGCGGCCGTCGAAGAAGGCATCCTGCCGGGTGGCGGCGTGGCGCTATTGCGCTCGCTCAAGGCGCTTGAGGGCATCAAGATCGCCCATTCCGACCAGAAGGCCGGCGTCGATATCGTACGCCGCGCGGTCCAGGTGCCTGCACGCCAGATCGTGCAAAATGCCGGTGAGGACGGGTCGGTGGTGGTAGGCAAGCTTCTGGAGCACCAGAGCTACAACTGGGGCTTCAATGCCGCGACCGGCGAATACCAGGACATGGTGAAGGCCGGCGTGATCGATCCCGCGAAGGTCGTGCGCACCGCCCTGCAGGATGCGGCCTCGGTCGCGTCGCTGCTCATCACCACGGAAGCGCTGGTGGCGGACAAGCCGAAGAAAACGGAAGCCGCGCCGGCTCCTGCCATGGACTTCTAACGCGCATTGGGCCCGGCTGATCGGCCGGGCCCACCCTCACATCCAGAAAGGCATCTGGATCTGTTTTCGAACGATAGGAGCATGAGATGATCAAGGATCAATTCACATTCTCCGCTCGGGCGGAGGGCACCCACAAAACCCTAATCAATCTCCTCGCAGTAACGCTCGGTGGTGTCGTGGCGCTGGCGCCGTTTGCGGCGCGAGGGTCGGAAGCGACGTCACCGCTACGGGCGGCAAAAAGCGGCTTCGAACAAATTGCCTTGCCGCCGATTCCGTACCTGGACACGATGCCCTGGCTGACCTGGCCGCAGGCGCCTTCCACGATGAAGGTGGATACGCTGCTTTCGCCGGTCCTGGATGCGCCCCGGCTGAGGTTCGATCTTTTGCCGACCCAGCGCGAGGGGGCCCCGCCTGCAACCAGCCAGTCCGGGTGGAGCGGCCGGCCGATCCGGCCGCTCCAAACTTCCGTCTGAGCTGTGTGAGGAATTTCATGCCGTTTGAACCCGTTGTTGGCGGCGCGGTTGCGTTTCTGATCGAAAGCCAGAGACGCGTTATTTCGCATTGCGAAAGGCTCTTGCCTGCGAGCGACCTAACTTCTGAGGATCGCGCTCGCCTCATGCGCCTGCGCAATGATGCTGAAGCACAACTGGCCCGCCTGCCTTACGCCGAGGCCGCGTAACCTGGATTGAAATTGCGGCATGACCGGAACTTGAAGATTTTTTTGAGCAACCCTCTTGAAATCATCTTCCATTTTTTAAGTCATTTTTCGCCGCGAGAGCGGTGTGCCGGACGCCAGTTTAGGGTCCGGTACGGGCGCCGGACCGGGCTTCGGACCGTTCCGTAAACACGGCCTGGCGTTCCTTCGTATCCATCTTGCTCTTTGGAGGACTTGGCTATGAGGACACTCGACTTCGCGCCGCTGTGGCGCTCCACGATTGGCTTCGATCACCTGGCAGACCTCGTCGATTCAACGCTGCGTCAGGCGACCGAAGACAACTATCCCCCCTACAACATTGAACGTTTCGGCGAAGACCACTACCGGGTCACGCTGGCAGTGGCCGGCTTCGGTGTTCAGGACATCGCCGTGACGGCGGAACAGAACGTGCTGACCGTTGAGGGCAAGAAGCCAGACGGTGGCGCGCGCGAATACCTTTACCAAGGTATCGCGGCCCGTCCGTTCCGGCGTGTGTTCAACCTCGCTGACTATGTCCAGGTCAAGCAGGCCTCGTTCCAAGACGGTCTGCTGATCATTGATCTCGTGCGCGAGGTGCCGGAAGCGATGAAGCCGCGCCGTATCGAGATCGGAACGGCGGCTTCTTCCTCACCCCAGATCGCGCAAAAGAAGGCAGCTTAGGCGCGATTGCAGCATCGAGACGGGGCGTGCGGCGCTTGAAGCGTCCGCACCCCTGTCCCCATGAACAAGTGAGGTAAAACAATGGCTATTCGTGATCTCATTCCTTGGTCGAAACCGCAGGAGCTTGCGCCCGCCCGCGACAGCTTCGATCCCTTCCTGACACTGCACCGTGAAATGAACCGTCTGTTCGACGATGTGTTCCGCGGCTTTGGCAGCCCGGGCCTGTCGTCGTCGATGGAAGGTCGCTTTGGCTGGCCGAAGGTCGAGCTCAGCGAAACGGACAAGGCACTGACCGTGTCGGCCGAACTGCCGGGGATGACCGAAAAGGACGTTCAGGTGGAAATCACCAATGGCGTCCTGACGATCCGCGGCGAGAAGAAGGCCGAGGACCATGGAGAAGGCCGATACTTCAGCGAGCGGTATTACGGCGCCTTCGAGCGCCAGATTCCGCTCGACGATGTGCAGGAAGACAAGGTTGAGGCGACGTTCAAGAACGGTGTCCTGACTGTCTCGTTGCCCAAATCGGACAAGCCGCGCGAGGGCGTGAAGCGCATCGCGATCAATGCGGCATAATCAGAACCAGGAAGCGACGGCTCCGCCGCCGTTTCTTCCCACAGCAATCCCTCGGAAAGGAGAGATAAGGGAGACGCGACGATGACGAACGCAAACACAAATGCTCACAATCTTCATCCGATCTTTCACCCCGCCGCTCACTACGATTCTCCAAGGAGCGTCCTGAACGACAATGAGCTCTCCACGCCGGAGAAGCGCATCATCCTGTCGTCCTGGGCCTCCGACATGTATGCGGTGGAATCCTGTCCGTGGTTGCGCAAGATTCCCGGCATGAGCCATACGGTCCGGCTCGCGGATATTCTCGCAGCCTTGCGCAAGCTCGACGGCGACAATGACAATGATGACCCGCCGCGTGGTGGCGGCGTGCCGATGCGGCTGCGGCGGCCTTGGGCCGCCGCAGAACGGAGGGCCGCATGATGGTCACGCACGCTGTCCTCGGCCTTGTCTTGTTCGGTCATATGGCTGCGGCCTATGTCGTTCCCTGCGTCGCTCTGCAACGTGCGATGCGGCTGCCGGCAAGCGCTTGAGGCGGCTCCCGCGAATATCATGGTGCACAAGATGAAAAATGGTCGCGTAATCCGATTGGCGCTGTTGGTGTTGACGCTGACGTTTGGGGCACCGTCTCTCGTGACGGCGCAAGTTCCCGATCTCAAGACCGGAGCGCCGATCCCGACATTGGCGCCGCTCGTTCGCCAAGTCACGCCTGCGGTCGTTAACATTTCGGTGCACGGTCGCGTGCGTGAAGACAATCCCCTCTACCGTGACCCGGTGTTCCGCGAATTCTTTGATGTTCCGAAGCAAATCGAGAAAGAGGTCAACGCAACCGGCTCCGGAGTGATCGTCGATGCTCTGCGCGGCTATGTACTCACCAACAATCACGTCGTCGAAGGCACTTCCACCGTGCAAGTCACCACGAAGGAGGGCCGACAGTTTTCGGCCAAGGTGATTGGTCGCGATCCGCCGACCGATGTGGCCGTGTTACAGATCCAGAGCCCCGTGGGGCTCAAGGCGCTTGCTTTTGGCGACAGTGACATCCTGGAGGTTGGTGATTTTGTGCTCGCGATCGGCAATCCCTTTGGTCTGGGTCAAACCGTAACCTCGGGTCTGGTCAGCGCACTCGGCCGCACCGGCCTTGGCAAGCAGGGCTTTGAGGATTTCATTCAGACTGACGCGGCGATTAATCCCGGCAATTCCGGCGGTGCGCTGGTCAGCCTCCGCGGCGAGCTAGTCGGAATCAATTCAGCGATCATCTCGCCAGCGGGCGGAAACGTCGGAATTGGCTTTGCGATCCCGTCCAATATGGCGCGGAGAGTGATGGAGCAAATCGTTGCTACCGGCCATGTCGAACGTGGCCGCATCGGCGTTTCTTTGCAGGACCCGCGGCTGTCCGGTGCTCGGGCCGAAGGTGCTTTGATAGCTGAGGTTCTGCCAAACTCGCCGGCGGAAATGGCCGGTCTGCGCAAAGGGGACATTGTGACAATGGCCGACGACCGTCCCATTCGGTCGGCTGCGCAATTGCGCAACAAGGTCGGCTTGGCGCGAGTTGGACAGGACTTGAAACTAACGCTTCAACGAAGAGAAGGCACAAGCAGTGTCGTTGTCAAAGTGGCGCCTCGGATGGAACGAGGCGCGGCAATTACCCCAGGTACCCTCGGATTGACGAGCCGACTACCGTCGGCCGGGCTTGCGGGGCCCTATCACCGGTCCGGGACATCGACTTAACATCTTACGATGAGAACCCCAATGATTGAGAATCTCAAGGACAGGACCGAACCAGAAGCGGATGTTCGCGAGCGACAAGCGTTGAGTGCTCCTGTCACGAAGGCGACCCGAGCGAATTCGGCCGTATTGGTTCGAGTGCATCACGGCAACACCGAACGTTATCTTCGCTTGCTCCGAACCAAACTAATGGCCGCAGAGCGCCAGTTCGTCGAGCGACGTTTGTTTGAGGAGCAGCGTGCAGCGGATAAGCTCATCTCCAGTTCTTTCAGTACTGCTTCGGCTCAAGCGACCGATGGCTATATCCCGAGCCCGAACCGTGCTGCATAATACCGTGTCGCATCAATTTCCTACTTTCGAGATCATCCTGCAGCCCAAGGGCCGGCGATGGCGCTGGCGCGTATGTTCAACGAACGGGACAGTCGTTATGCAGGGCTCGCGAAGCTCGCGCGCTGCTGCGAGATATGATGCGCATAACGCGTTGTTTCTTGTGCTGCTCTCGACAACCAGCGCGGGCTGGCCCCGGGGGTAGGGGCTCGGCAAACCTATGATCGCTCCGCTATTTCCACGGGCCCTCAGCGAGCGATCATTGAAGACTTTTTCGGTCTCCGTCTCAGACGCCCGGTAATTACCTCCTTTCTGTATAAGGTTGGGGGCGGTTGTGGCCTTGGGATCGGAGCCGCGACCGGCTCTGACCCGCCGCCCCTGAGGGAGTACGCCACGCTTCTAGTAGCAGCATCTTGAGAAATCGGCTGGCATGAGGGATAGCGTCGACCCGTGCGGCGGGTAACGCTCAAACAGCGAGGTCATATGAGGTGATTAGCGAAGAAGGGCATTCCACGTATCGCTCGGCACGTCGGCCAACGGAGATGGCGCCTTCAGTCGCGTATGTGTCCTGGCTGACGGCGGATGCGTCGTCAATTTCGATAGTTTGAACTGCCACGTCGTAGGGAGAAGAGTAGGACGCTTTTCAACGGACGTCCCCCGTTACTACCCCAGAAATGTAACGCGTAGTTGTGTGAAAAGTAACGCGCCGTTTCCAGCTCACCAAAATCGGCCGGTAACGCGCAGTTTAGTGAAATGAGACGCCCGGTTTGGCAGTTTTCGAAGAACGGGGTTTGCCGTTGGAAAGGAATATTTTTCTCCTGTGCGTGATATGCACGCGCCCGTCGCGTAAGCCGTGCTGGGCAGTGCGAACGAAAGGCGCCGGAGCCTGCGAGAAGCCGAGAATGCGAAGTCGCATGTCAGCCCGTAAAGGGCAGGCGGTAGACTCGCCTAGGCTTGCGGGCGCGCATGGCCACGACTTGGGTGCGACGATTGCCCAACAAGTTATTGGAACGAAAAAACCCAGCGGCAGGTCCGTTCACTTGTCGCGACGTTCGTCGAAATGATCGGCGAGGACCATGTTCGAGCCCTCGCCCAGGGCCGCATTGCCGAGTATCGCTCGCTTCTGCTCGCTCTTCCGCGAAGCTACGGCAAGGGCCAGCGTGACCGCGCCACGCCGCTTTCCGAATGGCTGGAACGCGCCAAGAAATTGCCTGCACACGAGGTCGGGCGCGAGTCGGGTACGGTCAATCGACATCTTACGCAGCTTCAGGAGGTGTTAGTCTACATCGAGGCTTGCGGGCACAAGATTCCAGAGTTCTCCGGCGTTTCGAAGCTGCTGTCGAAGAAGAAGGGTCGCGCCCGCGACGAACGGAATCCTTTCTCTCCAGAAGACCTGACCTCGATCTTTCGACAGCCGCCGTGGACGGGATGCGAAAGCCTCAAGAAGCGGATGGTCCCGGGCGAGGTGATCTATCACGACGCTCTATCTATCGTGCCTTATCTTGCGAGATACACGTTGGCACGTCGCGAGGAACTCTGCGGCCTCGATGTCGATGATGTGTTGGAGGAGAGTGGGATCCCCTACATTTTCGTTCGTCCAAACGAACACCGGACGCTCAAGAATCCGCAGTCCACGCGAAGAATACCCCTGATCGGCGAAGTGGTCCGTCTCGGGCTTCTTCGCTACAGGGCGGAAATCAAATCGCTCGGACATAAACTGCTGTTCCCGGAGCTCCGCGCCGCAAGTGATCGCACGCCGTTGGGCGACGTCTTTTATGGCGACTGGATCAAAGTTCAAAATGTGGCTGTCGCCAACGCTGCTGAAGAGAAAAAGACTTTCCATTCGTTCAGGAAAGTCGGTGGTGCCGATCTGAAGGACGGCGGGGTCCCCTCCGAACTTCGAGCGGACATTCTTGGCCACTTCCGGACGGGGCTCTCCGGATCGTGGCACGGGGCGTGAAGGAAGATCCGGCGCCTGCGGCTTAAAGTTCTGCACTAGCCGCGGGACGGGTGGACCGGGGGCGTCGCCGCATGTCTACGGCCCGATTGCCCACTTGTCGGATCACTTCGCTCTTTTCCAGATCACGTCGACTACGTCTCCCGCAGGAGGACGAACAGTCAGCGTCAGTTGATCTCCCGCAACCGCGACGAAGCGCTTCTGTTGCGTGCCATTCCAGTTGGGAAACGAACTGCCTTCGACCTGGATCGCGATGCTGCCATCTGCCTCGTTCGTCGAATACGTTCCGAAGTAGGTTATCGTGCCGTCCGCGGTCTCTTTGTTCTCCTCGGATGTGCCCTGCCACAGGGCATTACTCGCGTATTTGGCTCGATCCGATCGCATCACCGTGATGATGTAGTGCCCATTCCCGTCGAAGAAAGCGATGCCCTTCGGAGCGGCCCCATAACGCTCGATCTTGGTGCCGTCGCTTTTCTTCTGCTCCCACGACAGCAGCGTCCACGTACCGACCAGTTGATCTTTCAACGATTGCTTCTGCCCGATCGCGTCGACTGTCATCATGATAAATCCAGAAGCCGCAATCGCGCACGCGGCGAAAATTGCACGCAAAGTCATCGGTCCATCCCTAGGCAATAGTCTCGACCAGACGCCTGCACGGTACCATGCACAGCCACGCCGGTTGAATCCTTCATCCAGCTATTCAAAGTGCTGGCTGCTTCTTGCCAAGGGCCAGAAGCATCCTGACGTGCCGAGCGGTTCGCCCGCTACCGGCTGCAGTCGTCGTCGCATAGTCATGGCTTAGTGCCACGGGGGATGTCACCCCTTGGCTGCGAATAAGTAGCCGTTGCCATCCTTGGCAACCGTGCCGACGTTCGGCATCAACCAGTGAGTACCCGAAATGGTGAGCTTGTCGGCGACCGCGCGATCGAAGATCTTCCTTCGCGTTTCCACCGCCATTTGCGGATCCTGATCGATCGAGAGCTGCCACTCGGGATGTGTTGCAATGTGGGGCGCAAGATTGACCACGTCGGCGCTGATCAGGAACTGCTCGCCGCCGGAAGCGACGAGATGCGCGACCATTCCCGGGCTATGGCCGGGCACCTCAATTGCGTGCACGCCAGGCAGGAGTTCAGGTTCTCCCTCGAATGTCCTGACGTTTTTCCAAGTCGCCACGGTAGCCTGAATGCGCCGCGCGAGGCCCTTGCGCGTCGGTCCGAGATCGAGTGACTCGACCCCTGGGCGCGTCCACCATTTCAATTCCGCGGCGGGCACTACGATGTCGGCATCCGGGAAGACCTGCGCATCGCTCTCATTGTTCATGAGGCCATAAATGTGGTCGCCGTGGAGATGGGAGATGAGGATCGTCTTGACTGCCTTGGGGTCAAGGCCCGCCGCCGCCATGCTCTCGAATAACCGGCCGTTCCCCTCGCCATAAATCGAATGACCGCCCGTACCCGCGTCGATCAGGACCACTTGACCGCGCAGCTTGAGCGCCATGACGATAAACCGCACGGGCGCCTGATTCTCGGGAAAACCGGCACCACGCAACACGGTCTTCACTTGGTCGGCGCTGACATTCCTGACCATACTGTCGCGCAGCGGCGCCTCCCGCATGCCATCGATCAGGGAGAAGACCTCAATGTCGCCGACCTTGTATTTGCGGAAAGGTTGAGTGACGGACTGTTGAGCGTAAGCCGCGTCGACAAAGGTGATCGGCTTATCGAGTCCAAACGCGGCGCAGGCACCTGCTGCGCCAAGTGTGAGGTCGCGGCGCGAAATATCGAACATCGTTCGCTACTCCTCGTTGGACGATCAGCATATCAACGAGAACGTGCGCTGTACAAGGCGGTTTCGGGCATCGGACATCTCGCCCGAAGGGTATCGCGGGTCTTGTGGGTTTCGGCTAATCTGCCAAAGTTGAGCACGATCTACTTTTGAGGAGGACAACGTGGTGCGTCTCCTTGCCTTGGCCTTTGCCGCCTATTGCTATCTGCAGCCCGCGTTGCTTCTCGCGGACGATGCAGCAGGGCAACTCGCAGGTAGCTGGAAACTCACAGCCTGGACCATTCAGATTATCGGTGGCGAGCTCACCGAACCGATGGGCCACGATCCGAAGGGGCGGGCAGTTTTTACGCCGGACGGGCACGTCGCGTTCATCATTGCCGCGGCAAATCGCAAGCCGGCAGCCAACGATGCGGAGTCGGCAGCCCTGCTCAAGAGTCTACTTGCCTACACCGGAAAATTCACAATAGAGAGCGACAGGTTTACGACCAAGGTCGACATTTCGTGGAACGAGCTTCTAACGGGTCAAGATCAAGTCAGGTTCTTCAAGCTCGAAGGGGACAAGCTGAGCCTCAGAACGGCCGAACAAATCAGCGCCGTCTATCCGGGCAAGAAAGTCGTGGGGACATTAGAATGGGAACGCGAGCGCTAAGGCGGACAAGCTCGAAGTTGCGCACCCCTTGGCAGCGTGATTCAACGAAAAGTAAGTCCGCTTTGCCCCCACAGGAACAGGTGGACAAGCTGGAGCTCCGCCGATTGCGAATCCCTGACCCGTGCTAACCGCCGGGAACGATCAGGTGGGCGGAAGGATTCGTCCGGCAGGAGCGATCTCGATGCTGATGACGAAGGAAAGACGGTCGGCAATCCGGACGCTGCGGGGCTGGGCGATCGGCGTGCTGCAGGAGGCCGGCGTCATCCGCGAATGCGAGGAGCACGGTTGGATGCAGGACCGCGCCGATCCCCATGCCCGCGAGCGCGCCTTCGATGTGGCCCGCCGCGAACCACCGCCCGGTGCCTCGCGGGCGGACGCCGTCGCGGAGATACGCGACGTCCTGAATTCGATCGGCGATACCTGCCCGGAGTGTCCGCCGCATGTCAGTTAGCGACGACGACATCTTCGGAGTCCTAGCCGACGTGTACTGCCGTGTGCTTTACTTTCCGGGTGACATCGCCGGCAGGGGCGTAAGTTGAGCGAAGCGCGCGTTGAGCGGAGGTTGGCGGCGGTTCTGGCGGCCGATGTGGCCGGCTACAGCCGGCTCATGGGAGCGGACGAGATGGGCACGTTGGCGGCCCTGAAAGCATGCCGTCGCGAGATTGTTGATCCCGCTATCGCCAGACATGGAGGCAGGATCGTCAAGACCACAGGTGACGGCATGCTGGTCGAATTTGCCAGTGTCGTCGATGCCGTCACGTCTGCGATGGCCGTGCAGGAGGAGATGGCAAAGCGCGCCGGACATCTCGCAGCCCCGATCACCTTTCGCATCGGCATCAATGTCGGCGACATCATCCTGGACGGCGACGACATCTTCGGCGACGGCGTCAACATCGCCGCACGGGTCGAAAGCGAGTGCGAACCCGGAGGCGTGTACCTTTCCGACGACGCGTTTCGGCAGGTCCGCGGCAAGACAGCGTTCGCGTTCGAGGACGCCGGCGAGCGAAACTTGAAAAATATCGACCGACCAGTCCGCCTCTATGCGGTTCGGCCCGCGGATGGCTCGAATCGGCCGTCCAAGCCGTCTCGGATGAACGGCAAGCCGCTCCCTCTTCCGGACAGGCCATCGATTGCCGTCTTACCGTTCCAAAACATGTCCGGCGACCCCGAACAGGACTACTTTGCCGACGGCGTCGTCGAGGAGATCATTACGGCGCTGTCGCACTTCAAATCGCTGTTCGTGATCGCCCGCAACTCGAGCTTCACCTACAAGGGGAAAGCGGTCGACATCAAGCAGGTCGGGCGCGAGCTTGGCGTCCGCTACGTTCTTGAGGGCAGTCTGCGAAAGGCGGGAGACAGGGTACGCATCACGGGGCAGCTCATCGATGCATCGACCGGAGCGCACGTCTGGGCCGACAAGCTCGACGGCGACTTGCGCGACATATTCGCTCTGCAGGATCAGGTCGCCGAAAAGGTCGCTGCCGTTATCGAGCCGAACATCAAGCGGGCCGAAATCGAAGGAGCGGCGAAGCGACGACCTGAAAGTCTGAACGCGTACGACACGTATCTGCGCGCGCTGCCTCGGTACTACTCGCTGACCAAGGAGGGCTTCGAGGAGGCCCTCAGCTTGTGCTATCGCGCTCTTGACATGGACTCTCGCTACACGGCCGCCGCTCGGCTCGCGGCGGAGGTGCTGGGCGTAAAGGTAGCCCAAGGGTGGTCGTCGGACGTCAAGGCAGACTACGCAGAAGCATTCCGCTTGGGCAGACTGGCCCTGACGATCGACGACACAGATCCCGACTCGCTTGCACAATGGGGGCGCGGCGTCGCCGCCTTCTCGGACGACTATGACGCCGCAAAGGACGCCGTTGATCGCGCGGTTGCGCTCAACCCCAATTCCGCCCGCGCTTGGACCAACCGTGGCTGGACGTATCGATACATGAAGGACGTCGACGAGGCGGTGACCAGTTTCGAGCGAGCGATCCGCCTCAATCCGCTCGATCCGATGTTGTACGACACCCTGACTGGGCTTGCGAGTGCACTCATTGTGGCCGATCGTGACGAAGAAGCGGCGGCGCAGGCGAGGAAGGCGCTCGGGTTGAACCCCCGGTTTACCTCCGCGCATCGTGTCCTGGCAGCGGCCCTGGCCCTTCTAGGACGCGAAACGGAAGCGAGGAACGCCGCTGCCGCCTTGCTAAAGATCGAGCCGTCCTTTTCGATCGGCAAGTGGGCCACCTACGGAGGCCACTGGCAAGGCCAGCGGTTCTTGGAGGGACTTAGGCTTGCCGGGCTTCCCGAGTGATCTTCGAGAACAGCAGTGCCGACGTCGTGGCGCCGCACGCGCTCTACGCCGACTTCCGCTGCGGCTTGGCCGATGGTTTCTTCGCAGCCGCTTCCTTCGGCTTCTTGCCCTCGATCGGCATCAGCATTTCCTTCTGCCCAGCCGATGCCTTGCGCCCCTTCTTGGCGGGCTTGCCGGCCTTCGCCGGCGCGGCCTCCTTCCCGACGGACCGGCGCAGCGCCTCCATCAAGTCGACGACATTGGTCGCCGCCGGCTTGGACTTCGGGGTAATCGGCTTGCCGGCGCGCTTCTGATTGATGAGGTCGATCAGCGCGGTCTCGTAATGGTCCTCGAACTTCTCGGGCTCGAACCGTCCCGCCTTCTGGTTCACGATGTGCCTGGCGAGGTCGAGCATGTCTTTCGTGACCTTCACGTCCTGGATCTCGTCGAAATACTCCTGCTCCGAGCGCACTTCGTAGGGGTAGCGCAGCAGGGTGCCGACGAGCCCCTTGTCCATCGGCTCCAGCGCGATGATGTGCTCGCGGTTGGTCAGTACGACGCGGCCGATCGCGACCTTGTCCATCTCGCGGATGGTCTCGCGGATCACTGCGAAGGCGTCGTGGCCGACCTTGCCGTCGGGGCGGATGTAGTACGGGCGGATCAGGTAGCGCGGGTCGATGTCCGACTTGTCGACGAACTCGTCGATCTCGATGGTGCGCGTCGATTCCAGCGCGATCTCCTCGAGCTCCTCTTTGGTCACCTCGATGTATTGCCCCTTGTCGAGCTCGTAGCCCTTGACGATGTCCTCGTTCGGCACCTCGTCGCCGGTGTCGGCGTCGACCTTCATGTACTTGATGCGGTGTCCGGTCTGCCGGTTGAGCTGGTTGAACGAGATCTTCTCGCTCTCGGAGGTGGCCGGGTAGAGCGCGACCGGACAGGTCACCAGGGACAGTCTCAGGAAGCCTTTCCAGTTGGCGCGGGGGGCCATGTACGCAGAACTCCGGTTGGGATGGCTTGGATTCAAGACGAACGAGCGGGGCCGGTTCCGACAGGCCCCTCGTCACCGAGGAAGATTCATTCGCTCGGCCGGCTGGTGCCAGCCGAATCCGATGGAGAGGCATTGACTCCCTCGGAACAAATAAAGAACATGAGCCATGCCCGCAGCACCAGAACCTGCCGCGCCCGCCGAGGGCGATCTCGAGCTCGCCGCCCATCAGGCGATCGCAGCCTGCGGCGGGGACGCCCGGGACGCGGTGAAGGCGCTGCTCGTGGCCAACGGTTTTCTCGAGGCCCAACTGGACAAACTCAGGAAGAAGGTCTCGACAGGTTACGCCCGGGGACGACTTCCAGGGGCACGCGCGCATTGGAGTGAGCCAGATGACTGACGTGACCTACTACGTCGCTCTGCCGTTCATTTTCTCCGACGACGGCGTGGCCGCCGACGACGATTGAAGAGGCCCGCTGGTGAGAAAGACGCTGGAATGCATCGACGCTTGGTCTCGCGGAGCTCTCGGCCGGATTGGACCCTTGGAGCTCTTTCCTGCCTCCTCGCCCGCGCTTGCGTCGTGATGCTGCAACTTACGCTAGGACCTTAGGCTGGCCACCGGCTGGCTATTGACCCCGACTTCGAGGCCGCCTGAACCAAGAAAGGCTTTGCGAGTTCCTAGATTGATGACGAGAGCGTCCATGCGGAGAAAGCATACCGCTGACCGACCTATCCGCATAAGCTGGGGTAGTGGATCGACCGATGCCAAAGAATTCTTCTTCAGATATGACTGATCCGCTCGACTCGCAGATTGCCACCTTGTGCGGCCGAGTGGAGGCATTGGTGCCTGGATGCAGAGCGGGCGTCTGCATTGCAAGTGCCGATCATACCAAGTTGGAGCGATCCGTCTTTCCCAATCTGCCGCCGACGTTTCAGCAGGCCATCAAGGAACTCCCAATGGGACCACCTTACATCGGCTGCTGCACGGCCGCGATGCAGGGGAATCAAATCATCACCGTTCACGACTTGGAGAAGGAAAGCCGGTTCAGCGACCTCTTCATCGCGACGTGCCTTTCGCACGGCATAAGATCGTTGCGCTCGCGCCCCGTTTATGGTCGAGCGGAAGCAGCTATCGGCACTTTCGTCATGGGTTATGGTGAGCCGAGCGACGACCAGCGCTTCGACCTACCCTACATAGATTTTGCCGCAGATGCGGTCGGGGCAATGCTCCAGCGGGAACTTGATCGAACGCGCGGACCTCTTTCAAGCCACTGATACCGCTTCCGCCGGTCGCGGCGCCAGGGCGTACTGATCGGGCGACCTTGAGCGGGTCCGGATGCGGCCTTCAGGCCGAATGCCGCACGTGCGGCGGCGGTCCGCTCCGATCGCCGAGCAGCTTGCCGGTCACGGCGTTCACGAAATGCAGCGAGGCGCAGGCCGGGCACCGCACCGAAACGCGGATGTTTTCGGCGGGGCGCTGCAGGGCTGCATCGTCGAGCTGATGCTGCACGTTCATGCCGGTGCGCGAACACCTATAGATGATCTGGCGCTGCATGACATCACCATGCTCCCGGATCCGCCCGTGCGAAATTGCGGTTGATTACCTAAGGGCCCCTCCGACACGAACAAGTCGGATCGTTGCGACAGGTCAACGGCAAAACAGACGCTCGTCCCAAATTGTTACCTACATCGGCAGCAAGCGCCAGGTTTGTTCGAACGCGAAGTTACTCCAACGCCGCTCATTTCGCGGGCGGGCGAAGAGGACTGTCAGCCCATTTGAGGGCCGCCGGGTCGTGCAGCGGGTCGTCGTCGCAGCTGGTGCAGACGTAGCGCAGTCGCCCCTCCCGAGCTTCGTCGGGCACAGCCTTCATCGGCTTGCCGCACCCCGGGCACGCCTTCCGGATCGGGTAGAGTACCGCCATTGGATTTGCCCCTGCCTCAGGTAGCTTAGTTCCCGACGTGCGGAGAGCGCAAGTGGATCGCAGGAAGCTATCCGACAGCGTCAGATCTCTTGACGCGACGGCCACCCCGCGTTGAAATTCGGCTTTCAGTGAGTTGCGGGGGGTGGCGTCGTGGAAGAGTTCTACAGGAGCTTCGCGCAGCGGGCGCGCGATCTGGCCGAGAATGCGGACCCGTTCACCAGGCGACGGCTGCTCGACCTGGCTCAGCGATACGATCTCAAGAGCAGAGCCGGAGCCTCGGGCGGAAGGTCGATCCCACCGCGGGCGACGCCTCCGACGGTGCTGTTCTCGGGCTCTGGCGAGGCCCGATAGATCCTCGAGCAAAACCTCACCGATCGCCCTCTTCGCCTTGGGAGGTGATCTCGGCCGCGCGCCTCTCGCATTCCTCGGCGAGATCAGTGAGACGCTCGACCGTGTCCGGATCCGTGATCGAGGCAACAAGCCTCCGGCACCGTTCGGCCTGCGCCAGCAATTTGGCTCTCTCATTCTCCATGGGAGATAACGACCGCTGCTCACTGCAGTTGCTCGCCGTCTGCGCCACATCCGCGAGCTCAAATCGCGCAGCATGTGAGACCCAGTTCACACGGCGCCACGCCCCGTCCAGCTACGGTGTCCTCTCCCGTTCTTCGGAGAAGACCGATGTTTGTCACCTTGGCCAGAGCGCTCTCACAAGCGACCCGCGCGGAAGTCGATACCGAGGAGCTGAAGATCGTCGCGATCTTCTGCGGCGCCGGCCTGCTGCTGTCATTGTTGGCGGCCATGGCCTTCGGACTCAGCCTCGGAGCCGAGCCGTTCTGAGCCTCGGCTCCAGCGCGTCCTAGTCTCGCGCCCGACGGAGAGCCGCCTGCAGCTTCTCGCGCTCCCGCTCCCAGCGCGTGTCCTCGGCCTGAGCGCGCTCGTCGAGCGTGGCCCGCTCGGCTTCGATATCAGCTACTCTCGCGTCGTGCGCCCGCTTGGCCTTCTCGATATCGGCTTGCGCCTGGGCGACAGCCTTGTCGCGGCGGGCGCGGTCCCTCTCGCGAGCGGCTTCCTCCTTGCGTCGCTCGGCGTCCTGTCGGCGCTGCTCCTTCTCGAAATCCTGCGCGGCTTTGCGCGCGGCCTTGTCGTCGATCTTGGCCGGGCGCTTCGCAGGCTTGGCCTGACGCCGCTTGGGACGTCTGGCGCCTTCCTCTTCCGCCAGGTCGGTCGGCAGCTCGGCGTGCTCGGTGAAACCGCCGGTCGAGCCGACCGGACGCCGCAGCACCACGCCCGGCTTCGCCATCGTGACGGCGACGATGTCGGGGTCGTCCGTTTCACGCGCGGCGCCTTGATGGAAGAGGTTGCTGCTGGCGCCCCAGGCCTCCAGCGCCGCCTTCATCGATGGCGCCGCGACCGCCTGGTCGTAGAAGCCCAGCGACGTGACGTAGGTTTTCAGTTTTCTCGCCATTGAGCTGCTCGCTCAGCCTGTCGTGAACAACGACGCTACGCAGGAGGGCCGGCCCGTGTTCCCAACCCTGGGAGACGGTCCGAACTCCGCCCCGCTGCCGAGCCGCTCAGCCGATGCTGCTGCGCCTGCAATCCGGCCGAACAACATCTACGCTCCTGAAAACGCCGTGAATCGCTTGAATCTCGGATACCTCGCGGGCCCGTATTGTGCCACACCGGTAAGCGAACAGCGCTATCCCTTGAGAATCGATGCTTCAACACACGACCGATCTCGCGGCCTTGGCCGAGGCACTCAGCCGATCGTCGGACTATCGGGTGCTGCGCCGCCTGGTCCCGCGCATACCGTTGTCCCGGCCAGCGGGGCAGGAAACCAGGACCGGCATCCTGCTCGACACAGAGACGACCGGCCTCGATCATCGTAAGGACGAGATTCATCGAGCTCGGCATGGTTAAATTCGACTACACGGCGGAGGGGAGGATTGTCGGCGTCAGGGACACGTTCGCCGCCTTCAACGAACCTTCCGCCCCCATCCCACCCGAGATAACCGCGATTACTGGCATCACCGACGAGATGGTCGCCGGCCAGCGGATCGACGACGCTGCCGTCTCCGCGTTCGTCGACGACGCGGTCATCACGATCGCGCATAACAGTGGTTTCGACCGGAAGTTCGCGGAGCGCTATTGGCCGGTCTTCGAGCAGAAGGCCTGGGGCTGCAGCGCGACCGAAATCGACTGGCGTGAGCACGGCTTCGCAGGCGCGCAACTCGGCGATCTGCTGAACGGGACCGGCTTCTTCCACCAGGCGCACCGCGCCGTCGATGACTGCCACGCACTGCTGGAGTCCTGGACTTCGTACTGCCGACGACCGGTGCGCCGGCGCTCGCGCTTCTGCTCGAGACCGCCCGCAGGCCGACGCTGCGGGTCTGGGCGGAGCAGACCGCGTTCGAGCTCAAGGACTCGCTGAAGCGGCGCGGCTATCGCTGGAACGACGGCAGCGACGGCAGACCCAAGTCCTGGTTCATAGATGTCAACGAGAGCGGTCTGGACGACGAGATCGCCTTCCTGCGAGCCGAGATCTACATGCGCGAGGTCGAGCCAAGCGTACAGCGGCTGACCGCATTCACCCGGTTTTCCTGCCGGGCATAGCGATAAATCCTTCAGGGCGTCCATCCTCGCGTGCCCAAAAGAACGCCGTGATTTCTGCCGGCAGCATTGAAATCGTAGATCTTCAGGTCGGACCAATCGAGCTTTCCTTGAACCTCGGCCAGAGACTCCTTATCCAACTTCTCGTACACCTGAACGGCGAAAAGGATCCGCCTAGCGGCAAAGGCGTCGCCGAACTCCGCGATGATCTTGGTTATGGGAGGTTCTGTCCGGCGCAGATCGAGGCCTTCCATCTCATTCAGCGCAGTGCCCCAAGGCGGCGCCACGAAGACGATCATGGCCTCATCGGGCGCGGTATGGAGTTGACCCAGCATGACGCTGTAATCGCCGCACTTCAGATCGATGGCCCGATCGAGGGCCGCGAGGTTTTGCTTGGTCAGCTGAAAGACCTGAGGGTCGAACTCGAAGGCGATCCCGCGCGATCGCTGCACGTGCCGCAATATCCAGTACAAGGTATTGCAAGAGCCTGCGAAAGGATCGACGACGACCCACCGGCCCGGTGCCGGAAGCGACGCCGCGACGGCCGCGACGTCCTGCCCGATGCGGTCGGCAACGGCATCTCGGGTGCACTCGACGGCGGTCCGGCCGAGCAAACGCACTCCGCGCGCGTACCACTCGGCCGGCTTCATGCCGTACAGCCGGACGAAGTCGGGATCGGAGAAGCTGTCGCTACCGTATCGACGGACCTCGTCCAAGGTCAACAGCTGGTTGCGCTTCGCGCCGTGCAGCAGCAACGCTCGGTCATGAATCGGTGTCTCGGATTCCTTCGAACGCTCATTCATGTACGGAAGCTCCTGCGATCGACGTTTCCAATTTCAGCACGCTGTCAGGGCTCGGCTGCCACGAGCAGACCCGGACGAACGAAATGGACGGTCAGCGCAGCGATGCGACAACCACGAAGGACTCCTGTGGAAACGTCAGCCTGCCGTTCGCGAGCATCGAGGGATCCAGACGGGCCGCCACGTCGTCGGCGATAGTCGTGATCGTGCGCTCACGTCCGGCGTCGTCCTCTCTCGTCAACAGTGCGGCCATCGGGGTCGCCGTGAGCTGGAAGCGAACGTAGTCGAGCGCCGATGGAAAGCCGATCTGCTTGGTCACGGTCTCGACACCCACACGGTCGAAGCCCGCCTGGCGCACCCAATTGCCCACCTCGTCGGCGTTGCACGTAAGATGCTCGGCACGTTTGGTCCGCGAGGACTCTGGCCCGAGAAACCCATCCAGCGCCTGCACGAAAGCGTTCGCGGCCGGAGTGTGCTCGATTGCGCTGTAAACGCTCAGCCCGAGACGTCCTGTTGGTCTGAGGACCCGGGCCATCTCTCTAAGAGCCTGCGGTCGGTCGGGGAAGAATTGCAGCCCGAGTTGGCAGAGCACGAGATCGAAGCTGCGCGTTGAGAAGGGCAAATCCAGCGCGCTGCCCTCGGTCCACTCCACGTCGCTGGATTTCGCCCGGGCCACGGCCAGCATAGCCCCGTTGAGGTCTATGCCGACCAGCCTTCCGACGTGGCCGCGCTCGGCCAGCCGTCGCGCCACGACACCGGTCCCGCACGCCACGTCCAGTACGCTTTCGCCCTTCGCAGGCTCGATGCGATCGAGTAGATCATCAGCCCAGACCGACGTGATGGCGGGGACGAGATACCGTTCATACAATTCGGGAGCGCTGGCATCCATCTGCCAATGATCGTGAACTGTCATGACACCCTCTTGAAATTGGCCGGGTGAAACCGAGAAGATCAACAAATATTCCCCATGCTGACCGATAAGGACGGCCAACACAAGGTCTCTAAAAGTATGCTCGTCTTCCGGCGGAGTGTCGACGTTTGGCAGAAACCGGCGAAGACTGGCCGCTGGTTCAGCGTCCCAAGCGCTTCTCGACCCGCTTGCGGCTATTGCCGACCTTCTTGACAGCCTTCTTCACGGCCGATGCCGAGCGGCCGGTCTTCTTCGCTTCGTAGCGGACTTCCTAGTCCTGTCCCTTGGCGACGCGCGCCCGGTCCTGCTTGCGTCCACGCGCTGTCTTCTTCGCTGCCGCCATTGGCTCCTCCTCTTTCGAACTGACGGCGATGCAACGCTGCAAGGATTCGGGGGTTCCTGAAACGAATCCTGCCGTCCCGGCTTGAGTCCACCAGTTGCGTTGGAGTTCGTTGCGTGGCGTTTCAGCGACGTAAACCGGCGGCGGTCGGCGTGAAGGCGCCGTTCCCCGGCTTCGTAGAACCGGCCTTGGCATCATCGATCGAGAAGGTGCCGTCCGGGGCGCGATGGATTCACGAAATCAAGTTCGATGGCTACCGGGTCCAGGTCCAGCTGGCGAACGAAGCCGTGAGGGTATTCACCCGCCGCGGCCACGACTGGACCAACCGCTTCAAGAAGGTCGCCGACGACGCCTGGCACATCAAGGCGGGGTCGGCGATCGTGGACGGTGAAATCGTGGTCCCCGCCGCGGACGGCACGACGGACTTCTCGGTCCTTCAGAACGAACTGAAAGGCAAGTCGACCAGCATCGTACTGGTCGCCTTCGATCTCTGTACGTGAACGGCCGCGACCTCCGGAAGCTGCCGCTCTTCCAGCGCAAGACCGAACTCAAGAAGATCATCGACGGCACCGAGATCCAGTTCAGCGAAAGCTTCGAGCTTGAAGGTGCCGACATATTCGCACATGCCTGCAAGATCGGGCTCGAGGGCATCGTTTCGAAGGTACGCGACAGCGCATACGCCAGCGGCCGCGGCAACAACTGGGTGAAGAAGACCTGCGCGCAGCGGGAGACCCTGACGATCGCCGGCTTCGCGCTCGACGAGGGGAAATGGGACGGCATATACCTCGGACGGCGAAAGGGCGACGACCTCGTCTACGCAGGCAAGGTCGATCACGGCTTCGACAAGGTTTCGGCTGCCGAGTTGCAGAAGCGTCTGAAGCCGCTGATCCGGAAGACCCAACCCTACGCGAAGCGGATCGCACACAAGGGCATCTGGGTCGAGCCGAGGCTGTTGGCCGAGGTCGAGTACAGGGCCAAGTCCGCCGAAGGAAAGGTCCGGCATCCGTTCTTCAAGGGACTGCGAGAAGACCTTTGATTTGGTTTCGAAGAGCCGCTGCGCTTCGATCCGCCGCGGCTCCTGCTGCTTGGTCGGTCTAGATAGCCCGGCCGCTCCTGCCCGCCATCAGCCCATAGACGAACAGTACGATGATCGCGCCGATGACGGCGCCGACCAGCCCCGCTCCTTCGCCAGGCCGATACCAGCCGAGCCCCTGACCGAGATAGGTCGCCACGAACGCTCCCACGATTCCAAGGATCGTGGTCAGAACGAAACCAGTCGGCTCGTTGCCGCCGGGCATGATGAATTTCGCGATGACTCCTGCGATGAAACCGATGATGATCGTCCAGATGATGCCCATTTTCCCTCCGAGTGCGCGTTGTGTTAACCAGCCGACGGAGAAGGAACGCGTCCATCGGGCGTGTATTTGTCCACGGCAGTCGGCAGCTCGCGGGACAAGCGGTCGAGTATCTCCTGCTGCGACATTCCAGTCTGCTGTTCCAGCTTCTGCAGGACATCCGGACCGATCGCCTGCTTAAGTTCGGGCGGCGTGACCTCCCGGTTCGGCCCGTGATCGACCCAGGACTGCGCGGCGTCACCCTGACCGTTCTGTTTGAAGTGCTCGAGAAGTTCGCCGATCCCGCCGTTGAGCAACCACGCCACCGCCGCCGACGAGGCCGCCCAAGTTGCCGAGCATGCCGCTTAGCGAATCCTTGTTGCCTGCCGCCGGCTGCCCGGTGGTCGCGTTGCGAAACATCTCCGCCAGCTTGTCCCGATTCTGGTAACCGGCGAGAGCGAGCATGCCCAAGAGGGCGGTCATCGATGGCATTCCGCGGCTCATTTTCCGCTCCTGTATTCGATCGTTGTCGCGTGCAAAAAAAGGCGGCCCGCTTTGGAGGCGGGCTGCCAACCGATTTACCGTACGCCTGTGCCGTAGAGTTGGCGCTCGCGGCGGACCTCGTCCGCGCCGTAAGGTTGCGCCGCGGGATCGTAGCTCTTCCACCCCGACTTTTGCCAAGCCGCGCTGCGGTCGCGCAGATTGACGGCGGATTGGTCGAGGATTGCTTCGTACCGCGCACGGTCGCCGTCAGCAACGCGGGCCGAAACCATCGTGCCGCCGCGCCTTACGCCTTCGGCATAGAGAGGTGCTTCTTCCTCGGAAACGCCGGCTTGCGTCAGCGCACCGACGACTCCGCCCGTGGCGCCGCCGGCGACCGCGCCCAGCGCCGTCGAGGCGAGCCATCCGGCCGCGACCACCGGACCCAAGCCCGGAATGGCCAGCAGTCCAAGGCCAGCGAGCAGACCGGCTGCGCCGCCGAGACCCGCGCCGACGCCGGCCCCCGTGGCAGCACCTTCGGCACGATCGTCGACACCGTCGCGGTCGCGATCGACTTTCTTGTCTGTGCTGTACCAGTTGTCCGAATTGTTCGCGACGATGCTCACCTCCGAATGCGGCAGACCTGCCGCTTCGAGGCTCGTCACCGCGCGCTGTGCGTCGGAATAGTTGTCGTAGAGACGTGAAATCGTAACGGTCATTTTGAATCCTTGTCTGCGTTCGCTACTGCGCTCAGTGTTACTTGGCCGCGTTGACGTTGCCCTGAAAATCCAGGCTGACGTTTGTCGATGTGCCGCCCTTGCTGGCCTTGCCGCGCCACACGCCGTTGTCGTCCTTCTTCAGGCCCGTGACGTCGGTGTAACCGGCCTGCTCGATCTTCGATTTGGCTTGGCCCTCGGTGAAGCTGTTGGCCCCCGAAACCGGTTTGTCGGAATTGTTCTGGCCGGAACTGTTGACCGCGTTGTTGTTCGGGCGGTCGGTCGCCGGCGGATTTTGCGCGAACGACGGACCCGTCAGAAGCGAAGCGACCGTCAGCAGCAGAAGAACTTTCTTGTTCATGTCGTCCTCCAGTATTGGCCGGGCACAACATGTGCTGCGCCCAGAGGTTCCAAGTTTTCCCGGTCGGATTGACGCAGCACTCAGGCCGTGACGCCGACGCCGCGAGCCCGCCGCGGCGCCGGCGCCGGAGAATGAGACCCATGGCTGCTGATCGAACCATGAGGGGTAGCCGGCGTTTACTGACATCATGTCAGACGCTTTCGACTATTTCCGCGCCTACGCAGTCCGGGCTCTTTGCAAGGCGCGAGCGATGCCGAAGGGCCGGATGAAGCACCTGCAGCTTGTGGTCGGCCGGATCTATAACCTTCTCAAGAAGGAGGCGGCTTACGGCCCGAACACGCAGCACCTCGAGGATTTTCGCGCGGCCCGGAAGCTGGAGAGCTCTCTCGATCGTCGGTCAAGCGACCGCCCCGGGGGTCGCCTTACTCCGGCGGCGCCGCGAAGCTCGGACCGGGAGGCTGGCTGAATGCCTTCGCTCGACGCGCGCGATGTGGCAAGTCTCCTGCGAGAGTACGCGCAGCGCACCGCCTTGCGAGGCGGCAATCCCTACCGGGCGAAAGCCTACTCTCGGGCCGCCGACAGCCTGGCGGCTCTTGCCGTCCCTCTGGACGTGCTCATCGCCGAAGACCGGCTTACGGAGATCCCGGGGGTCGGCGACGCGATAACCGACATCATCACCAAGCTTCACATAACGGGCAGTCATCCCAGCCTCGAAAAGCTGCGGAAGGAGATTCCCGAGGGCGTGCTCGAGATGCTCGCTGTGCCCGGCCTTCGTTCGGAGAAGGTGCTGCGCCTCTACAAGGATCTCGGCATCGCTTCGCTCGCGGAATTGGAAGCCGCTGCCAAGGACGACCGCATCAAGAAGGCAAAAGGACTCGGCGCCGCGCTGCAGACCAAGATCCTGCAGAACCTAGCGATCGCCAAAAGTGGAGAAGGTCGCCTTCACTTGCACCGTGCCGCCGCCTTGCTCGAGCACGCGCGTGATTCCATCCGGAATGCCCGGCCCGAACTCAAGCGCGCGACGTTCGCCGGTGATTTCCGTCGAGGCTGCGAACTCGTCGGCGACCTCGTAATCGTTGCGGAGGCGGCCAAGCCGGACAAGACATCGACGCCACCGGCCGACGGGCTGCAAATCCGAGTATCTGACCGCAAGCACTTCGGCGCTGCTCTCCTCTTCGCGACAGGCTCCGCCACTCATATCGAACAACTCCAAGCTTTGGCTGCGGAAAAGAGGATGCGATTGGAGCCCGACGGCTTGCACAAGGGGCGCACCCTAATCGCCAGCGAGGAGGCGGAGATCTACCGCGCCCTCGGTCTGCCCTTCATCGACCCTGAGCTCCGGGAAGGGCGCGGCGAGATCGAGACGGCTCTGAAAGGCAAGCTTCCAATGCTCGTCACCGATCAGGACCTGCGCGGCATCCTTCACTGCCACACCGATGCCTCCGACGGCACCGAGACCCTGGAGACCATGGCGAAGGCGACGCGCCAGCGAGGCTTCGAGTATTTCGGCGTCGCCGACCATTCCAAGTCTGCCCACTATGCGGGCGGTCTCTCCGTCGAGGAGATCGCGCAGCAGCATCGGGAAGCCGACCGGCTGAACAAGCGCTTCGGCAAGGATTTCCGGATTCTGAAAGGCATCGAGTCCGACATTCTGGCCGACGGCTCGCTCGACTATGACGACGACGTGCTGGAGCGCTTCGACTTCGTGGTGGCCAGCATCCACGGTCGCTTCAAGTTGGATCGCAAAGCGCAGACGCAGCGCCTGCTTGGGGCTATTTCCGATCCCCACACGACCATCATCGGCCACATGACCGGGCGACAGCTCCAGCGGCGGCCGGGCTACGAAATCGACGTCGAGAAGGTGCTGCGTGCTTGCGCGAAGCACGATGTCGTCGTCGAAATCAATGCCCATCCATGGCGGCTCGACCTGGACTGGCGCTGGTACCAGGCGGCCCTCGACTTCGGCTGCATGCTGAGCATCAATCCGGACGCGCACTCGATTCCCGAGCTCGACCACATGCACTGGGGCGTCCTGATGGCCCGCAAGGGTGGTGTCCCCGCCGAGCGGGTCCTGAACGCGATGTCGCTTTCAGAGATCACGCGCTACCTACGCCAGAAGCGGCGCTCGCTCTCGCGGGCGGCCTGATCGGCGTATGCTGAGCGTTGGGAAGCAATCAAAAGTTTCCCGGACCGACCGATTATTATTGCTGACTGAGAGATACCGATGACAGACATTTCTAAGATCAAGGAACACATGGACGTGATTTCGTCGGATAGAAAGATGGTCGGAAAAGTCGATCATCTGGACGGAACCGATAAGATCAAGCTGACGAAGCAGAGTTCGCCGGACGGTCAGCATCATCACTTCATTCCGCTCTCATGGGTCGATCACGTCGATCAGCACGTGCATCTCAATAAGACAGGCGCCGACATCACCTCACACTGGCAGCACGCTCAAAGCTGACCAACCGACCGGTCAACCCATGCATCACTGCGGCAAAGGCGTCCAAAACCACGTAGGCGCGCCACCTGCCCGACTCTAAGAACGGTCCCGCCGCCGGCCCGTTTCCAGCGCGAAGCCAAGGAGCAACAATGACGGATCAGGCACGATATGGAGCGCTGAAGGGCGCAGCCGCGGCAGGCGCATTCGCTCCGGTCGGACCAGCGGGGCACATTGCGCTCGGACAACATCGTAGGCACCACTTCAGCAAAGCGACCCTTGACCGCATAGTCCTGGTGGAAGGCCACGGCGTCGAAGGCGACGCCCACGCCGGCGCGTTCGTTCGGCACCGCTCCTTGTCCGTCGCCGCCTGCCCAAGTTCCGGCAGTTCCATCTGATCCCATCCTAGCTCTTGGCGTCCCTTCTTGATGCCGGCTTCGAGGTCCCTGCGGGCGACCTCGGCGAGAACCTCACCACTGCCGGTCTGGACCTCGAGCGGATGACGCCACATCGAAGGGCGCCTCGCTCAGTGCCTTGCGGCCGACCTGCGGCAATCTGAAACCCATCACAGTAGACGCACTAGCTTCGCCCGAACTGGAACAATTGTCCAAGCGATCTAATTGAAGTTTGTTACGACTTAGCTGGGATGACACGGAGTTTTCCTGGAGAAGCGTGTAGTTGATCAGGAAAGGTGCTTCACATGGATCACGGACGAAAATCATCAAAAGCGGGGGAACAGGCCGCTGAAGGCTTGCGCGAGGCGACTGCTAAGGAAGAAGCGAAAAACGAGACCAAGTCGGGACACGATCTAGCTAAGGGCGCTGACCGCTTTGAAGAACGATCTAAAAGCTCCGATGGAAGAAGCGCAAAAGAAAAACAAAAAGGGTGAATGTAAGACCCGGCGTGGCGTCCGCCACTGGCTCATCTGCGAAGCGGTCCCGAGCCAACGAAAGTCCGCTCATCGAAGTACACTCCGACAATGCTCTCGGAGCGTTCGTCCGGTGGACGTTTTGGAGAACTGAATGGGCCGCACGTCGAGTTTGCCGAAACGCCTGCAGCCGATGCTCGCGACCTTGACAGATGATCCGTTCGACGATCCCGCCTGGGTCTTCGAAGACAAATACGACGGCTTCCGTATGATTGCCGAAATCAGGGACGGCAGGGCCGCTCTCTACAGCCGCAACGGCAAGCTGATCAGCCGCAGCTATACCGAGGTGGCCGCAGCGCTCGAGATGGTGAAGGGCGACGCCGTGATCGATGGCGAGTTGGTCGCGATCGGAAAAGACGGAGTATCTCATTTCCAGTTGCTTCAGAATGCCCTCCGCCATGAAGCGAAGCTGCTGTATTTCGCCTTCGATCTCATGTTCGCGAATGGAGAAGATCTGCGGAAGCGGCCTCTCCTCGAACGCAAGGAGCGGCTCAAAACCATTCTGCCGCGCCACGGGCTGATCGGTTTTAGCCGCCACCGCAAGGGGAAGGGCAGGAAGTTCTTCGCTGAGGCCGAGCGCGATGGGCTCGAAGGCATCATGGCGAAGCGCATCGACGGTGCATACGCGTCCGGAAGCCGGACTCCGGACTGGCTCAAGATCAAGACCGCGAAGCGCCAGGAGGTCGTCATCGTCGGCTTCACGGCGCCAAGGCGCACCAGGCCTTTCTTCGGTGCCTTAGTTCTTGCTGTCAGGGAGAAGGAGTCCTGGCGGTACATCGGGCATGTGGGAACGGGCTTCAGTCACCAAACGTTGGCGGAGCTTCACTCCAGGCTAACCCGGCTGCAAGTGGCGAAGTCGCCTTTTCCTGCGAAAGTGAAGGATGAGACAGTCACGACCTGGGTGAGACCTTTCTTGGTAGCCGAGGTAAAGTTCGCAGAGTGGACCACCAAGGGTGAACTGCGCCAGCCCGTCTACCTAGGCCTCAGATCCGACAAACAGGCGAAAGACGTCGTGCGCGAACAAGAGCGGCTTCGCTCATAGGATTTCAGCGACCTAGTTTCACGCGGACCTCCGGGCGAGGAAGAATGGCAGGTACCCCTCCTATGAATCCGATGTGAGTCGTCTGGTCTTCCACTCTTGGCAGCTCGAGGGAACGACGCTCAGGCGGGACCGTTCGAAAGACGTTGCAGAATTTCAGACCGAAAGGAGCGGCTGGTGCGCATACTCTTCGTCGAGTATGACTCGCTGATCCGGGAGCTCGTGGTGGAGGCTCGACGTCATCCACGCCTCGACCGGCGGAGAGGCACTGGCATCGTGCGGGCGAAGCGCCGCCGATGTTCTCATCACCGACGTGCAACTGCTGGGAAGCGTCGATGGATGGCAGATCGCCGAACGCTCAAGCAGGATCCGGGATTGCGGGTTATCTACGCCATCGGCTTTTCGCCGGTCGCGCCTCGTCCGGCGGCAACGTGTTCCTGCGCAAGCCTTTCCCACCGGAGGTAGCGTTGCGAAACATGTCCGCTAACTTGCGCGATTTTGGTAACCCGCGATTGTGAGCATGTCCCAAAAGGGCAGTCATGGATGGCATTCCGCGGCTAATGTTAGGCTCCTAATTTTCCAAACGGGGGATCGTGGTTGCGCGAGAGGTCGGAAGCATGGGCCGGCAACTCTCACAACTGTTTGGTCTTTTCCTTCGCGGCCTGGGTGGCATCAGTCCCCGCTTGCCTCATCCGATCGACTGCCTCGGCTCCCATGTCGCTCGCTTCGGCCACGAGCGTATCGGCAGCTTCGCGCAGCGCCTGAGACACGGCGGATCCGCGCCTGCTCAGATCATCCTTCACTTCGTCGCTGACCTCGCCGATGTAGTTGTCTTCTATCTGAGACGTTCGAAATGCGCTCGCAAGTGCTGCGCCTATCGCCAAGCCAACGGCGCCGATTACCAGGGGCTGTTTCTCCATGACGTCGCCGATTGAAGACTGAGCTTTCGCCAAGGTGTCTGCTGTCGGTAGAGGACTTCCCATCTGGGCGAACTGTTCGCGAGCGTAAGCCACGCCTTCGTCGAAGCGGTCGCGGACGCTGTCCGTTGCATCAGACATCGAGCCGACCGCAGTATCGGCGGCTGTATCTACCGTCCCGCGCGAACCGCTCCCTTCATGATCCATGTCCGGGGCGGTCGGAGGCGCTGCGGTCCGCTGCAAGCCCGAGGCTGCAGCCCGCAGATTGGTCGCACCGGCGCCGACGACGTCTGATGCGACGGTGGCCGCGGATCGCGCAGCCCCCTTCAACTTCGCGTCCCCGAGCATCAGCCAAAGTGCTCCGCCGCCGATCAGCGCGGCGGAAAGCGGGTTCTCTCGGGCTGCAGCAAGGAAACTATCAAAAAAGCCGGTTTGCGGGCCGCTCATCGCATCATTCCCTTCACGGTGTCTTTGTCCTTTTCAAGCTGCCTTATGGTCTCCCGCGGAGCCAGGCTGCGCGCATCCAGCCGCTTGATGCCCATGGCAAACAAAGCGCCCGATATGGCAGCGGCGACAATCGCGGAAGTCAGGTAGGCTAATGTTGGCGACCACCCCCCGTTGATCAACGCGGATGCCAGGGCGAACAACGCCATGACGATGGCCGGGATGACAAGGACGGCGCCCCCGGCCAAAAGTCCAAATGCTTTGCCGAGCCTTTGCACCTTTTCGCCAAGTTCGGCCTTCGCCAGGTCGACCTCATTCTGGAAAAGCTTGGTGACCTGAACCAGCGCATCTCCGACAAGGCCCGAAATGTTGCTAAGATCGCTTTTCCCCGTTTCGATGTCGTGCTCGATGCTCATGATGCGCTGCCGTCCTGCGAAGGTGGCTTCTGCTGCTGTCCGGTCGGTGATCCCGTAGAGGTCTGGCCACCGAAGTCCTTGCTCGCATAAGCGGCTCGGCCGCCGGATGAGCCAGCTTCCGCGCCTGTCGCCGAGCCCGTCCGCTGCGCGGTCGAGCTGCCTCCCGAAGCCTTCAGAAACCGTACAGCGGCGAACCCAGCCAAGACAGACAGGCCAAGAAAAGCCGCGGGTTGTCGCTTCGCAAAATCGGTCGCACCGTCGACGAGGTCGCGAAAGCTGCCGTCGCGAACCTTTGCGGCCGCGTCTTCCACATAATCGGCGGCTGAGTTGATACCGCGTGCGGCAAATGGCACGTCAGTTTGGAATGCGCCGGCGGCCTGGCGGAAGTTTCCGGCCAAGCGCTGGATGAAATCGGCGCTGGTCTGCTGCTGTTCTCGTGCCCGTTCTTGGATCTGGTCGACGGTGCCGCTGGCGACGTTCTTGGCTGCATCGGTGGCTTCGCTGAACTTGTCCCGTGCCATGTCCGCCGATGCCTGCAGGGCTTCTCCGGCGCGCTGCTTTATCTCGGCCCCTGCATCGCCGATCTGTTCCTTCAGACCGATGGAGGAGTTGCTCTTACCTTTGTTGAAGTTGGCCGGCTTGATGACGTCTGAATCGCTCATGGTGTATCTCTCAGGTGCTAGAATTTCGGGAGGGGCTGAACGCCGCGTCGACAACTTCTGCGGCCGCTTCCTTGAGGTTGTCGGCCAGATTCCGGGTCATACGGCTCGCGTGCCGCCCCAGATCGGCTTCACTCACGCTCCTTGTCGCGGCATCGGCGGCCGACAACGTCGCATCCTTGGTCGCCTCCAAACCGGATTCAGCTGCTTCGCCTGCAGCGCGCTTCAGGCTATCGCTGGCGGGGCCGGCCGTCCGGTCTTCGAACTTCGTTTCCGGCAGGGCCGCCGCGATTATTGCGCCGATGGCGATGCCAAGTCCTCCGATCAGCGCGGCATTATCACCGATGATCTGACGCGCTTGTTCTGGAGCGGCGTTCGCCGAATCCTTGATGGCATCCATCCCTCTGGTGATGTTGTCACCGATCGCCCCTGCGGCCTCCGTTGCTCGAGCCTTGAGGTCGTCGGCTGATGTCTTGGCCGCATCCATGGCATCGTTGACCGCACCAGCGGCCCGCCCTTGGGACTCGGAGAGTTTCGCCTGCGCCCCACTTTTCGCTTCCTGCACCCTCTCGGCAGTTTCGTCGATAAACCGACTAGCTCCATCCATCACGGGCGACACCGCTTCAGCAGCCCGGTCGCGCACGCTCTTGGAGGTAAGAGCGAGGCCCGCAGTAATCATGAGAAGCGGCAGGGGCGCCCCTCGGGCCAATCGCAGCAGCGGCACAGCCACCGCGGTACCCGCGGCGACCGCGCCCAGCGGGTTATTCATCATTTTCTGTTTGAGCTCTTTGACCCAGCCTTGAGCCGTGTCGCTCACATAGTCCGACACTTCCGATTTAATTCGCTGAGGCGTGACCATGTCACGCAGATCCTGCTTCGTGTCGGATAGTCCCTGCTTCAGACGGTCGACCGTGGCCGCCAGCTCCGCCCGGTTACGCTCGGACTCGCGTCGTAGCTCATCCACCGATCGTGTCATGTTCATCCTCTTGGGCTTATTTTTGGACACTGCTTCGAGGACGAACTCGCCTTTGGTTGGATCGTTCCTAGTTGCTCGTCCGGCGCTCTCGCGATCAAGAACGCTCGAAAGCAGGACAGACAGGTCTGGCGAATCCTTCCGCAAAGGCACGGAGGAACGGCCCTGAGTACTCCGCTGAACCGTCCACGTCCGGTTCTATCGCCGCCCACGTCGGCGGCATCGCCGCTTTCCCGGCTTCGCTCTCTTATGTCCCTCAGGTCCGGGAAGCATGGCGGCGGAGATTGGCGGACGACCCGTCTGCAACATGCTCGCCGCCCTCAAGCTGGGCCTTAGTCTCCCGGACAACAAGGAACGGGGCGAGTCTCCCCCTCGCGAGGTGAGCCTCGGCGCGACCAACATGCCCTCCAAGGTGCGATGGACTGCAGCTCCCTCGTGGCGGCGGCCGATCGCGTGCTCTAGGCCGCCAAGGACAGCGACCGCGATCGACTCGTCACGGCGATCGTAGAACTGACCGGCCTCCGGACGCCCTGCGTCCTCATCGACCGCTTCCGGGCCGGCGGAGCGGTTGCGGGTGGCGATACCGCGCGGATTCGGCTCACGTCCACATCGTTTCGCGCCTTATCGACTTTGTAAGAGCCTGGTGCACAACCCGGCAACCCCATCTCCGAATCGAAACGCGTTCGGTAGTCGGGCGGGCATGGCCGGAAACAAGGTAACGGCGGTACGCTTAGGGCTGGGGAGACAATCGACAGTCCGGGACTAACCAAGCCGCCGCGCCCAGCCGGCGGTTTCTTTTTTGACCTCGATATCACCTCAGGAGGCGTTCGCCCTCGCCCGTTCGCGCGCCTCGCGACGACGTTCGCGGCGTTCGCGCCGCCGCTTGGCACGGTCAGTAGGCTGAGGCAGGGGAGGAAGCTGGTTTGGAGTGACTATCGGAGCCGTAGCCTCCTCGACGAAAGGCGCCTGAATCGGTTCGGGCGCGGCGGGGCGAGCCTCCATGAACTCGAGCACTGCCCTCCCATTGGCCGTGATCTGCCATCCGCCGCTGATGCGTTCGACCAGCCCTTGTGAAAAGATGTCGAGATCCGGAACCCGGGCGGCGAGGCGCTTGGTTCGATCCGCCCATTCGCGGCCACTGGTCGCCAGGATGGCCATGTCGCGCTTGAGGTCTTCCATGAGGGCGAAGCCGTCCGAATAGCTCACCAGGATCTTCAGCACCGTGACCTGGAAATTCACGCCCGCCTCGACCGATCAGCGCGACATCGTGGGTGCGCGCGAAAGGGCATCACGGCCTACCTGCCTGAGTTCTTCCAGCGATACCTCACCTTTGGTAGCAGCCTCCAGTATCTTTGAGGCAACATGGGTACGCGCTCCGATCTCGCGGTGCGAAACGCTCTCGCAAACTTCGTTTAAGACCGCGCGCATAGCGCAGTAGTTGTCGGATCGAACATGAATGCCCCCAGAAGGGAAGACCCCATCATAGCCAACATTTCGCGTGCCGCGATTCAAAAATGTTAACGATTGCGATAGGCCAGTTGGTCTGACCGACCTTTTGGAAATTGGCTCGACGGTGGACTTACCTTGCAATATCGGGCAATTCGTAAGGCTATCTTCGAGATCAGGAAGTCGCGTGTCGAGACCTCACCGAGTCTATAGGCAGGTCGTTCTTTCGATGTCGGTAGTCATGCTCCTGGCAGCTGGCGCCGCGGCCCAGGAGGACAAGAAGACCGACGACGACAAGCCGGCCGATCCGGACACGGGTGAGAGCACCGTGGAGGAAAAGACGCTCGGCATTCTGCCCAATCCGCTGCAGAAGTACGGCGTGAAGTTCGCGGCCACTTACATAGGCGAGGCGTTTGGTAACGCTACCGGCGGCCTGAAACAGGGCGCTATCTACGAAGGTCGCCTCAACCTCGCGGTGGATGTCGACCTGCAGAAGCTCGTCGGCGTCGACAAGCTCACTTTTCACGCCAACATGTTCCAGATCCATGGCGACGGTCTATCGCGCAGTAATCTTCAGAACTTCTTCGTCGTCAGCGGCATCGAGGCCTTGCCGTCGACGCGACTTTACGAAGCCTATTTCGAGAAGCAATGGGGCGCAAAGAAAGTCTCGTTGAAAGTCGGCCAGCTTGCCGCCGACAGCGAATTCTTCAACACCAAATATACTGACGTGTTCACCAACGCCTCGATGGGTTGGCCCGCGATCACCTCGCTCGATCTTCCCAGCGGCGGACCGTCGCCACCTTTGGCGGCTATGGGCGCAAGGCTGCTGGTCAACGTGACTGACCAACTTTCGCTTCTGGGCGGGATCTTCGACGGCGACCAAGCCGGACCCGGCTCAGGCGACCCGCAGCAGCGCAATCGCTACGGCGTGAATTTTCGCGTCAACGATCCGCCGTTGCTTCTAGGTCAAATCCAGTACGCCTGGAACAACAAGAAGGGCGACCCGAACCTGACCGGCCAGGTCAAGTTGGGCGGCTGGCGCCATTTCGGCTCTTTCGCCGATCAACAGCTCGCGTCTAATGGCGTCTCGTTCGCCGCTCCCGGCACTAGCGCGGAGCCTCTATTGCTGGCAGGAGATATCGGTGGCTGGGCAGTGTTCGAGCAACAGATCTACCGGGTGCCTCACAGCGACGATCGTGGGATCGGTCTCTTCGCAAGGGCCGCTGGCGCGCCCGCCGATCGCAACCTGATCGATCTCTACGCCGATGCCGGCCTCGAGTTCATCGGCCTTCGCGACGACCGGCCCTACGACAAATTCGGGATCGCCGCGGGTTGTGCGCATGTCTCAAAACGGGCGCAGGCGCTCGACGCCGACTACCGGACGTTGGTCAATCCAAGCTGGCCGATCCGAAGCTTCGAAGGATTGCTGACGGCCGTCTATCAGTATCAGATCAGGGATGGCTGGACGGTACAGCCGAACTTTCAATACATCGTCCACCCCGGCGGTGGAGCAACATTACCCGTCGGCCCGCTGGCGGGGAAGATTCTCAAGAACGCTTCGGTGTTCGGCCTCAGGACCACACTCAAGTTCTAGAGCGGTTCACAGATTTATTGAATCGGAAGGGATTCCGGAGCTGGGGCGAATATGATTCAAGATGCTGGCTGGGCTGGAGGCCAGCATCCGATGGTCCGACCAATTTCCAACGATTTACGTAAGCGCGCGGTATCCGCCGTTTCCAAAGGTGAGAGCTGCCGATCTGTGGCGGAACGGTTTGGTGTTGCGGTCTCGTCAGTTGTGAAGTGGTCACAGCGTTATCGAACGACCGGCTCGGTAGCGCCCGGCAAGATGGGTGGCCACCGTAAGCCTGTGCTTGATCCGCACCGCGCCTTCATCGTCGAGCGGATCACTCAGACGCCGCACCTGACGCTGCATGGTCTGAAGGCGGAATTGGCAGCCCGCGGGGTCAAGGTCTCACACAATGCGGTCTGGCTGTTCCTGCGCCGGGAAGGGCTGCGGTTCAAAAAAAACACTGTTCGCCCTCGAACAGGCTCGCGCCGACGTCTCTCGTAGGCGCTTGCGTTGGCGATCCTGGCAGGCCGGGCTCGATCCGGGCCGGCTCGTCTTCATCGATGAGACCTGGATCAAGACCAACATGGCCCCTTTGCGAGGCTGGGGACCCAAAGGGGCTCGCCTGCGCGGCTTCGCTCCGCACGGTCACTGGCGTACCCTCACATTCCTCGGCGCGCTCCGCCATGACAAACTCACGGCACCCTGCGTCTTCGACGGCCCAATCAACGGTGAATGCTTCCGCGGTTACGTCAAGCACATCCTCCTGCCGACCCTGCGCCAAGGCGACATCGTCATTCTCGACAATCTCGGAAGCCACAAGTCGAAAGCCGTCAGGCAGATGATCAAGGCGGCCGGCGCCAGGCTCTGGTACCTGCCGCCATACTCGCCCGACCTTAACCCGATTGAACAGGCTTTCTCCAAGATCAAACATTGGATGCGGCAAGCTCAGAAGCGCACCATCGAGGACACTTGGCGCCACATCGGTCACCTCGTCCAGGACATCCAGCCTCGCGAATGCGCCAACTACTTCGCCAGCGCCGGTTATGCTTCAATCAAAATGTGAAACGCTCTAAGACGACGAGCCCATGAACATCGTGGCGACCATGCCAACGATGCAGAGAGCCATCGCGGCGGTCGCCGCCCAGCCCAACCAGTACAAGGGCCCGGTGACGACAAGCTTGCCCATGACCTTCGGTCGCCGGACGAGCACCATCAGAAGGACCATCACAGGCGCGGCCAGCACTCCGTTGACCACAGCGCTCCAATAGAGGGCTTTGATCGGATCAATCGGGGTGAAGTTGAGCCCGATACCGCAGAACCCCGAAAGTGCCAGCACGGAGTAGAACGCGATGGCCTCCTTCGGCTTACGGGACAGACCGACCTTCCAGCGACGCCCTTCGCCAATGGCGTATGCGGTTGAGCCGGCCAGGACAGGGATCGCCAACAGTCCGGTCCCGACGATGCCGAGCGCGAAGATGAGCTCGGCGAAAGGACCTGCGATCGGCTTCAAGGCTTCCGCCGCTTGCGCCGAACTTTCGATGTCGGTCTTGCCTTGGGCGTGAAGCGTCGCCGCGGTCGTCACGATGATGGAAAGCGCGATGAGGTTTGAGAAGGCCATGCCGATCATCGTGTCCAGCCGGATACGCCGGAATTCTTCCGGTGCGTCAGACGAATCCTTCTTTAAAGGCTTCTTGTCGGCGTCGATTCGCTGCTCCTCGGCTTCTTGCGACGACTGCCAGACGAAGAGATAAGGCGATATCGTCGTGCCGAGAATGGCGACGAGCGTCGTCAAAAACGCAGCGTCCCAGCTTACGCGGGGGATTAGGACGCCCTTCAGCGCCTCCTCCCAAGGCACCTTTACGACGGCGAGAGCGATCACGTACGCGAACAAGCTAAGCGTCAACCACTTCAGCACGGACACGTACCGGTCGTAATTGAAGAAGATTTGGGCGAGGACCGACAGAGTGCCGAACAGCACCACGTAGGCGATGCCGGGACCTCCGATCAAAAGCTTCAGCGCGTCCGCCATCGCGCCGAGATCGGCGGCGATGTTGATCGTATTGGCGACGAAAAGCAGTCCCACCAGACTCCAGACCCAAGCTGCGCCGAAGTTCCGGCATACATTCCCCGCGATGCCGTGGCCGGTCACTCGCCCTATCCGTCCGGAGATCTCCTGGATCGCAGCCATGAGGGGGTAAGAGAGCAGCATGGTCCAACCGATGCCGAACCCAAGCTGCGCGCCGGCCTGGCTGTAGGTGCCTATCCCGGACGGATCATCGTCGGACGCGCCGGTGATGAGGCCTGGTCCCAGCGTCGAGAGAAAGTTGCGGACGCGGAACGTCTTTCGCCTCTGAACCTTCGGTTCGATCGCCGCATCCATTCGAATGGTTCTCCAAACATTCTGGGACAGTCTCTCATGCGCAGAACTAAGTCATCAAAGTGCTCGCCCGCCCGGGCGCTCGGCCAAGGAGGGAGGATCGAAGGCTGCTAGTGTCCGCGTCGCTCCGGGTAGGGTAGGTTCCGAACGGCGCCTGATAACGGGCTGGAACCCCCGACGTTCCTTAGCCGGGAGCGGCGAGATCTGCTTGCGGACTTGCTGGTAAGGGCGGCCTGATAGTGTCACGATGTGCTATCGACAAATCCGGGGGTGTGTCATGCGATCGCAGGTCCGGCTTCCCGATCCGATCGCCGCCGTCTTCATCACGGAGCAGCTCGCCGACCGCCAGACTGCCGCGCCTGACTTCCTGCGCGAAAAACTTGCCATTCAGAACCTTGCTGAGGTGATGTCCGACCATCCGGATGAGGTGCTGCCCCGGCTGGTCAAACTCGGCATGGAAATCTGCGGGGCTCACTCCGCCGGCATCAGCATCTTCGAGCCGGAAGTCGGCCAGTTCCGCTGGTACGCGCTCGCGGGCGAACTGGCGACCTTCGACGGCGCGACGACTCCGCGGAATTTCAGCCCCTGCGGGGTCTGCCTCGATCTGGCCCAGCCCATCCTCATGGAACATCCAGAACGTGCCTACGACTGGATCCGAGACGCGGGAATCACGGTGCCCGAGGTGCTGCTCGTCCAATTGACCATGAAGGGGGCGGACGCGGCTTCAGCAAGCCGGTGCAGACCATATTACGCTGATGAAAGGGGAACGCCGTCGACGGCGATGCCACCCGGACCTTGAAAAGATGCCGCTCGGCACACGCATCGTACGCGGTCGTCGAGCTGACGGGCCTGCGGACGCCCTGCGTGCTCATGGATCGCTTCAGGACCGGCCTAAAAAGGCAGGTCGTGTGCCGATAAAAACGGACCCTGCATTCAGATGCGGCGTCATGGACGTGGTGCGAGCGGGCGGACAAGTGGCAGAGTCATCCTGCCTGATGGATGTCAAAAACGCTTCCTTCGCTATAGCCCCGTGGCAAGCCGGAGGAACCAAGCCGCTACACCTCCGTTGGAGCTGGCTTTTGAGGACAGGTCCATGACGAAGGGTGACGAACTCCACTGCGGCGCTCCCCGGAACGCAGTCCATCTCTGCGTCGACATGCAGCGGATGTTCGCGGGAGGTACGGATTGGACGATGCCGTGGCTGCCGCGCGTCCTGCCGAACGTCGTCGCGATCACCTCCGCCCATCCCGAGCGGACAATCTTCACGCGCTTCATCCCGGCGCAAAGCCCAGGCCAGGGCGCCGGCATGTGGCGGCGCTACTACGAACGCTGGAGTTCGATGACTATCGACCGGCTCGGGCCGGAAATGGTCGATCTGGTGCAGGAGCTCGCCCGCTTCGTCCCGCCCGCGCGCACTTTCGACAAGTACGTCTACTCGCCTTGGACAGGGAGCGGCCTGCATGCGCAACTTCGCGAAGCCGGCGTCGAAACCGTCATCGTCACAGGCGGCGAAACCGACGTTTGCGTCCTCGCAACCGTATTGGGCGCGGTCGACTGGGGCTTCCGCGTGATCCTCGTCGTCGATGCGCTTTGCAGCTCCGCCGACGAGACGCATGATTCCATGATGAAGATCTACATGAACCGGTTCGGCCAGCAGGTGGAGTGCGTCACGACCGAAACGCTTCTCGCCAACTGGCCGGCCGACGGCCGGGCTAGGTCCCTCTGATGAACCGTTCCTACGTCGTGCAGATCCTCGTGCCGAAGGAGACCGGCAAGGGCGAGCCGGTTTCCAAGGAATGGTTCGACAAATTCCTGCAGAAGCTGACCGACGAGTTCGGCGGGGCTACCAGCTACATCCGGGCCCCTGCAAAGGGCCTGTGGCGCAGCGGCGACACGACCGAGCGCGACGATATCGCGGTCGTCGAGGTCATGGCCGCGAAGCTCGCACCGGAATTCTGGCGGTCCCTCCGCGAGCGGCTCGAACGAGAGCTCTCGCAGGAGGATCCAATCAAGAGGAACGCCATGGGATCACCAATGACATCAAGACGCTCCATGCTCCGGTGGAGTTCTTCGCATTTTGACTGCGGACATCGCAGCCGTATCAGGATGGCTGCGATGGAATGCTCGGATCGAAAACGTCGTGAAGTGCACATTTTGAGTAATTTGAGCCGATTCTCTCGCCCTGCGAATTTAATCTTCGATAGCGAAACCGTTTCTGGACTATGGTAGTCTGTGTTCTATCACAGCCCGGTCCGTGGCTTTTATCTGTGATGAGAACGCCGGTAGCGCTCCCGCCTTCCTCGAAGGATAGGAGCGCGCCATGGCAAGTCGGCGTCGTTTCAAGCAAACAAGATCGCTCAAAGATCGGCTCGCGTCGTTCGCCAAGGATGCGCGAGAAAAGGCGTCGTCTCTCCCGCCTGGCGCAGAGAAAGACGAGCTGCTTCGCAAGGCGGGACAGGCTGACACCACGGCCCGCGCTGCGATCTGGATCAATTCGCCTGGCTTGCAGCCGCCGAAATAACGTGAAGGATTATCAAGCCTCCATTGAAAAGCTTCGCAAGGATGCTGCCGAGGCGGCGCTGATCCGCGACTCGGCTATGGATGAAGCAAAACGTGAAGTATTCAATCGTCTATGGGAGCACCTCAATCGTCTCGCTGATGAATGAGCAGGCGCTCCGAAAGGGGCAGACATAAGAGAAAAGGATCTACCCAAAAGCCTCTTGCTCAAAAGGAGCCCGAGGGGCTGAACGACTTTCGAGA
Organism: Bradyrhizobium sp. CCBAU 11434; assembly: GCF_028128895.1. Classification (NCBI taxonomy): domain Bacteria; kingdom Pseudomonadati; phylum Pseudomonadota; class Alphaproteobacteria; order Hyphomicrobiales; family Nitrobacteraceae; genus Bradyrhizobium; species Bradyrhizobium sp. CCBAU 11434. The sequence goes on from NZ_LBJX01000081.1 coordinate 48,248, forward strand.
GTTGGCCCGCGAGGGCATCGAGGAGCAGCGCGAGCAAGCGCAACAAGGCTTCCGGCGAGTTCATAGGCGTCAAGAAGCCCGCGAAGGGCAAGAAGGCTGCCAAAAAAATACAAGGGCGTGCGGGTCGAGAAGAAGGCCGCGAAAAGAAGAAGGCGCGACGATAGGAACGGACGACACAGGCGCCGGTTGAGCGCAACAACTCTGGAGGTTCGCCGTGAAAATAGTCCCGTTGATAACAGCAGGCCTGATCGTCCTTTCGACTGCCGGTGCCTCGGCGCAATCAGGCGGCGCTCCGAGCGGACGAGGAGCGGTGACCGGTGATCCCGCGGCCAGCTCGACAGCGCCGAACGCGGATCCGCGCAGCACGACTGGCATGTCACCAGGCTCGCGCAGCGGTAGCGGCACGTCCACGTCCGGCGGGAAGGATGACAACGGCGATCAGGGGCGAGACAGAATGCCGGACAGCAATATGGCAGTAAGGCCGCAGAGCGATCAGCCGCAAAAGCCGCACTGACCCCCGATAGGAACGAGGCTGGCACCCAGCCGTTGGTTCCTTGAGGTGCTGGCATCTCCGCCCCCTGAGATGTCGGTACTGAGAGCCCCGTGGCGCCGCCGCTGCGGGGCTTGTCTTTTAAGGAGCCTACGATGAGTGACCGTACAGGCAATGAACCTTCGCCGTTGATTATTTTCGGCATCGCGATCGTCCCCATCATTGCGGTATTGGCGTGGTTCGCTTTCTGATCGCGACATTCAGCCCCATTCGGGCGCTAAATCGCGCGAGGCACCTATGAAGATCGACCTACCTGGTGATTTCTCACATTATACGCAGATGACATCGTCCGCTCAGCAATTCTACAAAGAGGCGGCGGCCTGCCGCGAAGAGGCATCTCGAAGCCTCAACGCTGTCGATCGCGAGGGCTGGGCAAAGCTTGCCCGCGAATAGGCGGAACTCGCGCTCGCGGCGGAGCGTGGCCAGATTTTCCGTCGGCGGTAGGGTGGCTGCATCCCAAGGACGTGCTACTTGCTGGATTGAGCTTCCGAGCGCAGCCCCTTCAAGGGGCCGATGGCCGTAAGCGATGCCGCCGGGATTCTAGCGTCGTGGGCGAATTTCGCGAGTGTCGTGAATGTTGCCTCGCCGGATTCGAGGATTGCGACGCGTGCTTCCGAGCCCGCCTCGTCCGATAGTTGGGCGCTCGTCTCATGCCCCGCTGCGCTGGGTGTGCCGACCTTCCTTGACCTCTTCCACGATCTTGGCGCAGAAGGCCTCGAGATCGCCCGGGTTGCGCGAGGTGATGATGCCCTGGTCAACGACGACCTCTGCATCTTCCCACTTCGCACCGGCATTCGCGACGTCTGTCTTAATCGACCTAAAGGACGTCATTTTGCGACCTCTTGCGATTCCGGTCTCAATGAGAAGCCATGGGGCGTGGCAGACGGCCGCCACGACCTTCTTGGCATCAAAGATATCCTTGATGAACTTCAGCGCCTTGGGCTCGACGCGCAGGAGATCCGGATTGATCTGCCCGCCAGGCAATACGATCGCGTCGTAGTCGGCGGCCGACGCCTCGTCGAGCGTCTTGTCGACCTTCACGGGCCGACCCCAATCCTTCTGGTCCCAGCCCTTGATCTCGCCGGCGGCGAGCGACACCACATCGACCGTCGCGCCAGCTTGCTTCAGGCGCTCTTGCGGCACTTCCAACTCGGCCTGCTCGAAACCGTTCGTGGCGAGAATGGCGATCTTTTTGCCGGTCAGATCCATGGGTCCAATCCTTCATTTCGGGGTTTCCTCCAACAATCGATCGTCTCGAGCATCGTTCCTGAAAAGCTGGATCGGGCGGGAATTATGACCCGACCGTCGCGGCGACGGTAGAATTGAAAGCAGCAGGAGAGTTTCGCATGGCCGACAGGTTCCACGGCAAGGTCGTTGCAGTCACTGAAGGGGCTTCCGGCATCGGAGAGGCGACAGCGCGCCGCTTCGTTACGGAGGGCGCGAAAGGCGCTGGTCGACCGCGAGGAAGCCTCACTCGAAAAGGTGGCCAGAGCCTGCCTGCCGACCAGGTCACGGTTCAGACGGCCGACGTGTCGGATTCGCGTGCCGTCGATGGAATGGTCGCGGCCGTCGTCCGCCCCTTCGGACGGCTAGACGTCATCGTGAACAACGCCGGCGTCCGTGAAGATCCCGCTTCAATCACTGACGAGAAATGGCGGAAGGTCATGTCGACCGACATCGATGGCGTGTTTTATGGCTGCCGCGCGTCGCTGCGCACCTCGAAAAGACCAGGGGCGCGCTCGTCAACACGGCGTCGGTCTCTGGGATCGGCGGCGATTGGGCATGAGCCCATACAACGCGGCGAAGGGCGTCGTGGTCAATCTGACGCGTGCCCTCGCCCTGGACCTCGGCAAGAAGGGCATCCGCGTGAACGCGGTCTGTCCCAGCCTGACGGGAACCGGCATGACGGAAGATATGATGGACGACAAGAAGCTGCTGGCAAAGTTCGCCGAGCGGATCTCGTTGGGTGGCGTCTGCGAACCGCAGGAAGTCGCCGCGGTCATCGTGTTCCTGGCAAGCGACGACGCGAGCTTCATGACCAGTGCCAACGTCGCGGTCGACGGGGGCGTATCCGCCTCCAATGGACAACCGCCTCAGGAATAGCCGTCGAGCGTCGTCCACCGTTCTACTTTGCGAGCGCCGTGTCGTCGAAGCGTGCGTAGAGGGTGCTCGGTCCTGGGTACACTTCGACGCACCCGGCCTCCCGCAGCGAATGTTCGGTAAATCCGCCGCAGAGGACGCCGATCGTCGGGATTCCGGCCTTGCGGGCCGCGATGGCATCGTACGGCGTGTCGCCAATCGCGACCGCTTCGGCTCCTACGATGTCTAGCTTCTTTAGCACGACCTCAAAGATGTCCGGGGCTGGTTTGGATTCGTCGACGTCTTCTGAGGACGTCGCGACGTCTACCAAACCTGAGATGGCCGCGATGTGGAGGTACTTCTTCAGTTCATCCTTCTTCGCCGAGGAAGCCACGGCGATGCGGAGACCGGTCTCGCGGACGCGCTGCAGGAGTTTCGGAACAGCCGAGAAGGGACGGACAAGGGGCAGATAAGTCGACTTGAACCAATTGCCGCGCCACTCCTCCAGATCTCTGCCGTGTTCATTCTGCTGCTGCTCGGACAGAAAAACGGGAATCAGCTTATCGCCGCCTTTCCCGATCTGGCTGCGCACTTGCTCGAAGGTGACGTCGTGACCGAACTTGACCATCGCTTCTTGCCAAGCGAGCGCGTGGAGATCGACCGAGTCCAGAAGCGTGCCGTCAAGATCGAAAATGGCTGCTTTAGGCAATTCGAGATCCTCCATGACTAAAACTATCGAGCGACACGTACCACTCGGCGTAGCGTGTGTTCTTCACCCATGCGCCGGTTGAGGTCTGGAGCGCCGTCGTTCCAACATAAGGTCCACGGTCGCCCAGCGCGCGCTTGGCATCGTCGACGGCTCGACGCGCGGCGGATTCCGCATTCGGATCCGACGACGGCCTCGCGTCTCGATCGCTCCGGATCTCGTTCCGCTGAATTGGCGGAGCCCGGTCCTACCCTTCCTTCAACGCCAACTTGACCTCACGCACCGGCCAGCTTTCGCCCCCGCGATCACGCGGACCTTTGCGTCTCCGCCGACCAGCTGAGAACTCAGATCATCGTTGGCCGGCATGACGACGATTTCCGTCTCGGGCTTCGAGTTCAGCGCCAGATCGAGATCGCCGGGGAAATTCGCCAGCGCGAGCCATCCTCAAGCTCGACGAGGTGGCTCTCGGAGTGCGATCTGATCTTCATGGCGCGGCCCAGAGGTGCCCCGCGCTACTTCTGCCCCGATGGAGCCTGGGCGTTCGAATTATTCGGGTTTTGCTTATTGGCTTCGTGATGTCCGACCGCGCATCCCGCCGCAGCGCCAAGTTTGCCATGGCCCGCCATGTGGCCAGCGACGCCGCCAACGATGGCGCCCTTGATACATCCTTTGGCTTCCGCCGGTGAAGCCAGCGCGAGCACGGACAGGCAGGTGATGACCAAGATTGTTCTCATGATCGTTCTCCGATTTGGCGACGTTCGGAGAATCAAGTCGCATGGGGGATCGTCGTTCCGCTCGGGCAGCCGGTGGTCGCTGATTGCACGGTTCGCAGCCCCGGAACCTCCCATTCGTGCCTCGCTGGGGAAATTCCTGAATCCCGAAATCCGGTTTTCCTCAGGACGGCGGACTCGGAAACGCGCGCGCGGCAAAAGGCCGGCACAGAGTCTGGGGCTTGGACGGTGGCGCTGCAATCCTCTCCGAGTCGAAGCGGCCCCGTGCGTGCTCCCGAGAAAAAGGGAACCTTAACCCACCGGTCGCAACGTCATCTCAACGCCGACGGGCGAACCACAGTCCCAACACGAAGGCCGTCAGCGCGGACGCTTTCGTCATCGCTGCGGTTTCGCTGGCGTCCATGCCGTCCTCCTACGTCTAACAAAGCAAGCGTCTTGGGACCCACCGGTTCCTGGCCGACTTGCGTTATCCCCGGCGCTTGGTTTCCTTACGGTCGCTTCCACTGCCTGTTGCCCGGCCCTCGCAAGTGGAGGGGGTGCGAGCAATCGACCGCGAATAAGAACTGTCGATTGCGGCTCTCGGACGTTGACGGAACGTGCGGCGGTCGAGGCAAGAGACTGGACTGGCCCGCTGCCGCGAGCGTCGGCTGTCATCGTTGTTGAGGAATTTTGAGCGCTCCGCGACGCCGATCGCTTAACGTGCCTAGCCTAGGCAGATAGCCGCACGACATTGGCCGCCACGATCTTGCGATAGTTGTCAATCACGTGACCCGAATGCCCGCCTTGAATGAGAATGTTGCGGGCTTCCGCCATCGCGTTGACCTTTTCGTTCACCATCAGGAACATCTCTTCAGATGTGCCTTTCCCGGCCGCGATAAGCTTCAGGCGCATGTCGATGACCTGCATGGCGTCCATCATCAGCGTCAGGGCGGGATACCAGAAAAGCATTTTAGAACTCCGGGCCCAGATGTTGAGCCGATTGGCCATATGTCCCTAACCAAGCATACGGCAAAACGGTTGTTCCTAAGTCAGACCTGGCACTCCGGGACGGTATTCTTGGGCGCGAGCTCCGAGCAACGATCCAGGCACGTGGGCTGTCATCAGGAACGACACGTGCCGCTCTCCATTATCGGACGGAGGGAAACGTGGTGTCATCATCGAATGCCGACCGATTCACAAGCAAGGCGGAGGAATGTCGCCACCTGGCGGCACGGGCCGGAAGCGAAGCGGACAAGAACGCCTGGCTTCGGCTCGCTGAGGAGTGGGAAAGGCTTGCCGAGCACGCGTCTCAGGGACGGGGCATCTTCGACAGGTACGATTAGCTCAGGAATAGTCTGCCAGACATGGAGAACCTTGTCGCCTATCGTAGGCTGCTCGGGCTATCGACGATGAGAGGCATCATGTCGCGGCGCTCATCATGAGTGCCTTAGCGAGTGGTCGGCGAGGTCGGGCCAAAGCAGGGCCCGCGCTGCGGATCGGTACGGCCGGGTGGAGCATCGACAAACGCTATGCCGGCGGACTTCCAGCACCAGGAAGTCATCTCGAACGCTATGCGCGACGTCTAAACGCCGTCGAGATCAATTCCTCTTTCCGAAGAAGGCACAAACCAAGGACATACGAGCGCTGGGCGAGTTCGGTGCCTGAAGACTTCAAGTTCTCTGTGAAGCTCCCGGAAGAAATCACCCACGATCGGGGCCTGGTCGGCTGCGATGAAATCCTGAAAATCTTTGCGGCTGAAAATGCGGGCTTGGGATCGAAACTCGGGACGTGGCTCATTCAGCTGCCGCCGAAGCTCGCATTCGACGCGAAGACATTCGACAGCTTCTTCGACTTGGTCAACGGATGCAGCGATGCCATGGTCGCGGTCGAGCCGCGGAATGCCACTTGGTTCACTGAGGAAGTCGAAAGCAGATTGATTGAACGACGCGTCGCGCGGGTGGCAGCGGATCCCGCTAGGGTGCCGGGCTCCGGAGAGCCAGGTGGTTGGCGCGGTCTGGCCTATTTCCGTTGGCACGGGTCCCCCCGCATGTACTATTCCGACTACGACCGCCAGGCCCTTTTCTCACTGGGGCGGCGTCTCGAAAGCGCTCGCCTTCGGGGAGCCGAGACGTGGTGCATCTTCGACAATACGGCGGCTGGGGCCGCATTGGGAAATGCTCTGGAGCTATCGTAGCTGTGGCGATGTTTCAGAGCTCGGGACCACGCAACCCGTTCCGGAATGACCAAAGAGCCAAATGAATCAACCGACGGGCAAGGAACGGGCTGTTTCGTAGGGACTTTCCCATGTCGGAGCTGCCGCGGCTTTCGCGAGCGCCTAGGGAGGTCGCATGAACAAGCTGGTCAGCTCCGTAATCGGACGAGACATCGCAGATGGCGGCTTTGTTCGCGTTCGCGGAGCTCGAGAGCATAATCTCAAGGACGTCTCGGTCGAGATTCCTCGCAATGCGCTCGTGGTGTTTACCGGCGTCTCCGGATCCGGAAAGTCGTCCTTGGCTTTCGGGACGCTGTATGCAGAGGCCCAGCGTCGCTACCTCGAGTCAGTCTCGCCGTATGCCCGGCGGCTTTTTCACCAGATGGCAGTGCCCGAGGTGGATTCAGTAGAGGGGTTACCACCCGCGGTGGCATTGCAGCAGCAGCGCGGCTCGCCGACCACGAGGTCGTCCGTCGGCAGCGTGACCACGTTGTCCAATCTGCTGCGTATGCTCTATTCTCGTGCCGGCGACTATCCGCGCAAGCAGCCCTTGCTTTATGCGGAGTCGTTCTCGCCGAACACGCCCGAGGGTGCCTGTCCCACCTGCCATGGCATCGGCCGGGTCCATGAGGTCAGCGAACGCACGCTTGTGCCCGACGACTCCCTCACCATCCGGGAACGGGCCGTGGCCGCATGGCCGACGGCCTGGCAGGGCCAGAACCTCCGGGACATCCTGGTGACCCTTGGCTACGACGTGGACCGGCCATGGCGCGAGCTTCCGAAGCGGGATCGTGACTGGATCTTGTTCACTGATGAACAGCCGACCGTGCCGGTCTACGCCGGATACACAGCAGCCGAGACGAAGCGGGCTCTGAAGCGCAAGGAGGAGCCGAGCTACCAAGGCACCTTCACGGGAGCCCGAAAATATGTCCTGCAGACCTTCGCCACGACGCAGAGCGCAATGATGAAGCGACGGGTATCGCGGTTTCTTTCGAGCGCGTACTGCCCTGTCTGCGGGGGTAAGCGGTTGAAGCCGGAGGCTCTGTCGGTCACCTTCGCCGGGATGGACATTGCTGACATCTCGCGGTTGCCGCTCAAAGGCTTTAACGAACTTCTGCGATCGCATGCGCTCAGTGGGGGCGCCGCCTCCGGCGACCATCCCGAAAAGGTTTTGGTGGTCCGGCGGATCCTCGAGGACATGCTCGCGCGCCTTGACGTATTGCTCGATCTCGGGCTCGGCTATCTGACGTCGGAACGTAGCACACCGACGCTGTCTTCGGGCGAACTGCAAAGGCTGCGCCTGGCGACGCAGGTTCGATCAAATCTGTTCGGTGTCGTGTACGTACTGGACGAGCCTTCGGCTGGTCTGCATCCGGCGGATACCGAGGCGCTGCTGCGCGCGTTGGACCGTCTCAAGGCTGCCGGCAATTCGCTGTTCGTCGTCGAACACGAGCTTGACGTTGTCAGGCGAGCGGACTGGATTGTCGACGTCGGGCCGGGCGCCGGAGAGCACGGCGGCCAGATCCTGTACAGCGGACCGCTGTTGGGCCTCGCCGACGTGAAGGCGTCGCGAACGCGATTATATTTGTTTGGTGAGGCCGAGAAGCGCATCAGAAAAACGCGTTCAGCAGCCAATTGGTTGAAATTGCGGGGAGTGGCCCGTAACAATCTTGATAGCGTCGACGTGGACATTCCCCTTGGCGTGTTCACATGCGTCACTGGAATATCAGGATCGGGAAAATCCAGTCTCATAAGCCAGTTCCTGGTGGACACGATCAGCGACGGCCTGGGCCAGCGCGTGGACGTCATCGACGATGATGACGGTCTCGAAGCCCCGATTGAGACCCTGGGTGGGGAGATCACCGAAGGGTTCGACCAGATCAAGCGTCTCGTCGTTGTCGACCAGAAGCCGATCGGGCGCACGCCCCGGTCGAACCTTGCAACCTACACAGGCCTGCTGGACCACGTCCGCAAGCTCTTTGCATCCACGAAGCAGGCGCGCGTCAGGCACTACGATGCCGGCAGGTTTTCGTTCAACGTCGCGAAAGGGCGATGCGAAACCTGCCAAGGTGAGGGCTTCGTCTGTGTCGAGTTGCTCTTCCTTCCCAGCGTTTATGCGCCTTGCCCGACCTGCAAGGGCGCTCGCTACAACGCCAAGACGCTGGAGATCAAGATTCGCGGCAATTCGATCGCCGACGTGCTTAGAATGACCGTCGACGGAGCGTTTGAGTTCTTCTCCGCCGACGAGTCGTTGCGGCGATCGCTGGGTGTCCTCAGCGAAGTCGGCTTGGGCTATATCCGGCTTGGCCAGTCTGCCACGGAGCTGTCGGGAGGGGAGGCGCAGCGTGTCAAGCTTGCCACCGAACTACAGCGGGCTCAGCGAGGGGGTACGATCTATGTTCTGGACGAGCCGACGACAGGGCTGCATCCGTCGGACGTGGCGAAGCTGATGAAGCAACTTGGCGGGCTCGTTGAGGCTGGAAACACCGTCGTCGTCGTCGAACACGACATGTCTGTCGCCGCGGCCAGTGACTGGATCATCGACATCGGCCCGGGGGCCGGCGACGAGGGCGGCAAGATTGTTGCGGTAGGTACGCCGGAGCAGGTTGCAGCCGACTCTCGAAGTCGAACGGCGCGGTATCTCGCTGATTGCATCGGCGGCTCGCTCGATCGAGCTTGAAAGGGTGTGGGTTCGGGCTTAGAGGTATTACCTGCCTGCGGCTTCATTTGGTGGAAGAGAAAGCGTGGGCGTGTCCAGCGAACTCCCGCAAGAGCCAATGTGAGCGCGGTATATTGGGCTATCGCCGTGGACCGCGCGGCTTCGAGGTGCTGCTGGTTCACCCTGGCGGTCCATTCTGGCGCAACATGGACGAGGGCGCTTGGTCGATACCGAAAGGAGAGATCGACGGTTCGGCCGAAGAGAGGGCCCATCGCGAATTTGCCGAAGAGCTCGGCCCCGCAACCACGATCGGCTCGCTAGAAGGTCTGGGAGGGGTCCAGCAGCGCGGGGCAAGCGCGTAATCGCCTTTTACGGTGAGGTAGACTTCGATGCGACAACGCTATCGAGCAACACCTCGAGATCGAGTGGCCGCTCAGGAGCGGTCGGCGCCAGTCCTTTCCGGAGATGGATTGCGCTGAATGGCCCGATCTGGAAACTGCGAGGTCGAGGATTCTGTCCGGCCAGGCTGAGCTCATTGATAGGCTCGCCGCAGCGTCATGGCGCTCTACTAACTATAGTGTCCATTGCAGTCCGTTCGACTGGCGACGCCGAGGGCTTCAAGACCATCGCGATCATCCTGGCGCAAGCGGGTCCCCGGTGAGCTATCCCGACGGTTTCGCGGCAATGGCCGATCTCAAGCGGGATATGGCGATCCTTGCGACCAGCGGCAGGGACTGGATCGAATGGACCAAGCGCATGGCGGCTCGCGTCCCCGACCTGGACATCTTCTCGCAAGGATTGATCGAGCGCTTGAACGGCGGCTGGCGCGTCAGCGAGAAGGGGCGCGCGATCCTTGCTATCAAGGAAGCACGGCCGTCCGATTCGGCGACGCGTGGCGAATCTGGTGTAATCGAGCAACCAATAGAGGGCGCTCCCCGACTTGCTGCCTCGGTACGGCTCGGGCGGCCCAACCGCCAACAGCGACGCCAAGCCGCTCGAGAACGGGCCCGCGCCAAGACCTCCTAATTGAAAGACTCCCCGATTGCTTCAGCGGCGCGGGCGGCGTTCCACCCCCAAAAGACAAACGGCCTGTCCAATCATCGGGCAGGCCGTCCGAGCGAAAGTCACACGTGAGTTCAGGAATTACTGCTCGGTGCAGACCTTAGTGGTCTTCACGGCTGACTCCGCTTCGGTCTTGGTCTTGTAAACGCCGTCGCCTACCACGGTCGTGGTGGTGGTCGTGGGCTTGGTGTCCACGACAGTGCACTTCTTGGTCGATGCATCGCGCACAACGTAGAATTCGGCGGCGCTGGCGGCCTGGGTGGCGAAGGCGAAGGCGGCGAGAGCGCCGCACAGGATCAGCTTCTTCATGATTTCTCCTCCAATGGTCTCTTAGTAGTCATCGCCAACGGCATGGTGGGCCGGAGGTTCCGCTTATTCCCGATGACCATACAGGCGAGCAGCAGTGAGTTAGCAGGAAAGCGCCATCATTTCGGAGGGAACAACTGCCGAAAATTCCCGTTGATTCCGCAGCCGCTAATGCTGCGGCCGATTGCGGGTGATGATGCCTCTGCTTAGATATTTTTTGTTCACCGGGAGCGTCCTACTGGCGCTGCTTTCCGTCGCCGATCGCTATCTTCCGCCGTCGTCCGAGACCGTCGCGCCGATCGACGTCGACCGCTCCATCATCCGGATCCGCTCGGCGCAGCATCTCCCCGAAAAGATCGTGTTCAACACTGCGCATCCGCCCGTCGTCGTGGCAGCCGCGCCACTCGTGAAGGATCCCCGCGACGACAATCTTAGGCGGTCGGTGGCGATGGCCACGGACGAGGTCTCTTCGCCGGCCGGACCGTCGCGAATATCGGCGGCAAAAGGAGTGCCGCAGCGTCACGCGGTCCACCCCCAACGCCGAGTCCGGAAGGAGCCCGAGCGTAGACTGGTTGCAGAAGATCGCGGATTGTTTGGCGCATGGTGAATGAAACGAACGTGGAAGGCGGGCGAGCCCCCCGCAACGAGGTCGTTGTGATCGGGATAGGCGGAACGAACTTTAGGAGAGAAATATGAAAGCAATCGGAGTGACTGCGGCTGTCGTGCTGAGTGCGATGGTGACGCTTGCGGGGCCAGCGTCGGCAAGGTTGGGAATGGCGCCATCATCTGCCCCGCAGGGCGAAACGGTGATCCAAGTCCGCGGGGGCGGACACGGCCTTGGGCACCATGGCTGGCATGGCGGACGCGGGCATCATTACGGCTGGTTCAGGGGCCGCGGCAACCCGCATCGCTATCGTTGACGAACCACCGTGACAGAGGCGCCGCAGCGCGTGCGCCTCTGCCACGGGCGCTTGGAGAGAAGCGAAGCAACATGGATCAGAAGAAACCGCTCAAACAGGTACTGTCAGATATTCGATCAACCGGCGCGCAAAATCCACCCGCGGCCACTTCGTCAGCGAACTTCGAGCATCTGAGCGACCAGAGCATACTACGTCTGTACGAAAGCATACGCCATCAGGTGGAGGCCGATAGAGCGATGGGCGGCAGGTATCGCCTGGTCGGAGAGGCGGCCAAGACGAGAGCGCAGGTGCTGCGGGCCGCATTACTGCAGCGTGGACTGCAATTCAAGGAAATCCAATGGTAGCAGGAAGAAGTCCGCCCGCTCTTCACGCGCCGTAAAGGTCGATCTCCACGGCGATCCGAATGGTTTCTAGTGTCTTGAATCTGAAGTTCAGCGGACTCCAAATCGACTCGAAGATGGCGGACTCTCCCCTTTTGGGGAGGATTGGTTATGGGTCGACGCTTTGCTCCGCTGGAACTGGATGAGGTTGAACTCACAGAGTTGAGGTCGTTAGCCGCGCGCCGAAGCACGGCCCAAGGCTTGGCGCAGCGGGCTCGGATCATCTTGGCCTGCGCTGAAGGCGAGCAGAGCAAGGTAGTTGCGGCCCGCCTGGGTATCGATCAGGACACGGTCGGCAAGTGGCGCTGGCGCTTCGCCGAGCATCGGCCTGAAGGTCTTTGGGACGAGCCGCGATCGGGAACGCCGCGCACGATCGAGGATGCCCGGATCGAAGCGGTAATTGTCCGCACCCTTAAGACGAAGTCGCCTGACGCTACCCACTGGAGTTCGCGGGGTATGGCGCGGGCCAGTGGGCTATCAGTCTCAACAGTCCAGCGGATATGGCGTGCCTTTGGCCTGCAGCCGCATCGGTTGGAGACCTTCAAACTCTCAACCGACCGCGACTTCGTCGCCAAGGTGCGTGACGTCGTCGGCCTCTACGTGGCTCCGCCCGAGCCTGCTATCGTGCTGTGCGCCGACGAGAAGTCGCAGATCTAGGCGCTGGACCGCAGCCAACCCATGTTCCCGATGCGACCTAATCAGGCGGCGCGACACAGTCACGACTACAAGCGGCACGGCGTCACCTCGTTGTTTGCCGCGCTCGACATTGCAACAGGGCGGGTCATCGGCAAGTGCTATGGACGCCATCACGCCAAAGAGTTCCGCAAATTTCTCGATTCGAAGCCGTTGTTCCGGGCGATCTGGACGTCCATCTCGTCATGGATAATTACGCAACCCACAAGACGCTGCTAATCCGCAACTGGCTGGCAAAGAGGCGCGCTGGCACGTGCATCTGACGCCTACAAGTGCGTCCTGGCCCAATCAGGTCGAACGCTTCTTTGCCCTCATCACAGAGCGCAAGATCAGGCGCGGCATCTATCGCAGCGTAGCGGCGCTACGGGCCGAGATTACGTCCTTCATCGAACTTCACAACGCAGACCCACGGCCGTTCCGTTGGACCAAATCAGCCGACGACATTCTCCGCTCAATCGAACGCTTCTGCGCTTACAACTCGCCCGCGAAGGTCTAAAATGCCACGAACTTTTGGTTCAGGAAACTAGCGCCGAGTTTGGTTTTGAGCATGGACGTCGAATTGGCCGCCGTCTTGTAGGAAACGCCGAGTTCTGAGGTGACTTCCGCGATCCGGCGACCTCGCTCCAACAGATGTCAGAGAAGCAACGGTCTGCTCCCAAAGGCGAGAGGAGATGAAGCGCTCTCCCGCGCCGCTGCGCCAGTTCGGGTCCGGATCGATCGGAAGACCAGTGTCGATCACGGTCACGTCGGAATGCTTCCTGCAAAAAGCCAAGATAGCCGGTATTTGCTGCGGACGCTTCCGAATCGGGACGGAAGCGTCCGCAGCAAACAGGGATCAGCAGCCCCATATGACCACTCGATGATCATCGAGATCAATACCTGCACGATCGTCGTCCTATGCGTCAAGAAGGGCTTCGGAGGGAGAATGTCGAACTCGATTGGAGTTTCCTGGTAACGGCAGCCAATCTTTGAGCGGTCCAGGACGCATTCTTAGCATTCTTCTTCAAGAGACGTCCCCTCAACTGGAGCGATCGCAGCTTCTGAGCCGCGCGTCCTCGGCATGATGGGATTAAGCTTCGGCGACGAGGGCGACTTCCATCATTGAACCTGGCTTCTACGCAATCTCGTCTCGCCCATTAGTTTTCCGGGAAAAAGTGGAAACCTTGGCCGTGGCAGGAGTTGCCGTCGACCAGTGTTTGACGGAGCCGGAAGATGGTCGACGACATCCCGCTGAAAAAAGCCGTGGATACCGTGTGGTCCCTCTATAGAGCGAAACATCGCGACATCGATGCTGCTGACAGCCGTCGCTGTTTGATGGAACGTCATCTTCAAGGAAGGTGCGAGGCGCGCGTAAACGAGGTCGACGAACTCACCGGGTTCGGCCTTGCGTACCTCGACCGTCTCCCAGACGAATGTTGAGGCTCATGGAGACCTTCGCCAAGCGAATTGCCGAGGGCACCGCCCGACCGGAGTGGACGCTCCTAGCAATCTCCGAACTATTATCGATTGCCGTCGTGCTGCTGCTCCGATCGTTTTTTCCGGTTTAGGGGCATTCATGCGCATAGCTCAGCTGGCCCCCCTTGCCGAGAGCGTTCCTCCCAAGCTCTACGGAGGCACCGAGCGGGTCGTGGCTTGGTTGGTGGACGAACTGGTCGAGCTCGGACACGACGTTACACTCTTTGCGAGCGGCGATTCCAGGACGAAGGGCCGGCTCCATCCGGTATGGCCGCACGCTCTGCGCTTGGGGCGTCAGGGCGTCGATCCCAACGCGGCTAGCGCGGTGCTGCTGGAAGCCATCGCCAAGCACGCAAAGGATTTCGACGTGATCCACGCGCACATCGATTGGCTGCCGCTTCCGCTGCTGAGCCGTCTTGATGTCCCCTTTCTGACAACGATGCATGGGCGGTTGGACCTTCCGGGCCTTGCCGACGTCGTAAGACAATTTCCCGGGGCCGGTTTCGTCTCGATATCGGACAATCAACGCGTGCCGCTCCCAGAAGCGAACTGGATTGCCACCATTAGGCATGGCCTACCGTCCAACCTGTTCAAGCCGTCTTTCAGCCCTGGATCCTATCTCGCCTTCCTCGGCCGCCTCACCAAGGAGAAAGGCCCTGAGGATGCGATCCGGATCGCGCGGGCGACCGGGCGCCCGCTGCGCATCGCCGCCAAGATCCCACGTGGCGAGACCGGATACTTCAAAAAGAGCCTCGAACCGCACATCGACGGCCGCGCGGTCCAACTTGTGGGAGAAGTGAACGACGCCAAAAAGCAGCCGTTCCTCGCCGACGCCGCGGCCCTCCTGTTTCCGATCGATTGGCCAGAGCCTTTCGGTCTCGTCATGATCGAGGCGATGGCCTGCGGAACTCCCGTGATCGCCTACCGATCCGGGTCCGTGCCCGAAGTCGTCGAGGACGGCGTGACGGGTTTCATCGTCGAAAACGAAGACCAAGCGGTAAGGGCGGTTGGTGACCTTGGCCGTCTGGACCGGCGCACGGTGCGCGCCCGCTTCGAAGCGCAGTTCGCGGCAGGCCGAATGGCGCGAGATTATGAACGCGCATACCGCAATCTGATCGCCGCATCGAGCGCCAAGGAAGCCCGTTTTCGCGAGGATCCGGACTCATCAAAGCCATGAAAAGGTAGGGCCATGTGGTTCAAAAAAGCCAAGCTGGTTGCCGTGCTGCTGATGGTCGTGGCCCGGCCGGCGTGGAGTGCCGAGATGGGGTCCGCCGCCATCGATGCTGCCGAACCGACGAACAAGACCTTATCGAACACAAAGCCGACGCCGGCGGGGGTTCGCCTGCAGGTGCTGCTCGACCGGGCCAAATTTTCGCCAGGCGAGATCGACGGAAGGTTCGGCGAAAACGCCAAGAAGGCGCTGAGGGCCTTCGCGGAAGCGCACCAGCTGTCAAGCTCGGACATTCCGACTGATGACGTCTGGAACGCACTCCACCCCGATGATCGGCGGGTCACGGCAAATTACACCATCACGCAGCAGGATATCGCCGGGCCGTTTCTGAAAAAACTCCCTTCAAAGATGGAGGAAATGAAGGACCTGCCGAATCTCGGCTTCACCAGCCCGCGAGAAGCATTGGCCGAGAAATTCCATATGAACGAGGAACTACTGTCGGCGCTCAATCCCGGACGTCGCTTCGACCGTGTCGGAGAGACCATTGTCGTCGTAGATGTCGGCGGTGAAGAAGCCGAGGCGTCCTCGAAAGCGGACAGGGTCGAAGTCGACAAAAGCCGTCAGACGGTGAAGCTGTTCGACAGGTCGAATGCGCTGATCGGCTTCTACCCGGCAACGGTTGGAAGCGAAGAGAAGCCCTCGCCGACCGGGACCTTGAAGGTGACCGAGATCGATAAGAACCCGACCTACCGGTACAATCCGGACTATCATTTTAAAGGCGTCCGCTCCCGAAAACCTTTCACCATCAGGCCAGGTCCCAACAACCCGGTGGGCACGATGTGGATCAACCTTTCCGCCGAAGGATACGGGATCCACGGCACACCGACGCCGGGCAAGGTTTCGAAGGCGGAATCCCATGGATGCGTCCGCTTGACGAACTGGGATGCGGAGCGGGTCGCCGCACGCGTGGCGAAAGGTACAGTGGTCGCTTTCCTAGAGAGTTCCGATCGAAAACAGAGACCTTGAGCTATGCCGGGGATATGGGAGCTTTCCTCACATCAAGAGGCAACTGCCACAATTTCCCGAATGGAACATCGCGACTTTTGGAACGTTCGCCCCGGTCGTTTTTCGAACGTCGAAGGAGTCGAGAATGCGTAGAAATCTGTTGCTCTCCACCGCGGCCATCGGGCTCATGCTGTCGTCCGGTCTCGCTTACGCTCAGTCGTCGAGCGATCGAAAAGAAGAACCGAGGCGCGCCGAAGAACCCGCCAAGGGTGCCGTGCAACGCGGCCAAGAATCGACCCAAGAGCGTCAGCCGAGCGCGCAGTCGCGCGGCGAACGCGCGCAGGGCCGCGAGGAGCAGGGCCGTCCCGACACGGCGGAGCACAATCTGCCCAAAGGCAGCGAACAGGCCAGGGATTCTCGGGAGTCGCGTGAACCGAAACGTGACGCCGAGAGGGCGAAGCAGGGTCGCGAAGACAGCAAGTCCAGCGCCGAGACGAGGGAGAACTCCCCGACTCAGAAATCCGCAGCAGAGACGGAGAAATCCAAGAGCGGAGCCGCCGGCCAGCAGAAGGAGCGGGCGGGCGCGGCGAACCAGAGCGAGCGGAACCGGCCGACCCGGAATTCTGCGGAGAAGCAGCCCTCCGAACAGCAAAGCCGCCCGTCGACTGCGACGGATACGAACCGCCCCGCCTCGACCGGCAATGCGCAAAACACTTCGCCAGCGGGCGGCGCTCAGACCAACCAAGCCACTCGGGAAAACGGAGTGCAGGGCGATCGGCAGGCCCGGACCACGCCGGAAAAGCAGGTGCGCTTGTCGGAAACGTTCAGTCGTGAAAGGCTGGCCGCACCGGAACGCGATCTGAACATCTCGATCCGGGTCGGCGAGGCGGTGCCCGAGCGTGTCCGCCTGAATCGGCTTCCGCCCGAAGTCGTGTCGATCGAACCGGAGTATCGCGACTACGAATACTTCACCACGGACGACGACATCGTCATCGTAGAGCCCGGCACGCATCGGATCGTCAGCCAGGTGCCTCGCGACCCCTCACGCGCGCGCGCCGAAATGAACGGAGGATCGCAGTCCAGCGGAGCAAGCACGACGGTGGCCGGCGGCAACGTGAATTGCAAGATCATGCGTCGTGATGCATCAGGAAACGTCGTCGAGGTCGAGCCTTCGACGGTCGGTTCCAGCGCCCGCTCCGATTCGTTGAGCGTGACCGTCCAGCTTCCAGGCGGCGGTTCGTCAGGGCCGATCGCTTTGGGAGCTCCCTCCGGCGATGTCGTGGTCGCGACCCAAGGGCAAAGCGACTGCACGGTAACGCTCGAGCCGCAGACACGGTAACGGCAATCCTCATTCAAGCGGCCGTCCCTTGGTGACGGCCGCTCCATCTGAACGGCGGTTCCTGTCGGACAGGATTTCGTTCCGTCGAAAGTTCGCGACAGAGCCGATCCAACCAGCCAAACTCTCTTCATGTGCCGCTTAGATACTTTCCTGTCCCGGGATGTCCCGAAGAGCCTTCCAGCTGGTCCGCTCGAAAGCGAGACGCCGGTCGGAATGCAATTGCCGAGCGCGTCGGATGCGGGCTGGGCCGAAAGGAACGAGCTGTCCAGATCTTCTGCAATTTGCGGCTTCTTCGGTCGGCTCGCGAGAAGTCCGTTCAGATACTTGAACATTACAGTGCTCGCGACCTCTCCACAGTTGAGGAAGTAACAACGTGCTAATACAGACCAGATCGACATGCGGGTACTGATCGTCGACGACCATCCCGTTGTCGTGATCGGCTGCCGAGCCTTGTTTGAGTCGGACCCCTCCGTTGAGATCCTGGAGGCTTCCGATGCAAAGGACGGCCATCGTACGTACTTGCAGAAGCATCCCGATGTCACCGTGGTTGACGCGAGGCTTCCAGACGTTACTGGCTTCGAGTTGGCCCGGCGAATCCGCAGGGATGATCCGGCCGCTAAAATAGTCATGCTCAGCGTGAGCGAAGATCCGGCGTTTGTGGTGCGCGCTGTTGAGATGGGCATTCAAGGATATGTCTCAAAAAGCGATGATCCCCGGCTTTTGGCCACGGCCATTCGGAAGGTTGCAGCCGGTGAGCGCTTCGTCTCACCGCGTTTGGCAGAGACGACGACCTTCGCGGGAGCGGCGGTCAAGGCTAGTCCCTTGACACAGATGAGCCCACGCGAACTCGAGATCCTGAGGCTTTTGGGTCGCGGCGGCCGCATCTCAGAAGTCGCGTCCGAACTCGGCATTTCATATAAAACCGTTGCCAACACGACCTCCGTGCTGAAGTCGAAGCTCGGCGCAAAGAATCACTCCGATCTCGTCCGGATTGCAGTCGAGATCGATTTGCACCGCTGAAGAAACGGTTGGGGCCCGTTTTTCGGCCATAAGCGCATTAGAAATTCTACGAAACGCGCTTCCATCCTTGATCGCAAATGCGGGGGTACAGAGATCGCTTCAAGTTGCATCTCCGCGGAGCGGTAACCTCTGACGGACGGATAAGAGGCAATCCATTTGGAGCCGTCACTACTGAACGACCTCATCGTCAAACTGTCCGTACGAATCCATTTCACAATTAGGAACGCAATCAGTCGAGCGGACTTAATTTGCTTGTCATGCTTTGTGCGAGGCCGAGCGAAGGAAGCCCATGCGTCGCGTTCGACTGGTGATAGCAGATCGACGTCCGATTGTTCTCCAGGGTTTTGCATCGCTACTGGGCGCCCAGCCCGATTTCGAAGTAGTTGCATGCTGTCTTGATGGAGCAAGTTGTCTTGCGGCCATACGCAGTGTGACCCCAGATGTGGTGTTGCTGGAGGACGGATTCACCGATGTAACCGCCTCCGACATCCTTGCCATCGCGGACGTCGAAGGTCTCTCCTCCCGGCTGGTGTTTTTCACTGCTACCGTCGCCTGCGGCGATCTCGCCAGTGCACTTGCGACGGGTGCTTGCGGCGCGATTCCGATGAACGCCAAACCAGAGGCGCTGGTTCAGTCCCTAAGGCTAGAAAAAGCGGGATCAGACCTGGCGAGGGTCGGTAACGAAGCTAATGGAATTGAATCGTTCGGCGATAACGTTCAGGCGGTTTTGACCGTCAACGAGCGGACGATCATGGATCTCGTCGCCGAAGGTTTGTCGGACAGTGAAATTGGTCGGGTCCTGGGTGTCTCTCTGGAGATCGTCAGGATTCACATCGACCACGCGCGACAGAAGCTTGGAATTAACAACCGGACTGAGCTCGCCGCGCTGGCGCTGTCGCGCCGTTATGGCGCGATGAGTATCTTGACAGCTGCGCTCCTGGCAGCGTTGGACGATTCGCCCGGTCATGCCGCAACCGAAAGTTTCACGGTCATGGCCGAAGACGGCCGCGCGGAGATCGTTACCTTTAAGATCGGCCGCAAGGAAGCAGTATCAGGTGGCCCCCCGGGCAGAAGCGCGAGCAAGGACCGCGCCGGCGTCGCAGCGGTGACCTCGTCGCCGACTGGCAAGCTCGTCGACCCCGTGGCCGAGATTGCTGCGAGCGTATTTGCCCAGGCAGCACTCAACGCGCCGAGGCCGGGTTCGAGCAGCTACAGCATCTTCATGGTTGCGGCTTTCGCCGCCTTGATCTACGAGCTCGATGGTGCCAACCATGCCGTGCAGGCGTTCGATTTCGGCGATGGCATCGTAAATTCATCTACCGCAAGCGTCGTCAACGGATCAGCATCCGCGCTTCCTGGCTTCGCAAATTTTGGCAGTATGGCGGTGTACGGTGAGGCGTTTGCATTCGAGTTCGCCCAAGGCGATATAACCGCCACAGACCACAGCGAGCTTTATGTCGGCAACGCCCATGCGGAAGATGGCGGCAGTGGCCGAGAAAACGCTATTCATCTAGGTTCCGGGGCAATTGATTTTGTTGCGGTAGCGGCGCAGGAAGCCGCGGAACGTGACGCCACGCAGACAGGCCGGGAAATTGATCAGGGTCGCTCGCAATCTGATTTGTGCACTCCCGACAACAACTCGGAAGCCGCGAAGCTTGAGGCCCCGCGAGACGATTTAAATCACGGTCAATCGCAGAAAGCCCTGCATGAGTCCGACCATACCTCCGGAGCCGCCAAGGGGCACGCCAAGAATGAGGATGCAGTAGACAGTTTAAATCACGGTCATTCGCAGAAAGCCGTGCAAGAGTCCGAACACACTTCCGGAGCTGCAAAGGGACACGCCAAGAATGAGGCCGCTGCAGACAGTTTAACTCACGGTCAATCGCAGAAAGCCGTGCATGAATCCGGCCACACATCCGGAGCCGCCAAGGGGCACGCTAAGAATGAGATCCCAACAGAAGATTCCAATCACGGACAGGCGCACGGCGATTTTCAGAATTTCGAAGATCGCTCTGCGGCCGGCAAGCAACACGGACAGCATCCGCAGGCAGGTGATTTCAATAGTGGCAAACCGCAGCACGATATGCCAATGGCGCCCGAAAATTCTGCCAGCGACGCACATTCGGGATTAAAGAACGAGGGCGGACCTTCTTCCGACAAGGCAGAGCGGGCCACATCAGTGATTGCCACTAAACTTGGCGATTCCTTTCATTTTAAAACTGGCGCCGATAATACGTCGTCAGACATGTATGACCTTCAGCAATTGAGCCTCGGAAATGGAAAAGCTCATGGAGATGGTCGGCATGCTATTGCGCCCGAGGGGCCGCCAGATACGCACCATGACTACTCCTGGCACGTCGATCTTCATGCGGCTCACGATCTGATTGTGTAGCAAATACTGAATGGCCGGGCCTGGTTCAGTGCTTTCTACGCTGCCAGCGATGAACCAAAGAGTTTCTGCGCATTATCCAGCAAATAGGGTGATGCAAGCGATGTCGAATTTTGTCACGCTGCTGGTCGAGGACGACTCTCTGCAAGGAGAGCTTTGTTGCCGACATCCTGAGAGGCGAAGGTTTCGAAGTCGTCGAATGCACGACGGCCGAAGCGGGCGAGGTCATTGTGACGCCGACCGGCGTCGATTTGCAGGCGCTGATCGTCGATCAAAATCTGGCCGGCGTGATGAAAGGCACCGAGCTTGCAGCCTACGCTCGTTCGAAACATCCACACCTGAATATCGTTGTGATGTCCGGCGATCGCCTAGGGTCACTGCCGCGCGATACCGTTTTCCTGCCAAAGCCGTTTCAAGCTGAGCGTTTGCTTGAGGCTGTACGCGATTAGCGCGCCGTCGACCGGGGGTTCAGTGGCCGCCTCAATGACAAGCACGCCGGTGAGATCGAAGACTGCATTCCGCCTGCGGGAGTTGCTTGCGGGAAGGCTACGCCCGACCCGTCAGCTGTAATTCCATAAGCGCTATTCTCTGCAGAATCACGATGTCTCGCTCTCCACTCTTGGCCGTGCGCAGGATTGATTCAGCAAGAATGTTGACGTGCGCCGAATGGACTGGCTCCGGCAGCGTAGCCAAGGCAGCGCGCAGAGCGGCGGTCATAGCCTCGACCGTATCTGGGGAAAACGCCGCGTTGGCAAAGTTTTGCATAATTTGGCACTCGATGCGCCCATGCGCCTGAAACAATGGTCTTTCGGGCGTGCAGTTCCGCCTTGAAGGTTTTTGTCCTCGCTCGGTTTTGCGATTCCGCTTTAATAAACGGCCGGCTTATTTTTGCCCCTGCTTGGGAAACGTCGCGTTTCCCGCACGTTGATGACAATAACAACCTACGGAGGACCTTCCATCATGCGGCTATTAGCACTCGCAGCACTCGTGGCGATCTCCAGTGTGACAGGAGCCCTTGCTCAACAGGCGACGCCATCGCGGAGCCTCCAGGACGAGGCGGATAAGGGCATCAAGACACAAAACTCGGGCGCCTCGGGCTACGTCGGTGAACAGGACAAGCCCGGCTCGGCTTCGCATATGCCAGGCGATGCCAATCGATCGGATACAGCTGGCACGGTTTCAACAGCTCCAAGCGCCCAGAATTCTGGAGTCGGGATTAGCGGAGCGCCTGGCGGCAAGAACGGTCCCTCGCAACAGGGTACGGTTGGCTCCGCGTCGCAGAACCTCTCGGTGCAGGAACAAGATCCGGCGAACGTAAAAGGCCTGCCAGGAAACAAAAGCGGCCCGCCCGCAAAACGATAACGCACAGCGCCTAACGCTAT
The DNA here is from genome assembly GCF_028128895.1 of Bradyrhizobium sp. CCBAU 11434. Classification (NCBI taxonomy): domain Bacteria; kingdom Pseudomonadati; phylum Pseudomonadota; class Alphaproteobacteria; order Hyphomicrobiales; family Nitrobacteraceae; genus Bradyrhizobium; species Bradyrhizobium sp. CCBAU 11434. Next base: position 70,286 of record NZ_LBJX01000081.1, read on the forward strand.
TGCCCAACATCGGCAACGATGTGGGGTTTTCACTCTTAGGAACGAAACGGGGGAGTGGGGCTTGGTCGCCGAAGGGAGTAACCCTGTCAATCGGCGTCAGAGCCCTTATTCCCCGCCGAAGCACAGCCGGGCTTTCGGATACCGACGTTCGACGAGCTGCTGCGTTAGAGCCTGCCCACAGTCGAGCAGCCCAGGTACTCTGGGGCTGGTGAGGAGTAGAGGCACCGGGGCCGAGAGCGCACCAACTCGCATACACCAGCGCGCTACTCGAGACCTTCTACTGTGTGCAGCCTTTGCGCGCCCACAAATGTGAAGTTCCGAGATTAACATCGCGACACGTTTCAATTTCACAGGAACTGCGGAGAGTTGCCTGTTTCCCGGTCATGCACATGTCTAGTGTCGTCGTTCAATCCTTCGATATTGCCTGGGGCATTCTCGCGAAGTCCGGAGAGATCTCGCGGCCCGACGCGACTGCCACCTTCCTCCTTGAAAGCGTCCGAACGCAAATTAGGATGGGTGAGTTTCGCCCGCTCATCGAAGCATGGCGCGCTCACGGGTAGAGGCGCCGCTCATACTCCGACGATCTAGAAGCTACTCGAAGCCAGAACAATCCGGTCGATCTCCTGGCCGCCCTCCGTAACAATTGCAATCGAATTTCCATCTCGCACCAAATGGGGCTTTTCGGTCGCGAGAGCGCGCGCCAGTGCCTTGGCGTGGATCCGCGCCTCGCGGTTATCCGCGCAATCCTGGCCGAGGACATCATGAGCAGGCGTATCGCCCACGAGATGGAAATAGAAGCGGGCCATGGCCTTCATTCATAGAGGGTGCACATAGTTGTCAGCGCGTACCGATGCGTTGATGTCGTGGGCAGAAACCGGAAAAATGCTCCGCGTCCAACATCCCCATTGAGTCCGGTTGTCACCCGGCAGTGCATTGAGCAACGCGGCTCTGTACGCAAGGTTGCTAAACGCGCACCAGGCTCAAACTATCTTGCTTTAGAACATTGGTGCCCAGTAGGAGCCTCGGCGCAGTCCGCGAAGGTGGGTCACCAAGAGGCCTCCGCGATGCTACCAAGTCACGAAGAGCCATTAATCCTGCGGCGTGCTCCAGGAAGGGTGATGAGCTGAGGCTGCTGTCGCTTCGGAACGGAGGCGAATCCAACCGTCGCGGCGCAATCGTAGATCTCGCTCGGTCTGTCTCATGTCCAGTTTTGAACATTGGCGTGGTGATGTTCATGCGCGTGCTTTACGGCTCATGAACGTTCAGCAGGGCTGCACTTGTCGGCTCCGCGGCATAAAAAACCCCGGCGCTGGGGGATCAGCGTCCGGGGCAGTACACCCACAGTTCGGGCTCGGTACTGCCGAGCTATCAAAGGAACGATGCATCGCCGATAGAGTTCCGCAAGCGCCGCGACTTAAGCACCTCCCGGTTTGGGACGAGCGGACCGCTGAGACCGCGTTAACATTTATTAGGTTCTGGATTAACTTCGCGGGCGAGGTGGCAAGCTCCTCACTTGATGCGCTTTGTCGTGACCAACCGCAGCACAATGCCGTACTGCCAAGCCCGAACCCTTATCGCGGCCTCACTCCTGTTCAGTTCTGCGGAGATCTGGCTCGGTCGCCATCCCGCCTCTGCCATGGTGACCAGCCGCTCGTGCTGTTCCGTTGTCCACTTCTTCAACAGGGGGTAGGTGGATTTCATGTTAAGAGCGGGCTCATGTAGACGGCTCAAACCGCAAGATAAGGGTGGCGGGGCAGTCAAAGTCTCTTCACCGTAGGATCTCGCGAGCATCAGCGATATCCGATTCAGCTGATGCGTGATATGGGTACGATTGCTGCGTGCGCTCGGTGCAAAAGTGCACACAGCTTAATCCTAGACGACTCCCCTAACCCATTTCGCGAAGCTTTAGAGGCGTGTGTATCGGCAGAACCTAACGGTTAATCGCTCAATAAGACATCGTCGGAACGTCAACGCCGCGGCATCTTGGAGCGAGGAATTTCGGATGGGGCTCAAAAGAGGACTGCTTGGTGCGGTGGCATTTGCATTGGTTCTCACCGCAACAAGCGCAGCGTTGGCGACAGAGGAGGGAATTTGGCGGGTTCAAAAATCATCTGGCGAGGTTTGGATCGCTGCAATCGGGGCGCAGCCCGCGGCACTGAAACAGGAAGACGCACAGCAGCCTTCGACGCCGCAGGCAGCTCCGCCCCCCAACCCAGTCCGCGCACCTGAACCCGAGCTTAGAGAGGCGGAGGCGGGACACCAAACCGGAACATGAGTTCGCCCGTTTCCTGAAGGACATGGGAGCTTCCCATCCCGTCAATACTGCACGTCCATCAGTAGGCGGGCCGAGATCTGACTTCGGTCGCGAGCGTGCAGCTGCCACGCGCTCAATAGCCGGCCAAAGGTCTTAGGAGACCGCGCGCAAACGGGACTCCTTATCGTCCTTGGCGGCAAGAAGGCTTCGGGGGCGGCCGATCAGATAGCCCTGCATCTCGTCGCAACCTTCCTTCAGCAGAAGAGACATCTGGGCGTCGGTCTCGATTCCTTCAGCGAGTACCGGAAGCCCGAGACCATGGGCAAGGCCGATGACGGCCCGGACGATGGCGAGCGAGCGATCACTTTGGCCGAGCGCCATTACGAAGGACCGGTCGATCTTGATCCGGTCGAGGGGAAACGCCTCCAGGTACGACAGCGAGGAGTATCCCGTGCCGAAGTCGTCCAGAGCGATTTGAACCCCGAGCGCCTTGAGCGACTGCATCGTATTCTTGGCGCGCGCGATGTCCTCGATCAGCACTCCTTCGGTGATCTCAAGCTCGACCCGCGAGGGCGCCAGGCCGCTCTCGCGCAGCGCCTTGCGGACATGCGCATCGAGATTCTCCCGACGGAATTGCGCCGCCGAGACGTTGACGGCGATCCTGAGAGGTTCGGTCCAGGACGCCGCCTCCCTGCACGCCTCCATCAAGACCCAGTCGTCGATCTGCGCGATCGAGCCGCTCTGCTCGGCGACCGGAATGAACTCCCCGGGCGGAATGATGCCGCGAAGAGGATGACGCCAGCGGACCAGCGCCTCATAGGCCTTCAGCGTGCCGTCCCGGTGCTGCTGCGGCTGATATTCCAGAAAGAGCTCTCCTCGCTCGACGGCCGCCCGCAGATCGTGGTCCAGCGCCCGCCGCTCTCGCAATTGCTTGTCCATGGCGCTGGTGAACAGGCGGATGGCACCCCGCCCTTCATGCTTTGCGCGGTAGAGGGCGGCATCGGCGTTCGCCAGCAGCGAGACCGCGTCGTTGGCATCCCGTGGATAGAGGGCTATTCCGACGCAGAGATCGATCTTCAGCGCGTGACCGTCGATCTCGATCGGCCGCTCGAACTGGGTGCGCATGCGCGTGGCCAGCAGTTCTGCGGCTCCGGGTAAAGGAGGCCGATCGACGATGCCGATGAACTCGTCGCCGCCGACGCGCGCGACGTAGGCCCCTTCCGCCACCTCCTTCAGGCGTCTTGAGGTCTCCCGCAGCACGGCGTCGCCGACGGCGTGGCCGAAAAGATCGTTGATCTCCTTGAAATGATCGAGATCGATGCAGAGCACGGCGAAGGGGCTGTCGGTGATCCGCGCTCGTTCGATTGGGGGGGGGGGGGGGGGGGGGGGGGGGGGGGGGGGGGGGGGGGGGGGGGGGGGGGGGGGGGGGGGGGGGGGGGGGGGGGGGGGGGGGGGGGGGGGGGGGGGGGGGGGGGGGGGGGGGGGGGGGGGGGGGGGGGGGGGGGGGGGGGGGGGGACGGAAACGTGCGCTGCCCGTTCGCCATAGACGAGAGGCCGGGATTCGATGACGACCTGGATGGGCTCGCCGTCGGCCGTTCTGTGCAGTTCGAAGTCACTTTCCGCGCTGTCAGC
>NZ_LBJX01000082.1:0-76460 GCF_028128895.1 Bradyrhizobium sp. CCBAU 11434
TTCAGCGCAGTGCCCCAAGGCGGCGCCACGAAGACGATCATGGCCTCATCGGGCGCGGTATGGAGTTGACCCAGCATGATGCCGTAATCGCCCCGCTTCAGATCGATGGTCCGATCGAGGGCCGCGAGGTTTTGCTTGGTCAGCTGAAAGACCTGAGGGTCGAACTCGAAGGCGATTCCGCGCGATCGCGGCACGTGCCGCAATATCCAGTACAAGGTATTGCAAGAGCCTGCGAAAGGATCGACGACGACCCTCCGGCCTGGCGCCGGAAGCGACGCCGCGACGGCCGCGACGTCCTGCCCGATGCGGTCGGCAACGGCATCTCGGGTGCACTCGACGGCGGTCCGGCCGAGCAAACGCACCCCGCGCGCGTACCACTCGGCCGGCTTCATGCCGTACAGCCGGACGAAGTCGGGATCGGAGAAGCTGTCGCTACCGTATCGACGGACCTCTTCCAAGCTCAGCAGCTGGTTGCGCTTCGCGCCATGCAGCAGCAACGCTCGGTCATGAAGCGGTGTCTCGGATTCCTTCGAACGCTCATTCATGTACGGAAGCTCCTGCGATCGACGTTTCCAATTTCAGCACGCTGTCAGGGCTCGGCTGCCACGAGCAGACCCGGACGAACGAAATGGACGGTCAGCGCAGCGATGCGACAACCACGAAGGACTCCTGTGGAAACGTCAGCCTGCCGTTCGCGAGCATCGAGGGATCCAGACGGGCCGCCACGTCGTCGGCGATAGTCGTGATCGTGCGCTCACGTCCGGCGTCGTCCTCTCTCGTCAACAGTGCGGCCATCGGGGTCGCCGTGAGCTGGAAGCGAACGTAGTCGAGTGCCGATGGAAAGCCGATCTCCTTGGTCACGGTCTCGACACCCACACGGTCGAAGCCGGCCTGGCGCACCCAATTGCCCACCTCGTCGGCGTTGCACGTAAGATGCTCGGCACGTTTGGTCCGCGAGGACTCTGGCCCGAGAAACCCATCCAGCGCCTGAACGAAAGCGTTCGCCGCCGGAGTGTGCTCAATTGCGCTGTAGACGCTGAGCCCGAGGCGTCCGGACGGCCTGAGGACGCGAGCCATCTCTCGGAGCGCCTGCGGTCGGTCAGGAAAGAATTGCAGTCCGAGTTGGCAGAGCACGACATCGAAGCTGCGCGTTGCGAAGGGCAAATCCAGCGCGCTGCCCTCGGTCCACTCCACGTCGCTGGATTTCGCCCGGGCCACGGCCAGCATGGCCCCGTTGAGGTCTATGCCGACCAGCCTTCCAACGTGGCCGCGCTCGGCCAGCCGGCGCACCACGACGCCGGTCCCGCACGCCACGTCCAGGACGCCTTCTCCCTTTGCCGGGGCGATGCGATCGAGCAGATCTTCGGCCCAGACCGACGTGATCGCCGGGACGAGATAGCGCTCATACAGCTCGGGAGCGCTGGCATCCATCTGCCAATGGTCGTGAACCGTCATGACACCCTCCTGAAAATGGCCGGGTGAAACCGAGAGAAGGTCAACAAATATTTCCGATGCTGGCCGATAAGGACGGCCAACACAAGGTCTCTGAAAGTATGCTCGTTTCCGGGGAGTGCCGACGTTGGCACAGGCATCCACTCCTCAGGGGCTTACAGTGCCATGGAGACTAGGGCGAGCACTCCGCCGCCGCCCAGCACCCAAACCAGCGCATGCTCTATGGAAAGGGCTGGCTACTTTGCCGCAGGCTGCGAGGCCCAGCTACCGGAGTGTTGCCCGGGTCGCTGCGGCAAGACAGCGATAAGCAATACGATGGCGGCAAGGATGACTGCGGAAGCTAGGGGGCGGCTGAGGGCAAGCCCGCCATGGCTCGTCGGCTTGTCTAGAAAATCGCCAACCGTCGCGCCAAGAGGGCGCGTCAGGATGAATGCGGCCCAGAAAAGCAATACCCGCGAGACGTTGGTCCAGAAGTACAGCCCAGCGAGCACGACAAGCCCGGCACCAAACAGGAGAGCGCCACCGTCATACCCCAGACCAGTGTCGTCCGCGATCCAGTCCCCCAGCGCTGTGCCTAAGGTTTGGGAAAACGTGATCGTAATCCAATAGAATAGCTCGGCCTTCGGCGACGATACCGAATCGACATCTACCGTGCCCAAGGTGACGTACCAAACACCAAGGGAGCAAAGGACGCAGGCCAGCAGGATGGATGAGCCTCCTACATAGCCGATGCCGAGCGAGCGATCGAAAAAATCCGCCATCGCAGTGCCCACAGTCGTAGAAGCCACAATGGCTAGCCAATAGACCCACGCGTTAAACTTTGTCCTCGATATCTGAGCGATGACTGCCGCAACAAAAATGGCCAGAAAAATGGCCGTCCCTATCAGATAGCCACCATTCTGAGCATTCTGATCTGCATGAAGCCAGCTCATGGTGACTGCATCGCCGCCCGTTTCTCCCAACGTCGTGGCAAGGATTTTGATCAGCCAGAAGCCGAGCGTGACGGCAGGTACTTTACTGGGAACATTATCGTCGCGGAACATTGCTCGTCGCGCCCTCGGATCTGGTTGCCGTGAGACGTAGAACGTCCCAAGCATGCGGATGTGCGCATTGCGGAAACCAAATCACGACGATGTGTTACGGCCGGTCTGGGTCAATTCGGCGGTCCACACCGCTGCGATCAGATTCCGCTACACGCCTGAGAGCCGACGCCCCAACGGGCATTCGGCTGGGCGCTGCGGGCCAAGGGCGGTCTGTCGGCTTCGGTTCTGAGCGGCCACGCAGCGGAAACTGGTGCCGTCTGTGTAGCCGGGGTGTCTCGCAGCGCGACGCTCGCAGTCATGGGTTGGATCCTGAATGTCGAATCGGAACGGCCCTCGGGCCATTTCACGACGATGGAAAGAAGGGGATCAGGCCTTGGCCTTGACCGGGAGCCGGAAGGGCGCCCCCAGCCGGTTGAACGCGTTCATAGCCGCAATCGTGATCGTGAGGTCCACAAGATCCTTTGGCCCGAAAGCCGCACTTGCGGCCGCATAGGCCTCGTCGGAAGCGTGCGTCTCGCTGACGCGCGTGACTTCCTCCGCCCACGCGAGGGCAGCGCGGTACTTGTCAGGAAACAGGTGGGGCACCTCGGCCCAGACCGGAACGAGGGCCACCTTCTCGAACGGCATTGTGGCCAGGAGGTCCCCGGTGTGCAGGTCGATGCAGTGCGCGCAGCCGTTGATCTGCGAAACCCGCAGGAAGACGAGGTGGATCAGTTCGTGGGGCAGGTCGGTGCCCGTGGTGATATAGTGGTGGATGCCGAAGAGGGCCTTCGCACCTTTGGGCGCCACTTCGTTCCAGACCAGCCGTTTGTTCTCGCTCATGACCTGTCTCTATGTTCAGAACGCCGGGGATTCGACGCTCGGAGCCATGACGGGCCAAGCGGTCAGGGTGTGACATGGCACTCAGCATGTCCACGCGAAGCGGTCGATGTCACATCCAGGCACGTCCAATCGTCTTATCCTTGGGTTCGGGATGCGCGAGCGACCGGAAAGCGGATATCATCTGCGAGGAAAAGGCGGATGGAGGCGATGAACGATCAGCGGACCACCGAGTTCGAAGCGGAGCGCAGGCGCCTGACGCGCCTGGCTTATCGGATGATGGGCTCGCTCACCGAGGCGGAGGACGTCGTTCAGGATGCATGGCTACGGTGGGTCGGGGTGGAGGGTGGCGTCGATTCGCCTCCCGCCTATCTGACCCGCATCGTCACACGCCTGTGCCTCGACCGACGCCGCTCCGCGCGGGCGCGCCGCGAAACCTACGTCGGACCCTGGCTGCCGGATCCTCTGGTGGGTTCCTTGGAGCCGAACGAGACGGTCGCCGACGACGTCACGGTCACGTTGATGCTGGCCCTTGAGCGCCTCTCGCCCCTGGAGCGGGCCGCTTTCCTTCTCCACGACATCTTCGACGTGCCGCTGGCTGAGGTTGCCATCACCCTCGGCCGCGAGCCGGCCGCGGTTCGTCAGCTCGCGGCGCGCGCCCGCAAGCACGTGCAGGCCGCACGTCCCCGCTTTGACGTCAAACCCGCGGATGCGGATCGGATCACCCGTGCGTTCTTCGCCGCATCACGCGACGGGGACGTGGCCGCGCTTTCGGCGCTGCTGGCAAGGAATGTCGAGATCCATACCGATGGCGGCGGCAACGTCCTTGCTTTCCGCAATGTCATTCGGGGGGTCGAGCGGGCCCTGCGCCTCTTTGCGAGGCAGCGGCGCAAATATGTCGTGCCGCCGACGCTGCTTCGTGTCGTCACCATCGACGGCCTGCCAGGCTACGTTAGCCTCGATGGACGCGGCGTTCTGCAGACGACCGCGCTCGACATCCGCGAGGACGGGATCACCGCGATCTACATCGTCAAAAACCCCGACAAGCTGTCTCATTTAGCGGCAGAAGTGGCCTTTCCAGAACCCATCTCGCCGATACCACCAGCTTGATGAGCCGCCTGAGCGACTGCGGTAACGTGGAGAATTGTTCGATATCCCGGCCAGCTCAGACGAGACGAGCGCTACGAGCAAAACCCGCCGCACGAAAATTGGACGCCGATGAGGGGGACTTCCGAGGTGTGGGCTCGGCAACTCGGCCCGCGAGGGACCTCGGGACGCCTCGAAATCGACCGAGATCGAGGCCCGAATCGGTCGAGGCGGTGGTACACAGGGGTGGTCGCAAACCGCGCCCGGCTTTTTTGGAGTCCTTGTTTTCCGGGGGTTTTTGGGACATCGGCGGCGATCGGACGGGAATCCCTCCCTCTCCGCCATAATAAAACGGCTTCGAGAAAGCCCCGTAAAATCAGGCTTTTCTGCACACCGAGGCCTTGCTAGTGTAGCCCCTGGGTGTAGCCCCAAGGGACCCCAATCTGCCATGGAACTCATGTGAAGGAAAGCGGATCAAGCACGCCGCCGCCGGCAACGCATTCGCCCCGGCGACAGCGCCGAAGCTGGTCTGGAAGGCGCGCGATGCCTTCGTTGACGTCCTTGAGGGCTACACTCTGAGTGATCTCGTTCGGCTGCGCGGGCGCCTGCTTGGCATGTTGGGTATTTCGGGGATTGAAGCTCAACGGTAACATTGTTGGCGCGAAGCGGACCTCGACGTCTGCCCAACAATGCGACAAACCCGAGCTATTCAGGTTGTCATTTTCGTTTGTCTGCGAATGCGAAATTATGCTCGTGATCAATCCTGATGGGTGCTTTGATTGCGGCGTGCGCGCCGGGGTGCCCGACCGAAGCCACGAAGGCTCGCCCAAGTTGGGTGGAAATACGCCTCCACAAAACTATCAAGCGTGAACGCCTGCTGACGGAGAAGCCCGTTCACCGAGCCCTGGTCAACGCGATTGAAGAGAGACAATCGTCGGAGAAACAGGCCCGCCTGCCAGACCACGATTAGTCGCTTGCTCAGTCATGCTTCAAAAATTCGTCCAATCTCAATTGAAGACGCTACAAGCGATGACGCCATTCGCAAGCTAAGGCCTTTATGAACCAATCCTCTACGGGAACCCAGATGGCCTCGAGTTTTTTTACCGTCGGACATTCCAGGCGCACACTCTCGGAATTTGTCGATTTGCTTCGCGCCTACAAGATCGAGCTCGTCGTCGATGTCCGACACGTGCCACGCTCGCGAACCAATCCGCAATTCAACCGCGAGACCCTTCCGGGCGACCTCGGCGTGTTTCAGATTGCCTATACTCACATCCCAGAGCTCGGTGGATTGCGAGGCAAGCAGCACGGGGCGAACCACTCTATTAACAATCTCTGGCGAGTCCGAAGTTTTCAGAATTATGCCGACTATGCCCTTACAGAGCAGTTCCAAGTTGGCCTAAGCAAACTGCGTGTTCTGGGATATCAGCGGCGTTCGGTGATCATGTGCGCGGAGGTTTTGTGGTGGCGCTGTCACAGGCGCATCATTGCGGACTATCTTATTGCCGCAGGAGAGAGCGTCGTTCACATTTTTAGTTTGGATCATGATGAGCTGGCTCGGCTTACCCCCGGGGCTGTGTCGCAGTCCGACGGTACTGTGATTTATCCGGCGGCAGTGGAAGCTCACAATGGTGAAGAGCCCCGGTGAAGCGCCCAGGCCAAATTACAACACGAAAACCTAAAAGGCGCGGTAACATGGTTCCCGAATGTTGACCGGAGTGCTCATCAAGGTCTCATGATCGAAATTGCCCGGCTCGTTCAACAAGATCGACCATATGAGCTGCCGCGTGAATCGTCAGGGGATGCTGGGTGAAGCCCGCCCTTGGCGAAATGTAGGTCGCCATCTCACGTGCAAGGGCGAGCTGCCGATCGGGTGCTTCTGCGAGCAACGCGATCACCAGGTTTTCCAGTGCAATGACACGAACGCGAAGCTGCACCAACTCGGCGTTTGTCAACTCAGGAATTTCCCGCTGCGCGTCGCTTGGGACCTCGCCCTTTTGCGGACCAAGCGGTCCCGCGCCGCCCTCGCTGTCCCACCTCGAAAGCGCCCCTTGGCGTTGTTCTGAAGAGTCTACGAAATCCGGTTTGCTGTCAGGCATAAGGAGATTTCCTGAAACACGGAGGGGAGTACGATCGCATTCTAAAGCGTTTTGGGTCGCCTTTCCACTTAATGAGGGAGCCACCTGAGTAGCTCCGAGACAAGTGTGATTTGAGCCCCAATTTTGGTTGGCAGCGTCAAATTCAAAGCGCGGGTGGAAGTCTCTCGCTGGGGCGGTGGCTTCAGGGAGTCTGGCTGATGGTCTGAGCCGCGCGGGTTTCCGATATCGGCAATCATAAGGCGGGTCAGGTCGTTTGTGGTCTGCTCGCTTGTACCTGTCAAGTCATGTTGGCACAGCGCTATCGGTGCGGGATACAGCTTACTTAAGGTGCGCGCGATCATTGGTATCCGACGCACATCACGTAGTCGCGTAGCAACGATTCCTCGTTCTCTACCTCCGTCAGGAGCATCTGGAGTGCATCGCGTGCATTCAGAACTCCCACCGGTCGGCAATCCCGATCCGTAACAGGAACGTTCTTTAATCCATGTTCCTTCATTTTTGCCCAAACTTCGTTTAGCCAATCACCGGGCTGGCAAGCGACAACATCTCTGGTCATAACCAATGACGCTTTGGTGGTGCAACTCGCTCCAAGACAGTGGCTGATTTGGTCGACGACTGAACTGGTCCCGGTTGTCTGAACAAAACTTCCGCGTCGATAAGTGGAGCGTCTGCCGGGGTTAGGCCGCCGCGCGGAGCGGAGGAAGATCGAAGTAGGCTTGATCCGGGGTGCGGTCGTCAAGGCTCGAATGTGGGCGACGGCGATTGTAGAAGTCGAGATACCGGCCGATCGAGTTACGGGCCTCGCTGACGTTTTCATAGGCTCGCAGATAGACCTCCTCGTATTTGACGCTGCGCCACAGCCGTTCGACGAACACGTTGTCCCGCCATGCCCCCTTGCCATCCATGCTGATGGCGATGCCGTAGCTGGCAAGCAGACTGGTGAACGCCGCGCCCGTGAACTGCGAACCCTGGTCGGTGTTGAAGATTTCCGGCCTGCCATGACGAGCGAGAGCATCCTCCAACGTCCCGACGCAGAAGGCCGCCTCCATCGTGATCGACAGCCGCCACGACAGAACACGGCGTGTCGCCCAGTCCAGCACCACGGCGAGATAAACGAAGCCGTGCGCCATTGGAATGTAGGTGATGTCCATGGCCCAGACCTGGTTCGGCCGCGTGATCTCGATGCCGCGCAGCAGATACGGATAGATCTTGTGACTGGGCTCGGGCTTGGTGGTGCGCGGGCGGCGATAGAGCGCCTCTATCCCCATCCGCCGCATGAGCGTCTTCACATGCCGGCGGCCGATCTTGCACCCCTGCAAAGCCAGCAGGCCTCGCAACATACGCGAACCGGCGAAGGGATACTCCAGATGCAGCCGATCGAGACGCTGCATGATCTCGAGGTCGGCTGAAGAGACTGGACGCGGCAGATAGTACACGCTGCTGCGGCTGACCTTCAAAATCTCTGCTTGCTTGGTGATCGGTAGATCGTGTTCACAATCGATCATCGCTTTGCGCTCAGCCATCCCGCCTTGGTGAGCGCGCCTTCTAAAAAATCGTTCTCCAGCGTCAGCTCTCCGATCTTGGCGTGCAGCGACTTCACATCGACCGCGGGCGTGGCCGGTGTCCCGCCTCCCGGTCCGAAAATATCGGAGGCGCCGCCCTCAAGCTGGGATTTCCAGGCCGTAATCTGATTGGGATGAACGTCGAAATGCTCCGCCAACTGGGCTATCGTGCGATCGCCCTTGACGGCGGCCAGCGCCACCTTCGCCTTGAAGGCCGGTGAGTGGTTCCGGCGCGGTCGTCTGCTCATGGTTTCTCCTGTTCACGGCGATTATCGCCGCTGTCAGGCAGAAATTCCACTTATCGTCCTGTCCAAATTTGTGGAGCCGGCTCTGACATCAGTCTTTGTAATGACGCCGGCCAAAAGCCCTTCAGGACCACACACGACCACAAGGTCCGTCCCTGCGCGGAGAAGTTTTGCCGCCTCGATCAATGGCGCATCGTCAATAATCGTGACGAGCCGTGAACGAGCCGTTGCAATCAATTTTCCGACGAGCATCGCTTTGGCTCCTAGCTTATTTTCGACCCCATAGCCTGGCCGTGGGCCTTGATCCGACGCGACCGTCCTTCGATAGGTAAGATTTATTAGACACTCTTGTTTCTGTGTGGGCCCCCTCAGCCGCCAAAAGCGATACGCATAGTCGCCAGGATGCCGGCGACGGCGAGTGCGACGCAGCCAAGGCGCACCGCTATTAGCGCTCCAAATTTGGCTTCGGAGTGGACGTAATCCTCGATCACGACCTGTAGTCCAAGTGTGGTGTGATAGAAGAGAGCTATCAAGAGCAGAACCATCAGAATGCTGACGAGCGGCATTCTCAGCCAGACGATGAAAGTGACGTAATCGCTGCCGGTATGCGCGATGATCGAAGCGACGAACCACAAGGTCAGCGGAATGAGAGCGACGGCCGATACACGCGCCATCCACCAGTGTTCCGCTCCCTCTTTCGCCGAGCCGAGGCCCATCGCGCGACCCAGGGGCGAGCGCATGCGTTCACGATCCATAGGCACTATCCTGCCACAAAGAAGCTTGCGATCCAGGCCAACGCGGAGAGCGCCGCGCTCGCCGCTACGACGGCCCATCCCGAAATGTAGATCGACCGCAACTCGAAACCGTGCACGGTGTCCCAGACCAAATGGCGGATGCCGCCGCAGAGGTGCAAGAAAAAGGCGAAGGTGCAGCTGAGCAGCGCGATCTGACCGATCCGTGATTCGATAGCGCCTTGCACGATGGCGTAGGCCCAGGGTCCTGTTGCCGCCGCCACCAGCCAAACGACCAGCGCCACGGCATAGATGCTTAAAGCCACCCCGGTAATCCGATTAACGATCGACAGCACTGACGTGAGCTGCGGCCGATAGATCTGAATGTTGGGAGAAAGTGGTCTGTTCCGTTTCGCCGCAAAATTTGACATAGCTGATTTCTACTGTTCGTCAGTTGTCAGCTTCGGCGCTCGATCACCATCTTCTTGATTTCCGCGATTGCCTTTCCGGGGTTCAGTCCCTTGGGGCAGGTCCGGGTGCAATTGAGGATGGTATGGCATCGGTAAAGCCGGAACGGATCTTCGAGAACGTCGAGCCGTTCGCCCTTCGCCTCGTCGCGGCTGTCAGCCAGCCAGCGCCAGGCTTGGAGAAGCGCGGCGGGTCCCAGGAAGCGATCGCCGTTCCACCAATGGCTGGGGCAGCCTGAGGTGCAGCAGAAGCAGAGAATGCATTCGTAATAGCCGTCGAGCTTGCCGCGTTCTTCCGGGGACTGAAGGCGTTCCTTCTCGGGCTCCGGAGCCTTGAACTGGAGCCACGGCTCGATCATCGCGTATTGCGTAAACACGTGGGTGAGATCAAGCACCAGATCCTTGATGACCCTCATATTCGCCAAGGGATAGATTGTCGCCGGTGTGTCTAGGTCGGAAATGAACCGCGTGCAGGCCAACCAATTGGTGCCATCCATATTCATGGCGCAGGAACCGCAGATGCCCTCCCGGCACGAGCGTCGGAAAGTGAGTGTCGAATCCACCTTGTTCTTGATCCAGAATAGAGCGTCCAGGACCATCGGGCCGCAATCGTCCAGATCGACTTCGAAGGTATCGAGGCGCGGGTTCTCTCCGGAATCCGGGTCGTAGCGATAAATTTCGAACGACTTCACCCGCACCGCGCCCGCCGGCGCTGGCCATGCCTTCCCCCGATTAATGCGTGATTCCGGAGCCACGCCGAAATTTCTTGACACCGGAAATCGCTTGAGCAGGGTCGCGCGAGGCACTTGATCCGAAGATTCGATGATCATTGTTGACTCATTGCTCGGCTGTCGTGATGCGCTGCGGCTTGCAGCAATCGAGGTCACATGTCATCGGGTCGCTAAAGCGTCTGCGAGGCCTAGGACTTTGATCTTCCCGGTGACGACTTCCGTTGGCCAGAGGATCGATGTAAAGCCGGTCGCTACCGCAACTCTTTGGGCGCCGTTCGCGGTATAGGTGATCACACCGCCGCCGATCGCGCCACCGATCTTTTGACCCCACAACCGCTGACCGTTGGCAGCATTCAGAGCATAGAAGTTGCCGCCCATGTCTCCGAAGAAGACGATGCCTCCTGCCGTCGGGGTCATGCCGCTCAAGATTGGGTAATTGGACTTCAGCCTCCACTTCCAGACGCCGGTGTCGGCGTCGGCGGCGTAGACCCATCCCGCCCAATCTCCGAACGAGTCGGGCACGCCGTAGGTGTCATAGGGGCTGATCGTCGCCATAGCGGACCAAGGCTTTCCGGGGCTGACAGCCCGGATATCCTTGTCCTTCTGCAGCGTCACGGTCGCGCACCAATCGACTTCGCCGATAAGGATGAGGTTAGTTTGCGGATCGTAGGCGGGACCGTTCCATTCCGCGCCACCTACAGTGCCTGGGCAGAAGTGAACGGCCTTGGCGGTGGCGAAGGGAGACTCGGCATTCTCGATCCGCGTCGTTGGCGTGCGATAGAGCATGGTGTTGGTGGCGAGATCGAAGCCATAAAGGTGTCCATCCTTGGGCGCGACCGATAGCAGCCTTTTTCCACCCCTTGTCTGAATCAGGGCCGGCGCGGTGGAGACGTCCCAGTCGTGCCAGTCCTTGGGCACAAGCTTGAAATGGCTTTTGTACGCTCCGGTCTTGGCATCGAGTACCACAATGGATCCGGAATAAAGATTCGCGCCTTCACGTGGACCGGTTGCGAAGTCGGGTGCCGGATTGCCGCCGGGGATAAACAATTCCCCAGTAATGGGGTCCAGCGTGTAGGAGGTCCAGGTTCCGCCGCCGGTGATGGGTGTTCCCGATGCGTTTTTCCAGGTCGAGATGTCGAGCGGCGTCGCGCCTTGCGGTCCGCGGATCGGATCACCCGCGGTCTTGGGCACCAGATAGAATTCCCAGACGATTTTCCCGGTCTTCGCGTCGAGCGCATACATGCGCCCCTTCACGCCCTTGTTGTCTCCGCCGGCATTGCCGATGAAGACGAGGCCGTCCCAGGCGATTGGGGCAGCAGGCGTCGACTCGCCGAGTTTGGGGTCCGCGATCGTCGTTTTCCAAACGCGCTTGCCGGTTTTGAAGTCGTAAGCCAGCACCCGCCCGTCCTCGGTGCCGCGAAACAGCAGGCCGTCCATGTAGGCGGTGCCGCGATTGACCGCCAGAAGGCTGGCAGGTTTGTAGTCCTCATGCGTGCGCCAGTTCTCGTGACAGTTGGCGGGGTCGAGCGAGAAGATATCGTGTTCCGTGGTGCCGATCAGGGCGTTGTTCACCATGATCGGGCCGGTTTCGAAGCTCGTGTATTGTCCCGTGTCGTAGGTGCACAAAACCTTCAGCTTGCCAACATTCGTCGTATTGATCTGGCTGAGCTGCGAATAGCGCTCTGAAGTGAGTGTTTTGTTGTAGCTTGGCCAGTCCCCGGCGGCCGCCTCTGGCGGTCGTGCCGCGGAGGAAGGCGAGGGCACAGGAGCCCCGGCCGCCTCTGGTGCAGCTGCCGCCAATTCCGTGGTTGTCGTGCCTGAAGGCGCAGACCAGGACCGCACATAGTTGATCGCCATGCCGGCAAGTGGGACCGCCTGGTCCCAGTAAGCGTAGACCGTCCCGCCTGCGATCGCAGCTATCGCAACGAGCACGCCGGCGATGATAAGGAGTTTGCTCTTCATAGACGACATCGGGCTCTCCCACGCTTCTTGTCTGCATTAACGAGGGGCAGATTGCCGACCCGGACGACCATTTTTATGCGCTGCGGCCGATCAAGTGGCTGCCGCATAACGCCGGAAGGCCGGCGAAAGATCAGCGTTACTTCGTGAGCCTGCAACCGTCGCCTGGAGAGGCCGTGATCGCCTTCTCGATGCCCGTCTTGTCGGAGCATCGGCCAATCGTTGTTGCTGCGGAGCGTTCCGATGTATGAGTGGGTCAAAGCGCTACATGTCAGTGCTCGCCGGATCTCGGAAGCTTATGTCATGTCGAAAGGCTCAATCGTTTCTACCTCTAGATGGGCCCCCCCGACAGAGTCGGAAACTACGTAGAGTCAGTCGGGACTGCCGCTCAGCGCAGCGCGATTCTGAGAGTCGCAACCACAACAAAGCGTGCTAACTTTGCTCATTCTTGAGGGACCGCCGCGAGCGAGGAAAAAGACGACCTGTATGAAGACAGAGCGTCATCGACGACAAGCTCTCAGACGCCCGCCCCGGCGTCCTGCCAATGCCAAGCGAGCGCATTTTGGTGCGGACCGCATTATCGACGCCATTCGTCAGCCTTGGTCGTGCTCGACCAGCAACTGCGCGCTATCTTTGTCAACCGCGCCTTCGATCGTGCCTTCAACGTCATTCCGGAGCAGACGATTGGCCAGCACCTCGCTGACGTCGGCGACCACCGTTTGGATGTGCCGGCGCTCCGTGACTCGCTCGATCTGCTCCAGGCCGAGGACGCCATAGAGGATTATGAAATCGAGATCGAATTGCCGGCGCCCGGCAAGCGCATGTTGCTGCTGAGTGCCGAGAAGATCCCCGGGGAATCAGAGGACGCCTGCGAGATCGTAATGGCACCGAGCGCAAGCGTGCCGAGACGACGTTGAAGAGCGCCAAATGGCACGCCGAGCGCGCCAATCTCAGCAAATCACGCTTCCTTGCCGCCACCAAGCCGTGATCTGCAGCCAGCCGCTGCAGACTCTCGGCCTGGTGCGCGGAATCCTGGCGAAGAAGATTGAGGACAGGGACGAGGAGGCCTTTGATGCTGGTCGCCAGGCTCAATGAGACGGCGGGCGCTCTGTTGGGCATGTTGAACACGCTCCTCGACATCAATCAGCTCGAGGCCGGTGGCGTGCTCCCGGAAAGAGTCGGACCTCTCGCGAGCGCCAGCTCGTCGAAATGGTCGTCGACGGCAATCCGAACAAGCAGATCGCTTACGTCCTCGGAATCAGCAAGAGTACCGGGGAGACCCATCGCGCAACCGCCATGAAAAAGCTTGGTGCGCGGACGCTCTCCGAACTGATCCACCTGACAATCGCCGGCTCGACGCACGAGCAGTAAAGATCAACGCTTGATTGGAGCGTGGCTTACAAGGTCGATATCTCATTTTCATATCAGTGCAACGATTACGCCTACAACATGTTGCTTGTGCGCCGAGCGAACCGGCCCTTGCGACCGGATCTGCGTAGTTTCCGAGTCTTTCGTCGTCGTTCCCGTTTGTTACGGATCGGAGCCGTCGGCCTTAAAGTGGGGCCGATGAAGAGAAGTTCTTCGGCATTGGGTGGGTCGCTGCTCGAGGAGCGACGGTGGGATGCAGATTTAATCCGAAGTCTGATTCCGAGTGGCATCGGCCTCAAGGAGACTCAAATGAACGAAGAAAAGCCGAAACTCAGCGGGCCCGATCTAACCCAGGGCGTTGAGTTCGCAACGATCCCCGATGGAACCATGCTGCTCGGACATGCGCAGGGCGAACCGGTGCTGCTAGTCCGGCGCGGCGATGAGGTGTTCGCAATTGGGGCCATCTGCACGCACTACGGTGCGCCGCTCGAACAAGGGCTGCTCGATGGCGATACGGTTCGGTGCCAATGGCATCATGCCTGCTTCAGCCTGCGCACCGGCGAGGCTCTCCGTGCGCCGGCGTTAAACCCGGTTTCGCACTGGCGTGTGGAACATTGGCACCGCCAAGAGGTGCGCGATGTGGCGCGTCAGTTCACGCCTGTCGAAACGCCGGTCGGCTCCGTGTACGTTCAAGAGAAGTTCGGGGGTACCGTATATGTTCGGGAGAAACTGGAGACCGTAAACCGGCCTTCACAGGCGTGGGCGGCCGGCATACCGGCGACGATCGTTATCGTCGGAGGTGGTGCGGCGGGCAATGCCGCCGCTGAGATGCTCCGCCGCGAAGGCTACTCCGGCCGCATCACGATGTTGAGCGCTGATGATTCGCTGCCGTGCGACCGGCCCAACCTGTCAAAGGGCTTTCTCTCGGGCGCCGCACCCGACGAGTCGAACCCGCTCCGATCGCTTAAATTCTATAAAGACCATGAAATCGCTCTGCACCTGAGTGCGCGCGTCACGACAATCGACACGGCGGGCAGGCGGGTTCAGCTCGCAGATGGCAGCCATCACGTCTATGACGCGCTCCTGCTTGCGACCGGAGCCGAGCCAATACGTCTCGACGTCCCGGGTGCTGCTCTTCCACATGTGCATTACTTGCGGACTCTGGCCGACGGCCGCGCGCTGGTCGCCCGTGCTCTGGTGGCAAAGCGTGCGGTTGTGATCGGCGCCAGCTTCATTGGCTTGGAAGTGGCGGCATCGCTTCGTGCCCGGAATATCGAAGTCCACGTGGTCGGGACTGAGACGATCTTGATGGGGAAAGTGCTGGGACCGGAGGTCGGAAATTTCCTGCAAGCTCCATCAGGACCACGGCGTGACGTTCCACCTCGGCACGACGGCCACCACGATAGACGCGCAAAGCGTGACGTTGAAAAGCGGGGAACGGCTCGATGCCGACCTCGTTGTCGTGGGGATCGGCGTCCGACCAGCAATCTCGTTGGCCGAACAGGCAGGGCTTGCGATCGATCGCGGCGTTATCGTCAATGAGTACCTCGAGACCAGCATTCAAGGCATCTTCGCTGCGGGCGACATCGCACGCTGGCCGGACCGGCTCACCGGTGAGCGAATTCGCGTGGAGCATTGGGTCGTCGCCGAGCGCCAGGGCCAGACCGCGGCGCACAACATCCTCGACCGGCGTGAACCCTTCGATCACGTTCCATTCTTCTGGACCGAACAATACGACTTCGGCCTCGGCTATGTCGGACACGCCGAACACTGGGACAAAGCCGAGATCGCGGGGTCGCTGGAGCGTCGAGACTGCGCCCTCACGTATCGGCTCGGAGGCAGAAAGCTCGCCGTCGCCGTGGTCCATCGGGATCTCGAAGGGCTTCGTGCGGAGGTTGGGTTCGAACGGATCATTTCGAGGAATACCTCAAGCGCGCAGGCGATCCAAAGTGCGGCGGCGGCGCGGCAAGCTCAAGCCGCGATCGGAGATTCATGATGACGAAACGGTTCAAAGTTGGCGATCACGTGATCTGGAATTCGGAAGCAGGCCATGTCAGCGGCAAGATCATCAAAGTGCATTCCAAAGACGTTGACTACAAGGGGTACACCCATCACGCGAGCGAGGACGATCCGCAATATGAAATCAAGAGCAGCAAGACCGAGCACATCGCGATGCATAAAGGTCAGGCTCTGACGAGAACGAGCGCATGAAAGATCTTTGGAGCGAGCCCGATGACCAAGCGAATAGCGGCCGATCACGTCAAGTTCAAGCGCGCCTACGAACCCGCAACCGCCGATGACGGGACCCGGATTTTGATCGACCGCCTGTGGCCGCGCGGGATCAGGAAAGCAGACGCCGCGATCGATCAATGGATCAAGGACATCGCGCCCAGCACAACCTTGCGAAAATGGTTCGGTCACGATCCGGCCCGCTGGACGGAGTTTCGCCGCCGATACGCGGCGGAGGTCCACCGGCATCCCGAACAGCTCAGCAAATTACGGGCCCTGGCAAGACGAGGTCCGATCACGCTCGTGTTCTCGGCTCACGACGAGGTCCATAACGACGCGGTTGCGCTGCGGAAGTTTCTTTTGGGACGAGAGACAAAGGGAAAGACCGAGACGGATCATCGATAGCGTCTTGGAGGAGAGCGACGCCTATGACGGACTCGATGAAGATCGAACTGCCGCCCCACGATCCCATCGCGTCAACTTTGAGCGCGGCGGACGACCGTATTGTCATGAGCGAGTGGCTGCCGCCGCAAGAAGGGATCGTTCCCCGCATCCGCATAGGACGGCGCTGGATCAGCATCTTGTGGGCGCTACCGATCGGAGCCGTCGGGCTCGTTCTCGTGATTGCTCTCGCGCAGAGCTTGCGAGAATTTCCAAGTGTCCAGGCCTTTATCAAGGATTATCCCGGTATCGCGCAGTCCGCACCCTCGGTCGATTCCGGCTTTCCGTGGTGGTTGCAATTACAGCACTTCCTGAACATGCTCTTCATGATGTTCATCATTCGGGCCGGGATTCAGATCCTGGCCGATCACCCGCGGCTTTATTGGACCCGGGACTGCACGCCCGGCACGGAGTGGTTCCGTTTCCAGCACTCGGTTCCTGAGGGCCGGACTTGGACGTCGAAGGACGATTCGGTGACCGTGCCGAGTTGGCTGGGCATCCCCGGCGTTCGTCACTCCATCGGGCTTGCCCGTTGGTGGCATTTTTCGATCGTGATGCTGTGGACGATCAACGGCATCGCATTTTACGTGCTGATATTCACCACCGGTCAGTGGCTTCGTTTAGTCCCGGTGACGTGGGGCGTGTTCCCTGCCGCGCTCTCGACCGCAATCCAGTATGCGTCGCTGAATTTTCCGGTCGACGAAAGCTGGACCCGCTACAACGGCCTGCAGCAGCTTAGCTATTTCATCACGGTGTTCGCCGCCGCGCCGGTTTCCATTGCGACCGGGCTCATGCAGAGCCCGGCTATCTCTAATCGGTTCGGCTTGCTCGGGACCGTGCTGAACAGGCAGGCGGCCCGCTCCATCCACTTCATCTCGTTCTGCTGGTTCGTGCTGTTCATCCTGGCGCACGGGATCATGGTGTTCGTTACCGGTCTTAGGGAGAACACGAACCACATGTTCGCGGGGGTGGAGAGCCACGCGTGGGCTGGTTTTCCGTCTTTCGTCTTGGCCATGGTGCTCGTAGGTCTCGCCTGGTGGGTCGCCTCGCCCTTCACCATCCGGCACGCTCGTCTGGTGCAGCGGACGGGACGATTCATGGTCGGCTGGATCAAGGGTCTGACCGAATGGTGGGAGCCCAACGCCCAGCTTACGGAGAAGGACATCTCGCCGCATTTCTGGCCCAACGGCACGATGCCTAACTCCGCGGAGTTCGAGGCGTTGGTGGCGGATGAGTTTGCTCAATATCGTCTACGCGTCAGTGGACTGGTGGAGGAGCCGCGCGAGTTTTCCTTCGCCGATCTCAAGGCCCTACCGAAGCAGGAACAAATCACTACGCATTTTTGCATCCAAGGATGGTCGGGCGTTGCCAAGTGGGGCGGCGTTCCGATGCGCGACATTCTCGACATCGTCAAGCCGACACCGGACGCGCGTTACGCGGTCTTTTACTCGTTTTCCGAAGGTTCTGCGGGTGGCGGCTATTACGACGTTCATGAGCTTCATAACATGCGGCATCGGCTGACCATTCTCGCCTACGAGATGAACGGGGCGCCGGTCAGCATCCTTCACGGCGCGCCGCTGCGGCTGCGCTGCGAGAACGAATTAGGCTTCAAGATGGTCAAGTGGATCGCGGCAATCGAGCTCGTGCGCGACTTCGCCGATCTGGGGGCCGGCCAAGGCGGCTATAACGAAGATCACGAGTTCTACGGATACCGTATGCCGATTTGAGGTGCGCGGCACGGCGCATCAATCGAGAGGCGCGGAGACGGTCATCGCGCCGAGATGTGCTCGCCGAAGCAAAGATAAAACGGAGAACTCGAATGAACGCAGCGCCTTCTGCAATGCTTCTCGATCCAGCGTTGGACAATGAGTGCATCAACACTCTGCGCTTCCTTTCCGTGGACGCCGTGCAAAAGGCCGATAGCGGCCACCCGGGAATGCCGATGGGCGCGGCGTCGATGGCCTATGTGCTGTGGACCCGGTTCCTCAAACACAGTCCCGCTAATCCCGGTTGGTTCGACCGCGATCGTTTCGTGCTCTCTCCCGGGCACGGCTCGATGCTGTTGTACAGTTTGCTTCACCTCACCGGCTACGATCTTTCCCTTGAGCAAATCAAGCGGTTTCGCCAATGGGGCAGCATGACGCCGGGACATCCTGAGCGAGGCGTTACGCCAGGCGTGGAGACGACCACCGGACCTCTGGGTCAAGGGTTCGGCAACGGCGTCGGTCTGGCGATGGCCGAAGCGCATCTGGCGGCGCGTTACAACCGGCCCGGCGCCGAGATCGTCAATCATTTCACCTATGGGATCGTCAGCGATGGAGATCTGATGGAGGGCGTTTCCTCGGAGGCAGCGTCCCTCGCCGGCCATTTGAAGCTCGGCAAGCTGATCTACGTCTATGACGACAACCGTGTGACGCTGTCGGCTGGAACCGATATCACATTTACCGAGGATCGGGCGCGCCGGTTTGAGGCTTATGGCTGGCACGTCCAGTCGGTCGCGGACGGCAACGATCTCGTTGCGATCGACGCAGCGCTGCACGCGGCACGCGCGGAAACGCAGCGTCCCTCGCTAATCCTGGCGCGCACCCATATCGGCTACGGCGCGCCCGACAAACAGGACAGTTTTGAATCGCATGGGTCGCCCTTGGGCGTCGACGAAATGAGGTTGGCGAAGCAGAATCTAGGCTGGCCGACCGAGCCGCTCTTTCACATCCCCAAGAAGGCAGGCGAACACTTTCGCAAGGCGGTCGAGCGGGGAAAAGCGGCCGAGACGGAGTGGAACGACAGATTCTCGGCGTACAGCCGCGCGTTTCCGGATCTCGCAAGGGCGCTTCACCATGTCATGCACGGCGAATTGCCGGATGGATGGGATAGGGATATTCCGGTTTTCCCTGCGGATGAAAAGGGCATGGCTACTCGTGTCGCTGCGGGGAAGGTGATGAATGCCGTTGCGCCTCGATTGCAAGCGCTGATCGGAGGCTCGGCGGATTTGAATCCATCGACCCATACCGCGCTTTCGGGGCTCGGAGATTTCGAGCCCGCCGGAGTGACCGTACCCGACAAGCAGGGCGCTGTGGATGGTGTCTGGAGTTACGCCGGCCGCAACATCTATTTCGGTGTACGCGAGCACGGCATGGGAGCGATTCTGAACGGATTGGCGGCGCATGGCGGCACGGTGCCGTTCGGCGCGACATTTTTGATTTTCTCGGACTACATGCGGCCGCCGATCCGCCTTGCCGCGATGATGAAGCTGCACGTGGTCTATGTGTTTACCCACGACAGCATCGCCTTGGGGCAGGATGGATCGACCCATCAACCGGTCGAGCAACTCGCCGGCTTGCGCGCGGTTCCAGGCCTTACCGTCATCCGTCCGGGCGATGCCAATGAGACGTCCGTCGCCTGGCGCGTCGCGCTGGAAGCGGGAGACCATCCGGTTGCGTTGATTCTAACGCGTCAGAATGTGCCGACGCTCGATCGCACTCAATGTGCCGCGGCAGATGGCTTGCGCCAGGGCGCATATGTCCTTGCCGATGCTCCGAACGGCAAGCCGGATGTCATTCTGATTGCAAGCGGTTCGGAGGTTGAGCTCGTTATGGCCGCTCGAAAGAGTCTGCAAGAGCGCAACGTCATGGCGCGCGTTGTCTCCATGCCGAGCTGGGATCTGTTCGATGCGCAGCCGCGGAGCTATCGCGACGAGGTGTTATT
The DNA here is from genome assembly GCF_028128895.1 of Bradyrhizobium sp. CCBAU 11434. Lineage (NCBI taxonomy): Bacteria > Pseudomonadati > Pseudomonadota > Alphaproteobacteria > Hyphomicrobiales > Nitrobacteraceae > Bradyrhizobium > Bradyrhizobium sp. CCBAU 11434. The sequence goes on from NZ_LBJX01000082.1 coordinate 19,938, forward strand.
GCCGTCGATCCGTGCGCGACTTTCCGTAGAAGCGGGCGCGTCGCAGGGCTGGCATCGTTACATCGGTGATCGCGGTGACGTACTGGGCGTAGACCGCTTTGGCGCATCGGCGCCAGGCGACGTCGTGATGCGTGAATACGGCTTTACGGCTGAGAACGTATGTAGAAGGGTTCTGGCCATGTTGGAGTAGTTAGTAAACGCATTGGATGTGCTTTGATAGATGGGATAATACTTCGCGACCAGCGGCCGCCGCTAACACATGGTCTCACACGGCCGAGTTTTTCAAGTGAGCGAAACAATCGAGTTCCGCTGTTGCATAAGTTTATTGCGCCTGCGGAATGGCAATATCCGTAGGCCTGACGACATCATTGCCTGGCAAAAGCGCGGTCCGGATGCGAGCGATATTGTTTTGCAGAGAGCTTTTGAATGTCGCTGAAACGTCTGTTGCGCGAAGTGCGGGCCTGTCGCATCTGCGAGGCGAAATTGCCGCTCGGTCCCCGTCCCGTGGTGCAGCTGGCGAGCACCGCTCAGCTGTTGATCGTCGGTCAGGCTCCGGGGAGCAAGGTCCATCGGAGTGGTATACCTTGGGATGATGCAAGCGGCGATCGCTTGCGCGACTGGTTGGGGCTGGATTGTTCGACCTTCTTCGATGAAAGAAAGGTCGCAATTCTTCCCATGGGACTTTGTTATCCGGGGGCTGGAAAGAATGGCGGTGACAATCCACCTCGTCCCGAGTGTGCGCCGCGCTGGCACGAACGTTTGCTCAAGCATCTTCCGGACCTGCAGCTCACACTGTTGGTCGGTCGATACGCGCATCGATATTATTTGGATGCAGGGCCGAAGACCACCATGACCGAGACCGTTAAGGCATTTTCACAGTACGGTCCCCAATTTTTTACGTTGCCGCATCCGAGTTGGCGTAGTGCTATTTGGATGCAGAAAAATCCGTGGTTCGAGGAGGAGGTAATTCCTGAGCTGAGGAACGTCGTGCGAAAGCTGGTCTAGTGGTGTCATCGGTCGCCGACGAAACGATGCCTCGACTTGGTCGCGCGCTACAGCCATCGCGTGGTGGCCGTGGCGTAGCTCTTCTGGACGACTGCCAGCGGATCGCCTTTCAGAGTCTCGAACCGCGTAGCGTCGTCGTCGCGCCAGAATCGCAGGTCGAAGACGTTCTCACCGACCCGAAGGTCTCTGATGGTGAGTTTCGGGAGCCACTCAGGCAGAACCGGATCGATGTAGAGCTTGCCGGCCGGCGCGTCGGGTTGAAAGCCGACGATCATCTGAAGCATGGCGAAACATGATCCCGCTGCCCAGGCCTGCGGCACATTGGCGCCCAGGTACTGGACCGGAAAGTCGGTCGGATCACGCTGCATGCCGGAATAGAGTTCCGGCATTTGATGCTGCACGAAGTAGCCGGCGGCGCCGCTGATGTCTCTGGCGATGCATGCTGCTTCGTTGGCGAAGCCGTAGCGGCGGAAGCCCATGGCGATAATCCCGTTGTCGTGCGGCCATACCGCGCCGTTCTGATAGGAATTGGGATTATAGGAGGGGTTGTCGGTCGAAAGCGTCCGGATGCCCCAGCCGCTCCACATATCCGGTTCCATCAGCCGCTTGACCACCTTGGCGGCGCGGTCGGGAGGCACTATGCCCGACCACAGGCATTGGCCAGGATTGGAAGCGACGCTCAACACCTGCTTTTTTTCGCCATCGAGACAGAAGGCGTAGAAGCCGGACTCTTCATCCCAGAACGTATCGTTGAAGCGGACGAACAGGGCCTCGGCCTTTTCGCGCAGTGTCTGGGCCCGGGCTGATTTGCCCAGGGCGTCGTAGACCTGAGCCATGCGCAGCCAAGCATCGTAAACGTAGCCCTGAATCTCCACGAGCGCGATCGGGGCTGTGACGATCGACCCGTCGGTGTTGACCAGCGCCTGACCCGAATCCTTCCAACCTTGGTTGTAGGCGCCAGCCTTGGATCGGGTCTGATACTCCTGGAAGCCATCGCCGTCCCGGTCGCCGTATTCATCGATCCAACTCAGGCATTTCTCCGCGACAGGCAGAAACCGAGCCAGCAGATCGGGATCGCCGGTGCAGCGCCAAGCATTATGCAGCACGATCAGATAGAGGATGGTAGCGTCGGCGGTCCCGTAATAGGGCGTGTGCGGAATAAGCTTGAAGTGCGCCAGCTCCCCGCGACGCAGTTCGTGCATGATCTTGCCAGGCTCCGCGTCGCGATAGTCGTCGCGCCTGGTGGCCTGGTGGCGGCTCAGCACCTCCAATGCGCCGCGGGCGAAACTGGAATGCACCATCGCGTTCTGCAGCGAGACGGTGAGGCTGTCGCGACCGAACAGCGCCAGGAACCACGGAACTCCGGCCGCCGGCACGAACTCCAAATGGTCGGTGCCCTCGATCGGGAGTCGCAAGGCGGCCATATCCTCTAGCGACTGATGGTAGAAGCGGTAGAACTCCTCATTGCTCGTCTCGATCTTGAGCGTCGCGTCCCGCCACTGACTCAGTTTGCGATGCGCGCCAGCGCCACCCGTCTGGGCGATGCAGTGATCCGGTGCGTGATCGATGGTCTCGCCGTCGCCGACCGCATAGAGCAGGCATGAGTGCCATGCCTCGCCGGGCTTGAGTTCGAGTTCGAAACTGATCCGGCCATTGGCATAGACCGGCTTTGAATCCCACTTGTGCGCGGTGACGGTGACCCGGCGCTTGAAGTCCTTGTTGACATAGGCGATCGTGAGACGTGGAGCGCCTTGCGACCATGCCGATGTGATGCGGCCGCGCCTGACGATACTGCCGGATTTCACTTCGAAGATATCGGCAAAATCGCTGCGTACCGCGATCTCGAGATTGAACTGCACCTTGTCCATGCCGTGATTGACGAGATCGAGATCCTCATGGATTCCGCCGCCGATGGAACGGCTGATCGATAGCCCGAGGGTATGTTCCGGGACCACGCCGATCTCGGTATGAAGGATTGGATTGGTGAGGAAGATGCGGTTGGCGTAGTACGCGACGTTCCCGCTGTTTAAGAGTTTCCACGACTCGCCATCCGCGAAGATCTGCCAGGAGGAGATGACCCGGGTATCGGAGTGATAAAAGCCCTTGTCGGTCGGCCAGGGGATCTGACCGTCCTGGTCGGTGATGAGGACGCCGTAGCCTTGGTTGATGGCCAGCCTTGGCGGTCCGACATTTATTTCTATGGCCATTGATTGTTTCCGCGCGAGCCGTTGAGGGGCGTTTAACGTCGAACGTCGGCGACGCCGTCTTCGAACAATGAGTCAACGGGGTCTAAGGCTCCCTTTTGCGGACCCGACAAGCCGTGACCCAGGCCGCGGTCGCGCGATCCCGCAAAGGCCGGGGACCTAGATGAGGAGCGCGCATTGTCCGCGAGCCGCCTGTAGAGCACCAGATAGTTTTCCGCCATACGGTCAACCGTGAACCGATCTTTGAAACGCTTGCGGACGTTCAGGCGGTCTAGGGTACTCACTCGGTTCAAGGCTTCGAGCGCCTCATCGAGGCACTGGACGATGAACCCGGTGACGCCTGGGTCCACAATCTCAGGAACAGAGCCGTTGCGCCAGGCGATCACCGGCGTGCCTGCAGACATGGCCTCGATCATCACCAACCCGAAGGGCTCGGGCCAGTCGATAGGAAAGAGCAGGGCGAGCGCGCCGGCCAGTAGTTCGCTCTTTTGGGCGTCGTCGATCTCGCCGAGGAATTCGATCAACGGATGATCTAGCCACGGTTTGACCGCAGCGTCGAAATACTCTTGATCGGCCGCGTCGACCTTGGCCGCGAGCTTGAGCGGGATGCCGGCGCGGAGGGCGACCGCGATGGCGCGATCCGGTCTCTTCTCGGGCGAGATGCGACCCAGGAAGGCAAGGTATGTGCCCTGGTCCGCCGAATACGGAATGAGCCCGTCAGGCATGCCGTGAGGGACTGTCGCCAACCAGTTTGCGTCGAGGATCGGTCGGCGCTGGGCGTCGGAGATCGACACTAATGGCATGCGGTTGAAGGTGCGATACACCGGGTGCATTTCCGGCAGATCCAGCCGTCCATGTAGTGTGGTCAAGGACTTCGAGGCGAGATGCTGGAACAGCGGGAACTGATAGAGATCTACATGGAAGTGGATCACGTCAAAGCTTTCGGCGAGCCTGCGCACCCGGTCCAGCATGAGCAACAAGGATGGCGCGTGATTGTGCACACCTGCTCGCCGCAATCCTGCCGGGCAGCATGGCGCGAGCGTCGCCAAGGTTGACGAGTCGGCGCTGGCGAACAAGGTCACTTCGTGTCCCTGGCGTACGAGTTCTTCGGTAAGCCAGGAACAGACCCGCTCCGTGCCACCATAGGTGCGGGGTGGAACAGACTCCGCGAGCGGCGCGATCTGCGCAATTCTCAAGGTCATCGGCAGACGGGCTCCATAACTTGTTCCGCAAGTCTTTCACTGAAGCGAATGACTTCTGTGCAGCGGCTGGACTTCATCGCAGCCCGCCACAGCCCGCGTTCCTTTAGCCAGCCGACCAGTCGAGAACGCCGCCGATCGGTCCACGTTGCTGCGTAGTTTCCGAGGCTGAAGGACCTCACGTATTAGCTTCCTATTGTTATGGGATGCTGCAAATCACTCCTTGAGCAAGGGGCAGGTCGAGTCAGAGAGCTTTCCAAAAGCCTGGTCTCCGGGCATTGTCTCTACAAGACGATAATAGTCCCACGGGTGTTTCGATTCTGAAGGCGTCTTGACCTGCATGATGTACATTTCATGTTCCATCAATCCATCAGCGCGGATTTTGCCGTTGGACGTAAACATGTCGTCGATCTTAGCCTTATGCAATTCAGCCATGACCTTATCAGCATCGATCGTCTTGGCGGCCTTGACCGCATTGAGATAAGTGAGTGTAGCGGAATAATAGGCGGCCTGGGTCATCGTCGGCTCACGCTTTGTTTTTTCGAAGAAACGCTTCGCGAAAGCCCGGGTCTTGTCGTTGAGATCCCAATACCAGCCCGTCGTAAGATAGAGCCCCTGCGCGGTCTCCAGTCCCAGACTATGGATGTCGGTTATGAAGGCGAGCAGCGCGGCAGGCTTCATCTTCTTCGTGACCCCGAACTGATTGGCGGCCTTGAGCGAGTTGGTGAAGTCATCACCGGCGTTGGCAAGACCCAGAACCTGCGCGCCTGAATTCTGCGCCTGCAGGACAAACGAAGAGAAATCCGATGTGGCAAGGGGAACCCGGACGGAGCCAAGAACCTTGCCGCCTCCAACGGTCACCACGCCGGCCGCAGACTCCTGTAGCTGAGTGCCAAAGGCATAGTCAGCGGTCAGGAAGAACCACGACTTTCCGCCCTGCTTCAAAATGGTGGTCGCGGTCCCGTTACCAAGCGCCGTAGTGTCATAGGCATAATGCACCGTGTAAGGCGTGCAGTCCTTACCGGTGAGCGATGCCCCCGCCGCGCCGATGGCGAAAAATGGGATCTTCTTCTCCCGCGCGATCGTCGTCATTGCGATACTGACGCCGGTATTGGAGCCTCCGAGTACCATGGTCAGACCATCGCGATCCGCCCATTCGCGGAATTTCTCGGCGCCAAGGTCCGGCTTATTCTGGTGGTCGGTTACTAGAAATTCGATCTTCTTTCCAAGGACAGAACCGCCAAAATCTGCGATGGCCATTTTAGCGGCCTCGACGCCGCCGGGGCCAATGATGTCGGCATAAACGCCAGACATGTCGTCGATATCTCCGATCACGACCTTGTTCGCTTCAGCATGTGCGGCCGGCGCGAACACGCAGAACGCCCAAACAATGACGTACAATGTTCTTGCTTCGCGCATTTATCGCTCCTTCGTTTGGCTAAAGGTGAGATCAACCGAAATCTGCTAAATTAATGCCGAGAGGAGAACGTCTTGCAGAATAGCGAGCGACGAGGCCGTGACGATAGGCTCGGAAACTACCTAGAGACTATCTGGCGGCCAGCATCATCACCGAGCTTCACGGTTTGAACGCACCGCCTCCTGGCGCAAATCCGGTCGCCGGCAAGTATTATCGCTCACCGAGGGGAGAGCGGAATTGCCGCTCCCTCCAATCGATCAGCTAATGTTGCGCAGGCTTCGCGGGCGCTGAGACGGGGTTGTTGTCCGAATGAGATTGGCCCGTCGTGGCGCCGCCCGAATTTGACATCTCCAATGCACTCATGCCGTTCGGGCCTATGGTCATCAATATGGGATTGCCGTCTTTGGTTTTAGCTTGGATCAAGAAGGCGTCTTGCAGGACCTTGACCTCGGAGAATCCGGCGTTTTGCAGATCTTGCTTAAGCTTATCTACCGTCAGAACAGACTGCTGACCTGCGCCTTGCTGTTTCGTGGCATTTGGTGAAGGTGGATTGGTCGCGCCCGTCGTGGACTGAGCGGAGGCAGTTCCCGAAACAGCAAGCGCCAACACGAGCGTGGACATGAACAAGGTATTACGCATGGCATAGCTCCTGTGTTTTCAAAGTTCGTCTTTGAGACGAACTCATTAAAGACAGCGAACCACTTAATCGTTCCGCGGGCGGATCTGCGTAGTTTCCGAGCCTACCGCTGCGAACCAGCGTCGGTCTATCGTAGGGGTGTCTCACCTTGGAGCCGAAGTTCGGTTGCCATCGTCGATCAAAAGCCGGCAACGTCGATACGTATCGACGCGGCAGAGCTCAACACATCGGCTCGTGCAAGGTCTTTGTCGACGAGTGCTTCATGCCGGCGAAGGTGATGGCCACAATGATACGAACCTCGGGAGACTCATCAGCATGAATCCGCTGAAGCAGCTCGAAGCATATGGCCAGTCGCCGTGGCTGGACTATCTGAAGCGCAGCCTGATCGCGAAGGGTGAGTTGCGCACGCTCATCGAGCACGACGGCTTGAAGGGCGTCACCTCGAACCCTTCGATCTTCGAGAAGGCGATCGGCGAGACCGACGAATATGCCGATGCGCTGAAGCAGTTCCAGGCGCGGGCCGATCATAGCATCTCCGAGATCTACGAGCACTTGGCGATCGCCGATATCCGCGCTGGCGCCGACGTCCTGCGTTCCGTCTACGACCAGACGCAGGGACGGGATGGCTATATCAGCCTGGAATGTTCGCCTTATTTGGCCAACGATACTGACGCGACGATCGCCGAGGCATCGCGGCTGTGGGCCGCGGTGGAACGCCCCAACCTGATGGTGAAGGTGCCGGCTACTCCGGCGGGTATCCCCGCGATTCGCCACCTGATCGGTCGTGGACTGAACATCAATATAACTTTGCTCTTTTCGGTGAGCGTCTATGAACAGGTGGTCGAAGCATATATTGCGGGGCTCGAAGATTTGAATCGGTCCGGCGGCGATCTGTCAAAGATCGGCAGCGTCGCCAGCATTTTTGTCAGCCGTATTGATGTCGCGACGGACAAGCAGCTGGACAAGCTCGGTGACAAAAAGCTGGCGGATCGGTTGCGTGGGAAAGCGGGCATCGCCAACGCGAAGATCGCCTACTCTCGCTACAAGGCGCTGTTCTCCGGCCCTCGCTGGCGGCATCTGTCCGGGGCCGGCGCGCAGATGCAACGCCTGCTCTGGGCGTCTGCCAGCACAAAAAGCCCGGCTTACAAGGACACGATGTATGTCGAGGCGCTCATCGGCCGCGACACGGTGGATACCATCCCGCCGGCTACCATGGACGCTTTCCGCGACCATGGGGAGGCGAAGCCTGACGCTATAGAACTGGATGTGGCAGGCGCCCGCACCGTGTGCTCCGAATTGGAGGAGCACGGAGTTTCATTGAAGGCGGTCACGGACGAATTGCTCAAGGAGGGGGTGCAACAGTTCGCGGACGCGTTCGACAAGCTGTTCGGCACCATCGCGAAACGACGCCGCACGCTGCTCGAGGGCGAGCGCGCCGGCCTGGAGATCGCGCCGGGCTCACCGGAGATGGACGCCGCTGTCCACGCGGAGATGGAGATCTGGCGTGAGGACGGACGCATCCGACGGCTTTGGGCAGGGGACAAGTCGTTGTGGGCAGGGATCGACGAGGACAAGTGGGTCGGTTGGCTAGACATTGTCGAGCAGGAATTGGCCAACTTGGATCGGCTGGGCGGCTTGGCCGAGCGGATGGGGCAGGGCGGGTTCACCGACGTGGTCCTCTTGGGAATGGGCGGATCGAGCCTGGGACCGGAGGTGCTGGGCAAAACTCTCGGACGGCAGGCTGGCTGGCCGTGTTTCCATATGCTGGACAGCACCGATCCGGCGCAAATCAGGACGATCGAACAGGCGATTGATCTCGGCAAGACACTGTTCATTGTCTCCTCCAAGTCCGGCAGCACGCTGGAACCCAACATTTTCCTGGACTATTTCTTCGACCGCGTCGGCGCAATGAGGGGCAAGGACAAGGCCGGTGAGCACTTCGTCGCCGTAACCGATCCGGGATCCTCGTTGGAGCGACGCGCCGGTCGGCTCGGCTTCGGCCAAACCTTCCACGGTGTGCCGTCGATCGGCGGGCGTTACTCCGTGCTGTCGAAGTTCGGCTTGGTGCCGGCGGCAGCGACAGGTCTTGACGTTAGGCGCTTGCTTGAGACGACGCGGACGATGCAACGTTCCTGCGGCGCCGACGTCCCGCCGTCGGAAAACCCTGGTGTGCAACTCGGCGTCGCTATGGGAGTCGCGGCAACCCGCTTTGGACGCGACAAGGTGACGATCATTGCCTCGCCAGGGATCGCCGATTTCGGCGCGTGGCTGGAGCAGCTCCTGGCGGAAAGTACAGGCAAGCAGGGACGCGGGCTGGTCCCGCTGGCCGGCGAGCCGCTCACCGTGCCCGAGGGCTACGGCAGCGACCGGTTCTTCGTCTATCTGGAGTTGGCCGGGCAGGCCGATCCGTCGCAGTGCCAGGCCGTCGAGGCGCTGGAGCGGACCGGCCATCCGGTCGCGCGGATTCGCGTGAAGGATCTCTGGCATATCGGTCAGGAATTCTTCCGCTGGGAGATCGCCACCGCCGTTGCCGGTTCGATCATCGGCATCGACCCCTTCAACCAGCCGGATGTCGAGGCAAGCAAGGACAAGACGCGCGCGCTAACCGACGCCTATGAGAAATCGCATCGCCTGCCCGAAGACGCGCCGATGTTTCGCGAGAATGGCGTGGCTCTCTACGCCGATCCGCGCAACGCGGCTCAACTCGGCCGACACAACACCCTTGCCGGTTATCTGAAGAGCCATTTTGGCCGCGTGCAGGCCGGCGCGAAAGCCGGCGATTACGTGGCGCTGCTCGCTTATATCGAGCGCAATGCGGCGCACACGCGAGCGCTAACCGAGATGCGCAGGCGTATCCGCGACAAGACACGGGCCGCGACGTGCCTCGGCTTCGGACCGCGCTTCCAGCATTCGACCGGGCAGACCTACAAAGGCGGCCCGAATTCCGGCGTGTTCTTGCAGGTCACCTGCGATGACCCCGCCGACATCGATGTGCCCGGCCATTCCTACAGCTTTGGAGTTGTCAAGGCCGCACAGGCCAGCGGTGATCTCGCGGTGCTGGTGGAACGCGACCGTCGTGCGTTGCGCGTTCACCTCAAGCATGTCGATGCAGGCCTTGAGGAGCTGTCGCACGCAATCGACGCAGCGCTCGAATAGCGCATCGTCATAAGGAGTAACGCAAGATGCAGATCGGCATCATTGGCCTGGGTCGCATGGGCGGCAACATCTCTCGCCGCCTGATGAAGGCGGGCCACCATTGTGTGGTGTTCGACACAAACGCCAAGCCGCGCGAGGCGCTGGCGAAGGAGGGCGCCACAGCCGTTGGCTCGCTCGCCGAGATGGTGAAGGCGCTCGCGGACAAGCCGCGCGCCTTTTGGGTTATGCTGCCCGCCGGCGAGATTACCGACGAAACAGTCGAAGGTCTCGGCGGCCTGCTTGAAGCAGATGACATCGTCATCGATGGCGGCAATTCCTTCTACAAGGACGACATCCGCCGCGCCAGGAAATTGGCGAAGAAGCACATTCGCTACGTCGATTGCGGCACGTCCGGTGGCGTCTGGGGTATCGAGCGCGGCTACTGCCTAATGATTGGCGGCCCGAAAGAGGCCGTGGATCATCTCGACCCGATCTTCGCGGCGCTCGCTCCGGGCCTGGGGGATATTCCGCGCACGCCCGGCCGCGAAAAGGCCGCATCCCGCGCCGAGCGCGGCTACATTCACGCCGGGCCATCCGGCGCCGGGCATTTTGTCAAGATGGTCCATAACGGCATCGAATACGGATTGATGCAGGCCTACGCGGAAGGCTTCGACATCCTGCGCAACAAGGACTCGAAGGATTTGCCGGAGGACGAGCGCTTCGTTCTGAACATGCCCGATATCGCGGAGGTCTGGCGGCGCGGCAGCGTCATCTCATCCTGGCTGCTGGATCTCGGCGCCGCCGCGCTGGTGAAGGATCCGCAATTGAATAAGTTCTCCGGCTACGTCCAGGATTCTGGCGAGGGCCGCTGGACCGTCGAAGCCGCGATCGAGGAGGCGGTCCCGGCGGACGTGCTGTCCACGGCGCTTTATGCCCGATTCCGCTCGCGGCAGGTGCACAACTTCGCAGAAAAGATGCTTTCGGCGATGCGGTTCGGCTTCGGCGGCCACATCGAGGGTCGCGAGTCCATCGATCCCGAACCGAAGCCGAAAGAACCGCGGGGCCACACGGCGGCGCAGAATGCCGCGGAGTAGCGCCGTGCCGGACCATCCGATCGGGACATCTCCGAGCACGCAGGCAGCGGGGTCGATGCCTCGGCGACAAGTCCCTCCGGCCGATCCCTGCGCCATGGTCGTCTTCGGCGCCGGCGGCGACATGGCCAAGCGCTTGCTGATACCGGCTCTCTACAACCTCTCGCGTACCAAGGTTCTGCCGGAGAAATTTGCGTTGATCGGCGTGGACCTTGCCGCCGGCACAGCGGAAAGCTGGCGCGACCATCTCTACGACATGCTGAAATCCTTCGTCGGGAATGCGACCGCGGAGTTCGACATCGATCGGATCGACGAGGCTGCATGGAAACGGCTCACGGAGAAAATGTCCTATATCCAGGGCGATCTGACCAAGCCCGACCTCTACGAGAAGGTCCAGGGCGCTTTGGGAGATGCAGAAACGGTCCATGGCACACAGGGCAATGCGATCTTCTACCTCGCGGTCGCCGATCGGTTCTTTGGCACCGCAGTCGAACAGCTCGGCAAAGCGAAGCTCACCGATCAAGGCGAGGACAAGAATGGCAAGCCCCGGTTCTGGCGCCGCGTGGTGATCGAGAAGCCGTTCGGCCACAGCCTGGACTCTGCGCGCCAACTGAACGCCCGCATCCTGCGCACGCTGCACGAGGATCAGATCTTTCGGATCGATCATTTTTTGGGAAAGGACACGGTCCAAAGCATCATGGCATTCCGTTTCGCCAATGGACTGTTCGAGCCGATCTGGAATCGCGATCGGATCGATCATGTGCAGATCACCGTGGCGGAGACGGTGGGTGTGGAGGAGCGCGGCAAATTCTACGAGCAAACCGGTGCGCTCCGCGACATGGTGCCTAACCACGTGTTCACGCTCCTCTCGATGGTGGCCATGGAGCCGCCGACGGGCTTCGACGCCGCGTCGATCCGCACCAAGAAGGCTGAGCTGTTCACGGCGATGCCGGCCGTCAAGCCGGCACAAGCGGTGCGCGGTCAGTATGGCGCTGGCACTGTCCTGGGCAAACAGGTCAACGCCTACCGGAACGAGCCGAACGTGGCGGCGGATTCCAGCATCGAGACCTATGTCGCCATGCAGCTCGAGATCGACAATTGGCGCTGGGCCGGCGTCCCCTTCTACTTCCGTACCGGCAAGCACATGTCGCAGCGTCTGACGGAGATCGCGATCCGCTTCAAGCAGGCGCCCTACACGGCGTTCAAGGACACCGCCGTCGATAGCTTGCGGCCCAATTGGTTGGTCCTGAGCATCGCGCCGGATGAGGGCATTTCCCTGCAGTTCGAGGTCAAGCGGCGTGGTCCGGTAGTGGACCTTGCCGCCGTGAAGATGGACTTCCACTACGATGACTGGTTCCCGAAGGAGCCCAATGTCGGATACGAGACGCTGATCTACGACGTCATGATCGGCGACCCGACGCTGTTCATGCGTGCCGACATGGTGGAGCAGTCCTGGCGCATCGTACAGCCGGTGCTCGACGCCTGGGCGGCAGAGAAGGCTGATTTTCCCGATTACGATTCCGGCAGAGACGGCCCGAAAGGAGCTGACGAATTGCTGGCGCGCGACGGAGAAAGGACCTGGCGTCCCGTGATCCCTGCCTCGGAGCAAAAGCTATGACGGCTCAGCATGATATTCGTCTGTTCCTGGCCGACGTGGATGGTGCGCTGGTCACCAGGGACAAGGTGCTGACCGAGGCGGCGAAGGCGGCTGTGCGGGAGCTGGATCAAGCTGGCATAGCTTTCGCCATCACAAGCGGGCGACCGCCCCGCGGCATGAGCATGCTGATCGAGCCACTCGGGTTGCGGACCGCCATAGCAGGCTTCAATGGTGGCGTGCTGGTCAATCCCGATCTCTCAGTCATCGAGAGCCACACGCTCGACCCCGCCGCAGCCAGGCAGACCGTGGAGCTCATCCTGGATCAGGGGCTGGACGCCTGGGTCTACACGGAGACGGAGTGGCTGATCCGCGATAAAGATGCGCCGCATGTGGCGCGCGAGACCTGGACGGTGAAATTCAATCCCAGGGTCGTGGCATCCTTCACAGACGCCCACTTGACGCACGCGGTGAAGATCGTTGGCATCTCCAACAATCTCGACCTTATCGCCGCCTGCGAGAAAGCGGCGCAGAGCGCATTGGGGGAAAAGGCGAGTGCTGCGCGCTCGCAGCCTTACTATCTCGACGTGACTCACCCGCAAGCCAACAAGGGGACGGTCGTCGCAACCCTCTCGAAACTTTTGAACATCCCGCCCGCGCAGATTGTCACCATGGGGGACATGCCGAATGACGTCCTCATGTTCCGCAAGAGCGGCTTCTCAATTGCCATGGGCAATGCAAGCGACGAGGTGAAGGCGCAGGCGAGTGCGGTGACCGACAGCAATGAGAATGAGGGCTTCGCCAAAGCAGTGCGGAAGTTCGTTCTGCGACCGGCCGCCTCATGACCCTGGTGACGGGAATCCGGGTGTACGGCGCCCCTTGGCGCGCCGCGACGCCACGAAGGAGCGCATCGAGACGTGATAGCCAGCCTCAGCGCAGTGGTCCCAGCCCTGGCACACACGATCACCGAGCCGGTGCCCGCCGTTATGATGGGCGTCTCCGGATCCGGCAAAACCACGGCGTCAGCATCACTCTCGGCCGCCAGTTCCAGGACAATGATTTGCACCCAGCAGAGAACGTGGGAAAAGATGTACGACGGTATGCCGCTGACGGATGTGGTAGTTGGCCGGCCGAGATCGCTGCCGACAATTTGGCGGCATCTACTTCCTATGTTTGGCGGACGCAGAAACATGTGCCGCGCGAAGGAGCGGTGCGACTTTTGTTGTCTCATCCTCACCTGGAGGCTTGCCGCTCACCTCTGCAGGCGACAGGAGGTAATTAGCAGAAATTGCCCGGCAAACATCAGTCTCGTATGACCGGCGGGTCGGCCGTTTCATGATGAGGCTGCGACGTCGAGTGCGCGTTGAATGGCGCGACCGAGGTCTATATCACGAAAAGGCTTTTGGATCACAATTGCGCCTGGTCTCAGTGCCTGTATCGTCGCAGTTCCGCCACTGACGAACACGTGCGGGACCCACCCGGTGCGGAGTATTTCCTCGACCGCTGAGACGCCGCTTCCATCGCGCAACCGCGCATCCACTATCATCAGATCCGGGTTGCACCGAGCGGCGGCGGCCACCGCTCCGGTCTCGGTTGCCTCGATTGCGCAAACCTCGTAGCCCATCGCTCCGAGTGCGTCAGCAAGTAGCATGCCAATCAGGATCTCGTCCTCCACCACGAGGACGCGGAGCGCTTTCATCGATTCACTTCGCTTCCGCATCGCTCTCATTCACCCCATTGTGATGCGCTCGTGCAATTCGGGCGCGTCGCGGGACGCACGCACGTTCCAATGCGCCTGTTTCACCTGCGCGTGCAGATCGATCGCCGCTGCCAGGTGCTTGTTCAAAAGCTCGACGAACTGAGCACGAATGTTCTCGGACAGCGTGTTGTGGGTCGGTTGCATGGGTGAAACTCCAAGGTGGGCGTCGACGACCGCCAAAGCTGGCACGACGACGCAATCACTGCGCGCGATACCGCGCACGCTGGCCGATAGCGGTCCGCTCAGGACCTTGTAAAACAGACGATAACCGATGTGAGATCGCCACAGACAGGCCCGGAAACTACGTAGACCGACGCCTACTCCGGCGCGCGGCGCCGCCCGACGCGCGTCCATGCCGCTCGCGTCGCCGAGGTGGAGAGCCTATAATATCTTCTAGCCTCGATCAGGGGCGTTTCCGGAGAACCAATGGAGAATGCCTAGAAGCCGTCCATCCCGGGCCAAAGCGACGCGTACCCGATCAACCGGGTTTACGCTGCCGGCGCGCGGCCCTCCGCGGGGACCAGACGACTTTCTGATCGTCGGGATCGGCGCCTCGGCGGGCGGCCTCGACGCCTGCAGAAAGCTCATCGAAGCCCTTCCCGCCAGTAACGGCATGGCTTTCATCCTCGTCCAGCATCTCGATCCGACCCATGAGAGCATGATGGTGGACCTGCTGGCCGGCCACACCCGGATGGCTGTGCGCCAAGCCGCAGATGGAGCGCCGCTCCAGCCTAACCACCTCTATGTCATTCCTCCCGGAACCTATCTGTCGGTCGGCAGAGGCGCTCTGCATCTCTCAGAGCCGCTGGCGCGTCATGGTGCGCGCTTGCCTTTCGACTTTTTGCTGAATTCGTTGGCGGAGGAATACGGAGAGCGCGCTGTCGGTGTGGTCCTGTCCGGAACGGCGGCTGATGGCAGCCTAGGGTCGAAAGCCGTGAAGGAAAAAGGCGGACTCGTTATCGCGCAAGATCCCGACGAGGCCGCCCATGACGGCATGCCGCGCAATGCGATTCTCACCGGCACTGTTGACGTTGTGCTTCCGGTCGCCAAGATTCCCGACGCGCTCGTCAAATATGACCGGCGAATGGCGCTCACGCGCACGCAGAACAGTTCGCGTCCGCAAGACACCGTCGAGGGTTGGCTGTCGGAAGTTGTCGATCTTCTTCGTACCAAGACCGCGCACGATTTCAGACTCTACAAGTCGGGCACGCTGCAACGTCGGATCGAGCGGCGCATGGCGATGGCGGCGGTCGAGACCGACGATATGGATCGCTATCTCAAAATCCTGCACGACGACGCTCGCGAGCTGGACCTTCTCGCCAAGGACTTGCTCATCAATGTCACCAGCTTCTTCCGTGATCCGAAGGTGTTTGATCTCCTGGCGGAGAAGATCGTTCCGGACCTAGTCCTTAGCCACGCGCCTGATCAGCCGCTGCGAATCTGGATAGCCGGGTGCAGCACGGGTGAGGAGACTTATTCTCTAGCCATGCTGTTCCGCGAGCAGATCACCGCGGCGAAGCGCAATATCAAGCTCCAGGTCTTCGCCTCAGATGTCGATCCGGACGCCGTCGCGAGCGCCAGAGAAGGGCTCTACCCAGAAGCGATCGAGGCGGAGGTGTCGCCGGAGCGTCTGACCCGCTTCTTCACGAAGGAGGCCCAAGGCTACAGGGTTGTACCAGAGCTGCGGGCTGTTGTGGTCTTCACCGGACAAGATGTCCTGGGCGATCCGCCATTTTCCCGTCTTGACCTGGTTTCATGTCGCAATCTTCTCATTTATTTGCTCCCCGAGGCACAGGCGAGGGTTATCTCGCTCTTCCATTTTGCGTTGCGCGAGGGTGGGATTCTTCTGCTTGGCAGCTCGGAGACGGTGGTCAACGCCGACGGCCGGTTTGAAGCGATCTCTAAACCCGAGCGAATCTACCGGCACATCGGCCACAGCCGGCCGGGCGAACTCGGCTTTTCGCTGAGCGTCGGTGACGGCTCGCGCCTGCCCGCGCACGCGGGACAAGACCCTGCGCCCTCGCGCCAATCCACACTCGCCGAGCTCTGCAGGCGGTTGGTGATGGAGAGCTATGCGCCGGCGGCAGTCCTGATCAACAGCAAGCATGAATGTCTTTATTATCTGGGACCGGTCGATCGCTATCTTCACGTGCCGGCGGGCCATCCTACTCGCGATCTGCTCGCCATGGCGTGCTCCAACATCCGTATCAAGCTTCGAGCAGCGATACAGCGGGCTACTCAGGATAATCTGCGTATTGTCGTCGTCGGTGGCCGCGCGAAGCAGGGTGAGAGCGCGTTCAATATAGCCGTACATCCGGTTCTGAGCGCGGGTGAGAACCTCTTGCTGGTCTGCTTCATCGATGAGCCGGCGCACGAACAAAAGAAAGGGCGTCGTGCCACGCCATTAGACACTACCCGAGTCGCTGAGCTCGAGCAGGAACTCGAGGCCACGAGAACAGAACTATTGGGCGCTATTCGCAACCTTGAGATCTCCAGCGAACAACAGAAGGCGATCAACGAAGAAGCCTTGTCCTTAAACGAGGAATACCAATCCACCAATGAAGAGCTCCTGACATCGAAGGAAGAATTACAATCGCTCAACGAGGAGCTGACTGCTCTCAATAGTCAGCTCCAGGAAACGCTGGAGCGGCAGCGTACCACCTCCAACGATCTGCAGAATATTCTTTACAGCACCGATGTCGCGACGCTCTTTCTCGACACCAAGCTCAACATCCGCTTCTTTACGCCCGCCACTAAGGCACTTTTTAGCGTCATTCCCAGCGATATCGGCCGACCGCTCGCGGACCTAAGTTCACTGACGGCCGATAGCGCGCTTCTCGCGGACGCGCGAGCAGTGCTGCAGACCCTTAGCCCCGTTGAGCGGGAGATCGAAGCACGGAGTGGCGCCTGGTACATCCGTCGGATATTGCCCTATCACACTCAGGACAACGGCGTCGAAGGCGTTGTCATCACCTTTGCTGACATCACTGAGCGGAGGCATACAGCGGATGTTTTGGAGAAGGCAAAGCGGGAAGCCCAACTCGCCAACATCGCCAAATCGCGCTTTCTTGCTGCTGCAAGCCATGACCTCCGCCAGCCGTTGCAAGCACTGAGCTTGATGCGAGGCGCGCTCGACAGAAGGATCAGGGAGGATAGGAAGGAAGAGGCCTTGGAGCTGGTCGCGCGGCTCGACGAGACAGCTGCGGCCGTGTCGGGCATGCTGAATTCGCTGCTCGACATAAACCAGCTCGAAGCGGGCACCGTTCACGCGGAGATGGTCAGTTTCCCGATCGCCGATCTGCTAGGCCGATTGAAGGACGAGTTCACATACCTCGCACAAGCGAAAAACCTCGCCCTGCGAGTCGTCCAGTGCGACCGATCGATCTACAGCGATCCGCGTCTGCTTGAGCAGATAATCCGCAACCTGCTTTCAAACGCGTTGAAATATACCACGCGCGGAAAGATATTACTCGGCTGCCGCCACCGCAAAGACGTGCTGAGCATCGAGATTTGGGATACCGGCATCGGCATCCCCAACGAGCAGCTTCAGGCGATCTTCGAAGAGTACCACCAGCTCGACAACGCCGCGCGCGAGCGCAGCCGCGGCCTCGGCCTCGGTCTTTCTATCGTACAGCGTCTGGCCGATCTTCTCGGCCACCGGGTGCGCGTCCGCTCACAGCTGGGCAAGGGCTCGTTTTTCGCGATCGACATCATGCTCCCACCGAGTTCAGCCGCCGTAAAGGTGAGAGACCGCCAACCAGAAATCGATGAGACGATTGCCGAAGCAGTGCAACGCACAGGCGCCGTTTTGATCATCGAGGATGATCCCGAGGTGTGCAAGCTCCTCGATCTCCAGCTCAAGGACCAGGGCTGCCATACTGCGACGGCGCCGGACGGAATCGTCGCACTCGATCTAGTCGCGCGAGGCAAGATCCGGCCTGATCTCATCGTCGCGGACTACAATCTGCCGAAGGGACTGAATGGGCTCCAGGTTGTTGAGAAGCTGTGCGCGCAACTTCATCGTCGGATCCCTGTCATCGTCCTGACCGGTGACATATCGACAAGCACTCTGCACTATATTGCACGTCATGACTGTGTCCAACTCAACAAGCCTGTGCGGTTGAAAGAGCTGACACGTGCCGTCCAACGCCTCCTCCCAGCGTCGCGATCCGCAACGCATTTTCCACCAACCCTTCACGCCGCTGAAGAGCACAACAATCACGGGCAGGTCATCTTTGTTGTCGACGACGACAATCATATACGCGAAGGAATCCGCAAGGTGCTCGAGGCGGACGGCCGCACCGTCGAGGATTTTGCGACGTGCGAGGCCTTCCTCGAAGCCTATCATCCAGGACGCGAGGCCTGCTTGCTGGTCGACGCATACCTACCCGGAATGGGCGGCCTCGAACTGTTACAGCATCTAAGCCATTCGAGCCATCGGTTGCCGGCCGTCATGATCACCGGCAACGGCGACGTGTCGATGGCGGTACAGGCCATGAAAGCGGGCGCTTTGGATTTCATTGAGAAGCCGTTCCATCACAGCGACCTGCGCGCCAGTGTCGATCGTGCTCTCGAGCAATCCCGAGATTCGAGCAAATCGCTCGCTTGGCGGGAGGCCGCGGCGAATCACATTGCGGCTCTCACGCCGCGACAACGGCAGATCATGGACATGGTCCTCGCCGGCCACCCCAGCAAGAATATCGCCGCCGATCTCGGCATCAGCCAGCGCACGGTCGAGACCCACCGCGCCTCGATCATGAAGAAGACCGGCGTGAAATCCCTTCCAGCACTAGCGCGGTTAGCGCTTGCCGCCGCCGAGAATGTTACGGACGCACCCCCTCGTCCAACTTGAATCGTTGCTCGCGACCGCGCGGTGAACAACCGCTACGTAGTTTCCGAGCCTACCGTGGCGGCATCCTCGCGCTATATCCTTCAACACAGCCCTAGTTAAGGCGCCCCGATCTCCGCCGAGGCCGACGGGAGTTCGCACCGACCATTTGGCCACTTCGCGCCCGCCGCTGGGAGCCTCTTACTCTCGTCTTGGAGGGAGCAGCGCTATGTTTTTCTCACCTTCTTTCTATGTGATCTCGGTCCTTGTAATTGCGGCGCTCGTTCTGATCATGGCGAGTGTACGGATTTTGCGAGAATATGAGCGAGCAGTTGTCTTTACCTTGGGACGTTTCCAAAAGGTCAAAGGTCCAGGCCTGGTGTTGTTAATTCCCTTCTTCCAGGAAATGGTGCGAGTGGATTTACGCATCCGGGTCATCGAGATTCCGACTCAGGACGTGATCTCCCGGGACAACGTATCAATGAAAGTCGACGCGGTGCTCTACTTCAACGTCGTCAATCCCGAACGAGCCGTCATTCAAGTTCAATCCTATCTTCCCGCCACGAACATGCTCGCGCAGACGACGTTACGCGCCGTGTTGGGTCAACATGAACTCGATGAGATGCTTTCAGAACGAAAGAAACTCAGCACCGATGTCCAGAGCATTCT
Organism: Bradyrhizobium sp. CCBAU 11434; assembly: GCF_028128895.1. Classification (NCBI taxonomy): domain Bacteria; kingdom Pseudomonadati; phylum Pseudomonadota; class Alphaproteobacteria; order Hyphomicrobiales; family Nitrobacteraceae; genus Bradyrhizobium; species Bradyrhizobium sp. CCBAU 11434. The sequence continues at coordinate 39,476 of NZ_LBJX01000082.1, forward strand.
GGACACTCAGACTGAAACCTGGGGGATCAAGGTGAGCAACGTCGAGATCAGAACCGTCGAGCTCACGGAAAACATGGTGCGCGCCATTGCCAAACAGGCGGAGGCGGAACGCGATCGGCGCGCGAAGATCATTCACGCGGAAGCCGAGTTTCAGGCGTCGCAAACCCTGGTCAACGCTGCGCAGATCCTCGGAAGCATACCCGCCGCCATGCAGCTGCGTTATCTGCAAACGCTGGCTGAGATCGGTGCCGAACAGAATTCCACGGTCGTCTTTCCGATGCCGATCGATATCGTCAAGCCGTTCCTCGAACTTCTTGATAAAACCGGCAAGGCGCGGGGCGCCAACGGTGCTACGCTTGTGCCGCCCAATGAACTGCCATTGAACGCGTGAGGAACGAAAGCATTCTGGGAAGCGGCGCCCCGAACGTGTTGCGAGCATAGATCTCGCCGTCATAGGGCCCGTGATTGCGACGCCGACAAACGAACCACGGCTCCACAAAACTAGATCCGAATGCTGTCTTAGAGCGGTTCGCGCTGAATTTGATATTGCTCAATACGCGCCTGACGGAGCGGGACGAAATGGTATGCGGCCTGCAATCTGGTCGCTGAGACTATCACTGGAGATTCGAAAAATGTCCAAATTCCGCGTAAGTTTCTACAAGACAGTGCAAAATGCGACTGGGCACAGTTCGAAGCATCTTCAGAGGCAACTTGATTTGACCTCTGATAGCCCCTCTGGGGCGCTAGTTGAGGCAGAACGGTTGCTCGATAAGGGTAGCTTAGCGGCCGACCGCGTCGAAGTTGTGCATATTTCTTCTGCGAGCCCTAGCGAGGCGAATGCCATGCCCGGCAAATCATAGGTGTTCCAGTTTTCGTGGTGATGGCGCCTATCGCAAGTCCAGTTGCACAGAATTTGCAATTCCGCGATGAAAGAAGCTATCGGTGATCTATCCGATCGCTGGGTCTCGGTAACCGCCGGCGTTTCGAATACACGTCATTGGTTATCTCGACCGAACGATCCGAAATGACATGGCGAGCGAGAGTCCGAACCGCCGTAAGGCATGGCGCATGGCGCCGATTACAAGAGCGTAAACCATAGGATGCGGATCGACAGTTTCATAAGGCGGCGCGAACTCCAGAAGAGGAAGCATGCATGTCGGACACCGCATACCCGTCGAGCACGAGCGAGCTTGCACAGAAGCGCAGGGAATTATCGCCTGATACTGAGGCGGCCTTTCAGGCTTTTAGCCAGAAGGTTTTCGCGGAGGGCGCGCTGCCTGCCAAGGTTAAGCAGATTATCGCCGTCGCGGTGGCGCATGTTACCCAATGCCCTTACTGCATCAAGGGACACACGAAGGCGGCGTTACGGCATGGCGACTCACATGAAGAGCTGATGGAGGCAGTCTGGGTCGCTGCTGAAATGCGGGCAGGAGGGGCTTACGCTCACTCTCTCCTCGCACTTGAGGAAATGCAAAAAGCTGCGACGACGAGTGTGTGAGCGGACGCAATGCCCCTTTGCGATCTCCGGGAGTCGAGTTACGTTCGAAGGAGCGTGACCTAAACGCTGACCCGGCGGCTCACCGATCATACGGGATCACCGAGACTGCGGCTCCCTATTTGTCGAATTGAGTGGGCCGGTAGCGGGTAGGTAACCCACGCGTTGTGGCGACCAGTAATCAGTCTGCAGCTGGATTCACTGCAGATCCGGCGGCTATGTTCACTTCTCTAGAGCATTTTCTGACCTATCGGAATCGGTAAGGGATTCCCTTGCGAGGCAAATCGTGATTCACCCTGAGGGCTGGTGATGGAGGCCAGCCCCCATGGCTAAACCGCTCTCGCCGGACCTTCGCCTTCGTATTATTCGGGCTGTGGAAGATGAAGGCATGAGCTGTCGGGGCGCCGCCAGCCGGTTCGGCGTAACGCCATCGACAGCGATCGAACTGGTTAGCGAGTGGCGAAGCACCGGCACCTGTGAGGCGGGAGCGCAGGGCGGAGACCGGCGTTCAGCTCGGATCGAGGGCCATGCTGCGGAGATCCTTTCCCTGGTCAAGGCTGCGCCTGACATGACGCTGGCCGAGATCGCTGACCATCTCTTCAAAGTCCACGGCGAGCGTTTCGTGCCGAGCGTGGTCTGGCGATTCTTCGATCGTCGCAACATCACGTTCAAAAAACATCGCACGCCAGCGAGCAGGATCGGCCGGACGTAGCCGCTGAACGCTCGGCGTGGAAGGCATCTCAGCCTGAGATCGGCATTCATCGGTTGGTGTTCATCGACGAGACGGGCGCCTCGACCAAGATGGCCCGACGCTATGGCCGCTCGCCGTACGGCCTGCGCTGTGTCGCAGCGCTCCCGCATGGTCACTGGAAGACGACCGCCTTCGTCGGCGCGTTCAGAGCGACAGGCATGACTGCGCCGATGGTCCTTGATGGCCCCATGGATGGTCCGGAGTTCGAGGCATACGTGACACAAGTCCTCGTGCCGACACTCAGGCCCGGCGACATCGTGGTGATGGACAATCTTGCGGCACACAAGCGGGCCGAGGTCGGCATCGCAATCGATGCCGCGGGCGCCCAGCTACTCTATCTGCCGCCTTACTCGCCCGACCTCAATCCGATCGAAATGGCCTTCGCCAAGCTCAAAGCCGCCCTTCGAAAGGCAGCCGCCAGGTCAATCGACGCTTTGGACAACGCTATCGCCCTCGCCCTGGTCACCTTCACTACCAAAGAGTGCCTGAATTTCTTCGCCGCGGCAGGTTATGATCGTGTCTGATCAGAATCTGCTCTAGCGAGAGAACTCCGAAGAAGGACCAGTCCTCGAGTTGGCGCCGGCGACGCCGCGCGTGTCTAGGTATTTCCCGATCCTGACCAAACTGTTCGTAACCCGATATAACTTGAGTTCGATGGATCGAAAAAGCATCACGAGTTGTTTGTCGATGACGGACGACAAAAACCGGTGATTTAAGTGCTGCGGCCTGTACCAAATTCTCTACCTGGATCCGAATTCAACGACTTTCTATTCGCCCCGATTGGAGAGGACCGAAACGGCATGTTGATCAGCGTCCTCTCCGGATTGGCGCGATCAGATGTGGATCCTTGGCAGGAGGCTGCTAAATTGGCTCAATTGCCAGGAGAAGTCGCGACTCAGAGCTTGGCCGCGTTAATTGGTGCTTTGCCTGAAAGGACTCCGTCTTATGCCGATCCCCGCACGATCGCTGCTCGCTTGGTTGCGCTCCTACCGAATCGGCCTGGATTCGACGGTAGATCGCAAGAGACGCCACACAACGTTTGGGCAGTGCTGAATTCTCGTCCGTGGTGGGTGTATGTCCTCTTCATGTCCTTTATGCTCGGTTCTCAATTTTTGATAGCAAGCCATCAACTACCGACGAAGGTTGACAAAATGGAGATGAATACTTCCAGCACCGTTTCTCGACCGGTGCTTCCCGTGAATTCCGGTCGGTAGTCGGTTTAGCAGCCGACTCTTTCATTAAACGCCGGTACGGCCGTCGCCCGATGAGCAGAACGTCTTTACCGTTCAGAATGTCTAGCTCGTATCGCAATGGGCCGACGACAAAACCGTTTTTTCTAGTGCCAAGTCAACCGACGCGCATTGTCGCGGCTCGGAATTCGCTCAATACCTACTGGCGAGATGCAGCTTTCTCAACTATGCAGGGTATGCTCTGACGGCGCCATTCGCTACCGGGCTGGCGCGGCTTCGGGAACGCGGCGCGGAGCAACGGTGCGCCGTCATGTGCGCCGAAGCGGTTGGGTGGCGTTGCCACCGCCGGATCATCGCGGACTACCTTCTGGCCGCAGGCGAGCAAGTGATGCACATTCTCGGAAATCGCATGTCGATTTGGCGGTCCTGACGCCCAGCGCCGTCGTGCGCATCGATGGTACGGTGGTTTACCCCGAGGAGCCGCGATTATGATTTGGGCAGCGCGTAGGCAATGATGGAATCACCGGCTTCGGTACCCGTCGAGCCGTGGCCGCCGGCGACCACCACCACGAACTGGCGCCCGCTTTTCTCCGACCAATAGGTCATAGGCGTGGCTTGCCCGCCGGCCGGCAAGCGGCTTTCTCACAGTTTCTTGCCGCTGGTGACGTCATACGCTCGGGCAAAATAATCCAGCGTTCCGCTCAGAAATGCCACGCCGCCCCGGGTGATCATCGGGCCGCCAATTCCCGGAACGCCGATCTTGAAAGGCAGAGGAATGGGCGACAAGTCCCGCACCGTTCCGTTGACGTGACGATAGTATGTTTTGCCTGTCGTCAGATCGGCACCGGCAACGTAGCCCCAAGGCGGAGCCTGGCATGGCAGCCCGATCGGAGAGAGGAATGCTCCCATTTTGGCGGCATAGGGCGCTCCGAAATTCTCGTTGAACGGCGCTTCATCCGGTTTGCTGACGATTCGGCTGGTGGCGTCAGTGCGCGCTTTCAGGGTCGACGTGAAGGCCAGGTAGACAGGCATCGCGAATACGACCTGCCGTTCCGGATCGATCGCGACGCCGCCCCAGTTAAAAGTTCCGAAATTTCCGGGATAGACGATCGAGCCCTTGAGAGACGGCGGAGTATAGCGTCCTTCATAGCGCATTGAGCGAAAGTCGATCCGGCACGCCAGTTGATCGAACGGCGAGAGCCCCCACATCGAGGATTCCGTGAGCGGCGTCGGGTTGAACGACAACGTGGAGACAGGCTGAGTTGGTGCGGTGACGTCGCCGTCAACGGCGCCCTGGGGCACAGGCGCTTCCGTGACCGGCAGCAATGGTTTTCCGGTGCGGCGATCGAGCACGAAAAGCTCACCCTGCTTGGTGGTTTCGACCAAAGCGGGAACGGTGCTACCAGCGATGGTCAGGTCGAGCAAAGCGGGCTGGGCGGGGACGTCCATGTCCCAGAGGTCATGATGTGTGCTTTGGAAAACCCAGGCGACCGCTCCGGTCTCTGCGATCAGCGCAACGACCGAGGATGAATAGGTCTCGACGTTCTTGTCGCGGTTGCCGCCGAACTGATCGGGCGGCTGATTTCCCATCGGAATGAAGATCAGGCCGAGTGCGGGATCATAGCTGGATATGCTCCAGCTGTTCGGGGAGTTCGCGGAATAGGTTTGATCCTCTGCGACGGGGGCGGTGTCCGTCGGTTTCCTGCTGTCCCAGTTCCAGACCAGCTTACCTGAATTGACGTCGAAGGCGCGGATCACGCCGGAAGGTTCGGCCGTCGACACATTGTCGTTGACCGCGCCGCCGACGATGATCAGGCTTTTGGCGATGATCGGCGGGGACGTTGAATAATACGATCCGGTCTTCACGTTGGGCATGTTTTGCCACAGATTCACGAAGCCATCCGGGCCGCCGAAGCCGGGGCAGACCTTGCCGGTCTCGGCGCTCAGCGCAATCAGGCGTCCGTCCACAGTCGGGAGGAACAGGCGCTTGACGCAATCTGTCGAAGCCGTGGCATTCGCCTGCGCCGCCGCGTCTGGCGCCGTGCCGTCGAAATAGGACAGGCCCCGGCAGGTGAGGTGCTGCGTGCTCTGGTACGGAGGTTCAGCGACTTTCGGATCGTATCGCCACTCCTGTTCGCCGGTCTCCGCGTCGAGCGCGAAGACGAGATCGTGAGGTGTACAGAAATAGACCGAGTTGCCGATTTTGAGGGGGGTGACTTCGTATGTCGTCTCGATCGGATCCTTTTTGCCGCGCACGTCTCCGGTGTGAAAGGTCCAGGCGACCTTCAATTTCCCGACGTTCTGCGTCTGATCTGATCGAGCGTCGAATAATGCTGCCCGGCATAGCTTCCGCCATAGGCGGTCCAGTCTTTTCCGGCCGCCCGCCCCAGCGCGTCATGATCAGTCGCGCCTCGTTCTGGTAGACTCCCTGCCAGACCGTGCGACGGCGTGAAGACAGCGATCAGAGCGATCGCCACGCTGATGGCGAGCGAGGCAGCGAGAGCGGCTCGCCCCGATCTGAGGAAGGATTCGCGCGGCCGGCTTCGAACCGAGCGCGCCACCCAGGGCAGCATCAGGATAAGTCCGAACACGACGGTGAAATCCCCCCGGGGGGCGAGCTGCCACCAGTCCAGCCCGACTTCGACCAGGGCCCAAACCATGGTGAGCAATAGAAGTGCGGCGTAGACCCAAAATGCCAGCGGATTGTGCGCCACGATGAGAGCAGCTATGGCGATTAGAGCCAAACCTTGGACGAGATAAAAATACGAGCCACCCAGCGTAATCAGCCAGAGGCCGCCGAGGCCGAGCCACAGTCCGGCCAAGGCAAAGATGGCAGCGAGAGCGATACGTGTGGATTGGCTGGACATGCGGATTCCCAAATTGCTGGACTCACGACTGATCTCGCGCAGCAGTCATCGCGATGAGGTCGAAACGGCGCCCCACAGGGCGCGTTCCAGTGCCGGCCGGGTCCATTAGTCGCGGGGGACGCATCACCCAAACGGTCTGCGAGCGGACCACCGCAGTTTGCTGCGACCTCCGCCCGAGGGTGGAAAACCGCTGACGTGGAGACCTTAGACATTGCCGAAGTGAAAGAGCGCCCCGGCATTGAACCCTATTGATGACCACTGGTTATCCGGCAAGGCGGGTAGCAGGGCCAGGGATCGGTGGCGTGCTTTCAATTGCCTTTGAGATAAGTATGGGTTGCTCGGTGCGCGGACGACAATCAAAATTTCATAAGCTGATTGTAGGTGCGATGTGACGACGATGGTTCTGTCCCTCTTGCTTGTGTTTGTCCCGTTATCCCTCGGACTGAAGTATCTTTTAGGCGCGCCTTCGGTCTGGATCTTCATTGCGGCTGTTGTTGCGGTCGCGGTCCTCGCCGAATGGATCCGTCGCGCCACGGAACAGCTCGCAGAGCGCGTCGGACCGGCGGTAGGCGGTTTGTTGACCGTGAGCTTCGGCAGCATCGCAGAGCTCGTGTTGGCGCTTTTCGTGCTTGCCAGTGGTGAGACGGCGGTGGTTCAGGCGCAGATCACCGGATCCATCATCGGCACGAGCCTTTTCGGTCTGGGACTGGCTATCGTGATCGGGGGCTCGACGCGAGAACGGCAGAGTTTCAATCCCAGGAGGGCAGGGTTGCTCTCCACGTTGCTTGTGGTCGTCGTCATAGCGATGTTGCTTCCCGCCGTCTTCAATTATACGGGCCGGGTCGCCGGTCACGCGCGTGCGCTACGCGTCACCGACGAGGAATTGAGCCTCAGCGTCTCGGCCGTTCTACTCTTGCTGTACGTGGCGAACTTGATTTACACGTTGATCACGCATCGGGACGTTTTCGCAGCGGAAGAGTCCCTCGGCAAGGCGAACTGGAGCTTGAAGAGCTCGCTCGCGGTTATTATTGCCGCGACGGTCGCAATTGCGCTCGAAGCTGAACTGGTCTCGGGCGCGCTCGCCGAGACCGCCAGCGCGCTACGACTCTCGCCGCTCTTTCTGGGCGTTATTGTGCTGGGACTGGTTGGAACCATCGCTGATCTGTTCGCCGCGGCCTGGTTTGCGCATAAGAATAAAATGGGCCTCGTGCTTAACATCTGCGTGGGCTCGGCGATTCAGGTAGCGTTAGTCGTCGCGCCTTTGCTGGTGATGATTTCTTGGTTCATGGGTCGTCCGATGAACCTTGTGTTTTCCAACCCACTGCATCTCTTCGCCATCGCGGGCACCGCTCTGATCGTTAATGCGGTCGCCCGTGATGGTGAAACGACGTGGTTTGAAGGCCTGCTACTTCTCGGAGTCTATGTGCTGTTCGGGCTATCCTTCTTCTTCACGGGGTCCGCTTAGCAGGTCACGGCGTTCGGCTCGACCGCGAATTTAGCTGGCTGATGCTCCCCGCGAGCTTGTCCCGTGCGAGTGCGATCGCCCCGGCGCATTCAGGTCGGCCAGATAATCTCAGGGCGTCGACGAGGATCGACAGCGATGCTGCGAGCTCATGCGTTAGGATATGATCGCCGAGTCCGGACAGCGAGCGCATGAGGCAATCCTCCGACCGCCGTTGCAGGTCGGGGGGCAGGCGCGGATACAGCCTGGCAAAGGTTCGATAGATCTCCGCGGCGCTTTGATGCTGCATCGACTCTGATGCCACGACAATTAGCGATTCCAACGCCTCCATGAGCCGCGCCGGGAGGTTGTCCACATACACCACACTGCCAACCGGATCGGGATCGATCTGGATCGTTGCGCCGAAGGCCGCGTCCGTTGCGAGCCATCGCGCCAGCAAATCACGGAGATTCCAGATGGTCAGCAGTCCTGGGTCGGGATTGACTTCGCCGTCGAGATCGAGGTCCATCCGATCGTCACGAGTTGCTCGATGCCGAACGCGGGATCGTTGTCGAGATCGCGCTGCTCTTCAAGGGTCACGGCTTTCTCGATGTTCGCCTTCAATTTCGGAGAGATGATCGCCCGCGCGGCTCTGATCTCCGCTATGGGGTCGCCGAATGTCACGTATTCGCCAATCGAAGCCAGAATGACGACTTCCATATCCTTTTTCAGGGCCTTGTCGATTGCGGTGACGTCAATTCGCGTCATAAACCCGCTGCGTCGGGCATTTAGGCGTTCGCCTGCGACCCGGGGAAGTTGCGAGGCGCGCCTGGTGCTGCGTAGCAGATCGAGCTGGCGGTCGCGCGCGAGGAGTGTGTGATCGTGGATTGACTTGATAATGACGACCGGACGCATCTGATTTATGGTCGTGTAGGTCAGAAGGATCAGCATGTAGAGGGCTACGACCGTCAGCAGGCCCGCTAAGGCTACCCCATAAATTGGCTGATGAGTCGGGTCGATGCTGGCCAGCACGATCAGTGCGTAAAGCGCTAAGCCGATGAAGAAGCCGAAGTAGAGCTGATTGGGTCCGTCGGCGCAGAAATTGGTCGAAGACAAGGCTGGTCAGAGAAGCCGCGCCCTGCTGCACGGCGATCAGCAACAACGACAGCGTGATCGATGTTACCGTAATGATACTCGATGCGATGACCCCGAGAAAATTGCGGGCGCCCTGCGCATCGCTGAACAGTCCGCCCCACATCGGTTGCGCATCTTTGCTACCTGCTGATATGCGGCTCCGATCAAGGACGAATGTAAGCAGCGAGAGTAGCAGGAAGCCGGTAATGACCAGTGTCGGTATTGTCAGAAATTCGACAAACGCTCGGCGGGGGGTTCGAATGCCAGGCGCAGCGAATCGACAACCTGGACCAGCGTGCCGGTGCGGGGCGACCTATCCTCGTCCTGATCTGCCATCATGCGTACATCCCGAAACGAAGCATCGCCGGCCACCTCCACCAAAGTAGCGCTGGCTTGAGAAGTTCCCGACCGCGACGATATCGTGGGTGTTCGGATCCAATAGCGGCGGCTATTCCGGAACCGATAGCAGTCGGGCTATCCACGTGGTGCTTCGGCAGTGCTCGCAAACGATGACAAGTGCTGCGGTAAGGGGAACGGCAATCAGGGCCCCGGGGATACCCATACCCAGCTCCAGAACGCAAGTGCTACGTAATCGCGCAAGGAGAGAGCGAAAGGCTGCGGTCTGAGCAACGTCGGGTAAATGAAGGTGCTGATGACGATCTGCAGCGCGGCGAAGCCTGCCAATACGATCAGCGACATGCCCACGCTCTGAAACTGAACCAGCGCATAGAGGCTGGCGGGAACGATGCCGATGAAGTTTCCGATGAGAGGAGCGAAGTTCAACAGAAAGTTCAGGACTCCCGAGACCAGTGCAAGCTCGAGGCCGACGGCAAAAGGCCCACAACGCAGAAGCGACTCCGGTGATGAGGCTGGTCAGTGCCGTGACCCCAAGGTACTGACGAATCTTTTTGGCGATCTGATCGGCAGTCTCGATTAATTCCTGCTGGTCGCCGGCGGTCAACGCGCGACGAAGTTTTGTGCGGAGCGCGGGCACTTCGGGCAGTACAAAAATGACCAGTATGGCGACAAAGCCGAGATAGATAAAACCGTGTACGTATTGGCGAGCAGAGTCTGCCCGAGGTCGATCAGGCAGGCATAACCCTCCTGGCCGCCGAATTCCGGGATGCCCCATTGCGCCGCCCATTCGGTGACTATTCATAGACCCGGTTGAATTGCTGTTGATTCTGGGCAAAGGCGCGCTCGATCTGCGCGACTGAGAAATGTGCCGCTCCCATGAACCAGCCAAGATCAGTAACAGAAATAAGATGGTACCGAGATAACTGAGCTCCAATCGACACGCCAGTCGCCGCCCGGACTGCATCAAAAGTGATACAGAGCCTCAGTCCAACATCACGACTGCCGCGTAAATCCCTCAATCGTGAGAAGCCGTCGAAGAGTTAGTCAAGCTATCAATAGCACAAAAATATCGTATTACGATATATTTAGAGATGCCAGGAACCATCGACTTTAGACCGGCGTTCCGTTTGATCAGATAAGAATAATAAAAGGGTAGGTTGCCCATGCGAGCGTTGCCCGGGGTGGTTGGAATAGCCTTGGCCTGTACAGCTTCAGCGATTGCCCAAGCCCAGCCCCCTGGGCCTGCGGCTCGCCAGAGCTTCACGGGGGCGACTGCCAGTTTCGACGGCGCGGGAAAGCCCGGCGAGTGGACAAGCCAGGCACGCGATTACGCCAACACGCGGTTTAGCCCTCTCAATCAGATCAATGCCGGTAACGTCGCGAGCCTGAAGATCGCATGGACCTTTGCCGATGGCTCGCAATACGGCCATGAAGGCGCGCCGCTGGTCGTTGGCGACACCATGTATCTTGTTACGCCATATCCCAACATCGCCTACGCTCTCGATCTCACCAAACCCAGTCCTTCGATCAAATGGTCGTTCCAGCCAAACCCGTCTCCGACCGCAATCGGCAAGGCCTGCTGCGACGCCGTGCTGCGGGGCTGGGCCTATGCTGACGGCAAGCTGATCTACAATCTTCTGGATGCGCACACGGTTGCCGTCGACGCGCAGACCGGGAAGGAAGTCTGGCGCACCAAGATGGATGACGTCGACCGCGGCGTCACGATGACGATGTCGGCATTTACGGCCGATGGTAAAGTTTTCGTCGGCAATTCCGGCGGCGAGATGGGAGTGAACGGCTGGCTTGCGGCGCTTGAGATTGGGACCGGCAAGGAATTGTGGCGAGCCCACGCCGTGGGGCCCGACAAGGACATCCTTATCGGAGAGAACTTCAAACCGTTTTATCCATGGATGAAAGGCAAGGATCTGGGCGTCACGACCTGGCCGGCGGACATGTGGCACACCGGCGCCGGCTCCTCTTGGGGGTTTATCTCCTATGATCCGGAACAGAAATTGGTGTTCTACGGAACCTCCAATCCCGGACCCCGCGTGCCCGCGCAGCGGCCGGGCGACAATCTCTGGACCAGCGCAATGTTCGCCCGGGACCCTGCGACCGGACAGGCGAAATGGGCTTATCAGTTCACGCCGCATGATCAATGGGACTATGACGGCGTCAACGAAGCAGTGCTGCTCGATATGCAGATCGACGGCAAAATGCGCAAAACGCTGGTTCACTTCGACCGTAATACCTATGCCTACACGATAGACCGCACCAACGGAGAAGTGTTGGTCGCCAAGAACTTTGCCTATCAGAACTGGTCGACCGGATTTGACATGAAGACGGGTCGGCCGATCGTCAACCCGGCGATGGCGCCGAAGCCCGGCGTCAAGCTCGAACGGGTTTGCCCACCCGATCTCGGTCAGAAGGACTGGGAACCGCCGGCTTTCAGCCCCAACACCGGTTTGCTCTATGTCGGCGTGTTCAACATTTGCATGGACCTCACCGATCACGAGGTCTCCTATATCCCGGGCACGCCCTACGACGGCATGGAGATGAAGCGCTTCTCGGTGGATGGCAAGGACGGCAACTGGGGCGGCTTCATCGCATGGGATCCGGTCCACGGCAAAAAGATCTGGGAGATCCCCGAGAAATTCATGGTTATGAGTGGCGCGATAGCCACGGCCGGCGACCTAGTCTTTTACGGCACGACGGATGGCTGGTTTCGCGCGGTGGACGCCTGGACCGGAAAAGTACTGTGGTCGCAGAAACTCGGATCGGGAATCATCGGCCAGCCGATCACTTACACCGGACCCGACGGGCGGCAGTATGTAGCGGTCGCCGCCGGTGTGGGTGGGGCGGCGATGGTTCAGAAATCGCGCGCCGGTTTTCCGCCGAGGGGCAACACCGTTTACGTCTTTTCCCTGAACGGCGACACCATTCAGGCCACAGAAAACCCGCCTGACCGAGCGACCGCTCCCGCTGCTTCAACGCCGCAATGAAATTAGGAGGCCAGTATGAAGTTGGCCAGACTTATTCTCGGCGGCGTCCTTGTGGCAGCGATCGCCGCCGGCGTTATGGGCTGGATTCTTGCTTCCCATAACGCGTACTCGCGTCTGTCGGGCGGCGGAGCCGGATACAATGCGGCGAACACTTCGCTGCCGTTGGGAGACGTCGCGGGGGTCGCCGCTGCAACAATATCCGCTGACGCCCCGGCGAATCCGGAATCTTCGGACCCCAATGCTGTGGCCGAGGGCCACAAGCTCTTCATTTCCATGAACTGCGCAGGCTGCCATGGCTATGACGCCAAGGGAGGGATGGGGCCGAACTTGACGGACACCTATTGGCGCTATGGCGGCACACCGGCCCAGATCTACCAGTCGATTTCCTCCGGTCGCCCGCAGGGCATGCCCTCATGGGGTAAGAAGCTGCCGGCACGCAGCATCTGGCAACTGACTGCCTACCTTCAATCCCTTGGGGGCTCCTTTCCGGCAAACTCTTACGAGGCCGCAACGCAAGGCGATCTCGCCGACAAGGGGCAAAACAAGGGGGCTTCAGATCAACAATGAAGCGCCCGGTCGCCGCCCTGTTCTCGCTGCTCGCTCTATCCGCCTGCGCGCGAGCGCCGTTGGGCTATCTCGAGGGCGCAGGCCCCGCGGCGCGATCGATCGCGTCACTCGGCTGGGGTCTGCTCGGAATTTCGATCGCGGTCTGCCTCATCACGGGCGTGCTGCTCGCCTATTCGATCTTTCGACGACGGATGCCGGCGGACGGTTTGGGCGGGGGCGACGACCGGTCCTCGCTGCGCTGGATCGGCGTCGGACTATCGATCACGACGGTGTTGCTGCTGGCGTCGGCGGTCTGGACCCTCTTGACGGTGCGCGGCCTTTCAGACACCTCGCGCGCCGCAGCGGTGACGATCGACGTCACCGGGCAGCAATGGTGGTGGGAGGTGCGCTATCGTTCCAGCACGCCTTCGCGCGAATTCTCGACTGCGAACGATCTGGTGATTCCTGTCGGCGTCCCCATTCAACTAAATCTCAGATCGCGCGATGTGGTTCATTCCTTCTGGGTCCCGAAACTCGCCGGCAAGATGGATATGATCCCGGGCCAGACCAATACGATCCGGATCGAGGCCGACCAGCCCGGAATCTACCACGGACAGTGTTCGGAATTTTGCGGCGTACAGCACGCGCAAATGGCGTTCTCTGTCGTTGCGCTTTCGCCCGTCGATTTCGAGGCTTGGTGGAATCATCAACTTGAGCCAGCCGGCAACAATGCCGATCCGTCGCCGCAGCGGACGTTCATCGAGCGTTGCGGCAGCTGCCACACTATACGCGGCTTGCCGGCCGGCGGGATATTGGGGCCGGACCTCAGTCATTTCGGGTCGCGCCGTACGATCGCAGCCGGCGTCCTGCCAAACAGTTCAACGGATCTCGCGCGCTGGCTGAACGACTCGCAAGCGGTGAAGCCAGGATCGAAAATGCCGACGCTTTGGCTGACGACCAATGAAGTCGATACATTGACCAGCTTTCTGGAAGGTCTGAAATAATGGCGATCGATCTGGCTCAGAGCGTGCCCGAGAACGAGCGTCGGAAGCTGCTCAATATTTGGGAGACCGCGCCCGGCCTCTACGGGTGGCTCGCGACTGTCGACCACAAGCAGATCGGGGTCCGCTATCTTTGCACCGCCTTCTTCTTCCTTATCGTCGGCGGCGTCGAGGCGCTCACGATGCGAATTCAACTGGCGCAACCGGGGCTGAAAGTGCTGTCGCCCGAGGCTTATAACCAGCTCTTCTCGATGCACGGCGTCACAATGATCTTTCTTTACGCGCTGCCGATGCTGTCGGGATTCTCGAATTATCTCTGGCCCCTATTGCTCGGCTCGCGCGACATGGCGTTTCCGCGCCTCAACGCCCTCAGCTACTGGGTCTATCTTTTTGCGGGCATCTTTCTTTACATCAGTTTTCCGCTGGGACAGGCTCCAAACGGAGGTTGGTTCAACTACGTTCCGAACACCGCGCTGAAGTACGATCCCGGCATCAACATCGACATCTATTCGCTTGGCCTGATCTTCCTGGGCATATCCACCGTGGTCGGGTCGGCGAATTTTGTCGTCACCCTGCTGCGGTGCCGCGCACCGGGGATGTCGGTGAACCGGCTTCCCATCCTGGTGTGGGGAACGCTGACCGCGTCGGTCGCCAATCTGCTCGCGGTGCCGGCGGTCAGTCTCGCGTGTTTTCTGCTTTGGATGGACCGGCGATACGGCACCCATTTCTACGAGATCTCCGGCGGCGGACAGCCGCTGTTGTGGCAGCATTTGTTCTGGGTATTCGGTCATCCCTGGGTGTATGCGCTGGTGCTGCCGGGCATGGGAATCGTTTCCGACGCATTGCCGGTGTTTTGCCGTCGTCCGCTCGTCGGCTACACGCTCGTGGCCATCGCAACGGTGTCGACGATGATCCTCGGTTTCGGCGTCTGGGTGCATCACATGTTCGCAACGGGCCTGCCCGTCGTCGCGCTTTCATTTTTCAGCGCGGCCAGCTTCGTTATCGCGCTGCCGAGCGCGATCGCGGTCTTTGCTTGGATCGCAACGATTTGGACCGGAAGACCGCAGTTCACCACGCCGTTCCTCTTCTTCGCCGCCTTCGTATTGTTGTTCGTGATCGGAGGCGTATCCGGCTTCATGACCGCCTCGGTGGCGCTCGATTGGCAATTGACCGATACCTATTTCATCGTCGCGCATCTGCATTACGTGTTGCTCGGCATCAATGTTTTCCCCGTGGTCGGAGGAATTCATTACTGGTTCCCCAAGATCACCGGCCGGATGATGGACGAAAGATTGGGTAAGTGGACGTTCTGGACCATGTTCGTCGGCTTCAATCTGGCGTTCTTCCCCATGCACCTGATCGGACTCATGGGTATGCCTCGCCGGGTCTACACTTACTCCGATGACCTTGGTGTCGGCGGCTACAATCTCGTTATTTCGTTAGGCGCCTTTATCTTTGCGGCCGGGATGTTGCTGCTGCTGATCAACATTGTCCGCAGCCGAACCCAAGGCGCGATCGCGGGCGCCAATCCGTGGGACGCGTCGACCCTCGAGTGGTCCGTTTCGTCGCCACCGCCGCCCTACAATTTTGCGGTGATCCCCGTGATTGCCAGCCGCCATCCGCTTTGGGAAGATCGGCTGGACGAGACGGCCGAGCGTTCCACCATTCATGGCGGTCTGGTGCTGGACCAGGGCAAGGAAACAGTCGGAATCACGGTGCTGGACGCCGAACCGGACGTCATCCTGAAAATGCCCGGCGACAGCCTGCTACCACTGCAAGCGGCACTCGGCATGACCGCGACTTTCTGCGGGATGCTGTTGATCAATTACTGGGTGATTGGGGCAGGGGCCGTGTGGACCGCGCTGGTGCTGCTGTTTTGGCTCGCGCCACGCGATCACGCCGACACCGAGAGGGCTGCGGTCTATGGCTGACATTCACCTTTCGCAGCTCGCATTGCCGGTTGGCGGTCAGGAGATGATATCGACCCGTTGGTGGGGCATGATGTGTCTGATCGCGACAGAGGGCATTCTTTTCGTCTATCTGCTGTTCGCCTACGCCTATCTCGGGTCGCAGTCGCCTGGCGCGTGGCCTCCGGCGGGGCCGCCGGAGCTGCGTCTTTCGCTCCCGGATACTCTGTTCCTGCTGTCGAGCAGCTTTCTGCTTGGCTGGGGCGTCCGCAAGGGCGTCAATAAGGAGCGCCTGCAACTGGCGCTCGTCGGCACTTTCATCCTCGGAACGATCTTTTTGGCGGTGCAGGGTTTCGAGTGGGCGGCAAAGCCGTTCACGCTCACGACCAACGCCTATAGCGCGATCTATTTTACTGTGACCGGATTCCACATGATCCATGTCGTCGTCGGTCTTCTAATACTTCTTGTCTTGCTGGCCTGGTCGGTCACCGGCCGTCTCGATCGTCATCCCGAGAGCGCGGCTCTGGGTGCTATTTATTGGCACTTTGTGGACGTGGTCTGGATCGTGGTGTTCACCGCTCTCTATCTGGTTCCGAGGGTATCATGAGTTCACTGCACCCGCTAACCTCGGTTCCCCATCCATCGCCGCTTCGCGGAACGGTTTCCCCCTGGCTGCTGTGTGTTGCACTTCTCGCAGCGCCGGCCGCGTGGTTCGTTCAGCTCAATATCTCTGTCTGGCTGGGAATGAACAGGTGTGCAGGGCTTCGCGAGGATGCGGCATCGCCGGTGATGGTAGGCAGTCTGCTGGCCATTGGTCTCGCAGCGCTGGCAATCGTGCTGGTGGCTTTGTGGGCGGCGGCGCGGACCTGGAAACTTTCGCGATCGGAAGCCGGCGGTGGTCGCCATCACGCGCTGACCATGGGTGACGGCCGGACGCGGTTCCTGGCGCTGGCGGCCCTCATTGCGAATTCCACGTTCCTGATCGCGGTAGGCTTTTCGCTGATCATTCCGTTGTTGGTCGAGACATGTCCATCTTGATCTGCCTGGCCGCGCTGGCGGCGATGCTAATATCTTCATCTGCGTTCGCGCACGGCGGGGCGCACGGGGAGGCGGTCAGCTGGGATTCCTGGTTCGCCGACCCCGCAGTCGCCATCGCCCTCGGCCTCATGGCGGCGCTCTATCTCGGGGGATTGATAAGGATGCTGTCGCGGCCTGCCGAGCGATGGCCCGTCTCCAAACGTCGGGTCGCAGCCTTTGCATGCGCGCTGGGGGTCATCGGATGCGCGTTATTGTCTCCGATCGACGCCATTGCCGAGAAACTGTTCTCCGTCCACATGGCGCAGCATCTGATGCTTGTGTTAGTCGCGGCTCCGATGATTGCTGTTTCGAATGCGCACCTGGTTTATCTTCGGCTGTTTCCGTTGGGTGGGCGTCGCTGGATCGGGCGGTCCGTCGCTAGACTACCCGGCATCAAAGCCGCAGGTTCTCGGACCGGCGCTTGGGTTGCGTGCGCAGCTTTCGTAGCCTCGCTCTGGTTCTGGCACGCGCCGGCGACATACGATTGGGCGATTGCCAACGAATGGGCGCATGCCAGTGAGCACTTCGTGCTGCTTGCGACCGGTACTGCGTTCTGGCGCGTCGTCGTGACCAGTGCCGAGCGAAGACTCAGTCCGGGAATGATGATCCTGATGGTCTCACTAGTCGGTATCCAGGGAAGCTTTCTTGCGGCGCTGATCACGTTTGCGCCGAGACAGCTCTATGCTGCCTACGCCGCCAACTCAATCGACGATCAGGCGCTGGGGGGTGTGCTAATGTGTATCCCGGCCTCGTTTCTCTATCTTGGGAGCACTATCTGGGCGCTCTCGAGAATGCTAACCGGCGACAAACTGCCCGTCGCCCGATAGGCGTCGTGTGCCGCCGGCATTTGATCAGGGACGACGATTTTGAAACGGAGGGCCTCTTGCGCGCCACTGCTGGCTTTCTTCTGGCTTTGTCAGTCCTGTTCGGTTTGCTGACCGCGACCGGCTGGCTGGAGACGGCAGGTCTCGCGGCCTCAGGAAAACCCGTCGTCTTTGACGACTATCTTGCGTTAGCTTTCGGCGTTCTCTCAGCCCTACTAGTCGGCACCGGACTGATTACCCTGGCGTTCTACAGCAGCGGTGCTGGATATGACGAGCCGCCTCGTTTTCGCTAGAATTGTTAGGCGACAGCACAATTTCGAGCTCGCCGCGCTCTTGCTCGATGCTTGGATGCATAGATCGGCGCAACACCATATCTAACAACCGCCGAGTCTCACTGGCGCATGCGTCGCGGTTCCGAACATTGACCCCTTTCGGCAAATGTTGGCTCCAATTGGAGGTCAAAAGCCAAGCCGATCCACACGACGCCGCGATAATGAGCATCAGTCGTTCTCAAAAGTTAGGGGCGAGGCATACTAGCGTGACTAGAGATTAGCAACCTGATCAAACTTTCATGCAACGGCGGTCTGTGCAAACGGTTGTTCTTAGAAGGCAGGAATATTGAAATAGGAGACAAAATATGCGTGCAATCTTGCTCGCGACAACGGCAGCCATAGCGCTCAGCTCGGCTGCGTGGGCCGCCGATAACAGTGCGAACACCACCAAGCAAAATGCCAACGTTCGGAATGAACTGACCCAGATGCTGCAGAAGTCTGGGTACACGGATATCCGCGTCGCACCAACCTCGTTCATGGTGCGGGCGAAGGACCATGATGGAAACTCGGTGGTGATGTCCATCAGTCCTGATGAGTTCACTGAAATGACGGCCTTGAATGACGCAACGAAGAACGGCTACGACCAAAAGTCGAATACCGTCGGATCAAATACCAGCTCGGAGACTTACGTAAACGTGCCATCAACCGACAATCTTAGCTCAAAGCTGATCGGCTTGGACATTTACAACAAGGACAACAAGGACATCGGCCAAATCAAGGATATTGCGCTGACCTCGAATGGCGGTCCGGCGGCATATATCGTATCGGTTGGTGGCTTTCTCGGGATGGGAGAACACTACGTCGCGGTAAATCCTGCTGTGCTGAATGTCACTTACAAGGACAACAAGTGGCATGCTGATATGAATGCTACCGCGGACCAGCTGAAATCGGCGCCGGAGTTCAAATACACGGGCCGCTGGTCATCCAGCAAAACCTGAGACCAAAAACTTGACCCGGGAAGGCCTCCGCTCGACCGGGGTCACCGTCCCGATTTAAAAGAGATAGCGACAACGCAGCGAAACCGCCGGCGGCGCTCCAGAGGGGGCTTGTAGGAGGGCCCCGGCGACGCGCAAGCTGGACAAGGCGGAGGAGGAGCACGCGAAATGCGCCCGCGCTGCGTTCCAAAATCGAGGTAATCGACACAAAACTGAAGGTCGAAGATGCCGGCTGGGGTGAGGAAGCGGTCAAGATATTCAGGCGGCGCGGTCACGACTGGACGCGCCGCTTTAAGATGCCGATGGATGACCTGACTAGCATCGGCTTCCATGCATCACGCGGACATAGCGCTGATATGGTCTAAGGCCCCTAATTAGTGACTCAACCGTCAAACACACCGAGGATTGAGTTTGGTGCGGCCCTTTCTGCTGTGCTTATGGCGTTATTCCGTTGGTCAAAGTCCAACGAGAAAAGAAAACGCCGGAGAAGGTTGATCCTGGCCACACCGCTTGACTTCCCGGCCACATCGGTGCCGCTCGGCGGAGTTACAGCGAAGAAGACAAAAATTGAAGAGCACATGAAGATCGTATGAGCTTGCGCAGCTGCTGAGACGGTGATCGATACGGCGGGAAACTAAGCCGAGCCCTATTTCGATGAAGCCATCTAGGCTGCCGCTGGCAAGAACGCGGCTCTTACGATTGCGGTAAACACTCAGTGCTTGTCGGACTGGTCGCTTCGGCTTTTGTTGTGGCCCGGGGCCGCGGTGGACGGCGGCGTGAGGAACGCGTCGAAACGCTCTTTCACGACCGCGTAGCATTCGCACGACGCCTTCTCCAGGCCGACACGATCCAGCACCTGAATCGCTCCCCGGCGGTAGCTGATTAGGCCGGCGTTCTGCATCGACCGCGCTGCCAGCGTCACGGATTTCCGGTTGGCGCCGAGGATTTGAGAGAGAAATTCATGGGTGTAGGGAAGCGCTTCGCCCTCAGCCCGGTCATGCATCATCAAGAGCCAGCGGCACATCCGCTCTTCCGTCGAATGCATCGCGTTGCATGCGACCGTCTGCTGGACCTGAGACAGAAGCGTTTCCGAGTAGCTCACGAAAAGGTCGCGCACGTGCTCGCTGTGCTTGAATTCATACTGCAATAGCTGGATGGGACAGCGGACCGTGTGTCCCTCGAGTTGAACGATGCACCGGTTGAAGGAGACGCGGCTATACATGGCGGCGAACAGGCCGAACGCGCCCTCGCGGCCGATGTTCGCGGTCTCGATCGCCGCGCCGTTTTCCAGTACGGTCAGCAGCGACAGCACCGAGCCCCGGGGAAAATAGGCGTGCTTGAGCAGGCCTCCCGCGTCGCAGACCATCTCGCCAAGCTTGAAATCGACGGGCTCCAGGTGGGGATCCAGCCGCCTGCGGCTATCTGGCTCCAACGCGCCGAGCAAACGATTACTCCGCAGATCACGGTCGGTCTGCACCTTCGCCATGATGGCATGTCGTTTCGGGTCCGCTTCCTGCGTAATCCGGACGACGGGCATGTCGTCGGGAGCGCGTGGGATCGGAACGTTCATTTTTGCACTCTCTCTGCGGGCGAGTCTGAGCAAAAGAGCTCATTCGCTGGCGTGGGTTGCCACGCTCGATTAAGTGGAGCCGACCATCGATCGAAGTTCCTCGACCAACGCCGACGCCTGATAGGGCTTTCCGACAAAGCAACTGTTGGATGGGAGATCGATGGATTGAAGTTGCTGTTGGCCGGACACGACCAAGATCTTGATCGGGGGCCAGCGGTTGCGCACGGCATGGGCCAGTTTCAGCCCATCCATGCCGCCGGGCATGTTGATGTCGGTGAACAGCAGACTGATATCCGTCCGCGATTCCAAGAGCATGACCGCTTCGTCCGCATCCCTAGCCTCGATCGCGATAAACCCCGCTTCCTCGACCACCTCGACGGCAAGCATTCGCAGAAGCGGCTCATCCTCCACGACAAGGACGACTGGCAGAGCTTTGCCGGCTGTTGCGCTCATCATCATCAACCCAAACCCTAATCGATCCCGGTATCATCCTCGGCCGGCCGGCTCATCCGGTTCATCTGACCAATGCTTCGCCATCCGGAGGCAATGCGCCCTCAAATCAGGGTCGAGTGTTTCCTTGGCGAGTTGCCTGAGATCCGCGGCCAGACGCAGGCACTCGAGCTCTCGCTTCGGATCGTCGCGTCGGTCGTTCGGGTCAGACATGGCGTGCGCTCCCAGGCCGGGGGTCGCTAGTCGCACACCGACGCTGCCACTGTCGGTGGTCCAGACCACAGAGCCGAGGTACAGGCGCCGGATCGATTGTGGAACTCGGCAAGTGAGGTGTTTTGCTCAGACTCTCCTCGGAATGCAGCCATACTTACACAAACCACATTTTGCCAGTTTCGGGATTGATCGCCGGCCCCATCCTGTGTGCGGAGAATTCGTCATGCATGAGGTCTTCCAAGCGAGTCCGGAACCGACGGCACTTCCTTTAGCCGTGACGAGCTTCGCTATGGGCTGCGGCAACAGTCGCTCCTTGGCGAGTTCGGCAGCATCGCCATGCAGACCCGCGACCTTCGGACGATTCCGCAGCGGGTCACTGAACTGTGCGCCATTGGATTGCGGGCTACGTTTGTCAAGGTTCTGGAATACGAACCGGACGAAAGCCGTCTGATGGTACGCGCGGGAGTCGGCTGGGCGCCGGGACCATCGATGCCGTCTCTCTTGCCGCCGACATCGGATCGCCGGCCGACTACGCCTATCAGACCGGAGAGTCCGTGATATCGAACTATCTAGGGGCGGATCCCCGCTTCCGCTTGCCCAAGCTATTGGCGGATTATGGCATCAGGCGCGCCATCAACGTGCTCATCGAGAAGGGGGAGAGGGCAAGGCTTTCTTCGGGGTGCTCGACGTCGACAGCGCCGATCCGGGCGAGTTCGATCAAGACGATGTCAACTTCCTTGCTGGCTTTGCCGGCCTGCTCGGTGTCGCGATCGAACGTCAACGTGCCGATGCCAGGTTCAAGAGGCACTCCGGCACCAGGCGTTGCTGACCCGGGAGATGAGCCACCGCGTCAAGAACAGCCTCGCCTCCATGGTGGGCCTGCTGCGCGTACAGGCCCGCAGCGCCAAGTCCCAGGACGTCAAGCATGCACTGTAGGACGCGAGCCTGCGCGTGTCCACCATAGCCGAGGTGCACGACCACCTCTGGCGCAGTTCGCACGTCGGCTATGTCGAACTCGCGGATTTCATGACCGAGCTCTGCAAGAAGCTACGCGGCAGCACCGGTGGGCACACTTTGCACTGCCACGCCGACCCGATGCTGCTCGCAGCTGACCACGCCATTCCCCTTGGCCTTCTGATCAACGAACTGGTCACCAACGCCGTCAAATACGCCTATCCGGAAGGCGGCGGCGAGATCGAGGTCTCGGCCCGGGGAGTCGATGGCCACCTTCACGTCGAAGTCTCCGACCAGAGCGCAGGTCTTCCGGAAGGGTTCGACATCGATCAGCCGCGCGCCAGTCTGGGCTTCAAGGTGGTCACGGGCATGGTGAGGCAGCTTCAAGGCCGTCTCACGCTGGCAACGGATCGAAAGGGACCCGCTTCCTGCTCAACCTGCCGATCCTGTCTCACCCCGATGCACCCCGTGCAACTTGACCGGCGCGTGATGAATTTTCGTCGCTTGAGACCAATAGGGCCGGAAAGGCATCACCGCGCAATCTGGTGACCAAGTCTGCTCGCTAATCGCGTTCCAAAGTTGGCTTTTCATAGAGAACCGCATTCAGCAGCGAACGGTGGACTTCGATTTTTCCGTTATAGGTGATGAACCCGAGTCTGCGGAACTTGTTCATGAAAAAGCTCACGCGCGAGCGGGTCGTGCCGATCATTTCGGCCAACGTCTCCTGACTAATTTGCGGCTTGATCGGCGTCGGATTGCCTTCCTTGCCGAAATTCGCCAACAACAGAAGAAGCCGGGCGAGACGCTTTTCGCTCGAATTGAACAATTGGTCGATCAGGTCTTCCTCGATCCGGCTGTTCCGCTTCAGCAAGTAGGCGACGAACAACTCCGAAAACTTCGGCTCATCGTGCAACGCCGCAATCATCGTGGACTTTCGAATTGCAGTGAGCAGGCATTCCTCCAGGGCTGTTGTTGTTGCAATCCGCAATTCATGACCGCTCAGACATCCCTCGCCGAAGAACTGGCCGGCCTCCAGAATCCCGACGACCGCCTCTTTGCCCTGATCCGACAGGACGACGACTTTGACGCGGCCTTTTTGAACGTAAAATACCGTATCCGCCACCTCCCCTTGGGAGAAGATGGTCTGGTCCTTTTGATACTTGGATATCGTTTTGCCGGCCCCTACTTTGGCGAGAAAGTCCTTCGGGTCGAACGGTTTGCTACCCGACTTACCTGCCATGCCGTACCCCTTCATTTGATGCGAACAGTCTACCCCACCAATAGGCTTCATCCCATGGCTACGTAAAGGTCAGGCGAGCGAAGCCGTGCGCGGAGGAGCCATTCTGCCCGGTCACGGCAGTTTGCAGGCCTGCTCTTCCGCGGCGAGGCCTAGGCCGCGGGCGTACCCCTATTAAGCTAATTTGAGATCGCAGTGACCAGTTGGGCTGGCGCGAACGGCTTCGACAACATGATGCTGTTCGGAACGCCTTTGGACGGCCAATCCTCCACGTTGTCGCCGCTCATGTAGACCACGGGAAACGCAGGATCGATTTCTCTCGCGTGGCGGGCGATGGTCGCGGTGCCGACTTTCCCGCCGCAGAGCATTCCAGGGTGGGTCGCCGATCGCGACGGCGTCGCGGCGCCGCGGGTCAGAGCTCGAAGGCGGCGATAACCTGCGCCGCCGGTTGGGTGCGCGGCTCCAAGTGCAACAGATCGCGGGCGATAGGATCGTTTTGGGTCCGGCTTATTCGGTGCCTCTCTCACCGATCGCCGACAGCGCGAGTAGCGCCCTCGGCAAAATGCTCTCCCTCCCGTCGCAGCGCGATCAGCCACAGAATCGTGGCAAGCGAGCCTTTGTCACCGAAAGATTTAGTCCGAGACCCGATCGCTTGGGTGCAGCGGGCCGCCAATGCAGGGTCCAGCCCGATCTCCGAGTCCGTTTCGATTCGGTCATCAAGGCAGCCGATTTGTTCACCGTGCTCCTAGAGGGCCGGTAAGGCCCGAACCGAAAATGACGATCGGCGAGGACAACCCCGAGCCGCTGACCGGCGTATCGGTACGACCGCGGCCCCTGCTTTAACGACTTGAGGACGGGAGCCACGCATTTGCGCGCGGCCCAATTGAGCAACGCTGACGGGTGAAAGCCGTTACTGCCGGCCAGAGCGAGCCTTCGCGGATCTGGTATTCATGCTTTTTTGTCAGGCCGTGTTTCCGACTCCGTAGTCGTCTTCGGCAGTATCGATATCCTACGGGCCGCAGTTTTCGCGTCTGCTTGGGCGGACCTCACGCGCAGAGTCCCGCGCGAGATCAGCCTCTAGCTCTTCGACAATGCCGTGAAGCAAACACGCGGCAAGAGGATCAGTAACTTCCCGTTCCAATTTACGGTATCTTGCGATCTGGACTTCTTGCTCTACGAGCTGACACTCGATCATGAGTTCGGCCCTCCGACGAACCTACACGTAGGCGAGTTGTTTCGCTAAATTTTTCGGATTATTTTATGTGGTTTTTAATCGGTAAAAAGGTCCAAATCTTGTTCAGGCATTGGCTCGCAGCATTCTATGAGAGTCTGGGGTGCCCCCGTCCGACTTTCTCGTTGGACGGGTCACCGGTCCCTGCAGGTCCATTCGTAGTAAGTGTTGCTGCTGAGCCCACTAAGCGGTGGAACGACTAAAGGAACGAGCCGTTGAAGGCCCGAGATCGCTCGGGGATGAAGATGAAAACATCAACGTCCGTTATGGTCATCTTGCTTCTCTCAGCAGTGTGCATTCGATGCTTGACGCCCGCGGCTGCAACAGAACAGATTGCACCCCCGTCCGAGTGTAATGACAGCACTTAATTGTTCAGAGGAAATTTGGCCAAACTTTTCTCCGTCGTGCTTCCGCGACGCTCAAACTACCGAAGTGCGCAGAGTTACCGCCGATCGTACCTAATGAGCCAAAGGGGCAGATCGTGAAAGACTTCGCCAACGCATCCTTTTCACCGGACACAATTGAAGTCTTGACAGCTGCAATGAATGCGGCAGTTGCGACACTTCCTGAACCGGTGAGCTTGTCCAGCGTCCAGTTGATCGCTGAATCGGTTCTCCGGAGTGCCAAGAGTGGCGAGAGAGATCCGATAGCATTGCAGCGAATGGCACTGATTGAGCTGCAAATAACACTCTACGCGTAGCCGCAAGCGGCGACGTGGTAGACTAACCCTCTCGCATGTAGATCGGCAACACGTACTCTTGGTCACGACTAGCTACAGCGCGATCCTGAAACGCTTTCAGCGCCTCACCAGGTGGGAGAAGTCCTACAATGTAGCAGAGATGGTCGGTCACCTTGCATGGCATTGTCGCAGGTTTCTAAAACCGAGTTAGAAAACCAAATAATCGCGCAGCGTTGGGCTCCGCGGCTAGTCGCCTTCGAGGAAGTGCCCCAAAGCTTTCAGCGAGCGTATCCGATCGGAGATAATCTTCAAAATAGCAAGCATCGGCACCGCCAATACCGCCCCAGGAACGCCCCACATCCAGAACCAGAACAAGAGCGACAAGATAACGAGCACGGGATTCAGCGTGAACCGCCGCGCGAGCAGCATGGGCGTCAACGTTTCGCCCTCGACGAGGTGAATGCCGAAATAGAGAACCGCCGGCAGCAAGGCGAACCATAAGCTGTCGAAGCTGAGCATTCCGGCGAGCAAAAAAATGAACGTTCCAAAAAGCGGCCCCAAAATTGGAATATAGTTTAGCAGAAAAGCTGTAGCGCCCCACAATAAGGGGTCACCAAGCCCACATAAATACATCGCCGCCGCGGTCGCGATTCCCACCGCGGCGTTCATCGCGGTGATTGTCACAAGATAGGCGGAGACGTCCTGCTGGATTTGTTGAGAGATGTCTACAGCCTGCCGCTTGTCGCTGAACTTCGGGAGGATTTCGACGATGCGCCGAAGAAACGTGTCGCCTGATACCAGTAGGAAGTAGAGTACCAAGACGGTCGTGAACAGACCATCGAGGATGGCCCGCGTGCCCGCGAACAACGCGCCGGTTAGACCGAGATCGCGATGAACCGAAATACTGGAGCCTTTCTGTACAGGGTCGTCCGCGGCCTGCTCCGCCTGTTGGATGACGCCTTGCAACGCCTGGATAGGCCCTTTTAAAACTACAAGGTGAGCTTCGAGCCGGGGGATCCCCTCCGGCAGTCTCTTCGCCCAAGTCGCTGCGGGCCCGGATAACGCAACGACGAGACCTACAAGCGCTCCAATTATCAGAAGAATGGCAACGAGCGCTCCGACGGCGCGGGGTAAGCGCAAGCCCTCCAGGAGACGAACGGCAGGTTGCATAAGAAGATTGAATACAAAGGCGAGCACAACGGGCAGGATGATCGTGCTTGCTACATAAATCGCCGCCAAGCCGCTCAGCACGAAAAGACCGCCTAGAAAAAACGTCTGCGGATCAGAGGGTAGCGGCATCTCCGCCTCGACGGCAGAGTCCGTCACCGCAGCGTTTGGCTCCGGCGGATCGTCCGGGCCGGGGGATGGAGAGGAGCGCTTTGGCAGCGGTGGAACGGCAACCATGGCATTTCCCTGAGGCCAATAAGTAACCATATCACATCTGACGAAGAAGCGCTGGTCCAAACGCGGGCTCAGGAAAAAACGGCCCTTCACTTGCCCCCTGCTTGCACTAATCCCTAGCAAGACAGCGCATTGATTTCTTTCTTGCCGATCTGCCGACAAAGGGCGAGGAGCCGCTATATGCTCAGACCTTTCGCCGACGAAAGCGAGGAGCGGGTGACGACCTGAAGGTGCCAAGGAGACCGTTCTGCCTTCCCGTACCGATAGTGGATTTTCGAAAAGGAAAGTTAAGTTTAGGCGGTCTCCTCACTACGTTTTAGTTTTTGACAAGACAGTCTCGATTCACTTTTGCCGCTACTCTGGTGTCAGCTCAGTCGACATTTTTCACATGGCCAGATCGAAGCGCGGAGGTTTCGCCGCTCGACGAACAGTTTCGCCCGGTCCAGCCGAGCCGGCAGAAGCGAGATCGATTCAACAATTTGCGGCGATCAGATCGCAAGAGGCCCTGCTGCCGCGGACAACTTGGCGTGCAGAAACCCCGATTCGCCATAACCGATATCCGGTTGAATTTGCTTCAGCGCATTTCGTCCCCAAAATCGTACGGCATGCGAGTGCGGTCATATGACCGGCTTCTGTTTAGAAACTCGATCATTTGATCGGGGCCGATTAGTTGTCGCTGCACGAGGCCTCCGTACCGGCTGCGCACGATTTACGTCGCGCAACGATGGCGATCGCCGATCCTGTCTCCGACGCACCCGCGTACAGTATGTTGACAGATGTGCGGTAGCCAAAGCGTGACGCGAAAGAGGTACGTTGGAGCGAACCAGTTCCGCCAACCTCTAACTGAGTACCGGAAGCGGACTACAATCCCGCTCGATCCTCATCACGGCAGATAGCCGCGCAAGGCCTCGTTTTTCAGCGGATAGACACTATTCTATATCCTGGAGACCACCGGGCATCCTCGGCTGTTTTTTGGTGAGACCATTGCGATTGCGCCGCGAATGGCCGAATACCATAAGGGGGCGCCGAGCAACTGCGTTAGTTCATGAACCTAATGATGGTCCGTGCCTTGGTTCGCTGGAGGACCCGCTTGGGCCACATATTCAAACCCTTTGTATTTCTGATCGCCGCCGTCTATTTCCTGGTAGACGCGGTCTTTTTCACCCTCTTCAAACCCATCTTTGGTCGGCTGGCGGACTGCTGGTCTTCGAAAGCTTGCGAGTGTGGATCGTGTCGCTTCTATCCTGCTCTGGCACTGTTCATCGTGCCGGTCATCTTGCTTGAACCTGTCAAGCCTGTTGCGGCTTACCTGACGGCGACAGGCCACATCGGTCGCGGTTTTGCGGTCCTGATCGTCGGCGAGCTTCTCAAACTCTTGCTCATCGAGCGGCTGTTCAGCGCCAGCCGCGACAAGCTGATGTCAATTCCTGCTTTCGCCTGGTGCTACGACAGGTTTTGTCAAGGTACGACTGGGGCGCGTCCCTGCCAGCATGGCAACTAGTGCGTCGTTGGAGCTTCGATGCCAGGCACGCCCTTCGACAAAATTTCCTCGAATTCACGGCAGCGCAGAAGCGCAAGAGGCTTTCCTCGCGCTCGCGCTGAGCCGTCCGAGGATCGAACCGATGCATCGCAATGGCTTTCGGATACTTGATCGTCTCGTGCCTTGAAAGTGACAGTCCAGCGGGTGCAGAAAGGCAAGGATTTGCGTCGACTTGGCGATCAAATGCCTGATGTTTCCCGGCCGAATATTTGTGAAGCCCATAATCAACCCGAGCAGAAAGCCACCTAGATTCGCGAAGAGGGGCAACACCTTTTCCGGAACGATGATCCCCTGACCGCGTGTACCCCCGCTGCTGTGGCGGCGCCCGTGGAGTCATCAAATGACAAACCAACTGCTTATCCTGGTCGTTGAAGACGATCCGGACATTCAAAACATTGTCCAGGAATGCTTAAGCGATGGGGGATTTGAAGCCGTCATAGCTTCGTCTGGCAAGCGTGCCGTCGAGCTGCTTGATGTCGCCGAAGGCAAATACCGGGCGCTTGTCACAGACATAAATCTGGGCGCCGGGCGGTTAGACGGGTGGCACATCGCACGACACGCCCGAGATATCGATCCGAACTTCCCCATCGTTTATATGAGCGGAAAGGACGCCGACGATTGGGCGTCACAGGGTGTCCCCAACAGTATAATGTTGGCGAAGCCGTTCGCGCCCGCGCAGCTCGTCACCGCCGTTTCTAACCTCTTGAACGCAGCTCCGCCGACCTCCCCAACGGAGTGAAGGCCTCCTCATTCGTAGATGTCAGCATGGCCCGAAGGCGAAGTAGTTCAGAAAGCTGCATAGTCCGCTGCAAGGGCGGAAATCGGCGGCGTAGCTCACCACTGAGCCGCAGAGGTGTCTGTGAACGAGGGCAATTGCGCTCCTTCAAATCTAGCCGCGGCCAATTCACTAACGACACGTTAATTTCCATAGGCATGTGAGCGATATTGACCAATGCCAACCTCGACCTGGTCCATAGTGGCTTCCATCACCGCCCACCACGGCGACCCACCGGTGGCTGAGAGTTCTGTAGCGCTCCCGCCTGATCCAAGGCGTGTGACATGTTCCGCCATCCCCGAACGCTTTGTTCAACGTGTCGAACTGAAGCGGTGCGGCTCGGATTACGCCCGGCCACTTTGGCTTCGATATCCGGTCGTTTGGGTGCCCCGCATGCAAGAACGTCCACCAGCTTGTGGCCGATCTGGTTGATCCGATGAAATCCCCGCGAACAACCGGCTGGCTCCAGGTCAACTGCAAGCGCCAACGTAATTGGGCCGGTTAACCTGCCATGCCGCTTGATGGCCCGAAGCGGGCTGCGAATGAGCGTCAGAACCATATCGGCGCTGCCCGGTTAGTTCAGGCGTCGACCTGCTCTGCTATTGCGAGTGCGCGAGCTGCTCATCCCGGGTCGTTGGATGGCTCCATCCCTTGAATGCCCGTGAGCATCCACAAACCATCCAAGAGGATGGCATTGGGATGTCGTCTATGGCCGATAATGTGCACGAACTGCGACCCAAGGCCCCCGACACCGAGAAAATCACGATCAATCTTGGTTATGTCGACCTCGGTCACGTCGATCTTATGGTGCAGGAAGGGTTCTATTCGAATCGGACCGATTTCATACGGACAGCAATCCGGAACCAGCTCGAGCGACACGTAGAGGTCGTCCGACAGTCCACGGCCCGAAAGAAACTGGACCTCGGGCTGCGCAACTACACTCGCGAGGATCTCGAAGCGGCGGGGCGCGCCGGCGAGATGCTGCAGATCAATGTTTTGGGCTTAGCCACGATCGCCCAGGACGTCACTCCCGAGCTGGCTCGCGCCACCATCGCGTCGGTCTCGGTATTGGGGGCCCTTCACGCCACTCCCGCGGTCAAGGCCGCTCTCGCCGACAGAACGAGGTGAACGATGCTGAATCAAGACATAGTCCGCGAAGCAACCCGCCTCACGCGTGCCGGCCAACTGGTCGAGGCCACCGCGCTGCTGCAGCGCATGCTCCAAGGCGGTAGCGCTCCAAGACCGGAGCCGCGCAGCGCCTCTCAGGCTCGGCTCCCGCAGCTCGATCCGCTTACCATCGACGCCATTTCCGAAGTTGTCGAGGAGCGGGAAGCTCCGCGGATTGCGCCGGCCCGCTCTGCTCAACGAAGCAGACGCTCCTTACCGCTCGGCGGCATGCGAGCTTTTTCCGCGCTCGGCCTGCGAAGTCCGAGCACGCGCGCTCCTCTGTCCCCATCGGACATCGTGCCCGAGGGCACACGGTTTGTCGCCGGCACCTTCAGTAACGCCGCGGGAAGCCGGACCTACAAGTTGTTCATTCCAAGCCGCTGTCAGGAACAACGGCTTCCCCTGATCGTCATGCTTCACGGCTGCACCCAGTCGCCGGACGATTTCGCCGCCGGCACCCGGATGAACTTCCTGGCGGAAGAGCAGAATTGCTTCGTGGTCTATCCCGAGCAGCCGAGCGGCGCCAACCAGTCGAAGTGCTGGAACTGGTTTCGCACGACCGACCAGCGCCGCGGCGGGGGCGAGCCCTCGATGATCGCCGGCATTACCCGCCAGATCATGCGCGACCATCTGATCGATCCGAAGCGCGCATACGTCGCGGGTCTGTCGGCCGGCGGGGCCGCCGCCGCCATCATGGGCGCAACGTATAGCGACCTGTACGCGGCCGTCGGTATTCATTCAGGCCTCGCGTGTGGAGCCGCGAGCGATCTTCCCTCCGCGTTCGTCGCCATGCGGCAGGGAGGTGGCTCCAAGGCAATTGCGGAGAGCAAACCTTCTGTGCCGACCATCGTTTTCCATGGCGATCGCGACACTACGGTGCATCCAAAGAATGGCGATCAGATTATCGAGCAGTCCGCCAGGGCAACGAGGCCGACGACGAAGGTACTTCGCGCACGCGTACCCCACGGCCATGCCTATACCCGCACCGTCCTGATCGACGGGGCCGGTCGGGCGATTTCCGAACACTGGAATATCGATGGCGCCGGACACGCGTGGTCAGGCGGCAGCCCCGCCGGGTCCTACACTGATCCGCAAGGGCCGGAGGCGACGAGGGAAATGCTGCGCTTTTTCCTCGTGCATTCGCTCGGCGGGTAGTCTGGCTTGTTGTCAGACTGACGCCGTTTGAGCATTGGTCAGGAAGATCGCCAGTTAGACGTTTGTTGGTCGGCGTTGCTACCTAAAATCATCGTCGACATCGCAGTACGCGCAATTGATCTCAGTTCAACAACGCACGGGTTTGGAACGCCACGTCACAAAGCCTGTTGTCCCTGCAGAAATGACCGTTGTGGTCGCCCCCCCATTTTCTTGGAGCGTCAGATGAGCAAGCGCAAACCGGCGACAGTGCCAAAGCGCGCCCGCAATCCGAAAATGGCCGCGCGGGCCGAACGGAACAAGCAGGCCATTGTAAGAAGCCCGAGCGAGAATTTACTTCACGCTACTGAGGCAGTCTCGGTCGAACCGCCTCCTGAGATTCGTGATGATCCTAAACACGAGGCTCCTATCCTTGAGCCTCGGGCGGATGCCTTAGTAGGTGACCTCAGTCAGAGAATGACGGATAGCGATCCAACGAAAGGCGTTGCTTTAGCGACGGCAAACATGCAGGCGTTTCAAGCAAAGCTTCTTGAGATAGCCGGGACGAACGCACAATTTGCTTTTGAATTCGGCCTGAGACTTGCGACGATCAGGTCACCAACTGAATTTTTCGGCTTCATTACGGAGTTTACGAGCAGGCGGGTCGGTATGTCCGCGCAGCATTCGAAAGAACTGGCGGCATTTCCGTTCTGGCTCATCAAGCCACCCAGAGAATTCACGGCACTGCCGGGCCGATAACTGCAAGCCGTATCCGCCGCGGCAAAGGATGGACGCAAATGCGGATAACGCACGCGCCGATCCCCGTTGTCAGATGAGGAGTGTCGGCTCGCCCAACTGGATTAAATGCTCCCCAAAAGGTAGGCGAAAGCGGGCGGGATCGCGAGCAAGCCGGACGAAATTCTTCCTAGTGACCATGTACAACCGCGTCACGTTCAACCGATGCATCGTGCAGTTCGAAGGCCATACGGTCCGCTGTCCTATCCACTTGTTGCAGTACGAATTCAGACACATCACATGCGCGATTTGTTCGTGGGCTATTCGGAAGCTGCTCTCTTAGGTCCAACAGAAGGCCGCGTGCAACGCGATGCATTCGACGGAGAGGGGAAGAGAGGAAGTGCCGCTGGCTCCTGTGATGTGCGACAGGCCGAGGGCGAAGCTTTTCTGTACATCCACGAATTTCTCTCTCAGATCCTGAGCGCCAACCGGAACTCTGTGAGACTTGCTGCACAGTCCAAGCGGACTGCAGGCCTCATCAACTATCGCCGGGGAAAAATTCAAGCTTTTGACCGCCTCGGTCTAGAGAGGATCGTGCGAATGGTACGCGATCTTGAAAGTGCGTTTCGACGCCTTCCTCACTCCGACGTCCACCGCGACCCCGAGCCACAACAAAGCCGACGCGACTAGTCCGATAAAGGTTGAATGTTCACCGCCATCGTTAGAGCACGTTTGCCGCCGGTCCGAGCTCGCATCGTCGCGATGGTGCTGAGCTTAATTTCCGGCCGTGTCGATCACCATCTCCACCAGCTTCGCAATCTTATTCGGGTCAGGTCGCCCGAATTCGAGATGTATGGGTCCGCGTCTGGTGCATAGACGAACGGGACCCCTTTGGAAGTTCCGCTATCGCCGATCCTGGTCACGACGATGTTCCCGAACGCGGTCGTGATGGTGGTCGGCGCTCCGTCTCCGAGCTTGAAGGATACGCCGACTGGACGATGGTCGTTGAGTTCGATCTGCGGAGCGAACGAAAACTGCCGCTCGCCGAAATGGTGCCTGAGCTCCACCATGAAAGGCAGCACGTGCTGCTCAATGGCCCTTTTGCAGTGCTCGACGTCGGCCGCGCGCGTTCCAACATTGTCCGCCGCGATTTCGGTTTGCCGGCCTTTTTCTACCGCGGCGGCCGTGATTTTGGCGGTAAATTTGTCCGCGAGTTCTTGGGCGTTCATGTCTTTGTTCCCGAGGCAGCGAGATGGCGCCCCAGATAACGTGGGCCGAGACTATGCTTTCTTGGCGTCCGATTTTACGGCGGTTGATAATCGTCGCCGCACAATCGCATCGTAGAGCCGATCGATGCTTTCTCTTGGCTCTGCTGATTGTAGGAGCAAGGCAGCGGCCGTCACAAACCAACCGTGACTTAAGATCGCCCGGCCGGCGTTATTTTCAGCGCCTCGGCGATTAGATGGATCGCGTAAGGGTCGGCTTCCAGTTCAGAGACCTTGCGGCTCGCATGGCCAGTGGAATCCGAAGGTGCCGTTAGGCTGGGGCGGATGATGGTTCATAGAACTGCGGTGTGAGCAATATTGCTCACAATTGTGGAACGAACCACAAGTTGAAGCATTGGTTCATTATCACCGCACCTTTTGGTTAGAACCGGTGACTGAGAGTGTTGTGCTCCCGGCCAAAGACGGAGCAGCGCAATGCAAGAAGCATCCGAGCGATATCGTCTGAAGGCGCAAGCCTGCGAACGCTTGTCTCGCGAGGCAAACGACCAAGCCATAAAGAATGCCTGGGCTGAGATCGCTATCGAATGGCACGCGCTGGCCAATCGAGTAGCACAAGAAGCCCAGATCCGCACAAATGAGTGAAAGCGGCGAAGACAGCTTGGGTTAGGTGCGCGGATTGGCACCCCCCTTTCCCGGGAACGAACCATGTGTGAAGAGTGCGACGAAATCGACAAGACGATCCAGCGCTACCGCCGACTAGAGCGTGACATCACGGATCAAGCCATGGTTGATCGGATCAAAGAGCTGATCACGGACTTGCCGGCGCAGAGAGACGCACATTACCCAGAGCGATTCGCCCTCTGACGAGCTTCGACATCCGTCGATCAGTCATGTTTCACCCGCGGCGAAACGCGATGGTGGGGCTACTGCCAATAACCCTCCTTTTATAAGGTTTACATGTCCAATTTACCTGAAGTACCAAAAGTCCTGGTCGTCGAAGACGAAATGATGCTGCGCATGCGTGCGGTGGATATTGTGGAGGATGCCGGATTCTCATCCGTGCAAGCCGTCGATGCCGATCAAGCGCTTTCCATTCTTGAATCTCGCTCTGACATATCACTCCTCTTCACGGATATTCAGATGCCCGGCAGCATGGATGGGCTGAAGCTCGCCCACGCGGTGCACGACCGCTGGCCCGCCATCAAAATCATCCTGGTCTCCGGCCAAGTTGAGCCCTCCGACGCAGAAAGGCCGGAAGACAGCCGTTTCTTTGGCAAGCCGCTCGGCGACAGCCAAATGATCGCCGAGTTGCAGGCGATGGTAGGTGCGGGCGCACTGACGACGATTCCAGACGCGTCCCTGTTGCCGACAGACAAGAGCGGTTACAGCCCGGAAGCAGTCGAATCAAGGCGAATATCGGCACAAGAAGCCGCGCTCGCCGCGGAGAACGATAGCCTTCGCTTATTGCTTGAGCAGGCCAGCATCGATACCAAGGCTTTGCTCACGCAGTCCGGTATCGATGCAGAGGAACGCGATGCAGCAGACAAGTTGCAGAAGCTGATCGTGGGCGAACTGCATCATCGCATCAAGAACAACCTCGCGACCGTCAGCGCCATCGCGTCGCAAAGCTTTCGGACCACGACCAGCATCGAGCACGGACAGAGAGCATGGAAGGCCGGTTGCTGGCTCTATCGCGCGCCCATGATTTGCTGACGCAAGTCAGTTGGTCGAACGCCAGCCTGACCCGCACCGTCAGCGGCGCAACCGAGCCCTTTGACAGCCAGGGCAACAGACGATTCCATCTCAATGGGCCAGACATCAAGGTGGCCTCGGGTGCCGTTATCGCCCTCGCGATGACGCTCAACGAACTTTGCACAAACACGATAAAATTTGGTGCACTATCAAGTTCCGCAGGCAGCGTGGAAGTTGCTTGGAAGATAGACGAGGAAAAGCGGCGGCTTTACTTGACTTGGACGGAACGTGGAGGTCCGCCGGTTGAGCCGCCGAAGCGGAGCAGCTTTGGGACGCGCATGATGCAATCCCTCGGTCAGCAGCTAAAAGGCCACGTTCAGCTCTCTTACGAACCGGCCGGTTTGATCTACTCGCTGGATGTGCCGCTCAGCTCAATCATTGCGACACCTTGAGCCATTGCTTCGGTCGCGAATACGTCGAGTCGTTTCGACAGCTGACAAAACAATCTGATTACCAAATCGAATCAAGGAAATGAGAGTGATGAAACTACGAGCGCTGGTCATAGCTGTCCTTCTCGCAACCATCGGAACCACAAGAGCGATGGCAGAGTGCGAGATCGCCGACGCCAAGCTGGAAGAAGCGATACAGCAAAATCCCCGGCTGCGTGGTCCTGCTAATAGTCAGTCGGTGCGGGATCTACGAAGTTTGCGGGATGCCGCATTCACGCTCCGATCCTACGGGCGTCATGACGACTGTGAGCGTCTTCTGGCAAATATCCGCGAGCTGATTGCTGGGCCGCCAATGGGGTCGTTGGGCGGCAATGACGAGGAAGACGCTGAGAGACAAAACATCGCGAGCGAGCCGAAAGTTAAGCGCGGGGCGGCGCTAGGCAGCCGTGACAGAAAAGACGCAAAGCCGCTTTTGAAGATTGATGAACTCACCCCCGGCTTGAGGACGGACGAAATGATCGGGGCGGAAGTCCGCAGTTCCGACGACAAGATTGTCGGCGAAGTCAGAAACATCGTTTTTGGTACGAAAGATGGCCGAGACTACGCCATCGTCGCCTCCGGCGGCTTTTTTACAACGGGGAAGGAAAGCATCGTCGTGCCTATTCAGTCGCTTAAAGTGACCCAGGATCGGTCGAGCTTCTTTCTTCCGATTTCCAAAGAGACGATGAAAACCGTGCCTGTCATGCCTGACCAGGGCTATTCGTGGCTATCGGATCAAAAATGGCGCACCCATAACGACGCGTTTTTTAAGGGGCCGTGAAAGTAGATGGATAAACTGGGTTCAGACCTTTAAGGCTATCTAGGCCTGTTACTGCACATTCGTGGAGAGGAATCGCGCCGAAGCGTGCGCTCACGGTCCTAGCCGTAGGAAAGTCGCCGGGTGCCACGCGACGACTTTCGTTTACTCGGGCAACGTCGGCGGCGGCTATGCGACCGATCTGCTCGCGCAACTTCGCTGCGCTGGCTGATGAAGAAGGCGGAATCGCAGGGGTTGACGATCGGGTCGGAGGTAGATCTGGACGGCGATGACGTCACCGCGTAGATCAAGGACTCCTACGGGAGTTTCATTTAGGGCGCCTACTCGATCGTCTCCAGCCCGTTGTTCCGGACTATCGGTCGGCCGCCCGAGACCCGCGACGATGGCACCCATACTAACGTCAACGAGACCATCGACGCCAACGTGTTCAAGCGCTGGCGCGCCGATCCGACCTACCGGCCGCAGAACCTTGTGGAATGGGCCCGGCGCAAAAACGTGGACCCAAGCCAACTGCAGACTTCGGTCCGCGCCGACGATCCCAGCGTAGCATGATTAGATTTTGGGCCGGGGGGCTGTAGGATGCTTGGGCGAAGACGCCGGTACCCCGATCGTCGTCATGACCGACGCGAAACAGCTTCTGCTCGAAGACGGCATAGAGGCCGTAGTCGCCGCTGAGGATTGCAGGCGTTCCCGAACTGGCGGGGTTCGCGAGCGACAGGCCGGCTGTGTCAAATCGTGTGTAGTTGAAGCTGCCGAAGTGCCGCCAGCCTCCGAGTTTCAGCTTGCCGTCCAGACCCGGATCTCCCTTCTTGGCGTTCCACTGAAACTGGGCCTCGTAAAAGGCCAGCGGCGGATCGTTGAT
>NZ_LBJX01000083.1:0-78521 GCF_028128895.1 Bradyrhizobium sp. CCBAU 11434
TAACGCTTCTCCTAGGATTACCCCTAGGACCTGCAGCGATCACGTTCGTCAAACAAGGCGGCCTTCAATGGAGGGATACCATATATCTGCAGCAGCTCTCGGCTTTTCCTTGTTCGTTCATCACGAGCTGTGTTGATGCGTCTGCACAGCGTTCGCCATAGTTGACGAAATTCCCATTGCTCAAACGCAGGTCGGACCCGCTTCTTCTTAGGCGTGAATGTTGTGGTGATATTTGATCGGTTGCCACGCAATCCTTGCCCTGCAGCCCATTTCACAATGGCTTTGCCGAGCATCATGTCCCATTGCAGCGTCTTGTCGGTTGGATGCCGCTTTGCGTTCTTCGGCAACTTGTCGAAGGAAGCGTAGTAATCCCGGCGCCAGGGAATGAACTCCCGCATCACCTTGTCATCGATGTCCTCGACGGCCAGGTGGCCAGCGTATTCTCGCCAAAACTTCGAGACTCGCTTAATCTGCCGCAGCATCCCAGCCGAGGTCTTGCCGTGCGCATGATCCCGTTCACGGAAGCGGATGTAGTCGTCAATGACGGCGGAGAATAATTTGGATTTTGGCGGAAGGCCTTGCTCGGCCCTGTGTTCTAATTGGAACAGCAGCCTACGGCCTAGCTGAACTGCGGTCTCCTCGACTGTCGTCTTCAACGATCGAGTTACATATTTCCGCGGTGAAAGTCGCAGGCGGGCGTAGTAGGTGCCGTTGCGCCGAAAAACCGTGAGCCGGCCATCCTCAAGATAGCGAGCGCCGACCATTCGTGGTGCCCCTGAAGATCAGCAAGCACCACACGAGACGAAATGCTTTCAACGGTTAGACGGCTGAAAAATTCACAGCGGGTGAATCGTCCGTCTAACGCATTGAAATCACTGGTTAAGCGTACCGGCCGTGGCAGTGCTTGAACTTCTTGCCGGAGCCGCAGGGGCAATCCTCGTTGCGGCCGACCTTGCCCCAGCTTGCGGGGTTCTTCGGGTCGCGCAGCGCGGCGTCGGTGGCCTGCGGGGCCAGCGAGACGCTGGCGATGGCCATCTCGTCTTCGCCGGTATCCGGATTGAGCTTGTGCGCTTCCATCTGCGGCAGCGCGGGGGCTTCCTGCTCGGGCGGCACGATCTCCACCCGCATCAGCTGCGCCGTGACTGCCTCACGCAAATGGGCACTCATCTCCTGGAAGAGGTTGAAGGCCTCGGTCTTGTACTCCTGCAGCGGATCGCGCTGGCCGTAGCCGCGCAGGCCGATGACCTGGCGCAGATGGTCGAGCATGATCAGATGCTCGCGCCAGAGATGGTCGAGCGTCTGCAGCAGGATGGTCTTCTCGACGTAACGCATCACGTCGGGACCCCACTGCCCCACCTTGGCCGCCATGTGCTCGTCGGCCTTGGTCTCGATGCGGTTGAGCAACTCCTCGTCGGCGATGCCTTCTTCCTTGGCCCAGTCATCGACGGGCAGGTCGAGATCGAGCACGCGCTTCAATTCTTCCTTCAGGCCGGCGACGTCCCACTGCTCGGCATAGGCGTGCTCGGGCACGTGCTTGGCGACGAGATCTTCGATGAAGGCGTGACGCATGTCGGCGACGGTCTCGGCGACGCTCTCGTCCTTCATCAGGTCGACGCGCTGGTCGAAGATCACCTTGCGCTGGTCGTTCTGGACGTTGTCGAACTTGAGCAGGTTCTTGCGGATGTCGAAGTTGCGGGCCTCGACCTTTTGCTGCGCCTTCTCCAGCGCCTTGTTGATCCAGGGATGGATGATCGCCTCGCCCTCTTGCAGGCCGAGACGCTGCAACATGCTGTCGAGGCGGTCCGAACCGAAGATGCGCATCAGATCGTCTTCCAGCGACAGGAAGAATTTTGAGCGGCCGGGGTCGCCCTGACGGCCGGAACGGCCGCGCAGCTGGTTGTCGATGCGGCGGGATTCGTGACGCTCGGAACCGATGATGTAGAGGCCGCCCGGCTTCTTGACGGTCTTGGCCGGCTTCGAACCCTTGGCCGGTTCGATCTCGACTGTTTCTTCAGCCTTCAGCACGATGTCGCGGAAATGCTCGATATCGGCCTTGATCTGCTCGATCTTCTTGGCCTTCTCGGCCTCGTCCGCGATATCAGCAGTCTCCTGCTGGATGCGCATTTCGAGCGAGCCGCCGAGCTTGATGTCGGTGCCGCGGCCGGCCATGTTGGTCGCGATCGTGATCGCGCCGGGAACGCCGGCCTCGGCGACGATATAGGCTTCCTGCTCGTGGAAGCGCGCGTTCAGCACCGCGAACAGCTTGGCCGGCTTGTTGGCACGCGCCGCGGCGTACAGCTTCTGCATCGAGTTCTCGTTGCCGAAATCGATCTGCCGGTAGCCGTGCTTCTTGAGATATTCGGCAATCACTTCCGACTTCTCGATCGAAGCCGTGCCGACCAGCACCGGCTGCAACCGCGCATTGGCGCGCTCGATCTCGGCCAGGATCGCGGCGTATTTCTCGTTCTGGGTGCGATAGACCTCGTCGTCCTCATCGAGACGGGCGACCGCCAGATTGGTCGGGATTTCCACGACCTCGAGCTTGTAGATGTCGAACAGCTCGTCGGCTTCGGTGAGCGCCGTGCCGGTCATGCCGGCGAGCTTTTCGTACATGCGGAAGTAGTTCTGGAACGTGATCGAGGCCAGCGTCTGGTTCTCGGGCTGAACCGTAACGTGCTCCTTGGCCTCCAGCGCCTGGTGCAGGCCTTCGGAATAGCGGCGACCCTGCATCATACGGCCGGTGAACTCGTCGATGATCACGACCTCGTCGTCGCGGACGATGTAATCCTTGTCGCGCGTGAACAGCGTGTGGGCGCGCAAGGCCTGGTTGATGTGGTGCACGACCGAGACGTTCTCGACGTCGTAGAGCGACTCGCCCTTGAGCTGGCCGGCATCGCGCAGAAGACCCTCGATCTTCTCCATGCCAGCTTCGGTGAGGGTCACCGTGCGCTGCTTCTCGTCGACCTCGTAATCGGTCTTGTCGAGCCTGGGCAGGAAGCTGTCGATGGTGTTGTAGAAATCGGAACGGTCGTCGAGCGGACCGGAGATGATCAGCGGCGTGCGCGCTTCGTCGATCAGGATGGAGTCGACTTCGTCGACGATGGCATAGAAGTGCGGTCGCTGGACCATGTCCTCGAGCCGGTACTTCATGTTGTCGCGGAGATAGTCGAAGCCGTATTCGTTGTTGGTGCCGTAGGTGATGTCGCAGGCGTAGGCCGCCTTGCGCTCGGCATCGTCGAGGCCATGAACGATGACGCCGGTGGTCAGGCCGAGGAAACCGTAGATCTGGCCCATCCAGCCGGAGTCGCGGCGGGCGAGGTAGTCGTTGACGGTGACGACGTGGACGCCCTTGCCGGCGAGCGCGTTCAGGTACACCGCGAGCGTCGCCACCAGCGTCTTGCCTTCGCCGGTCTTCATCTCGGCGATGTCGCCCTCATGCAGCACGATGCCGCCGATCAGCTGAACGTCGAAATGACGTTGGCCGAGCGTGCGTTTGGCGGCCTCGCGCACGGTGGCGAAGGCGGGCACCAAGAGGTCGTCGAGCGTCTTACCCTCGGCAAGCTGCTTCTTGAACTCGGCGGTGCGAGCCTTGAGCGCCTCGTCGGAGAGTTTCGAGACCTCCGCCTCCAGCGCGTTGATCGCGTTGACGCGGGATTGATATCCCTTCACCCGCCGGTCGTTGGCGGAGCCGAAAAACTTGCGGGCGAGCGCGCCGATCATGCCTAGTTCCTGTGTTCGCGAATTAACCGCGTTGCAGCCAAGAAGTTGTCACCCTCCGGCCTATCAACTCACCGTGACGCCTTATGGCGCCAGAGCCCGGACTGCGGGGGTTCATCCGCCATATGGGTGGGAATTGGGCTAGTCTGGGTTCAACGGCCAAAAACGCAGCAAAATAAACGCCATCGCCATGGTCGCGACCGCGCAGAGATATGGCCCGGTCAGGGCCTTGTCAACGGCGGGCGCATTGCGGCTAATTCATCATTTTGACAGACTTTTCGCGTTGCCAAGCCCCCCTGAATTGGGCGAGTGTCCGCCCCGCTCGAGCAGCCCCCTGCTTCAACAAAAGGATTTTCCATGACCACCTCGTTCCCGGTAACCACCGGCCTGCGTTTCCGCCCTGCGTCCGCCCTGGCTGGCAGCCTCGCCCTGGCGCTGACCCTGGCCTTCGCAGGCCCGCTCCGGGCGGCCGACGATCCGGTCCTGGCCAAGGTCAATGGTGCTGAAATCAAGAAGAGCGACGTCACCATGGCCGAGGAAGAGCTCGGACCGAGCCTTGCCCAGATGGATCCGGCGACCAAGGACGAAAACGTCCTGTCGTTCCTGATCGACATGAAGATCGTGGCCAAGGCCGCCGAGGACAAGAAGGTCGCTGACGGCGACGAGTTCAAGAAGCGCATGGCGTTCGCCCGCAACCGCCTGCTGATGGACAGCCTGCTGGCCCAGGAAGGCAAGGCGGCGACAAACGACGACGCCATGAAGAAGGTCTATGAGGAGGCCTCCAAGCAGATCACCGGCGAGCAGGAAGTGCGCGCCCGCCACATCCTGGTCGAGACCGAGGACGAGGCCAAGGCGGTGAAGGCCGAGCTCGACAAGGGCGCCGATTTCGCCGAACTCGCCAAGAAGAAGTCCAAGGATCCGGGCTCTGCCGACGGCGGCGACCTCGGCTTCTTCACCAAGGAACAGATGGTGCCGGAATTCTCGGCCGTGGCCTTCGCGCTGGAGCCGGGCAAGATCTCCGACCCCGTGAAGTCGCAGTTCGGCTGGCACGTCATCAAGGTCGAGGAAAAGCGCAATCGCAAGGCGCCGGAGTTCGACCAGGTCAAGCCCCAGATCGAGCAGTACGTCACCCGCAAGGCCCAGGCCGACTACGTGGCAAAACTCCGCGCCGAGGCCAAGGTCGAGCGGCTGGACCAGCCGGCGGCGGACGCGTCCAAGGACGCCAAGCCGGCCGATGCGGCCAAGGACGCGAAGCCCTCCGACAGCAAGATGGCCCCTCCGGCCAAGAAGTAAGAATTTGCTGTCACTTCGGTGACGCGAAGAGTATCTAAGCCTTCCTGATGCCCGGCCCCGCAACGAGGGGCCGGGCATCTGCATATCCAGACCTCACCAAGGCCCCCCGCGATGTCCTCCTCCGTCTCTCCCCTTGCCCCCAAGAATGTTCCTGATATGCCCGTGATCGCGGGCGTCCGTCTTGCGACGGCCGAGGCCGGCATCCGCTACAAGAACCGCACCGACGTGCTGCTCGCCATCATGGACAAGGGCACCGCGGTCGCCGGTGTCTTCACCAAGTCGAAGTGCCCGTCTGCGCCGGTTGAATGGTGCCGTACGAAACTGAAGGGCGGCAAGGCGCGCGCGCTGGTCGTCAATTCCGGCAATGCCAATGCCTTCACCGGCAAGACCGGCCGCGCCTCCACCGCGCTGACCGCGAAGATTGCGGCCAAGGCTGTCGGCTGCAGCGAGAGCGAGATTTTCCTGGCCTCGACCGGCGTGATCGGCGAGCCGCTGGACGCGACCAAGTTCGACGGCGTGCTCGGCCGCCTCGCCGAGACCGCCGAGCCAGGTGACTACCTTGCCGCCGCCAAGGCGATCATGACCACCGACACCTTCCCCAAGGTCGCGACCGCGACGGTGAAGCTCGGCAAGGCCAAGGTCACCATCAACGGCATGGCCAAGGGCGCCGGCATGATCGCCCCCGATATGGCGACGATGCTGTCCTTCATCTTCACCGACGCCCCGATCGCACCCGCCGCGCTGCAGGCGCTGCTCAAGGCTGGTGTCGAGGACACCTTCAACGCGGTGACGATCGATGGCGACACCTCGACCTCGGATACGCTGCTCGCGTTCGCGACCGGCGCTGCGGCCGAGCATGGCGCACCCAAGATCAGCCGCGCCAGCGATCCGCGCCTGAAGGCCTTCGTGAAAGCCTTCAATCAGATCCTTGCCAATCTGTCCGAGCAAGTCGCCCGCGACGGCGAAGGCGCCCGCAAGCTGGTCGAGATCACGGTCGAGGGCGCCAAGACCAAGGCCTCCGCCCGCAAGATCGCGATGTCGATCGCCAACTCGCCGCTGGTGAAGACCGCGATCGCCGGCGAGGACGCCAATTGGGGCCGCGTGGTGATGGCGGTCGGCAAGGCCGGCGAGCCGGCCGATCGCGACAAGCTGTCGATCTCCTTCAACGGCATCCGCGTCGCCAAGAGCGGCGCACGCGATCCTGATTACGACGAGACCCAGGTATCGGAAGCAATGAAGGCGCCGGAGATCGCGATCAAGGTCTCGCTTGGCCTCGGCAAGGGCCGCGACCGGGTGCTGACCTGCGACCTCACGAAGGAATATGTCGCGATCAACGGGGATTACCGGTCCTAGGATCATGGCCGAGCTGAAGCTGACACTGGTGGTGGCCTGCGCGCTGGTCGACGCCGACAAGCGTGTTCTGATCGCGCAGCGCCCGGAGGGCAAGACGCTGGCGGGCTTGTGGGAGTTTCCCGGCGGCAAGTGTGAACCCGGCGAACGGCCCGAGCAGAGCCTGATCCGCGAGCTGAACGAGGAGCTCGGCATCACCGTCGCCGAGCCGTGCCTCGCG
Organism: Bradyrhizobium sp. CCBAU 11434; assembly: GCF_028128895.1. NCBI lineage: Bacteria > Pseudomonadati > Pseudomonadota > Alphaproteobacteria > Hyphomicrobiales > Nitrobacteraceae > Bradyrhizobium > Bradyrhizobium sp. CCBAU 11434. The sequence goes on from NZ_LBJX01000083.1 coordinate 6,581, forward strand.
CCACTGACCTTTGCAAGCCACGGCTACGAGACGTTTCATCTGCTGATGCCGCTCTACATCTGCCGGCGCTGGGAAGGGATTGTCCAAGCTCGCGAAGGCCAGACCCTAGCCTGGGTGCGCGCCAACAAGCTGCGCGACTATCCGATGCCGCCGGCGGATATTCCGCTGATCCCGCATTTGATCGACTTGCTGATGTGACGACGCATCGTCATTCCGGGGCGATGCGGAGCATCGAACCCGGAATGGCAGCGGCGCTGGGATCACGTCTCTCCCGCCTTCTTCACCGCCTCCGCCAAGCTCGCCTTCGCCGAGCCCGGCTTTAGCGGCTGCTGCTGGCTCGCATGTGGCGCCCAGCCGGACAGCCAGATGATGTCGAAGGTCGCACGGATGCGGCCGTCGGCATCGGCAAAACGCTCGGCATAGATTTCGGCCATGCGGAGCAGCGTCGCGCGTCGCGTCGGCGTGCGCCGCCGCTCGATCAGCACATTGGCCGCGCCCATGCGGCGGAGATCCTGCATCAACGTGAACGCGTTGCCATAGCGCACCACGACGCGATCAACGTCGGTAACCGGCAGTGCAAAGCCCGCCCGCTGCAACAACGCACCGATGTCGCGCAGGTCAGCAAAGGGTGCAACGCGCGGAGAGACACCGCCTTCGCATTCGGCTTCCGCCTCTGCAAAAGCCTGCCGCAGCTCGGTCAGGCTATCTCCGCCGATCATCGCGGCGAGCAGCAGCCCGTCCGGCTTCAGCGCACGGCGAACCTGCGCGAACACGCCCGGCAGGTCGTTGACGAATTGCAACGCTAGAGCCGAGACGACGAGATCGAGGCTCTCGGGCACCACGGGCAATTTCTCGGAGCCCGCAGCGTCGAGCGCGATCCCTTGGATCGAAGGTAACCGGCCGCGCAGACCTGCGAGCCCTTCACCAGGCGTCCAGAGATCGGCCGGTGCGTGAAACTCGCGCATCACCGCGGCGAGCCGGTCGGACATGTCCTCGGCAACCCGGTCGAGCAGGAAGCTCTCGACACCCAGCGCCATTGCACGCCGCTGCCGCGCGTGCAGCAGGGAGCGATCGAACAAGGCGGGTGGGGTCTGCGGTGTCTGAGCCATGCCGCTGGTTACGCCGATCACGACGGTTCTGGCAATCCGGCGAATGCGGCGCTAGCCTCCTTTCATGGAAGCTGATGCCACCCCATCCCGTTCCATTGCCGCACCTTTGCGTGCTGCGTGGACGGCTGGCCGCTATGTGCTGACACGGACGGCAAAGCTCGCGCTCGACATCGCGCTGCCGACGCTGTGCGTGTCCTGTCGCGAGCCGGTCGATGGCGAGGGCGTATGCCCGGCGTGCTGGTCGCGGCTGTCGTTCATTGAGCGGCCCTATTGCCCGCGGCTCGGCATTCCCTTCGTCTATGACCCCGGCCCCGACATGCTGTCGATGGAGGCGATCGCGAGCCCGCCGGCTTACATGCGGGCACGCGCGGCGGTTCGCTATGACGACGTCGCGCGCACGCTGGTGCATGCGCTGAAATACCAGGATCGCACCGATCTCGCGCCCGCCATGGGCCGCTGGATGGCGCGCGCGGGCGGCGAGTTGCTCAACGGCGCCGACATGCTGGTGCCGGTGCCCCTGCATTGGCGGCGGGCCTGGCGCCGCCGCTACAACCAATCCGGCGCGCTGGCGCAGATCATCGCACGGCAGAGCGGAGTGAAGGTGAGAGCTGAGGTGCTGCGCCGGGTGCGCGCCACGGAGCAGCAGATCGGCCTGTCGCGGGCTCAGCGCGCCACCAATGTGCAGGGCGCGTTCCAGGTATCCCCCGACCGTCAGGCCGAGGTCCAGGGCCGGCGCATCATCCTGGTCGACGATGTCCTGACATCAGGTGCAACATTGGACGCCTGCGCCCGCGCCCTGCTGCGCGCCAAGGCGGCCCAGGTCGATGTGCTGGTGTTCGCCCGGGTTGTCGAGATCAGGTAAACCCCCATATAATTCAATAAATTCATGACATGAGAGCGTTTGATCCCATGACCGCTGCTGTCGAGATCTATACTAGGCCGGGATGCGGCTATTGTTCCGCCGCCAGGTCGCTTCTGACCCGCAAGAAGGCGACCTTCACGGAATTCGATGTCGCCAAGAACCCGTCCTGGCGCGAGGAAATGTACGACCGCGCCGGCGCGGGCTCGACCTTCCCGCAGATCTGGATCGGCGGAACTCATATCGGCGGTTGCGACGACCTCTACGCGCTCGACCGCGAAGGCAAGCTCGACGGCCTGCTCGAAAACGTCAAGGCGGTCTCATGAGCGAGGACAGGACCTTCACCGCCGCCATGGTGCAGATGCGCACCGGCCTGATGCCGGGGCCGAGCCTCGCTCAGGCGACGAAACTCATCCGGGAAGCGGCGGCCAAGGGCGCGGACTACGTGCAGACGCCCGAAGTCAGCAACATGATGCAGCTCAACCGCAAGGCGCTGTTCGAACACCTGCAGAGCGAGGAGGACGATACCTCGCTGAAGGCGTATCGCGCGCTCGCGGCCGAGTTGAAGATTCACATCCATGTCGGCTCGCTGGCGCTGCGGTTCTCGCCCGAAAAGGCGGTCAACCGTTCGTTTCTGATCGGGCCCGAGGGCAATGTGCTCGCGAGCTACGACAAGATCCACATGTTCGACATCGAGCTGCCGGACGGCGAGAGCTATCGCGAATCCGCCAATTACCAGCCCGGCGAAACCGCCGTGATCTCCGACCTGCCCTGGGGCCGCGTCGGCCTCACGATCTGCTACGACGTGCGCTTCCCCGCGCTCTATCGCGCACTGGCTGAAAGCGGCGCTTATTTCATCACCGTTCCCTCCGCCTTCACCCGCAAGACCGGCGAGGCGCACTGGCACATCCTGCTGCGCGCGCGTGCGATCGAGACCGGCTGCTTCATCTTCGCCGCGGCCCAGGCAGGCACCCATGAGAACAAGCGCGAGACCTATGGCCACTCTCTGATCATCGACCCCTGGGGCGAGATCCTCGCCGAGGGCGATGTCGAGCCCGGCATCATCATGGCCAAGATCGACCCGGCCAAGGTCGAGACTGCGCGCCGCGCGATCCCATCGCTCCAGCACGGCCGCCGCTTCGGCGTCTCCGATCCCAAGGCCGGGCCGGATCATCTGCATCTGGTGCGGGGATCGGCATGATTCGCTACGCGCTGCATTGCGACCGCAACCATGAGTTCGAGAGCTGGTTCCAGAGCTCGTCGGCCTATGATTCGCAGGTGAAGCGCAAGCTGGTGGCCTGTCCGATCTGCGGCTCGGCCAAGGTCGACAAGGCGATCATGGCACCGCGTATCGTCGGCAAGAAGGGCCGCGGCCCTGCGACACCGCCGCCGGAGCCTGTTGCAACCACCGCTCCCGAGGCCGCCCCGTCAGGACCCACCTCGCTGATGATGGCGCAGGAGCGCGAGCTGCGCGCCAAGCTGAAAGAGCTGCGCGACCACATCGTGAAGAATGCCGACAATGTCGGCGAGCGCTTTGCGAACGAAGCCCGTGCGATGCATTACGGCGACAAGGAGCACCGCCCGATCTATGGCGAGGCCTCGCCTGATGAAGCGAAGTCGCTGATCGATGAGGGCATCGAGGTGTCACCGCTGCCGACCCTGCCGGAAGACCGGAACTGACGCGCAAACCGCGTCAGAAGCCCACCAGCAGCGCCACGCCCACAACGATCAGCACGATACCAATGATCTCGCGCGGCGCGATCGGCTGCTTGAACGAATAGTACGCCACGCCCTGCGCGAACAGCACCTCGACCAAGGCGAGCGTGCGGACATTGGCGGCCGCCGTCAGCGCGAAGGCCAGGAACCAGAACTGCGAGGCGAAGGCGCCCATGAAGCCCGCCAGCAGCGACGGCTTCCATAATCCCAGGATCGACTGAAGCACTTTTGGCGCGCGCCAGAGCAGATAGATCGTCAGGATCAGCGTCTGCACGAACAGGCCGAGCACCAGCGTGAACGACGACGCGGTCACGAAGGACACGTTCGGTACGGTGATGATGGCGCCGCGGAAGCCGACAGCCGACAGCGCAAACGCGGCGGCGGCAACGAGGCCCGTGATAGTCGGCTTCATCTCCGCAAAACTCTTCTCGCCGCCGGGGCGCAGCGCGGTGATGACGACGCCAACGGTCGCGATCACGATCGCCAGCACCTTCAGCCAGGTCAGGTGATCGCCGAGGAAGACGAAGCCGAAGATCGCGGTCTGGATCGCCTCGGTCTTGAGATACGCCGTCGTCACCACGAAGGAGCGGTCGTTCATCGCGAGCAGCATCAGCCCGGTGGCGACGATCTGGCTGAGCGCGCCCAGCAGCAGCCACGGCCAGAACATCGATGGCGGCATGCCGATATGGTCACCGGTTGCGACCAGCACCACGCCGAGAAACAGCAGCGAGAACGGGAAGCCGAACAGGAAGCGGATGTTGGTCGCGCCCCATGTCCCCAGCGGCTTGGTCAGCGACCGCTGCATCGCATTGCGCGCCACCTGGCCGAGCGCAGCGACGACGGTGAAGGGAATCCAGAGGCTGGTGACGGTGAACATGGGGTGGGTGGCTGGGACAGGAGGGTTGTTGCAGCCAACCTGCCGTCAGCTATTCAACGGGTCAACCACACGAACGTCATGGGAGCGATGCTCTCGCAACAAGCACACTGTCGTCCCTGCGAACGCAGGGACCCATAACCCCAGGGAGCAGTTTTGCGGAGGCTGCTAACACGCGCCTCCAACACCGCGCCCTCACCGACAGATTCCGCAGTATGGGTCCCTGCGTGCGCAGGGACGACAGCTTTTGCTTGGTTGCTTAATACCAAATCAAACCAGGAGATCGCTCAGATCGCGCCACTCCAGGTTTTCGCGCTCGATCAACTCGATCTTCCAGTCGCGCTTCCAGCGCTTCAGCTGCTTTTCACGGGCAATCGCCTCTTCTGCCCGCTCGTAGGCTTCGGTATAGACGAGCCGATACACCCCATATCGCTTGACGAATTTCGAGCCCTTGCCGGCGCGATGCTCTTCCAACCGCTTTTAGAGCGAATTGGTGACCCCGATATAGAGTGTTCCGTGACGGCTGCTGGCGAGGATGTAGACGAAGTACATGCTCGAAACGCCCATCTCGGCTAAGGACTGGGGCCTGTGGTTATGGGTCCCTGCGTCCGCAGGGACGACACAGTTCGGGTTGTGAGAGCTCGCATCTCTCTCATGCCACCCTCACACCATCCCTTCCGCCACCACCATGTAGTTCACGTCCATGTCGGACGAGAGCGTCCATTTGTCGGCGAAGGGGGAGTAGACGACGCCGGTCTGCTCGGTGATGACGAGGCGGTTGTCGAGGAGATACTTGGTCAGCTCGTCCGGGGTGACGAACTTGTTCCACTCGTGGGTGCCGCGCGGCAGCCAGCGCAACACGTATTCGGCGCCGACGATGGCGAGCGCAAAGCTCTTCCAATTGCGGTTGAGGGTGGAGACCACCATCAGCCCGTTCGGCTTCAGCATCGAGGCGCAGCGCTTGAGGAATACGCCGACGTCGACAACGTGCTCGACCACTTCCATCGCCAGCACGATGTCAAAGCGCTCGCGCGGGTCGATCTCCTCCACAGTGGTGCAGCGGTAGTCGATCGACAGATGGCTCTTGTCGGCATGCAGCTTCGCGGCGGCAATGTTGCTCTGCGATGGATCGACGCCAATCACCTGCGCGCCGAGCCGCGACAGCGGCTCGCACAAGAGGCCGGCGCCGCAGCCGATGTCGAGCACGCGCAGGCCGCCGAGACAGTTGAGGCTGCGCACATTGCGCTCGAACTTGCGGCAGGCGGCGTCGCGGATGTAGCCGAGCCGCAGCGGATTGATCCGGTGCAGCGGCGCCATCTTGCCCTTGGGGTCCCACCACTCGGCCGAGAGTTTTGAGAATTTCGCGATCTCGGCGGCGTCGACGGTCGAGCCCGGCGGTACGGTGGCAGTTGCGGAACTATCTTGCTGCATGCTCATGGTTACGCGCGGTCCTACCGCGTGGTGATCGAACTACGGAAGGCCAGCGGAGAGGCGATGGTCTTGATCGTCTCGCGTCCTTCGCCGACGCCATTGATGGTCACGTCGCCGTAGTTGAGAATACGCCCAAGGATGGTCTGGTTGACGTCGACACTCTCCACCTTGTCCAGCGCCATTTCAAAGGTGCGGCGCTTGATGAAGCCGATCTTGTGCACAACCCTGAGATTGGTGACGTCGGTTTCAGTGGTGAGGCGATGGAACCAGCCCTTCACCGTCCAGTACAGGGCGGCCAAGGCCACCAGGCCGGAGCCGAACAGGCAGAGGATCATGATGCTGTAGACGTCGCTCTGGCGGGAGACCGCGAACAGGACGATTGCCACGATCCAGGCCAGAATGGCCGGGACATAGAAGATCCAGTGCGCATTGGTCGAATACAGCACCCGCTCGCCGGGCTGCAGGATTTCGTCAATATAGCGCGCCATAACCTCTGATAACCCATTGCCAGGATTGGCCGTGCAGGAACCCGCTTGCCCCCGGCCCCGCCCCTCTGTATACGCGCGGTCGGTATCCCCCTGGGCATCCGTCCGGCGCGGGTCACCATACTGATCCTCAAGAGGGAATGCACGCGTCGTCATGAGCCGTCTCGTGATGAAATTCGGCGGCACGTCCGTCGCCAATATCGAACGTATCCGCAACGTCGCACGCCATGTGAAGCGTGAGGTCGATGCCGGCCATGAAGTGGCTGTGGTCGTCTCGGCGATGTCGGGCAAGACCAACGAGCTGGTGGCCTGGTGCACCGAGGCCTCGCCGATGCACGACGCGCGCGAATACGACGCAGTCGTCGCCTCCGGCGAACAGGTCACCTCGGGCCTGCTGGCCATCGTTCTCCAGGGTATGGGCATCCAGGCCCGCTCCTGGCAGGGCTGGCAGATCCCGATCAAAACCAGCGACGCGCATGCCTCGGCCCGGATCGAGGACATCGACGGCAGCGAGATCATCTCCCGTTTCAAGGATCGCAAGGAGGTCGCTGTCATCGCCGGCTTCCAGGGTATCGATCCCAGGACCAACCGCATCACCACACTGGGCCGAGGCGGCTCCGATACCTCGGCCGTGGCCGTCGCCGCCGCCGTCAAGGCCGACCGCTGCGACATCTACACCGATGTCGACGGCGTCTACACCACCGACCCGCGAATCGTGCCGAAGGCCAAGCGGCTCGACAAGATCGCATTCGAAGACATGCTGGAATTGGCCTCCCAGGGCGCCAAGGTGCTCCAGGTGCGCTCGGTGGAACTCGGCATGGTCCACAACATGCCGATCTTCGTCCGCTCGAGCTTCGACAAGCCCGAGGATATCGACCCGCATGCCAACCAGCCGCCCGGCACCCTGATCTGCGGCGAGGAGGAGATCATGGAAAACCACGTCGTCACCGGTATCGCCTTTTCGAAGGACGAGGCGCAGATCTCGGTGCGCCAGATCGAGGACAAGCCTGGCGTTGCCGCATCGATCTTCGGCCCGCTCGCGGATGCCAATATCAACGTCGACATGATCGTTCAGAACGTGTCCGAAGACGGCAAGACCACCGACCTGACCTTCACGGTGCCGGCCGCCGACCACGTCAGGGCAAAGGACACGATTACCGCCGCCAAGGCCAAGATCGGGTATGCACGGCTGGATACCGCAACCGACGTCGCCAAGATCTCGGTGATCGGCAGCGGCATGCGCAGCCATGCCGGCGTCGCGGCCCAGGCGTTTTCGGCCCTCGCAGGACGGAATATCAACATCCGGGCCATTACAACCTCCGAGATCAAATTCTCGGTTTTGATCGACACCGCCTATACCGAGCTTGCGGTGCGCACGCTGCATACGCTTTACGGCCTCGATCAGGCCTGAGGCGCTACCCGTCTTTCCGGAAAACCGCTTCGCACTTTTCCGGACCATGCCAAGGCTAATTTTCTCTTAGCGGTCGCAGCAAACGCGAAGGTGTACACACCTTCGCGTTTGGCAGGCGTTTTGCTTGGCAAAACAAGCCTCAATTCGCTATACGGCGGACAGGGTGGGCTGCCGCAGACTGTGTCCCAGTTCAGGCGGCGCTGATTCGGCGCAAGCGGTTGTTTGCGCCTGCGCCGGACAAACAAATTGATTGTTTTTCTGGAATTTTGGGCCAGCCGCCGGCCAATATCGCCGGGCCAGGCAGACGGAGGAGATTGACGGTTCATGCGGAGCGCGTCGGGAGGTCCCCGCGTCTTGTTGAGACGGCTCCGCGAAACCATGGCGGAGCAGGTCTCGGCCCAGGAGCGGCTGGACAAGATCGTGGTGCTGATCGCCGCCAACATGGTGGCCGAGGTGTGCTCGGTCTATGTGCTGCGCATCGACAACACCCTCGAGCTCTACGCTACGGAAGGCCTCAACCGTGAGGCCGTGCACCATACCGTGCTCAGTGCCCATGAGGGCCTTGTCGGCCTCGTCGCCAGTGAGGCGACGCCGCTCAATTTGAACGACGCCCAGAGCCACCCCGCCTTCTCGTTCCGCCCGGAGACCGGCGAAGAGATCTATCACTCCTTCCTTGGCGTGCCGATCCTGCGCGCCGGCAACACGCTCGGCGTGCTGGTGGTGCAGAACCGCGCCAAGCGCACCTATGTCGAGGAGGAGCTCGAGGCGCTGCAGACCACCGCCATGGTGCTGGCGGAGCTGATCGCGTCAGGCGAATTGTCCGCGCTCGCCCAGCCCGGCCTGGAGCCGGCCGCGCGCCATTCGACGCAGAAGGCCGGCGCGATCCTTTCGGAAGGCATCGCGCTCGGCCACGTCGTGCTGCACGAGCCGCGCGTCGTCATCAAGGACTACATCGCCGAGGACCTGCCGAAGGAAATCAAGCGGCTCGACACCGCGCTGGCCAAGCTGCGTTCGGATCTCGACCGCATGCTGGAGCGCGGCGACGTCGCCGAGGGCGGCGAGCACCGCGACGTGCTCGAAGCATACCGCATGTTCGCCAACGACCAGGGCTGGTCGCACAAGCTGCACGAGGCGGTGGCGACGGGCCTCACCGCGGAAGCCGCCGTCGAGCGCGTGCAATCCGACACACGCGCCCGCATGCTGCGCGTGACCGATCCCTATTTGCGCGACCGGCTGCACGATCTCGAGGATCTCGGCTACCGCCTGATGCGGCAGCTGGTCGGCCAGGATCATGCGCCCTCGCGCGAGCAGATGCCCGACAACGCCATCGTCATCGCGCGTGCGATGGGACCGGCGGCGCTGCTCGACTACGACCGCAAGCGCTTGCGCGGCATCGTGCTGGAGGAAGGCACCGCCAACTCCCACGTCTCGATCGTGGCCCGCGCGCTCGGCATTCCCGCGGTCGGCGAGGTGCCCAACGCGCCCGGCATTGCCGATCCAGGCGATGCCATCATCGTCGATGGCACCTCGGGCGCGATCTATGTGCGCCCGTCGCAGGAGATCGAAGCAGCCTATGCCGAACGGGTGCGCTTCCGCGCCCGCCGCCAGGCGCAATATCTGGCGCTGCGCGACCGGCCCTGCGTCACCAAGGACGGCGAGAAGGTCGAGCTGTTGATCAATGCGGGCCTCGCCATCGACCTGCCGCATATCGACGACACCGGCAGCGCCGGCATCGGCCTGTTCCGCACCGAGCTGCAGTTCATGGTCGGCCAGAGCCTGCCGCGCACCAGCGACCAACTCGCGCTCTACCGCGCCGTGCTGGATGCCGCAGGCCCCAAGCCCGTGACCTTCCGCACCCTCGACATCGGCGGCGATAAGGCGCTGCCCTATATGGAGACGGTGATCGAGGAGAATCCCGCGCTCGGCTGGCGTGCGATCCGGCTCGGGCTCGACCGTCCGGGCCTCTTACGCGGCCAGATCCGCGCGTTGCTCCGCGCCGGCGGCGGCCGCGCACTGCGCATCATGTTCCCGATGATCTCGGAGGTTGCCGAGTTCGATGCCGCGAAGGCGCTGGTCGAGCGCGAGCTGACTTATTTGCGCCAGCATGGCCACACCCTGCCGGAGCGCATCGATATCGGCACCATGGTCGAGGTGCCGGCGCTGCTCTACCAGCTCGACGAATTGCTGAAGAAGGTCGACTTTATCTCGGTCGGCTCCAACGATCTGTTCCAGTTCCTGTTCGCGGTCGACCGCGGCAATGCCAAGGTCTCCGAGCGCTTCGACACCATGTCGACGCCGATCCTGCGCGCACTGCGCGACATCGCACGGAAATCGCAGGCCGCGAAGAAATCGCTTTCGCTCTGCGGCGAGATGGCCTCGAAGCCGATCGGCGCGCTGGCGCTGCTGGCGATGGGCTACCGCTCGCTGTCGCTGTCGGCGACCGCGCTCGGCCCGGTCAAGGCGATGGTGATCGATCTCGACGTCAAGAAGGCCGCAGCGATGCTGGGGCCCCTGCTGGATGCGCCGACCGGCAGCGTCTCGATCCGGCAGAAGCTGACGGAATTTGCCGAGGCCGAGGGCCTGGCGTTGTAGCGGGCCTGCCGCTGGCCCTCGCTACCTCGCCTCCCTCCGCCATTTGAGACTGAACCATGTCGTCACTCCCCGAAGCCAAACTGGACGTCCTGCTCGCGCATCACGCCTCGCTCGAAGCCGAATCGCTGGGGCAACTATCGTCTGAGCGCTATGTGCAGGTCACGCGCGAGCTCGCCGAGATCGCCCCGCTGGTCGAAGCGGTGAAGACGTATCGGTCCGCCGTGAAGGAACTCGCCGACACCGAGGCGTTGATCGCCGATCCCTCAACCGACGCCGAGATGCGCAGCATGGCGGAGGCCGAGCGAGACGAGCTCAATCCGAAGATCGAGGATCTGGTCCAGAAGATCCGCATCGCGCTGCTGCCGAAGGACGCCATGGACGACCGCAACGTGGTGCTGGAAATCCGCGCCGGCACCGGCGGCGACGAGGCCTCGCTGTTCGCCGGCGATCTGTTCCGGATGTACGAGCGTTTTGCCAGCTTGCAGGGCTGGAAGGTCGAGGTGATCTCGGCGAGCGAAGGCACTGTCGGCGGCTACAAGGAAATCATCGCGGAGGTGCAGGGCCGCGGTGCGTTCTCCAAGCTGAAGTTCGAATCCGGCGTGCACCGGGTGCAGCGCGTGCCGGACACTGAGACGCAGGGGCGCATCCATACGTCGGCCGCCACGGTCGCCGTATTGCCCGAGGTCGAGGATGTCGACGTCGAGATCAAGAACGACGACCTGCGCATCGAGACCATGCGCGCGCAAGGCGCCGGCGGCCAGCACGTCAACAAGACCGAATCGGCGATCCGCATCACTCACATTCCGACCGGCATCGTCGTGATGATGCAGGACAGCCGCTCGCAGCATAAGAACCGCGCCTCCGCCATGAACATCCTGCGCTCGCGCATCTACGATGCCGAGCGGCAGCGCGTCGACGCTGCACGCTCGGCCGAGCGCAAGGAGAAGGTCGGCTCTGGCGATCGTTCCGAGCGCATTCGCACCTATAATTTCCCGCAAGGCCGCGTCACCGACCACCGCATCAACCTGACGCTCTACAAGCTGCCGCAGGTGATCGCCGGCGAAGCGCTCGGCGAATTGACCGATGCGCTGACCACAGAGCACCAGGCCGCACAGCTCGCGGCACAGGGCGCAGCGGCCTAACAGGCCGCGGGGCGTTCAGGCCTCGCCGGGCTCTCCGAAGGATTTCAACAGACGGCTCAGCGCCGGGCTTGCGGCGCGGCGGAGCTCCTCGAGGTTCTTGCGCGAGAGCGCCTGCAGCTTCTGTTCGCCTTTTTTCGTCAGCTTGAGATGCACGCGCCTGGCATCCTCGGGATCAGCGGCGCGACTGACCAGCCCTTGCTTTTCGAGGCGATTGATCAGCTCGACAGCGGAGTGATGCCGGATCAGCAGAAACTTCGCGACATCGCCGACAGTTGCGGGGCCCGGACGGACAAAGCCCTTGATGCCGAGCAGGGCCTGGTGTTGCGTCGGCGTCAATCCCTGTTCGGCGGCCGCCGCCTCGCTGAAGGCCAGAAAGCTGCGGATCTGGTAGCGAAACTGCGCCAGCGCCGCGTAATCGGAGTCACGCATCGTGCTGCGCCTCGCCGAGATCACCACTTTCGACCGCTGCGCTTTCTTCGCTTGAGCCATGCCTGCCTCGACCATGCCGCCCGCCGTCGCGGAAGACTTAGCCTAAAGTAGCAAACGGCCGCAGCCGGACCAACCGGCCGATGTCACGGATGCACAGCTATCCGATGGCCTATTCGAAGCTGGACAGCAGGATTTTCACCAGGATGACCTGAAATGCGATCGGGATGCGGACGCTCTTGCGCCGGATGGAGCGCTGCAGCGCGCCCGCGATCTCTGCGGCGGTCAGGCCGCCTGCCGACGCATTGGCAATCAAATCCGCCCACATCTGCGACAGCGAGCCGCCTGCTGTGATCACCGGCTTGATGGTGACGCCGCAGCCCTGCGCCCAGTCGACGATCTCCCGCATCGTATGGGGTCCGCAATTGCGCGCAGTCGTGAGGCGCTCGGCTGTCAGCGCAAGCAACAGCTCGCGCGAGGGCGACCAATTGCCCTTCGGCGGCTGCTCGCCGGTCAGCTCGACTGCGAGTTCCTTCAGGACGTTCTGGGCTCGGACGCTGAGCCGCTTCATCGGCGCAGGCGCACGTTTGGCCTGAACGGCGCCCACAGCCGGCCCTCGCTCGCCGCCCGGGCGATTGCGCGACTCGGACGCGCGAGCGGCATCTCCGCCCTCCGAAGGCCACGCGGCCTCCTGCCGCTCCGTTTCCTGCGGCCAGGATTGTTGCTTCCGGCTACCCGCCACTGTCGTCTGCCGCACCATGTCTCTCGCCGAACCCGCCATAGCCGTACTCACAAAGACTAATATATATCGTTATCCGATATGTTTTCACGACATAATTTTCGTCGTTCGACCAAAGGCGAAATTGACAGAAGGCCTTCACAAGCAATGCTTGCGTCCAAGAACTACACGCGGATGTGACGTGCCCGGCACGGCAGGCCGATGAGGTCGGTCGCCGCCGGACAGGTCGTGTTTTGCCTGCAAACAAGAACGATGTTCGGAGGAACCACCATGACTGACGATCTCATCCGCCGCGGCCTTTCGCGCCGTGGCCTGCTCCAGACCACCGCAGGCCTCATCGGCGGCTCGATGCTGCCGGCAATGCCGGCATTCGCCGAGGACAAGCCGGCGATCGGCTCCTATCCCGCGGGCGTGTCGGGTTCCACCGCCTTCATCGGCATATCGGTGCCGCGCACCGGAACCTACGCCGTGCAGGGCGAGGACGAGCTCAAGGGCTATCAGCTCGCGATCGATCACATCAACGAAGGCCACGAGCTGATCAAGAAGATTTCACCCAAGACCAGCAAGGGCGTGCTCGGCAAGGAGCTGAAATTCGGCGTCGCGGATTCGGCGGCGAAGCCCAACGAAGCGGTGCAGGCGCAGCAGCGCTTCATCAGCGAGAACAAGGCGATCATGATCACGGGCGGCACCTCGAGCGCCGTTGCGGTCGCGCTGAACAAGCTCGCCCAGCGCGAGCACGTGCTGTTCGTCTGCGGCATCTCCGGCTCGAACGACACCACCGGCAAGGACTGCGTGCGCTACGGCGTCCGCCAGAACTTCTTCGGCCAGACCGCTGCGGCGGCTATCGGCCCGGTGATGGTGCGGGAGTTCGGCAAGGGCAAGAAGGCCGCGTATCTCACGCCTGACTACACCTACGGCCACACCGTCACCAAGTCGATGCAGGACTTCCTCGCGACCGCCGGCTGGACCACCGTCACCAACCAGGTCGCCCCGCTCGGCGCGCCCGACTATTCGTCCTATCTGCTGAACGTCGCGAATTCCGGCGCCGATGTGCTCATCAACGTCAACTGGGGCCACGACGCGGTGCTGTCGACCCAGCAGGCCAAGCAGTTCGGCGTGCTCGACAAGATGAAGCTGGTCGTCCCTTACCAGGTGCCGTTCATCGCGCGCGAGACCGGCGGCCTGATGCAGGGCGTCTACGCCGCGACCGATTATTGGTGGACGATCGAAGACAAGTTCCCGCTCGCCAAGATGTTCAACGAGGCCTTCGAGAAGAAGTACGGCTACAAGCCGGAATGGGGCGCCGAGAACGCCTATGTCAGCTTCGCCCACTGGGCCCGCATGTGTGAGGAAGCCGGCAGCTTCAACCCGCCCGACGTGATCAAGGCCTATGAGAAGGGCGAGACCATCCCCTCGCTGGTCGGCGATGTGCATTACCGCCCGGAGGATCATCAGTGCGTCCGCCCTGTCATCATCGTCAAGGGCAAGCAGCAGAAGGACATGAAGAACAAGGAAGACTGGTACGACGTCGTCGAGATCGTCCCGGGTGAAGGCCTGATGCAGAAGCCGGATGCCTTCGGCTGCCATCTCGGCGACTACACCTGATCCCGAGCCAACCCCTGTGACGCCGTAGGCCGACCTCTGGACCTGCGGCGTCGCCTTTTTTGGCGCAGCGCCGCGTCACGACAGCGATTATTGCATGATCAGTTGGCCCAATCTCGTTTCGCAGCTTTTCAACGGACTGGCGCTCGGCGCCTTGCTCGCGCTGATCAGCTCCGGCCTGACCATCATCTACGGCACGCTCGGCGTGCTCAACCTTGCGCATGGCGCGATGTTCATGATCGGCGGCTATGCCGGCTTCGTCACCTACCAGTACACGGAATCGTTCATCCTCGCCGTCATCGCCGGCTCGCTGTTCGTGATGCTGCTCGGCGTCTTGATGGAGCGCGCCATTATCAGGCACTTCTATCACCGCCCGCATGAAGATCAGTTGCTGGTGACCTTCGGGCTCGGCATCTGTTTCGTCGAGCTCGTGCGCCTGGTCTTTTCGAGCCAGTCGCAGATCGTGCCGCCGCCGGCGTTGTTCCAGGGCATCACCAATCTCGGCTTCATGTTCTATCCGACCTACCGCCTCGCCGTGGTCGGCATCGTCGCGATCGCGCTCGGCGCGCTGTTCATCGTGCTCTACCGCACCCGGCTCGGCATGATCGTGCGCGCCGGCATCGAGGATTCGGTGATGGTCGATTCGCTCGGCATCAACGTCTACCGCGTCTTCATGATCGTGTTCGGCATCGGCGCCATGGCCGCCGGCTTTGCCGGCATCGTCAATGCGCCGGTGGTGTCGCTGACCCCGGGCATCGGTGACGACATCCTGGTCCAGACCTTCGTGGTGGTGGTGATCGGCGGCGTCGGCTCGTTCCCCGGCGCGATTCTCGGCGGCCTGATCGCCGGCGAGATCATCAGCGTCACCTCCATGTTCAACCCCGGCTACGCCTATGTGATGCTGTTTGCGGCGATGACGCTCGTGCTTGTGGTGCGACCGCATGGCCTGCTCGGCGTGCAGGGCCGCGAATAAGTGATCCGCTGATGCTCAAGCAACGCCCGCTCCTGATCGAGACACTGACGGCCGTCGGCCTGATCGTGGCTCCCTTCGTGCTGCCTCATCTCGGCTTCGCGCCGAACACGGTGAACCGGATCCTGGTCTGGGGCCTGTTCGGCCTCGGCTTCGACATCCTGTTCGGCTTCACCGGCCTGTTGTCGTTCGGCCAGTCCGCCTTTTACGGCACCGGTGGCTTCGTCGCCGCTTATCTGCTGACCCGCGCCGGCTTCAGCAATGTGCTGGGCGCGCTGGTCATTGGCATGATCGCGGCGGCGGCAACCGGCTATCTGATCGGCCTGATCGCGCTGCGCCGCACCGGCATCTACTTCGCCATGATCACGGTGGCGATCGCGGAAGTGTTCTTCTTCGTCGAGTTCAATCCGCTCTCCGACTTCACCGGCGGCGAGAACGGCCTGCCGGGCGTGCCGACGCCGAGCTTCAATCTCGGCTTCACCACCATCCATTTCACCAATGGCTGGTCGCTCTATCAGTTCATCGCGCTGTGCTACTTCATCGGCGTCATCATTGCGCTCAGGATCGTGCGCTCGCCGGTCGGGGCCATCTTCAGCGCCATCAGGGACAATCCGCTGCGCGCCACCGCGGTCGGCCACAACATCCATAGCTACAAGCTGACGGCCTTCGTGATCGCCGCGGCCTATGCGGGCTTTGCCGGCGGCCTGCTCGGCGTGCTCCAGGCCTTCATGCCCCCCGACGCTTTCACCTTTGACACCTCCGGCCAGCTTGTGATGCAGACCGCCATCGGCGGCCGGGGCACGTTGTTCGGCCCGTTGGTCGGCGCCACCGTCTGGCTGTTCCTTCAGGATTTCCTTCAGTCCGCGCTGGGTCTGGGAGCAGCCTGGAAACTGGTGCTCGGCGTCGTGTTCGTGCTGCTGGTTTGCTTCCTGCGTGGCGGGATCGTGGGCGGCCTCATCGATCTCTACGGCCTCGTCTCGGGCAAGCGAGCCCGGAAGGCCTCGGAGACGGAGGAAGCTGAGGTCGAGCCGCCACTGCAAGCTCCGCCCGCGCCGATGCAGGCCAAGGAGGTGGCACACCCCGCCTATTCCGGCCCGATCCTGAAAGCCACCGGTCTCACCAAGCGCTATGGCGGACTCGTTGCCAACAGCGATATCGATTTCAGCGTGAACCAAGGCGAGCTGCGCGGCATCATCGGCCCCAACGGCGCGGGCAAATCGACCTTCTTCAAGATGCTGACCTGCGAGATCGCACCGACGTCGGGGCAGATCGTGTTCGAGGGCCGCGATATCACGGGACTGAAGGTCACGGACGTCTGCCAGCTCGGGCTTACCAAGAGCTACCAGGTCAACCAGCTCTTCACGGGCCTGACCGTGCGGCAGAACCTGACGATCGCAGCCCTCGCCGAGCTGCGCGGAAAATTCCGGCTCGACCTGTTCCGCACGCTCGCCGGCGTCAAGGGTCTCACGGAGCAGGTGGAGCACACCCTCGCGCTGGTCAACCTGACCCGCCGCGCCGACACGCCCGTATCCGCGCTCGCCTATGGCGAGAAGCGCAGGCTGGAGATCGGGCTCGCGCTCGCGACGTCACCGCGCCTCTTGCTGCTCGACGAGCCACTCGCGGGCATGAGCCCGCGCGAGCGAATCGAGACCGTCAGGCTGCTCAAATCGATCGCGCGCGGCCGCACCATGATCATCATCGATCACGACATGGATTCGCTGTTCGAGCTGGTCGAGCGCGTGACCGTGCTGCAGGAGGGCCGCGTGCTGGTCTCCGGCACGCCCGAGGAAATCAAGACCAACGCCGCGGTGCAGGAAGCCTATCTCGGCGGCGTGCACGGAGAGATCGCCGCATGAGCCTGATCGAGGTCGTTGGCCTGAACAGCTATTACCGGGACTCGCACATTCTGTTCGACATCGCCATGCATGTCGAACGTCACGAGGTCGTGGCGCTGCTCGGCCGTAACGGCGCCGGCAAGAGCACGACGCTGAAGAGCCTAATGGGCGTGGTGGCCCCACGCAGCGGCAGCGTGAAGTTCGATGGCATCGATATCGCCGGCCGCCGGAGCCACAAGATCGCGCAAGCCGGCATGCAGCTGGTGCACGAGGAGCGCCGCATCTTCGGCAGCCTGTCGGTGGAGGAGAACATCCTCCTTGCGGGCATCACCGCGCCAAAACGCTGGCCGCTCGGCCGCATCTACGAGATGTTCCCGCGGCTGAAGGAGCGACGCAGCAACCGCGGCACCGAGCTTTCCGGCGGCGAACAGCAGATGCTGGCGATCGCGCGTGCGCTGGTGCGCGATCCCAAGATCGTGCTGCTGGACGAGCCGTTCGAGGGCCTCGCCCCCGTGATCGTCCACGATCTCGTCAAGGCCTGCCGCGAGCTCGCGGCCGCCGGCCAGACCATCGTGCTGGTCGAGCAGAACCTGGCGGCGACGCTGGCACTGGCGAGCAGGATCTACATCATCAACAACGGCCATATCGTGCATGAGGGGCCGGCGCAGGAGCTCAAGGCCCAGCCGGAGCTGCTCCAGCGTTATCTCGGCGTTTAATCGCGAAGATCAGCGACCAAGCGCCGCGATCATCCGCTTGGCGTGACCGGCGAGCGCGGCCATGTCTTCCTTGCGCGTCTGCGCCGGCAGCAGCTCGACGCCGGCCCGGACCGGCATGACATGCATATGCAGGTGAAACACCACCTGCCCGCTGGCCGGCTCGCTGAACTGCTGGAGGATAATCCCTTCCGCATCGAACGCCTTCATGGCCGCGACCGCGATCCGCTTGGCGGTCCGGGCGACCGCGGCGAGATCGTCATCGGCAATGTCGAGAATACCTCGCGCCGGCGCCCGTGGAATCACCAGCGTATGCCCTGGCGAGCGCGGCATGATGTCCAGGAAGGCGAAGCTGCGCTCGTCCCTGAACACCTCGAAGCAGGGAATCTCGCCGCGCAGGATCTTTGCGAAGACATTCTGATCGTCATAGGCCGTCATGGATGTCCTCCTTCGCTGCGCGGTGCGATCAAACGCGCTCCTTTCCGTTGACGCAAGCAAGGCAGCCGATCTATCCACGATGCCAGGCAGGATGGTTCCCTTGGCGACAGGCTTTGATCCCGGACAGAGCATCGAGAGCGCGCGACGCACGCTGTCGGCGCTGCTGCAATCGGCCGGCATCGAGGAGCCGTCCCTCGATGCGCGCCTGCTGGTCGGTGCCGCGCTGGGACTCGATTTGACGGGCCTGATCACGCAGGCGACGAGACCGCTCACGCCAGAGGAGGCGACGCGGCTCGAAGGGTACGCGCAGCGGAGGCTCGCACATGAACCGATCGCCCGCATTCTCGGCGTCAGGGAATTCTGGGGCCTGCCGTTTCGCTTATCGGAAGCAACCCTGGTCCCTCGCCCTGATACCGAGACGGTGGTCGAGCGTGCACTCGAGCATTTTCGCGAGTTCGGTCTCTCTCATCCGCCTGTTATCGCCGATATCGGCACCGGATCGGGCGCGATCCTGCTTGCGCTGCTGCACGAGATTCCCGAGGCTTTTGGTGTCGGCACCGATCTCAGCCTGACCGCGCTTCATACCGCCAAGGGCAATGCCGCCGCCCTTGGCCTTGCCGACCGCGCCGACTTCGTCGCCTGCTCCTACGCGGCGGCCCTTCGCGGCCCGTTCGATCTGATCGTGTCGAACCCGCCCTACATTCCCGCAGGGGAGATTCCGAAATTGAGCATCGAGGTTCGCGAGCACGATCCGCATCTGGCGCTCGATGGCGGCAATGACGGATACGATGCCTACCGGGCCTTGATTCCCCAGGCAGCCGGCCTGCTCACCCCCGGCGGGGCGCTGATCGTCGAGGCCGGACAGGGCCAAGCCGGGAATATTGAAACCTTGATGGCAGCCGCCGCGTTATTGATCGACAGGCCCCCTAAGGCTGACCTGGCGGGCATTCCCCGGGCCGTCTCGGCCCGAAAAATGCCCCCATAAAAGCCGGATTGGGCTCGAAAAAACCTCTTGGAATATCCCGTGGGAACGACTACGTTCCGATCAACACATCGGTGCCGGCCCCGTAGACCTACGGGCGAAAGCCGGGCTCTCGGGCGAGAGCTTTACTGATTATAGGTTCCAAGCCGCAGGTCCTGTTGAGCGCGATGGCCATTGGAGCTGCGCTGCTCTCCGACCGCAACGTGAACGAAAGCCTGATATTGCGCTTGAAGACTTACGCAACAAAGCTGGGCTTGTTTCGGCAGGCGATATGAATGGGTTCGCTGGCAATGAATGCTGGCGGGTGGGGAACGCGTCTTTGTTGAGCGCGACGGTCGACGAACATTGGCAGGGTTCAAGCCGCCCTTGCGCGCGGTGCGCGCGAGGCCTGTGAACCGCTGTCATCAGGTCACTCCTAGCAATCAGTAATGCGTGCAACCTTTAGGGCTGGAATTAAAGGCAGGACATGAGAAACGGTCAGAACAAGCAGCGGATGCGCAACCGCAACAACAACAACAACAATAACAACAACCGACGCGGCCAGAACCCGATGACCCGGGTCTACGAATCGAACGGCCCCGACATCAAGATCCGCGGCACCGCCTCCCACATCGCCGAAAAATATCTTCAGCTTGCGCGTGACGCGCGCTCCTCGGGCGATCCGGTTGCCGCCGAAAACTACTACCAGCATGCCGAGCACTATTTCCGCCTGATCGCGGCGGCCCAGGAACAGTTCCGCCAGAACCAGCAGCCGCGCGGCGACGAACCCGTCAGCACCAGCAGCGACGACGGCGAGGACGACGGCGAGAATTTTTCGGCCTTCGGCCAGGAGCCGGGTTTCGTTCCGCAGCCGCCGCAGCAGCAGCCATTCACGCGCGACCGCGACGGCCAGCGCGACCACCAGCGTGACTACCAGCAGCGCGACAACCGCGACAACCAGCAGCAGCCCTATCAGCGCGATCAGCAGCAGCCGCGCGAGCATCGCGAACGCGACCATCGTCCGCAGCCGCAATATCATCAGCAGCCGCAACCGCCGAACCAGCCGCAGCCTGTCGTCGGTGATGCTGGCAGCGTCGATCGCCTGCCGTCCTTCATCACCGGCGCGCAGCCGCAGGCGAACGCCGCTCCGGGCGGCTTCGAAGGTGGCAATGGCGGCGGTGGCGAGCGCTATCCGCGGCGACGTCGCCGGCCGCATAACGGCCCGCGTCCTGAGCGCGAGGCAGCTCCTGCCGCGACCAGCGACGATCTCGCCCCGGGCGAGTAGGTCACACTTCCGATCTTGATGGATTGCAATCGTCCCGGCCTCGCCGGGACGATTTGTTTTCAGCCCCCCGTCACCGTGGTCGAGGACGGCACCAGCACCGGCTTTGCAAGGGAGGGAATCAACCGCGCCCGTTCGCGCTTGGCCGGGATCGCGCGATAGACCTGCTTGGTCGCCTCGACGATGTGGACGCCGGCGAAGGGCAGCGACAGTGCTGCGCCGGCACGCTCCCACATCTGCGCCGATTTCAGCACCCAGCGGCCCGCATAGGGCGGCATGAACAGCGCCTCGCCCCAGCCGGTCGGCGTGAACCAGGCCTGCCGCAACAGGTCCGTGATCTGCGAGCGCGAATAGGGACGGCCATGGCCGAACGGCGTGTTGTCGCTGCGCGTCCACACGCCACGCCGGTTCGGAATCACCGCAATGACCCGCCCCGAGGGCGACAGCACGCGCCAGACCTCGCGCAACAGCGCGGCCGGATCGTCCGACATCTCCAACGCATGGACCAGCAGGATGCGGTCCACCGCGGCATCGGGAAGCGGCAGCGAGAACTCGTCGACCAGCGCGGCCAGCGCGGGCCGCCCGGTCGGCCATTTGAGCACGCCCTGGGCTGCCGGCATGAAGGCGATGCAACGCTCCGCGTCCTCGCGGAACAGCCCGAGATAGGGTGTCGGGTAGCCGATGCCGAGCACGCGCTGGCCTCCGGCGCCCGGCCAGCGTTCCCTGATGCCGCGATTGATCATCTGCCGCGCCACGATGCCGAGGCGGCGGGAATAAAATTCGCGAAGGTCGACAACGTCGATGGTCATGACGGCAATGTAACATGCGCCGGGGCGCGGTCGCGCGCCCAATATTGCATTGCCTGCGCAACGTTAACGCCATATTTGTCTGGCGGGGCTGAGCGCGATGGAGATGTCATGGCCGCCGAAATTCGTACTTTCACCTGTTTAAACGACAATTTCGGTTATCTGATCCACGATGTGGAAACCAAGGCAACCGCGTCGATCGACGCCCCCGAAGCTGGCCCCATCATCAGGGCGCTGGAGCGGGAGGGCTGGCAGCTCACCGACATCCTGATCACACACCATCACGGCGATCACGTCGGCGGCGTTGCCGAGCTCAAGCAGAAATACGATTGCCGCGTCGTCGCGCCGCATGACAAGACGACGAAAATTGCGGACGTCGATTTGCGCGTTGCCAATGGCGACGTGGTCAAGGTCGGCACGCTGCTCGCGCGCGTGCTGGAGACGCCCGGCCATACGCTCGACCACATCTCTTACGTGTTCGACACCGAAAAGACGCTGTTCGCCGCCGACACGCTGTTCTCGATCGGCTGCGGCCGCGTGTTCGAAGGCAACTATCCGATGATGTGGGACTCGCTGTTGAAGCTGCGCGCCCTGCCCGACGACTTCAAGCTCTATTGCGGCCACGAATACACGGCGTCCAACGTCAAGTTCGCGCTCACGGTCGAGCCCGACAATGCGGCGCTTCAGGCACGAGCGGCGGAGGTTGCGAGGCTGCGGGCAGAGAACAAGCCGACGATTCCCTCACTGCTTGGTGATGAGAAGCGAGCAAACGTGTTCCTGCGCGCCGATGAACCGGCGGTCGCAGCCAGGCTACACATGAAGGGCGCGGATGCCGCCGCAGTGTTCGGCGAGCTGCGCGAGCGCAAGAACAAGTCCTGAAGAACAAATCCTAAAGCAAAGTCCTGAAGACTAACTCCTGACGGGGATCGATGCCGACCGCAGCCGAGATCATCGCGCGCCTCGAACTCCGCCCGCATCCCGAGGGCGGCCATTACCGCGAGACCTTTCGCGACCAGACCACCGACGTTAATGGCCGCTCGCGCTCGACCCTGATCTACTTCCTGCTTGCGCGCGGCGAGCGCTCGCACTGGCACCGGATCGATGCGGTCGAGACCTGGCACTACTACGCCGGTAGCCCCTTGATACTGCGCATCGCCCATGAGGGCTGCTCCCAACACGAGGTGCGGCTCGGCACCGATCTTGTGGGCGGCGAGCGGCCGCAGGCGATCGTGCCGGCGGACGCCTGGCAAATGGCGAAGACCACCGGTGAGTGGACGCTGGTCGGCTGCACAGTGGCGCCGGCGTTCGAGTTCGCAAAGTTCGAGCTCGCGCCGAAGGGCTGGGAGCCGTAGCGCCGCAATCTGGAATCGGGTGGGTTCGGTCCATCGCGCATCGTAGGACGGCGCTATCAATAAGCAGGAGCGCAAGATGCACGGTACATTCGATCCCCCGACGGTTCAGATCGACCCGGCCATTCTCTATTTCGGAACACCCGTCGTCCTGATCGGGTCGACCAATGAGGACGGCTCACACAATCTCGCACCGATGTCCTCGGCGTGGTGGGTGGGGTGGCGCTGCATGCTCGGACTCGCCCGCAATTCCAAGACCACCGAGAACATGATTCGCACCGGCGAATGCGTGCTCAATCTGCCGTCGGCCGACCTCGTCGCGACGGTCGACCGCCTCGCCCGCACTACGGGCTCGGATCCAGTCCCGCTCGGAAAACTCTATCGCGGCTACAGGCACGAGAAGGACAAGTTCGGCCTCAGCGGCTTGACGGCGCTACAGGGCGAAACGGTCAGCGCGCCGCGCGCGGTTGAATGTCCAGTGCAGATGGAGGCCAAGGTCGCCCATCTACACGACATGGCACAGGATGACGCGGTCTGGCGCGGCAATCTCGCAGCAATCGAGGTCCGCATCACCCGCGTGCATGCGCATCGCGGAATCATGATGAGCGGAACCAGCAACCGCATCGATCCCGACAAATGGCGGCCGCTGATCCTTAGCTTCCAGGAATTTTATGGCCTGACACCAGAGCGCTTGCAGCGCTCCGAACTCGGACAGATTCCGGAAGCGATGTATCGACCGCCGGGCTGGCAGCCGGCGCCTTGATGCGCGCTCATCAATCCAGATCGGCTGGCGCGGGAGCCCGGACAGGCAGTCGACGAATAATCCTCGTCGGAAGCTTTTCGTAGGCCGGTCGATAACCACCGATTCGATATTCTTCGACTGTCAATTGGATGAAGGATTTTCCATCGGTGACCGTAACCGTCTCGGGTCGGCTATTCCCGCGCTCGCTCCGATGAATACCCGTGAACGTCTTGGGCGTCGCACTGACTTGCGCCGTCGCGCCCGGAGCAGCGAGCACGGAGATCAGGATCGGTAAAACGGCGATCAAGCGAATCATCGCTTCCTCCACACCATGTCCTTCGCCGCAATCAAGCCGCCGCCGGCGATCAGGATCGCGGCAATCGCAATGTTGGCGCTGGCCTTGGCAAAGCCGGCGGCGATGAGGAAGCCGGTCGAGAGCAGCGGCGTCGCGTAGGAAGCGGCGCCAAGCACGCGGATGTCACCGCGCTTCATGCCGATGTCCCACGCATAGAAGGCCGCACCGACGGGACCGATGCCGAGCGCGATCACGGCGAGCCATTGCAAAATGGTCTCCGGCCATACCGTGGTCTCGAGCAGACCATGCATCAGCGCGGCGAGCAGCGATGTGGCGAGGCAGAAGCCGGCGACCGCATCGGTCGGCACTGCCTTCAATCGCCGCGACAGCACCGAATAGGTCGCCCAGACGAAGGCGGCGATGAAGGCCGCGATCAATCCCGGCACCGCACCCGGCGCGAAGCCTGACGTATTGCCGGCGAACAGCAGCACTGTGCCGACGAGACCGAGGACAGCACCAATGATGTGATGCACGGCCAACCGCTCGCCAGGCAGGAAGGACGAGAACAGCACGATCAGCAGCGGCCACATGTAGTTCAGAAGGCCGGTTTCGGCGGGCGGCGCAAAGCGCAGCGCGAGGAAATAGAGCGCGTGGTAGCCGAACAAGCCGCCAACGCCGACGACCCACACGACCAGTGGCTGACGCAGGCTGTTCGCGGCGTCAGCGCGGCCGATCCAGGTGAGGAGCCCGACGAGACCGCCGATCGCAAACGTCATGGCGGCGAGCTGGAACGCCGGAATCTTGCCGGTCGCGACCGTCATCACTGACAGCAGCGACCACATCAGGATCGCGGTCAATCCGATCAGTGTGGCGGTGCGCGGGGTCATCGATCAAAAGGCTCTGAGGACGCTTATGCCCGGCACGAGGCCGGGCATTTGCGTTTTCACTATCGCCTTGTCGCGTCCAACGCTACAGGCTTGATGTCCTATCAGGCCTGATACTGACCACCATTGATGGTCATCGTCGAGCCCGTGATGAAGCCGGCGTCGTCGGCCGCGAGGAACACGACCGCGCGCGCGATCTCCTCGGGCTCGCCGAGCCGGGCGACGGGAATCTGCGGAATCACGTTCTTCTCCAGGACGTCCTTCGGCACCGCCTGCACCATTTCGGTGTTGATGTAGCCGGGGCAGATCGCGTTCACGGTGATGCCGCCCTTGGCGTTCTCGAGCGCGAGCGCCTTGGTGAAGCCGATGTCGCCGGCCTTCGCCGCGGAATAGTTGACCTGGCCGAACTGACCCTTCTGGCCGTTGATCGACGAGATCGAGATGATGCGCCCGAATTTTCGCGAACGCATGCCCTCGATCACCTGGCGCGTCATGTTGAACAGCGATCCGAGATTGGTGTTGATGACGGCGTTCCACTGCTCGAGCGTCATCTTGTGGAAGGCGGTGTCGCGGGTGATGCCGGCATTGTTGACGAGCACCTCGACCGGCCCGAGATCGGCCTCGACCTTCTTCACGCCCTCGGCGCAGGCATCGAAGCTGCTGACGTCCCATTTGTAGACGGCAATACCGGTCTCGGCCTTGAACTTCTCAGCCGCCGCGTCGTTGCCGGCGTAGCTCGCGGCGACCTTGTAGCCGGCCGCCTTCAACGCCTTGCTGATCGCAGCTCCGATGCCCCGCGTACCACCCGTCACCAATGCAACTCGTGCCATATCGTATTCCTTCCCTTGGACTCTTCGGACGTTCTGAGTGATCGTTTTTAGTGATGGATTATGCGGTTGGTTTGACGGACATCAAGAACAAAACGCCCGGCGTTGAGCCGGGCGTTTGTATTTAGTTGAGGCTTGCGCGGTTGCGAAGAATATTTGATTTGCAACCGCTGCTTTTTTAATCGCGTGCAACGCACTCACTGACGTGTGCAGCGCACCCGTCAGTCAAGTGTCAGCTTCAGTCGCGCGCGAGACACATCGCGATACCCATGCCGCCGCCGATGCACAGCGTGGCAAGGCCCTTCTTCGCATCACGCTTCTGCATTTCGTGCAGCAGCGTCACCAGCACGCGCGCGCCGGACGCGCCGACCGGATGACCGATCGCGATCGCACCGCCGTTGACGTTGACCTTGGAGGTGTCCCAACCAAGGTCCTTGTTGACGGCGCAGGCCTGCGCCGCGAAGGCCTCGTTGGCCTCGATCAGGTCGAGATCGCCGACGCTCCAGCCGGCCTTCTTCAGCGCGGCGCGCGAGGCCGGGATCGGGCCCGAGCCCATGATCTTCGGATCGACGCCGGCCTGCGCCCAGGACACGATGCGCGCGAGCGGCTTCTTGCCTTCCTTGGCGGCCTGCTTGGCCGTCATCAGCACCACGGCGGCGGCGCCGTCATTGATGCCGGAGGCAGAGCCGGCGGTGACCGTGCCGTCCTTCTCGAAGGCAGGCTTGAGCTTGGCCATCGCATCGATCGTGGCGCCATGGCGCGGATATTCGTCAGCGCTGACGACGATGTCGCCCTTGCGGGTCTTGATGGTGACGGGGACGATCTCATCCGTGAACTTGCCGGCCTTCTGCGCAGCTTCAGCCTTCTGCTGCGAGGCGACTGCGAACTCATCCTGCTGGGCGCGGGTGATCTGCCACTGCCGCGCGACGTTCTCGGCGGTGTTGCCCATGTGGTAGCCGTTGAAGGCATCCCACAGACCGTCCTTGATCATGGTGTCGACGAACTCGACCGCGCCCATCTTGACGCCGCCGCGAAGGTACTGGGCGTGCGGAGCCATGCTCATGGATTCCTGGCCGCCAGCGACCACGATCTCGGAATCACCATTGAGCAGCGCCTGGTAGCCGAGCGCGACCGTGCGAAGACCCGAGCCGCAGAGCTGGTTGACGCCCCAGGCCGGGCTCTCCACGGGGATGCCGGCTATGATCGAGGCCTGGCGGGCCGGATTCTGGCCTTGGGCAGCGGTCAGGATCTGGCCCATGATGACTTCCGAGACCCGGCCGGGCTCGATGCCACCGCGCTCCAGCGCGGCCTTGATGGCGACGGCGCCGAGGTCATGTGCGGGAAGGGTCGCGAAGGCTCCGTTGAAGCTTCCGACCGGGGTGCGGGCGGCGCTGACGATGACGACATCGTCTGACATGGGCATCTCCTGAGGCTTGAGGTTCTGTGTAGAGGGGGCGGCGGGGCTGGAAAAGCGTTCGCCAGTCTCGTGAGCCATCCTGTTAACGTCGTTGAGGCATGTCAATCGGCCGGCGACCGAATTCATGCCGCAGCGCATTCAAAATAGCGTTCTTGGCGCTTTCGCAAGCAAGATTTTGCACCGCGATTAACCGTGCCGCACAAAACGGTAGCGTGAGCCCTTTGAAAATGCTTATTTTGTTGCGTTGCGTACTCTTCCCGCCCTGCGGCATAGCCCTGCAGGTTCCTGTTCTCCGCGTTTGCAAGTGAGAGCCCATGGCGAAATCAGACCAACCCACCACGATCAAGAAATACGCGAACCGCCGGCTCTACAACACCGGAACGAGCACCTACGTGACGCTCGAAGACCTCGCCGCCATGGTCAAGGACGGCGAAGATTTCCTGGTCTACGACGCCAAGACCGGTGACGACATCACCCGCTCCGTGCTCGCCCAGATCATCTTCGAGCAGGAGAACAAGGCCGGCCAGAATCTCCTGCCGACCACCTTCCTTCGCCAGCTGATCCGCTTCTACGGCGACAGCATGCAGATGGTGGTGCCGAAATATCTGGAGCAGTCGATCGCGACGCTGACCCAGGAGCAGGAGAAGTTCCGCAAGCAGATCGCCAACACGCTGTCCGGCACGCCCTTCGCGCCGCTGGAAGAACAGGTCCGCCGCAACATGGAGCTGTTCCAGCAGACCTTCTCGATGTTCAAGCCGTTTGTCCCCACGCCGGGCCGCCCGGCGGGCACGCCGGAGCCAGAACCCGACGCCAGCGCGGAGCCGGCCAAGGACACCAACATCGACGACTTGCGCCAGCAGATGAAGGACATGCAGGAACGCCTCGAGCGGATGTCGAAGAAGGACGAGTAAGTCCCTTCACAACGGCGGGCGCGTCCGACTGCGGCGGGCGCGCGAATTCCCGATTGATTGCGGCATCGCCGTTGGCGGCGCCGCCCTCCCCGGCCAGGGCCGGAGCCGCCATGTCTGACCGAACTACGCACTGGCAGAATGTCTACGCCACCAAGGGCGAGACCGAGGTCAGCTGGTTTCAGGACAACCCGGCGATCTCGCTCGAGATGATCCGAGCGGCCAGTCCGGATCATACCGTCGGCATCATCGACATCGGTGGCGGCGCATCGCGGCTGGTCGATGCGCTGCTACAAGATGGATATCGCGACATTGCGGTGCTGGACCTCTCCGCCAACGCGCTCGACGCTGCAAAGACGCGAATCGGTACGGCCGCCTCAGCGGTCGACTGGATCGTTGCCGACGCCACGTCATGGCGCCCGGCGAGGACGTGGGATGTCTGGCACGATCGCGCCGCGTTTCACTTCCTAACCGATCCGCACGACCGGGCTGCCTATGTCGAGCGACTGCGGTCGGCGGTTGCGCCGAGCGGACACGTGATCATCGCAACGTTCGCGCCTGACGGCCCGGAGAAATGCAGCGGGCTGCCGGTGCAACGGCATGACAGCGCGAGCCTCTCAAGCGAGCTTGGGCCCGGGTTCGAGCTGGTCGAGACGCGCAGCGAGACACATCAAACGCCGTGGCAATCGACACAGGCGTTTCAGTTCAGCCGGTTTCGGCGGCGGGGCTAGCTTTCGTCAGGCCGCCAGCTTCACCGCATGGGCAAAGTCCCAATAGAGCTTGCGCGCCTTGGTGTAGAACGGACCCGGCTGCAGCTCCCGCTCGTCGATACGAATCACGGGCGCGACCTTGGCAAAATTGCCGGTGGAGAAAATCTCGTCGGCGGCGAGAAAGTCCTGATAGCGCAGCGTCTTCTCGACCACGGTGACGCCGTCGCCGCGGAGCAGGTTGATCACGCGCTGGCGCGTGATCCCATTGAGGAAGGTGCCGTTCGGCGCCGGCGTGAAGACAACACCGTCCTTGGCCATGAACACATTGGAATTGCCGAACTCGGCGACATTGCCGAGCAGGTCGAGCATCAGCGCGTTCTGGAAGCCGCGCGATGCTGCTTCGGCGAGAGCGCGAATTGTTCGGGTAGAGGCAGGCGGCTTTCGCATCGACCGGCGCACATTCGGCGGTAGGCCTGCGGAACGGCGACAGCGTGATCGCATTGCCGGTTGGTTTTGGCATCGGCGCCTCGTAGATGCACAGGCACCAATTGGTGGTCTCGGGGTCGAACAGCACGCCGCCGCCGGCGCCATTCTGTGCCCAATACATCGGACGGATATAGAGCTCGGCATTCGGTGCGAATCGCGCGATGCCGTCATTGGCGAGCGCCAACCAGGTGTCGGCATCGACCACCGGCTTCAGGCCGAAATTGATCGCGGATTGATTGGCGCGGGCAATGTGACGGTCGAGATCGGGCGCGACGCCTTCGAAGGCCCGCGCTCCGTCGAACACCACCGAGCCGAGCCAGGCGCCATGCGTACGCGGCCCCATGATCGGCACATTGCCCTCGTGCCATTTGCCTTCGAAGAAGGTCCAGCTCGGCGAATAGTCAATCGGCTTCTTGATCTCGGCCACGACAGGCCTCCCTCGAAAAATATCCGGGCACTATTGTCCCAATTTCTAAACGATTTGCTGCGGCGAAGCATCAACTCTCGCCCCGAACGGAGGTTGAGACAACATCGCGAGCAAACCGGCTATAATGCCCGGCACGTCACTGGAGTTTCCCATGCCGCTCGATCCACTCGCGAAGCGCTTGCTGACCATGATGGCCGCAGCTGCGCCGCAGGCGCGGACCCGGCCGAGCGTCGAGGCGCGTCGGCAATCGCTGGCGAAGCTGATGCAGTTTGCCCGAGCCGAGGCGCCTGATGTGACTGCCTCCGACGGCGTATTGCCCGGCCCCGGCGGAGAGCTGCCCTATCGGCTCTATTCGCCAACGTCTGCCGGCGCCCGCTCGCCAGGCTTCGTTTTCTTTCATGGCGGCGGGCTGGTGGCAGGCAACATTGCGACGCATGACCGTATCGCGGCGGCGCTGGCGCATGCGACCGGGTGCCGTCTCGTGTCGGTCGACTACCGCCTCGCGCCCGAGCACCGATATCCCGCTGCCGTCGACGACGCGATCGCGGCCACCGAATGGGTGGCGCGCGAAGCTGAAACACTCGGCATCGATGCCGAGCGGCTGGTTGTCGGCGGCGATTCTGCTGGCGCCACGCTTGCGGCGATCGTCTGTCAGGAGGCGGCACAGATCGCCGGCCTCTCTATCGCCGCACAATGCCTGATCTGTCCGGTGCTGGATTTCGAGGAGATCTCCCCCTCGCGCGAGGCGTTCGCGGAAGGGCATCTGATCGACCGCGTCACCATCGAGGCCGATCTGTCCGACTATCTGCCCGAGGGGCTGGATGCCGCCGATCCCCGCATCTCCCCGCTGCGCGCGACGCGGCTCGCAGGCCTGCCGACGACGATCATCCACACCGCCGAGTTCGACCCGATGCGCGACGAGGGCAATGCCTATGCGCGCAAGCTGCTCGCCGCGGGCGTCTCGGTCGAGCACGTCTGCCATGACGGCATGGTCCACAATTTCCACGCCATGGGCGCGATCCTGCCGCAGGCGCAGCTCGTACTGTCGCAGATCGGCGAGCAGGTCAGACGCGCGGTGGAGAAGTAGGCACGCGAGTCACGCTCTCGCGTCGAGCACGGCCTTCGCAGCGGCAACATATTCCGGCCAATGCGCATCCGCATAGCGTCCGGCCTGCCGCACGCAGGTGACGTCGGGTGCATGGGCTGCGGCAATCATGCGCGCGAAGCGCTCTTCGGCGACGGTAGTGTCACCAACAGCCGGAATCGGCGCGGCGGTCACGGCGGTCGGAGCCACGGCAAGCCCAGCCAGACCAGCGAGCAGGATGCGGCGTGACGTGTTCATGGCTGTCGTCCTCTATTGGCCTGCCGGCACTGTGGTGGGCAAGTGTGTCTGCGCGATTACGGCAAGGTAACCGGGCACGTCCGCATCGTCCACGGCGCACGGATAGACCTTGACCCCACGGACGATCACGTTCCATCTAGCGAGCCATTCCGTCACCTGAGTGCCACGCGTCGGATAGTCACGTGCTCCACCGCAGCCCACCATATCGTCCGGCTTGGCGCGCCGTCGCGATGGGACTGCTTTGCCTGACGGCCTCGGCGGGCGCCGCCTACGCCGCCGATGAGGAGGACACGCCGGCAAAGCCTGCTGTCCCGAACATCTATCTCGATCTCCGCACGACCTATGCAACGATCCCCGCGGGCACGTTCGGACTTGGGTTCGGCAACACCTCACTCTCAGCCGCGTTCGAGGCGCTGGCGACGCTGCGCGGCGGGACACTGCCGAACGGCTTGCCGGCCGCGAAATCGATCGCCGTCGACCTGCCGCTGACCGTGGATGTCAGCGATCGCGTGTCCCTCTATGGCGGCGTCTCCGGCTCGTCGACGGATATCGGTGGCGGCTGGTCGTCCTTCGACATCACCAGCTGGAATATCGGCGTGCAGGCCGATCTCCACCAGCAGAACGGAGGCACGATCCCGACCATCACGCTGCAATCCACCCTGACGCAGTCGGTGCCGAACGAACAGGGCATGACGAATTCGTTCAACCACGTTCTGGAATTCGACAACGCGCTTGACGAGGACGAGACGCGGGGCTGGCTCGCCGGCGTGCAATACACCCACACCGACATCGCCAGTCCGCTCGCCCGGATCAAGCCGAACACGATCCTCTATGCCGGCGGCTATTACCAATGGCCAAGCAATTGGAAGTTCACCGGACGCCTGGGCGTGCAATCATTCGGCGGCGCGCAGCTCGCGGGCCGGACGCTGGCCGAGGCCTTCACCCAGCCCATCCTGCGGCTCGACCTCGACCGCATGGATGACAATGACAACCGTCTGTTCGGCATCACCGCGCAGATCGCGTGGATGCCGAAGCCGTCCTATCAGGTGACCCTGCGCACGCCGCTTTACGCCGTGCGCAATTGACCGCGAGCCATGGTGGATATTTTGCAAACACCGCGTCAACCGCTCGTTAATCCTCTTCCGAAAACGTCGAGCGCGTTACATTGCCGCAAGTAACCTAGCGCGACACTGAGGCGACCTTTCACTTCGTTTTCGCACTGGAGTCTGCGAATGTCCCGCTTGGTCACGGAACGGACGTTCCTTGCTGGGAAGATCTTTTTCAATTTCGGCCAGTCGTCGATCGACTGCGTCGTGCGCCGGCTTTCCGAGGAAGCCGCGACGCTCGAAATGGAGAGCGGCCTCGGTGTTCCCGACCGGTTCCAGCTCAGGCTTCAGGGACGCGATATCCTGAGCTGCCGGGTGATCTGGCGGTCGGACCGTCAGGTCGGGGTTGCCTTCGAGCAGCCGGACGCCATCGATCGCCCGGCCGGCGACGGACAGGGACGCTCGACCGATGCGCTGATGCGCGCCCAGATGCTGGCGCTGCGCGCGGCCCTCGATCACGTGCCGACCGGAATCGTGCTGCTCGATGCCAATCTCAGGGCGCGCCTCATCAACCGGTCGTTTCGCCAGATGTGGCACTTGCCTGACCAGGTCGCCGACAGCAATCCGTCCATTCTCACGCTGCTTCATCACGGGCGCGACATCGGAGCCTATGAGGTGCCAGACCCCGTCCTCGAGGCCCACGTGATGGAGCGCGTCCGCGTGATTGAGGCTGGCGATCCGACCCCCATCGATGTGCGCCAAACCAATGGCGACGTCGTGCGCGTCCAATGCACGCCATTGCCGGACGGCGGGCGCATGCTGACCTATACGCCGGTCACCGACATTGTGCGTACCTCGGACGAGCTGAAGCTGCTGCGGGACGCCCTGGAGAATGTTCAGGACGGCGTTCTCCTGCTCGACTCCGACTTGAACGCGAGCTTCATGAATCTGCGGATGCGCCGGTTCTGGGAGGCGAGCGAGGAGGAGGCCGCGGTCCGCCCGGCCTACGCTTCACTTGTGAGCCGCATGCAGCGCGCCAGCGCACCCGACCTGGCGGCGAACGAGCTGGCAAAATTCCCGGGCAAGCGCGTTGCCGAGGTCATGGCCGGCGATCACGTGCGCGACCTTCAAACGCCCGACGGGCGGCGGATCAGGGCTCATTGCACCACGATGTCGAATGGCGGCCGGATGCTGACCTATGTCGACATCACTGATCTCACCAACAAGGCCGCCATGCTGGAGCGACTGGCGACCACCGATTCGCTCACGGGCCTGTACAACCGTCGGCATTTCCTGGGGGCGCTCGATGCGGAATGGAGCCGCTTCCAGCGCTATTACCGCTCCGTCTCGGTTCTGATGCTCGACATCGACCATTTCAAGTCGGTCAATGACCGGTACGGTCATGCGGTCGGTGACGAAGCGATCAAGGCCGTTGCAGCCGCATGCAACGAGGGCAAGCGCAAGTCCGATCTCGTCGGTCGTATCGGCGGCGAGGAGTTCGCGGTTCTGCTGCCCGAGACCAGCCTGTCACGCGCCAAACTCGTCGCAGAGCGAATCCGCAAACGCGCGATGGCGATCCGGCTGAACGCCCATCAGGTGCAGTTCGGCGTCACCGTCAGCATTGGAATTGCCGAGGCCACCGTCAGCATGTCCGGCATCGACGCGCTGATGGGCGCGGCCGATGAGGCGCTCTACCAGGCCAAGAACGAGGGCCGCAATCGCTGCATCGCCTGGAATCCTCCGCCGCCTGCAAACAGGGCGGCGGAGTGATCGTCCGCAGCCGATTTAATCCGGCACAGGTACATCGAAAGTGTTCAGCGTCACCGAGACCATGCAATAGACCCCGACGAGATAGGACAGCTCGGCCGCGCCGTGCTCGCCGAATTCCTTCACCGCGGCCCGATAGGTCAGCTCAGGCAGAACGCCACCGCTCACCAGCGCAGACGCCATGTCATAGGCAACGGCCTCCTGCTTGGTGAGATCGACCGGCCGCTGTCCGGCGACGATGGTCGCGAGCTTCTCGTCGGAGAGGCCGCGCTGCTCGGCCACCAGCACATGGGCGTAGAGCTCGTAGCCCGAGCGGAAATGCGAACCGGTGACGAGGATCGCGACCTCGCGCACGGGCGCCGGAAGCAGTGGGTTCGACGCAATCGCCTTGACCAGCTCCCATACCGGCTTGCCGAAGCGCGGTTCGCTGATCCAGGGATTCCAGGGACCAAGCAGTGCGCCGTCCTCGCGCATGTTCACAAAGCCCTTGAAGTGATCCTTGATGCCCGCTTGCATGTCGGCATAGAGCGGCTTCTGTTCGTCGCTCAGCTCTTTCGGATCGAGAATGGGAAGGCGCACGGCAGGATCTCCTCGTTGAGAAGGGGCGACCGTCGCCCGCGTGCGCGTACATGACAAGTGAAGTTGCTGTGACGACCGTGCAAATTCACAAAATGGCAGCACGAAGCCTACAAGGCTCACGGCCTCTGTGGGTTGACGACGTCGTCGATTGCGAGCTCCAGCGGCTGTCCGGTCTCGAGGAATGACGACAACGCCGCCTCGACGGGCGCGGGATCGAGACCGCGCGCGGCGAGCCAGGCCGGCTCATAATAGGTCTGCCGATAACGCTCGCCGGAATCGCAGATCAGCGTCACCAGCGATCCCGTCTGACCTGCCTTTCGCATCTCGGATGCGAGCCGGCACAGCGCCAGGAAATTCGTGCCGGTGGAGCCGCCGACCGCGCGGCGCAGGCGGCGCGACAGCACGTTCATCGCGGCGATCGTCGCCGCATCCGGGATCTTTATCATGCGATCGACCACGCCAGGCACGAAGGATGGCTCGCAGCGCGGCCGGCCGACGCCTTCGATCAGCGAGGGGCGTTCGCAAACACGGGAGCGGTCTTGCGAGCGGAAGCAGTCGAAGAAAGCGGAATGCTCCACATCGGCGACGCAGAGCCGCGTCGAATATTGGCGATAACGCAAATAGCGGCCGATGGTGGCCGACGTGCCGCCGGTGCCCGCCCCCATCACGATCCAGTCCGGAAGGGGATGCGGCTCGCCCTTCAACTGCGTGAAGATCGATTCGGCGATGTTGTTGTTGCCGCGCCAGTCGGTGGCTCGCTCGGCGAAGGTGAACTGGTCCATGTAGTGGCCGTTCAACCGGGTCGCGAGCGCGGCGGCTTCCGCATAGAGCGCGCGGCCATCGTCGATCAGATGGCAATTGCCGCCATAATGCTCGATCGCAGCGATCTTCTCCGCCGAAGTCGTGCGGGGCATCACGGCGTAGAAGGGTACACCGATCATCTCTGCGAAATAGGCTTCCGACACCGCGGTCGAGCCCGACGACGCTTCCACCACAGGCGTGCCTTCGCGGATGTGGCCATTGCAGAGCGCGTAGAGGAACAGCGAGCGCGCCAGCCGGTGCTTCAGGCTGCCAGTCGGATGCGTGGATTCGTCCTTCAGGTAGAGATCGATGCCTGACAGCGCCGGCACGATCAGCCGGATCAGATGAGTGTCGGCCGTGCGACACTGATCGGCTTCGATCGCGGCCACGGCCTCGTCGACCCAGCCGCGCCGGTAGCTAGGGGCGGCGGGATCATGCGGACGAGAGGGAAGCGGTGGCATTGGGCGAATCTCTCACGATGCGCATCGCGCATCAATAGCTCTGGACTGTCGTTTGACGCGTTTTCATAGCGCGAACCGGTTTCCACTTCGCTGGAAAACGCTATCGCTCAGAACTCCAGCGGCGCGTTGTCGACGACTTCCTTCATCACGAAGAAGGTGCGGGTCTGGCGCACGCCGGGCAGCGCGATGAGCTGCTCGCCATGGATGCGGTTGAAATCCTCCATGTCGCCGACTCGGATCTTGAGGAAGTAGTCGAAATCGCCGGCGACGAGATGGCAGTCGAGCACGAATTTGAGCTTGGCAATCGCCTGCTCGAAGGTGGCAAAGCTCTCCGGTGTCGAACGGTCGAGCACGACGCCGACCATCACAAGCGTGCCCTTGGCCACCTTCTTCGGCGCCACCATGGCGCGAACCGTGGCGATAAAGCCGTCCTCGAACAGGCGCTGGGTGCGGCGATGGCAGGTGGCGGGGCTGATCGCGACTGACACAGCCAGCTCGGCGTTGCTGAGCCGGCCGTTATTCTGCAGCAATCTCAACATCTTGAGGTCGATACGGTCGAGCCGCGCTGACATGGAAGAAACTTCCAAATATTTGGACTTACTAGGAAGAAATCTTAGCCGATATGGATATTTCTGCAAGAAAACGCGCAATGTTGGCGCAAAATTCGAGAGCACCTTCTCATTCTGCAATGATAGCCACATCCCAGACACAACGCCATCAGGGATGATCCCATGAATCTGGACAAATTCGCGCGCTATCCGCTGACCTTCGGTCCGACGCCCATCGAGAAGCTGGAGCGGCTGTCAAAACATCTCGGCGGCAATGTCGAGATCTACGCCAAGCGCGAAGACTGCAATTCCGGCCTCGCCTATGGCGGCAACAAGCTGCGCAAACTCGAATACATCATTCCCGATGCGATCGCCTCGAACGCCGATACGCTGGTCTCGATCGGCGGCGTGCAGTCCAACCACACCCGCATGATCGCGGCCGTCGCGGCCAAGATCGGCATGAAGTGCCGGCTCGTGCAGGAAGCCTGGGTGCCGCACGAGGACGCCGTCTATGACCGCGTCGGCAACATCATGCTCTCGCGCATCATGGGCGCCGACGTGCGCCTGGTCGACGACGGCTTCGACATCGGCATCCGCAAGAGCTGGGAGCAGGCGGTCGAGGAAGTGAAGGCTGCGGGCGGCAAGCCTTACGCTATTCCCGCCGGCGCGTCCGTGCATAAGTTCGGTGGTCTCGGCTATGTCGGCTTCGCCGAGGAAGTGCGTAAGCAGGAGAAAGAGCTCGGCTTCAAGTTCGACTACATTGTCGTCTGCACCGTTACCGGCTCGACTCATGCCGGCATGCTGGTCGGCTTCGCCGACGACGGCCGCGCGCGAAAGGTGATCGGCATCGATGGTTCGTTCACCCCTGATCAGACCAAGGCGCAGGTGCTCTCGATCGCCCAGAACACGGCCAAGCTCGTCGAACTCGGCAAGGACATCGTTGCAGACGACGTCGTGCTGATCGAGGACTACGCCTATCCCGCCTATGGCGTGCCGTCGGAAGAGACCAAGGAAGCGATCCGCCTCACCGCACGGTTAGAAGCGATGATCACCGACCCTGTCTATGAAGGCAAATCGATGCAAGGCCTGATCGACCTCACCAAGAAGGGCTATTTCGAGAGGGGCGCGAAGGTCCTCTACGCCCATCTCGGCGGCGCGCCGGCACTGAACGGCTACGGTTACGCGTTCCGGAACGGTTAAGAGGCTCTGCTCGCGCCGAACACAACTGGTGTCGTCCTGGGCAAGCGCAAGCGCAGACCCGGGACCCATACCCCCGGGGAGATGTTTGGCGAAGACTTGCAGTTTGAGACTTCTGCCGATCACAATCGATCAATCACGCGGTATGGATCCCGGATCTGCGCGCGCTTCAGGCGCGCTTGTCCGGGATGACGATATGGAAAGATCGGCGCGCCCCTACCGCGTCCTGACGATCTGCAACAGCTCCTCGCCGTAATGCTCGAGCTTTTTGTCGCCGATGCCGGGGACATTGCGCAGCTCGTCGAGCGTGGTCGGCCAGGCCCGCACGATGCCGTCGATGGTGGCATCGTGCAGCACGACATAGGCCGGCACGCCGCGCTCGCGCGCCACATCCGAGCGCCACGACCGTAGTCGCGCGCGCAATTCGGGATCGATATCGCCCTGCGGCGTGTTCGCTGCGGGCGCAAGGTCGCCGCGGCGGGCCTTGGCACGACTTGCGCGGACGCGGGTTCCAGGTGCTTCCTCGCGCAGCCAAACTTCGGTCTCACCGCGCAGCACGCCCCGCGCAGTCTCCGTCAGCTTCATTGCGCCGTAGGCTTCGCTGTCGGCCTGTAAATGCCCCATCGCGACCAGCTGCCGCAGCACGGTCCGCCATTGCTTTTCGTTGAGCTCGCGCCCGATGCCGAACACCGACAGCTTGTCGTGGCCGAACTGCGTCACCTTGTCGGTCAGGCGCCCGATCAGCACGTCGATCAGGTGCATCGCGCCGAAACGTTGTCCCGTCCGATAAACACAGGACAGCAGTTTCTGCGCCAGCACCTTACCGTCACGCATTTTTGGCGGCGTCAGGCAGTTGTCGCAATTGCCGCAATTCTCGGTGCCTACCGTCTCGCCGAAATAGGCGAGCAGCCGCCTGCGCCGGCACTGCGCGGTCTCGGCGAGGCCGACCAGTGCATCCAGCTTGCCGATCGACACGCGCTTGAAATCGTCGGAGCCGCTGGATTCGTCGATCATCCGGCGCTGCTGCACGATGTCGGAGAGGCCATAGGCCATCCAGGCGACCGACGGCTTGCCGTCGCGCCCGGCGCGTCCGGTTTCCTGGTAATAGGCCTCGATGCTCTTGGGCAGGTCGAGATGGGCGACGAAGCGCACGTCGGGCTTGTCGATGCCCATGCCGAAAGCGATGGTCGCGACGATGACGATGCCGTCCTCGTTGAGGAAACGGTCCTGGTTGCGCGAGCGCACGCTGCTGTCGAGGCCGGCGTGATAGGGCAGCGCCGAAATGCCGGCCTCGTCGAGTGCGGCCGCGACCTCCTCGACACGATTGCGCGATAGGCAATAGACCACGCCGGCGTCGCCAGCATGCCGTTCCCGGATGAAATCCTTCAGCTGCGACACCGCATTGCGCTTGTCGACGATCTCGTAACGGATGTTGGGCCGGTCGAAGCTGGAGACAAATTGCGGGCTGTCGGCCAGCTGGAGCCGCTGGACGATCTCTTTCCGCGTCAGCTCATCCGCGGTCGCGGTCAGCGCGATGCGGGGCACGTCGGGAAAGCGCTCGGCGATGATGGAGAGGCCGACATATTCAGGCCGGAAATCGTGCCCCCATTGCGAGACGCAATGCGCCTCGTCGATCGCGAACAGCGCCACCTTGGCCTGCGCCAGCATCGACAGGCAGCGCGGCGTCACCAGCCGTTCGGGCGCGACATAGAGCAGGTCGAGATCGCCTGCGATCAGGCGCCGCTCGATCTCGGAGGCCTCCTGGAACGACAGCGACGAGTTCAGCGCGGCGGCGTTGACGCCGGCCTCGATCAGGCCCGCGACCTGGTCACGCATCAGCGCGATCAGCGGCGAGACCACGATGCCGCAGCCTTCGCGCAACAGCGACGGCAATTGATAGCACAACGATTTGCCGCCGCCGGTCGGCATCAGCACCAGGCAATTGCCGCCATCAGTCACATGACGGATGATCTCACCCTGCGCGCCGCGAAAGCCCGGCAAGCCGAACACCGAACGCAACACCGACAGCGCATCGCGGCCATCGGCCGGCGCGGGCAGCGGAGCGGTGGAAGGGACGGACATGGGGGTGTCGAGGGTCTAAGAGATTCGCCACAACGCCAGTCGCATGACCGCGCGGGCGTGGCAAGCCCATCTTCACCTTCCACTTGCCGCAAGAGTTGAAAAGCTACGCCCCGATCCGGCGCAAGGCTTCGGCGACCGTCACAATCGGCATGTTGCGTGATGCCGCCGCCATCAGCGCGTGGCGCAGCAGGGCCGGCGTGCAGCCATAGGGGCTCGGCGCATCGACAACGTCATGGCCGTAGAAGATCAGCCAGCCGCCGCTTGCCACCGCCTCGTCGAAATAGCGATCGACACCATCCGTATCGATCTCGCAATTGACCAGCGGCGAAGCGCGCAGGAACTGGAGATCGATCACGTCGCTGTTGACGCCGGGAAGGATCCCCCGCGCCGAGCGGAAGATTTTGGCGAGCTGCGGTTTGCGCCAGACCGAGGCGAGGCCGTACGGATAGGCAAAATTCTCAAGCCGGATCGAGCTATCGATGCCGCGGAAATGGCTGCGGTTCCGCTCGATCTCGCGCGCCATCGCACTCTCGTCGAGATCGACCGCGCGCGAATGCGAGAAAGTATGGCAGCCGATCTCGTGACCGGCGCGATGCAGCCGAACGATCGCCTCGTTCGACAGACCGTGCCAGTGGTCTCCGGGCTGATTGATCAGGCTGCCTGCGATATAGAACGTGCCGCGCCCATCATGCGATTCCAGCAGCGCAGCGCCCTCGCCTGCTGCGCTATCGGGTGCATCATCGAAGGTGAAGCTCACCATCGGCGCGTGCGCCGGCAGGCGGTGCGGAGCGGCGCGGAAATGCCGCGCCAGCCGATTGCTCAAGCGTCCGTTGAGGCCCGACAGCACGAGTGCATTCCCTGTGAGTCTGTGTTTCTGTACTGAAACATTTGCGCGGGGTGTGAGGCAAGCTTAACGCTTGGGTAATCCTAATGCGGAGCCACCAGCCTCGGACTAACGCGCAAGCAGCGGAGCATCGGCGTCCGCACCGAGATATTGCAGCCAATTGCTGAAAAGCGCCGCTGCGGCGGTGCCAGCCGCGATATCTGTGCGCAAAGTCAGCGCTGGCAGCTCGTTGGTCAGCGCCGGATGACGCTGGTGCTTCGCCCGTTTCTCGAAGCGGGCGAGCTTATCCTCCGTCGTTGCGTCAAAATAACTCACCGGAAGGGCGGGATAGACCTCCCGCTCACGCGCGAGATAACGACCGATGTCGCGCAGATATTCGCGCTGCAGCGACAGCGCATCATATTCGGGGTGGCCCTGGAAGAACACGAAGCGGCTGGCATACTGCCGGACGAAGACGTCGACGCCAGCCTGGGCCGACCGGCTCAGCACCTGATAGCCGGCCTGCGCTAGATCGCGTTCGGTCACTTCATTCAGGCGCGAATGCGAGACCTTGAGCGGTGCCGGCGCATTGCGGGTCAGCGGGTCGCCGGTCACGGCCTCGCAGTCGAATATCCCATGGCATTTCGACGGCAGCCGCTGTCGTTCGATGCGATCAAGATGCAGCACCGCCGCATGGGCGGCCAGGCACGACCAGATCGTCGAGCGCGTATTGACCCTGGCCCAGTCGATCAGCTCGGTAAGATCGCGCCAGTACGGCTCCTGGTCGAGCTCGGGCGCGACCGGCTCCGCGCCCGTCACGATCAGGCCATCGAATTTTTGGTGCTTGAGATCCGCGATGTCGGAATATTCGCTCTCGACATGCCACTTCGCTTCCGGCGAGCGCTTCACCGACGGCAGCGAGAAGCAATGGAAGCGGATGCGGCGCGGCCCTGCAGCGGCCTGGAGCAGCTTCATGAACTGCCGCTCGGTCGCCTTTAGCGCCGTATCCGGCATGTTGTTGATCAACCCGATGGTGAGCTCAGGAACCGCATGATCGCGCGCGAGGTCGCCTTCGGCTGGAACCAGCGCCGGGCTCGCGATACCTTGATCCCTGGCGATCAAGACGCTCATCGGTCCGACTGCCTACTCCGCGGCCTGAAGACGCGCGGCCGGACAGGCCTTTTCCAGCGCCTGATCGATGTCCTCGATGATGTCTGAGGCGTGCTCGATGCCAATCGAAAGGCGGATCGTCTCCGGCAGAACACCTGCAGTGCGCTGCTGCTCCGCCGACATCTGCCGGTGCGTGGTCGAGGCCGGATGGCAGGCCAGCGACTTGGCGTCGCCAATGTTGACGAGCCGCGTAATCAGCTTCAGCGCGTCATAGAAGGCCTTGCCGGCTTCCATGCCGCCCTTGATGCCGAAGGTGAACAGGGAGGAGGCGTTGCCGTCGAGATATTTCTGGACCAGCTGGTAATACGGGCTGTCCGGGAAGCCGGTGTAATTGACCCAGGCGACACGCGGGTCGTTGCGCAGGAATTCGGCGACCTTGCGGGCATTCTCGCAATGGCGCTCCATGCGCAGCGCCACGGTCTCGATGCCCTGGAGCAGCAGGAAGGCGTTGAACGGCGACAGCACCGAGCCCATGGTGCGCTGATAGACGCTGCGCGCACGCTCGATATAGGCGGTCTTGCCGAACCGCTCGGCATAGACGAGGCCGTGATAGGAGGCGTCGGGCTTGTTGTAGGCCGGGAAACGGTCGGCGTGCTTCGCCCAGGGAAAGTTGCCGGAATCGACGATGGCACCGCCGAGCGTGGTGCCGTGGCCGCCCAGGAACTTGGTCAGCGAGTGCACGGCGATGTCGGCGCCGTAGTCGAACGGCTTGAGCAGAATGGGCGTTGCGACGGTGTTGTCGACTATCAGCGGCACGCCATCAGCATGCGCAATTTTTGCCAGCGCCTCGATGTCGCAAACATTGCCGGCGGGATTGCCGATGGTCTCGGCGAACACGGCGCGGGTGTTCTCGTCGATCAGCCTTGCGATCGCGTCGGGCGCATCGCTCTCGGCAAAGCGGCCGGTGATGCCCTGCCGCGGCAGGATGTGGGAAAGCAGCGTATGCGTCGTGCCGTAGAGCTGCGGCACTGACACGATGTTGCCGCCGTGGTCGGCGACGTTGACGAAAGCGAAATGCAGCGCGGCCTGGCCAGTCGCAACCGCGAGCGCGCCGACGCCGCCTTCGAGCTGTGCGATGCGCTTCTCCAGCACGGCGCTGGTGGGATTGGCGATGCGGCTGTAGCGAAAGCCTTCGGCCTCGAGATTGAAGAGCGCTGCGCCATGGTCAGCGCTGTCGAAGGCGTAGGCGGCAGTCTGGTAGATCGGCACGGCGACTGCGTGCGTGGTGGCTTCGGGCTCGTAGCCGGCGTGAATAGCGATCGTCTCGTTGCGCATCGTACCACCTCCGCGTGGGACGCGGGCCGCACTTATTGGCCTGTATGAGGCATGTGCGCTGTCCGCCGTCCCTCTGTTAGAGGCGGGTGGTAAAGCGGACAATAATTCGCTTAGAGATCGAGGAAGTAACCCTAACGGTTGTTGGTGAATTGGCTAAAATTTGAGTCAATTTGGATTAACGACTGCGTCGGGCTCGCCAAAAGGTTCTCCCTCACACATGGAGAGGGAGAACCGGTCCTATCGCCCTACTCCATCATCTCCCAGAGCCGATGGGTCAGCACGCCCGCCCGCTTCTCGATCGCAGCGGCAGCGTCCAGCGCGAGATCCTCGCGGTAGCGGCCGGCGATGAGCTGCACGCCGATCGGCTTGCCGTCATGCGCGGTCACCGGCACCACAGCGCCGGGCAAGCCCAGGACGTTGATGGCGGAGATGAAG
The DNA here is from genome assembly GCF_028128895.1 of Bradyrhizobium sp. CCBAU 11434. Taxonomy (NCBI): domain Bacteria; kingdom Pseudomonadati; phylum Pseudomonadota; class Alphaproteobacteria; order Hyphomicrobiales; family Nitrobacteraceae; genus Bradyrhizobium; species Bradyrhizobium sp. CCBAU 11434. The sequence goes on from NZ_LBJX01000083.1 coordinate 49,543, forward strand.
CGAATCTCACCCCAGAAGATTTCCTGCACGCGCTCGGCGCTGATGGTGTCGTCGCGCGGGCCCGGCGTCGGCTTCACCGTGGTCGGCGCCAGCACCACTGGATACTGCTCGAAGAACAATTGCCAAGCGCGGATATGGCCGCTGCGCGCGGCTGTCGCCTGCATCCAGGCCTTGAGGTCGAGGACATTGGCCTTGGCCTTCATGCCACCCCAGGCCTTGTGGAAGTCTTCGGACGTCACCTTCAGCATACCGGCCTCCTGCATCACCACCGTCTCGTTGGTGATGATGTCGCACCATGTCTGCCAGACGCCGTTGATGTCGGGCACCTCGACCTCGCTGACGCGATAGCCGGAACGCTCCAGATGATCGGCGGCCTGCCGCAGCGCCGCGCTGACCGACGGATCAACCTTCATGTCTTCAGGGATTTTTGCCAGCGCGACCTTAATCGGTCCCTTCGGCTTCGGTCCGACCAGCGGCGCCGGCACCCACCAGGGGTCGCGCGGATCGCGCTGGCTCATCGCTTCCAGCGCAAGACGAACGTCGGCAACATGGCGTGCGAGCGGCCCTTGCGCCGACATCAGATGCGCCAGCATCGGTCGCTCCGCGGTGGCACTCGCGTTGAAGGCGGGAATGCGCCCCTGCGTCGGCTTGATGGTCGCAACACCGTTGCAGTGTGCTGGCCAGCGCAGCGAACCGCCGATATCGTTGCCATGCGCGATGGTGCCGATGCCGGCGGCGACCGCCGATCCCGCGCCGCCCGAAGAGCCGCCGCAGGTGATATCGGAATCCCAGGGGTTGAGCGTCAATCCGTGCAGCGGATTGTCGGTGAAGCCGCGGAACGAGAATTCCGGCGTGTTGGTGAGGCCGATGACGATCGCGCCGGCCTTTTTCAGGTTGCGCACGACAGGCGAATCCGACGGCGCAACGAGATCCTTGTTGGCGGGAACGCCGTTGAAATTGGGCCTGCCTTCGTAGTCGACATTCTCCTTGATGGTCACGGGCACGCCGTGCAGAAGGCCGAGCTCGCCACCCTTGGCGCGCTGCTTGTCCGCCGCATGCGCCGCCTTCAGCGCTTCCTCTCCAAGATCGACCACGACCGCATTCAGCCTGGGATTGACCGCATGCATCCGCCCCAGATGCGCCTCAACGGTCTCCACCGCGGAGATTGCGCCGGAGCGGATCGCGGCGGCGGTCTCGACCGCGGACCATTGCCAGGCCGGCCCCTTGGGGCGACGCGCCGTGGCCTTCTTGACCGCTGTCTTGACGGTCGGTTTCGCGACAGCCCCTTTACGGAATGAGGTCTTCTTACTCGCGATCTTCTTTGCTTTCTTTGAAGCACTTTTCTTCTTGGTCGCCGTCTTCTTCGCCACGCCGCATCTCCCCAAATGTGCGGCGCAGAGGTTACGGACGGCAGCGGCCTCTGTACAGCGGCGTTTGTGCATGGCGCATTGGCAGCGGTCGCCAATGCGACGAACCGTCAGGGTACGGGTGAGCGATCCCGTGCTGAAGCGCGCGGGAGACGGGAGATGGCGGGTGACGGGAGGCGGCCAGGCCCTGAGGTCACCAGCGCCGCGCCTCCGGTGTCGGCGGGGCGGACGCAACCACACCGACGGAGGTCGATCCCCGAACCGGGGCCCATCCGAGTTCGGCGTCATAGGCGTAACTCAGCGAGCGCTCGCTGACGCCCTCCCGCAGCTCGCGAAAATCGGCGATCCGGAGCCCGATCTCCAAAGCTGCCAACGTCACGGCCGTCATGATCAAGATTGCGACGAGCGAATGGAGCAAGTGACGAAGCATTTTATCTTTGCGAGCGGCCTCGTCATCCCTGACCATCAGTCGAGCTCGAAGCGGTTCTTGTAGTCGAGCTTCAGCGTCGGCGACTGGTCTTCCTTCTTCAGGAAGCAATTGCCGACCACCAGGACCTCGATATCGCTGCCCATGAAGCAGCGGAAGGCATCTTCCGGCGTGCACACGATCGGCTCGCCGCGCACGTTGAAGCTGGTGTTGACCAGCACCGGACACCCCGTCGCGGCCTTGAAGGCCGTGAGCAGGTCATGAAATCGCTGGTTGGTATCGGCATGCACGGTCTGGACGCGCGCCGAATAGTCGACGTGGGTCACGGCGGGGATTTCCGATCGAGCGATATTGAGGCGCTCGATACCGAACAGCGTCTCGTGGCGCGGGTCGGCGGGTAACCGCCGCGTCCTCAGAACATCAGCGACGAGCAGCATATAAGGACTATCCTCATCGAGCTCGAACCAGTCGCCGACATCCTCACGGAGCACCGCAGGCGCAAACGGACGGAAGCTTTCGCGAAACTTGACGCGCAGATTGAGCGAGCTCTGCATGGTGGGGGACCGAGGGTCGCCGAGAATGGAGCGCGCGCCCAACGCGCGTGGACCGAACTCCATTCGCCCCTGGAACCATCCGACCGCCTTCTCCGCGATCAGCGCCGCGACGGTATCGCGAATGATGGTGTCATCGTCGAGCTCTGTGAACACGGCGCCGGCTGCTCGCAGCCGGCTTTCGATCTCCGATGGCGCGAAGGCGGGCCCAAGATAGCTCCCCGCCATGGCATCGCCCGTGGCGGGGATGCGGGGTTTGCCTGCGAATTGATGGTACGCCGCCAGCGCGGCGCCAACCGCGCCTCCTGCATCGCCTGCAGCCGGCTGGATCCAGATCTTCTCGAATTGCCCGTCACGCAGGATCTTGCCGTTGGCGACGCAATTCAGCGCGACGCCACCGGCGAGACAGAGATTTTTCGATAGACCCTCGCGCGCCAGGCTGCGGGTGAGACGCAGCACGATCTCCTCGGTCACATGCTGGACAGACGCCGCCAGATCCATGTGACGCTGCTCCAATAGCTCCGATGGATCGCGCGGCCTGTCGCCGAACAGGTCGTCGAAACGGCTATTGGTCATGGTGAGACCGGTGCAATAATCGAAATAGCCGAGATCGAGCCTGAAGCTGCCGTCGTCCTTGAGATCGACGAGATGCTCGAGGATCAGCTTCGCATATTTCGGCTCGCCATAGGGGGCGAGCCCCATCACCTTGTACTCACCGGAATTGACCTTGAAGCCGGTGTAATAGGTGAAAGCTGAATAGAGCAGCCCGATCGAATGCGGGAAGTTGATCTCGCGCCGCAAATCGAGCGTGTTGTCACGGCCAAAGCCAGCCGACGTCGTCGTCCACTCGCCGACACCATCGAGCGTGAGGATCGCGGATTCCGTGAACGGAGAGGCGAAAAAGGCCGAGGCCGCGTGGCTTTGATGATGATCGGCAAACAGAAGCCTTGCCTCCCAATCGACGGCGTCATCAATCGCACGCAGATGATTACGGAGAACGCTCTTCTGGAACAGCTTTTCCTTGAGCCAGACCGGAATGGCCGTCCGGAACGACCGAAAGCCACGCGGCGCAAAGGCAAGATAGGTCTCGAGCAGGCGCTCGAACTTGAGAAATGGCTTTTCGTAGAACACGACATGATCGAGCGCGCTCGCGCCAATGCCGGCTTCCTCAAGGCAATAACGAATCGCGGAGCCGGGAAAGCCGGGATCGTGCTTCCTGCGCGTGAAGCGTTCTTCTTGCGCCGCCGCGACGATCTTGCCATCGATCACAAGCGCCGCGGCACTGTCATGGTAGAAGGCCGAGATCCCCAGGATGCGCATCGCGACCACTCAGAAAAGCGTATAGATGAACGGCGCCAGCGCCGATCCCTTGGTGACGATCAACAGCCCGCCCAGAACCAGCATTACTGCCAAAATCGGAATGAGCCAAAATTTGCGGCGGGCTCGAATGAACGCGAATAACTCCTGCAGGAATGACATGTGCTGTGCCTAAAATTGCTGGCGCATCGATTCGGATATGTCTCTTGGGTCGGAACGGGGAAGCCAATAGGTCGGTGATGCACGATCCCGCCCGAGCCGAAGAAAATCCGTGCCGGACAATCGCATGATCCATCCGATCGGCAGGATGACGCCGAAGAACAGGATCGCCATGATGACCGGATTGACGACGCGATACATCAAGAGGCCGAGCTTCAGCCAGGCCCGGTTGGCTAATCCTAGCGTTTGCGGCCGCCAGAGCGTCAGACCAGCGAAGGCGACCGCGGCGCCAAGCCAGAGCGGCGCATGAGACGAATGCTTATAGAGACCGACAAGACCAATCAGCGCAAACACTGACGCCATCGTGAATCCGAAATTGCGATTGCTTGGTCCGGCGACGATTTCGTCATCGGACGGTTCCAGAAACTGCATCAGCCCCCCACGCCCCGTCTGGCCAAAGCACCTTCGCCTGGCATCAGACGCTGCCAGCTTATCCGTTCGAGGCGTCAAAACTCAAGGCAAGGGAGTGGCGGATTCAATCTGGTGCTCGTTTTTGTTGCACCACAATAAGCACTGCGAAGAGCGCCGGGCTTTGACCTCCGGCGACGAGCATCGCTAAAAGAAGACGTGGCGCCGCGAGCGCAAAGCGCCGATTCATGACGGGTGCAAATTGTCGTCAATGTGATCAATATTCCAGGGCATATTTTCACGCGACGGAGCCGCCTTGAATCTCAAATCGCTTGGGTCGACGCTCGTCACCATCCTCTTGTCGCTACTCGCCGTGGAAGCCGCGCTACGGCTTGCCGACTTTCGGGTGCTGCGCCAGGATGCGAGCGAGCGCTCACTGTCCTATGACTACGATGCCGAACTCGGCTGGATCCCGGTCCCCTATTCCGAAGCCGTCGTCACGACCGCGCGAACGATCCACGCCAAACACAACAGCCTCGGACTGCGCGACATCGAGTTCCTACCGAATGGCAGGCCAACCATCCTGTTTCTCGGCGACTCGTTCGTGTGGGGTGTTGATGCCGAGGCCAATGAACGCTTCACCGATCTGCTGAGGGAGCGGCTCCCGCGCTTCTCGATCCTCAATGCGGGCGTCTCCGGATACGGGACGGATCAAGAGCTGCTCTGGCTGAAGCGACTCTGGCCTACAATCAAGCCCGCCGTCGTCGTACTGCTGTTTTGCACCGACAACGATCGCTTGGACAACGGAACCAATGTCAGATACGGCGGCTACCGCAAGCCCTATTTCGAGATGACGGCTGACGGGTCGCTGATTGCCAGGGGGCAGCCGGTCCCGAAATCGCTAAAGCTGATGATCCGCGATGAATGGCTGCCGCGCCATGCGTGGCTGGCGCGTCTCGCCTCTTTCACTTATGTCGAGGTCCACGCGCCGCAGATCTTCGTCCCCGATCCCACCGACAGACTGGTGGGCGCGATCGACGATTTCGTCACTGGCAACAGCAGCCGGCTGCTCGTCGCCCTGCAGCACAAGGACGACCAGCTCATCTCTTCTTTGCAGCAGCGTCGAATTCCATTCGTGACCCTGGATGGAGCAGCTGCCTACGGCGCGGAGCACGGGGCGCATTTTACTCCTGAAGGCAACCAGTTTGTCAGCCGCATCCTGGAGACATTTCTGAACGAACAGGTCTCTCAGTCCAGTCGGACGGCGGGGGAGCGAAACTGACGCTGGGCTTCATGAAGGCGTCGCAGAGAGCGTCCGTCAACATCCGTTGATCGATGGAACGGTTTCGACTGTTCCTGGATCAAAGCTCACCGTTGTCATGCATCATACTCACATTCATCCTCCGTATATTTGCGATTTCTCGCCGCGTGCCCGGCAGCGCGATTCAGTCGCCGAGCGGGCCATTTGAATTCCCGTCCGTCCCCTTCAGCAACTCGTACTTAATCCGACGCATCCGTGTCTGGCCTTCGAGCGGCTTGCAATAGGCCGTCGAAGCGGCGAGCAGATCGATGGCAGCGAGAAAGGCATAGCGCGACGCGGTCGGCTTGAGCGCATCGGGCGCTTCGGGCACGTGCACGCCGAGCGCAATATCGGCGATCGAGGCCAGCCTGCTTTGCGGCTTGGTAATCGCGACAACCAGCGCACCGTATTGCTTGGCGATCCCAGCTGCCTCGATCACCTCCTTCGCCATGCCGGTGGTCGAGATGGCGACCACGACATCACCCCGGCCAAAGGTCGCGGCGACCATGCGCATCAGGATCGGGTCGGAGGTGTGCGAGACGGCGATCCCAAGACGAAAGAAGCGATTTTGAACCTCCATCGCCGCAAGGGTCGAGCCGCCGCCCACGCCGAACGCTGCAAGTTTCGAACAGCGGGAGATGGCTTCGGCAGCCCTCTCGATGTCCTCTCTCCGTAATCCCTCCTCGGCGGCGGCAATTGCGCGACGAATTTCCTGGAACACCGACCGCCAGAGCGCGGGGCGCGCCAGATCCGTGCCGACATGTGGGGGCAGTTCAAGGTAGATCCGTCCAACCGCCATGGCTTGAGCCAGCCTCACCTTGAGGTCACGGACGCCGCGACAGCCGACGGAACGGCTAAACCTGGTCACTGTCGGTTCGCTGACACGCGCGCGGCGCGCCAGCTCGGCATTGCTCGCGTGAATGGAAAACTCGACGTCGGCCAGCAGCGCCATGGCAACGCGTTGCTCCGAAGGACTGAGGCTCGGAGCACTTTGTCTGATAACAGAGACGATGTCGCCGGCCACGAAAGCGTCGCGGCGCGATGGTGTCGAGACTGCTGTCGCAGCGGCTTTCGCCGTTTGAATTCGCTTCGCACGCGGCATGCGCGCCCTTCCTCAGGTCGGATTAACCTGCGCCCTGGCCCGAAGATCGCCGTAAGAAACCTTCAGCCTTGGCTGGACCACGTATCGGCAGATGGGCAATCTATTGCAATTTTGCGCTTGAAACTTAGCATAATCTGCATGTAACTTTCAAACAAACGATAACGTTCCGCCGGGGTCTAAACCGGAAGGGCATATCCCCTGCCGTCAAGGCAGGCGGCCGAAACAAGATGGGAGGGGCGATCATGAGATGCGATCTCAGTGCCTTGATGCGTGGCGCCGTTGGAATCGCCACCGCATTGTTTCTGAATGCGCAGGCCAGCGCAGCCACCCTGCTTCGCGAAGCCACCATCGGCGAACCGCCGCCACTCGACGTCATGCTGACGACAGCCGACGTCGCATCGGTTATCGGCCGCCACATCTTCGAAACGCTGTATGCGCTGGACTCGACCTATACGCCACGCCCGCTGCTGGCCGAGAGTGAACGCGAGGAAGACGGTGGCAAGACCATCGTCATCAAGCTCCGCGAGGGTGTCCCCTTCCACAACGGCAAGGAGATGACCGCCAAGGATGTGGTCGCTTCGATGACGCGGTGGGGCAATGTCGGCGCGCGCGGCAAGCTCCTGATGGCCGCAGCCACATCGGTCGAGGCAACTGGAAAATATGAGGTCACGCTAAAACTATCGGCGCCCAACGGCGCCTGGAAAACGCTCATCGCGGATGTGAATGGTGGCCTTGCGATCTATCCGGAAGAGATCGCAGCCAACGCAGGCAACAAGCCGATCGAGCAGAAGGACTATATCGGAACCGGTCCTTACAAGTTCGTCGAGTGGCGGCCGAACCGCTATGTCGAGGTGGAGAAATTCGATGGCTACAAACCGGTAAAGGAGAAGGGCGACGGCTTCGCCGGCGCCCGCACCGCCATCTTCGACAAGATCCGGTTCATTCCGGTGCCTGACGTCGGCACCCGCGTCAGCGGCGTTCAGGCCGGGGACTACGACTATGCGGAAATGATCTCTGGCGATCTGTACGAATCCCTGAGCAAGGACCCATCGGTTCAGGTGCAGCGCACGAACGCGCCGATCTTCGGCCTTTTCTTCATGAACTCGAAGCAGGGAATCCTGAAGGACAATTACAAGCTCCGCCGTGCCATCCAGACCGCGCTGGACAAGTCGCAGGCCCTGCGCGTCGCCTTCGGCTCGAAGGAGCTGTGGAACGCCGAGGGATCGATCTTTCCCAAGGGTACGCCCTGGTACTCGGCGGAAGGTGTGTCCAGCTACAGCCCCCACGATCCGAAGAAGGCCAAGGAGCTCGCCAAGGAGGCTGATTATACGGGGACTCCGATCCGCCTCCTGGTCTCGACAAACTATCAGGCGCACTATGATGAAGCCGCTGTCTTCACGCGCCAACTGGCCGACGCCGGGATCAATGTTCAGATGATGGTCGTCGATTGGGCGACGCTTCTGAAGATGCGAGGCCAGCCGGAACAGTGGGACATCTTTGTCACCCACCATTCCTTCTCGCCCGATCCACTGCTCCTCACGTTCCTTAATGCGAGCTACCCGGGATGGTGGGACAGCCCCGAGATCAGCTCGCTTCGAGCCGAGTTGATCAAATCGACCGATCCGGTCGCACGAAAGGCGACATGGGACAAGATCCAGTCGCTGATCTACGACCAGGTTCCGGTGATGAAAGTGGGGGATGCCTACACCTATGACATCGCTTCTCCCAAGCTGAAGGGACTGAACCCGAATGGTCCCGCGTTCTGGAATGTGTCCACGAAATAAGGACGGGCGATGAGACCACCCGAAATGTCCCGCGCGCATCGTCGCCGCTGATCAGCCGCGCAATCGCATGTGGTCTTACTCACTCAAGCGCGCGGCGACGACGACGGTGACGCTTCTGGCGGCGTCCGTCATTATCTTTGCCTTCATCCATATCGTTCCGGGCGATCCCATCTATGTTCTGCTCGGAGACACCGCGACCCCCGATCAGATCGACGCCCTGCGACACCAGCTCGGTCTCGATCAACCGATCATCCTGCAATATCTGACCTGGATCGGCCACGTGACCGAGGGCAACCTCGGACGGTCGATCTTTTTCCAGGCACCGGTGTTGTCGGTCATTGCCGATGGTGCTGAGACCAGCGCCTTGCTCGCCACCATGACGATGATCTGGGTTACGCTCATCGGCGTGCCGATCGGCATGATCGCGGCGGTTCGGCACGGCACCTGGCTCGACCAGGGACTATCAGGCGCGGCCATGCTGATGGCATCGATTCCGACGTTCTGGGTCGGGCTTTATTTGATCCTGATCTTTGCCGCGTGGCTGGGTTGGTTTCCGAGTTCGGGCTACCCATCGATCTTCGAAGGCGGCATCGTCAATCTCCGCTACCTCGTCCTCCCGAGCCTGGCGCTTGCTGCGCCGAATGCCGCGTTGATTCTGCGGCTGACACGCGCCAGCATGCTCGACGTCTCCCGCGAGGATTACGTGCGCACAGCGCGTGCAAAGGGTATCCGGCCCTGGCAGGTCGTGAGCCGGCATATTCTGCGCAACGCGCTCCTGGCGGTGGTCTCGGCATTCGGCTTCACGTTCGCCGCGCTGCTGTCCGAAGCCGTGGTGACCGAAACCGTGTTTGCATTGCCGGGTATCGGCCGCCTCGTCGTTCAGTCGATCCTCCGCCGAGACTATCCGGTGATCCAGGGCGTCATTCTGGTCATCGTGGTCGTATATCTCCTGATCAACCTGATCGTCGATCTGAGTTATCGCCTGCTCGACCCCAGGGTCGAACTCCAATGAGCCGTGACGACGCAATGTTTTGGCTGAAGCCGTTCATCGCGCGGCCGATCGCACTGATGGGGCTCGGCATCCTTCTGGGGACCTTGCTCGCCGCGATTTTCGCGCCCTGGCTCGCACCTTACGATCCCTTCGCCATCGATCCGTCGATCCGTCTGACGCCTCCAAACGCGCTTCATTGGTTCGGTACCGACCAGTTTGGCCGGGACACCTTGTCACGCGCCATCCAGTCAGCGCGCATGGCGCTCCTGATCGGTTCGGGCGTGGTCGCGTTCGCACTTGGGACAGGCGTACCGATCGGCGTGCTATCCGCCTTGTTCCCCCGGCTCGGTCATGTGCTGATGCGCATGGTCGATGTGCTCATGGCGTTCCCGAGCCTGCTGCTCGCACTTGGGCTGATCGTGATCCTCGGTCCGAGCGTGGTGAACGCCATTCTGGCGATCGGACTCGGCTACATGACGACGACGACGCGGATCGTTTACGGCCTGACGCTGCGCTTGCGCACGGAGACCTATGTCGAGGCGTCCCGCAGCATGGGCGCCGGAACGGCTTGGCTCGTCGGCAAGCATATTTTGCCGAACCTGGTCTCACCGCTTCTTGTGCAGGCCAGCTTCGTCTTCGCGTTCGCGCAACTTGGCGCGGCATCGCTGGATTTCCTCGGCCTCGGCGCTCCGCCGGAGATTCCGAGCTGGGGCAACATGCTGGCGGAATCGCACACCTTCATCACCCGCGCGCCATGGCTGCTGTTCTTTCCGGGCATGATGATCGTGGCGACCGCATTTTCGCTCAACCTGGTCGGCGATGCACTGCGCGATCGTCTCGATCCCCGATTCCGCCAGCTCTTTGGCGAGAAGGGCTAGATCGTGCTGTCCGTTCAAGATCTTACCGTGTCATTGGGGCCGGCGACTGCACCGGTTGACATCGTCGCCGGTGTGTCCTTCGAACTTGCCAAGGGTGAAATCCTTGGCCTCGTCGGCGAGTCCGGCTGCGGCAAGAGCATGACCTCGCTTGCGGTGATGGGATTGCTGCCGCAGCCAGGCCCGCGGATCCGGGCCGGCCGAGTCCTGTTGGAGGGCTGCGACGTGACACAGCTGCAGCCCTGGCAGCGCGTCGAAGCAGGCCACGGCCGTATGGCCATGATCTTTCAGGAGCCGATGACTTCGCTTAACCCGGTTCGCCGGATCGGCGATCAGATCGCCGAAGCCGTGCGCGTGCATGATCGCGTTTCCGGCCCGCCGGCTATGGCCCGAGCCCGCGAGCTGCTCGAACTTGTGCGCATGCCGGATCCTGCAATGCAGCTGTCCGCGTATCCGCATCAACTGTCCGGCGGCCAGCGCCAGCGGATCATGATCGCGATCGCGCTGGCCTGCAGGCCTCAAGTTCTGATTGCCGATGAGCCGACCACGGCACTGGATGTCACCATCCAGGTGCAGGTCCTCGGTCTGCTGCGCGAGCTCTGCAACCGCTTGGACATGGCGATGTTGTTCATCACCCACGACATGGGGGTGATCGCGCAGCTGGCAGATCGCGTTTCGGTCATGTATGCGGGCCGGATCGTGGAGACCGCGGGCGTCGAGGCGTTGTTCGGCAGGCCGGGCCACCATTACACACGCGGGCTGATGGACTGCATGCCGTCGCGGAATTCCGGCGCGCGCCGCCTGCCAACCATAGCGGGCCAGCCGCCGGCGCCCGGCACAGTCCGTGCCGGTTGCGTCTTTGCCTCACGATGCGCGGCGGTGCGCGAGCCGTGCCGCACGGCAGCCCCACCGCGCGCGGAAGTCTCGCGAGGACACGAGGTGCTCTGCACTTTCCCCTTGGACGATGGGGGACCGCGATGAACGGAAACGCTGTCCTCGACATTCGGGACCTGAAGGTCTCCTTCAAGGTCAGGCGATCCGGCCGAAAATATCAGGTGCGGGCGGTGGATGGCGTGTCGCTGTCGCTGGCAGAGGGCGAAGTGCTCGGGATCGTCGGCGAGTCGGGCTGTGGCAAGACCACGGTGGGCCGGTCCATCGTGGGGCTGGTCCGGCCCGACAGCGGCACGATCAGCTTCAAGGGAAGGGACATGACGGGCGCCGGCCTTCGCGACATGCGCCTGAACATCAGGATGGTTTTCCAGGATCCCTATGCATCGCTCAATCCGCGGCGCGCGATCGGAGACTCGGTCGCGGAGGCTGGCGATATCAATGGCTTCTTCACCAGTCGCGCCGAGCGCAGCGCCGCGATCGCCGCCGCACTGACGGCGGTCGGCCTGGATCCATCTTTTGCCGCTCGCTATCCGTACGAACTGAGCGGCGGACAGCGGCAACGGGCCGGCATCGCACGAACAATTCTTCCCTCACCGTCCATCGTGATTGCCGACGAGCCGGTCTCGGCCCTCGACGTATCAGTGCAGGCTCAGGTGCTCAACCTGATGATGGACCTGCGGGAGCAGCTTGGATTGTCGATGCTGTTCATCTCCCACGACCTCGGCGTCATCGGACAAATCAGCAATCGTGTTGCCGTGATGTATATGGGCCGGATCGTGGAGCAGGCCGCAACGCGGACAGTTCTGGATGATCCGCGCCATCCCTATACGCGATCGCTGGTGGCGGCGATTCCGAAGCCGGACCCATCCAAGCGAATTCTCGGTGCGATCGAAACAGGTGAACCGCCAAGCCTGTTCAAGCGGCCAAGCGGCTGCGCCTACGCGCCACGTTGTCCGCTGGCCAGCCAACGCTGCCTGGTCGAGGTTCCCGAACTTCGGTCCGTGGGTGATCGAGCGCTCGCCTGCCACAACGTATAGCTGGCGAGCCCATCTACCCTCATGATCCTCATTGGGTACGCCGAGCCGGACCAAAAACCTCGGCAGTGTGTATTATGATCGCCGGCAATGTGGAGGAGCAGCGGAGCATGCTATCTTTTCTTGCATTCATCGGGACGTCGATCATCGTCATCGTCACGCCGGGGCCCGATACGGCCACGACGATCCGCAGCACTCTATTGGCCGGGCGGACTGGCGGGATTTGCACGGCGGCTGGCATAGCAGTTGGACAGACGGTCTGGGCCCTGGCGACCAGCGTCGGCCTTGCTGCTCTCCTGGTGGCCTCGGCGCCACTGTTTCTCACGATCAAGTATTTGGGGGCCGCTTATCTTATCTATCTGGGCATCTACGCGTTGTACGAAGCCCTTTGGCCGCCGGAACAAGGTTCGGGAATCGCGGTCGAAAACCACTCGCATAGCCGCGTAAGCCCTTGGATCGCCTTCAGGCAGGGACTCATCAGCGATCTCAGCAATCCCAAGATGGCCGTTTTCTTCACCAGCCTGCTTCCCCAATTTGCACCGATGGGCGGCTCGACCTTTGCGACACTTCTCGCTCTTGGAATTGTTTTTGCAGTCATGACCTTCCTCTGGCTCGCATTTTATGCCGCAGCAATTCACAAGGTACGGGGCGCACTTCAACGCCCCACCGTGCGGCGCCTTGTGGAGGGCGTGACCGGAATGGTCCTGATTGCTTTGGGTCTGCGCATCGCCACCGAGCAGCGGTAGGGGGTCCTTGGAAGCGTAGTCTCATCGATGTCCGGTCCGTCCCGACAGCGACCGCCTTTGTTGCGCCGGGTCTTTCGAACCGAAGAGCCCTACGGCTGTAAGCGCTCGCGCCGAAGGCGAAGCGCTGGACGCGATGCAGGCGTAGAAATCTCGGGAGATCGCGTGCGAAATCGCGCAAAAGTCGGAGAGAGTGTCAGTCAATCCCGTTGAAAGATCAGGCATTTTCAATTTCGACGCACCCAAACCCACCATTTCAGCTACGCCTCTTTTCGGCGGATTGGGCCGCAGCTCTCTGGTCGTGAAGGCAAATCCAGCTCGGCCAAACAATGAAGAGCCGAGAAGAGTGGCCGTTAGCCACGCGAAGGTCCGCGACGTTGCGTACGATATCGTACCGACAATTCCACTTGCATCCCATAAACGCTGTGCCTGGCAATCGCGCCGAAACCATTCATGCGTTACTAACTTGCAATGGGCACATCGGTCAGCGACGTTGGTTCCGCCTCATGAGAACTGTCTTGATTTCCGGCGCGGGCATTGCGGGCCCTACCCTTGCATATTGGTTGAAGGCGGCGGACTTCGAGCCGACGATCGTTGAGCAGGCCCCCGCCTTGCGGCATGGTGGTTATGTTATCGACTTTTGGGGACTCGGCTATGATCTCGCGGAGCGGATGGATCTGCTCGGCGATATAAATCGCGTCGGCTATCATGCGCGGGCAATGCGCATCGTAAATGGCACGGGGCAGCCGGTTGCCGGATTCGGCACAGAGATATTCTCGGAATTGACGGCCGGGCGCTACGTGACACTCCAACGAAGCGACCTCTCCCGCTTGCTTTTTGACAAATCGCAGGGGCAGGTCGAGACCATATTTGGTGACACGATCGTCTCCATGGAAGAGCAGCCGGATTGTGTTCGAGTCCAATTCGAGCGCGAACGCGAACGACGGTTCGATCTGGTGATTGGAGCCGACGGCCTGCATTCGCGTACGCGCAAGCTCGCCTTCGGGCCGCAATCCAGGTTCGAAAAGCACCTGGGCTATGCCGTCGCGGCGTTTGAGGCGCGTGGCTATCGCCCTCGCGACGAGGACATTTATATGATGTACGGACGACCGGGCCGGATGCTCGGTCGTTTCACGCTACGCGACGATCGCACGCTGTTCCTGTTTGTTTTCGTTGCAAGACAGGAGGAACTACCTATCACGATTGATGCTCAGAAAGCGCTACTCCGAGATCTCTACCGTCATGATGGCTGGGAATGTCGCAAGGTTCTCGGCGAGCTTGAGCAAACGCAGTCACTCTATTTCGACAGCGTCAGTCAGATCCGGATGCAAAGCTGGTCTTGCGGCCGCACCGCGCTGGTGGGCGACGCCGCCTTCTGCGTCTCGCTGCTGGCCGGACAAGGCTCGGCGCTCGCGATGATTTCGGCCTACGTGCTTGCCGGCGAACTCGGCGCTGCGGCCGGGCAATATCGACTTGCATTCAGCAGATACGAGGCATTGCTGCGACGCTACATCAATGGGAAGCAGCGCGGGGCCGAGCGCTTTGCCGGTGCCTTTGCGCCGAAGACACAACTCGGGCTGCTGTTCCGCAACCTGGTGGTCAAGGCCTTTGCATTTCCCGGCCTGGCCAGGCTCGCCGTAGGCCGGGATATTGCAGATTCGATGCAATTTCCGGAGTACAATTGGCCATCACTTGATAAACGGGCGATTGCCTAGTGGTTTTCCGGACTCTCGGTCAGAGGCCGTCCGGGGTCGCCGTCAACCGTCCGCTCGCCGAGAGCCTCCGGAAGGCTTTCTGGCAGGTGGGTCTGTATCTCGCTATTTTGATCTCGATCCAACCATTGTGACCCGAGTACCCGTGGTGCTGACTCCCGACAATATCAAAGCCATCGCAGCCGACAGCCGCAAATCGTTGCCAGAGGAACGGCGAGTGAGCCTGCTCGTTCTTTGTGGCCTCGCGTTGGTTATCGGGGTGATGACTGGGCTAGGCGCGGTTGCGTTCCGCGCCCTGATCGGCTTCGTGCACAACGTCTCTTACAATGGCAGAATCAGTTTCGTTTACGATGCTAATATCAGCGAGGGTCCCAGCCGCTTTGGCGACTTCATTCTGTTTTCGCCGATCGTCGGGGGCCTGATTGTCGTTTTTCTCGTGAGGCGCTTTGCTCCCGAGGCAAAGGGGCACGGCGTCCCCGAGGTGATGGACGCGATCTTCTACAAGCGAGGCAACATCCGCGGCACGGTGGCGCTGATCAAGGCTCTGGCTTCCGCAATATCGATAGGCAGCGGCGCCGCTGTCGGGCGCGAGGGGCCGATCATCCAGATCGGGTCGGCGCTGGGCTCGGCCTTCTCTCAATTCATCGGACTCTCCACGCGGCAGAAGATAACGCTACTGTCCGCCGGCGCCGGCGCGGGTATTGCCGCGACGTTCAACACGCCGCTTGGCGGCGTGCTGTTTGCTCTCGAAATTCTCCTACCGGAAGTGTCGAACCGCACCTTCCTTCCCGTCGTCGTGGCGACTGGCGCTGCGACGACGATCGGGCGAATTCTGATCGGCCCAGATCCTGCCTTTGCGGTGCCTGACATTCAGTTTCCCTTGGTTGCGTCGTTCAATCCGCAGGAGGCGATTGCGTTCGTCCTGCTTGGACTGCTGTGCGGCGTCGCAGCCTGGTTGTTTATCCGACTGCTCGTTTTCATGGAGGATGGGTTTCCGAAGCTGTCGGCAAACGAATACGTCCAGAACATCGTGGGCATGGCGGTGATCGGCCTGATGATGGTGGGACTTAGTCGCGCGTTCGGACATTCCTACATTGATGGGGTCGGCTATTCGGTCATTCAGGATATCCTGGACCACAAGATGGCTGCGGCGGGTCTTCTTGCGCTGCTCTTTGCGCTGAAGCTGGTTGCCACGACCGTCAGCCTCGGCTGTGGGGCCTCGGGTGGGATCTTCTCTCCTTCGCTCTATCTTGGCGCCACTTTGGGTGCCGCCTTTGCGGCCGCGACCAGTTCTATTTTGCCTCATTCCGGACTGACGCCTTCCTCGGCCGCTATTGCTGGAATGGCGGCCATGGTCGGCGCGGGAACGGGCGGCGTGATGACGGCCATCGTCATGGTGTTCGAAATGACCCGTGACTACGCGGTCATTGTGCCGGTGATCGTTGCGGTGGCGCTGGCTGCAGGCGTAAGGCGCGCGCTCATCAATGAGACGATCTACACGATCAAGCTGCGCCATCGCGGCCACCGTATCCCCAAGGAGCGACATATCAATCTATATCTGGTTAGGCAGGCCCAAGACATCATGGAGCAGCGCTTTATCGTGGCCAGGGCAGGCACCACGCTGAAACAAGCGTTGCCTGCGGAAGATACTAATGACGCACGAGCGATCGTCGTCGAGCGGGACGGCCGGATCGTAGGGCTAATTCCGCCGCGTTCGGGTCTGTGGATGGAATCTCAAATCAACTCTGACCTTTTCGTCGAAAGATTTGCCGAACGGCGGATCGTCATTTGTCGCGATCAGGACCTCCTGAGCCTGGTGCTTGCGAGACTCAAGCGCCACCGCGCCGGTGCCGCAATCGTTTTCCAAGGCAGCTCCCGCCCACGCGTGAACGACATAGTCGGCATCGTCACCAAGCGTGCGATCGCTGACGCAGTCATCGACAGCTTCGAGAACTGATCCGCGCGGGTATCCGAAGCACTGGCGACTGCGGTTTGCTCACCCTCAACAGGCGATGGCCATTCAGTCAGGCCGTCCTGCGCTGGCTCGCGGGCAGCATGGCTTGCGAGCCGGCCCGACCGGCATGGGGCGCGTTGGACCAGACGATCCGCTGACGCCGACGAAGGCGAGCTGCATCGAGCAGCATCTGCGCCGCCCACCGATAGACGTTCCGCTCGCGCACGAGATCGCGCATCAGCCGCATGCGGTCGCGTTGCTCCGCGGGCGGCATCTGCAACGCCCGGACGAACGCCTCAGCCATTCCGTGCGTGTCATATGGATTGACAATCAACGCCTCCGACAGTTCGCGTGAGGCTCCGGCGAAGCTCGAAAGGATCAGCACGCCATGCTCGTCGTCGCGCGCGGCCACAAATTCCTTGGCAACCAGATTCATGCCGTCATGCAAGCTGGAAACAATGCACATATCCGAGGCTCTAAAAAGTTCGAGAACCTCGTCAGGCTCGTGATGTCGCACGACAAGACGAATCGGCTGAAAATCTCCCTTGCCGTGTCGCGCGTTCACGTCCGCGACCAATCGTTCGGCCTCACCCTGCAGAGAGCTATAGGTAGCGAGCTTACTGCGAGTGGGGGCCGCTGCCTGAATGAAGACGAGCCGCCCGATCCACTCGGGATGGCACCTTAGCAGATCGTCGATCGCGCGAATGCGATCAAGAATACCCTTGGTATAGTCGAACCGCTCTATGCCGACAGCGATGCGGGCATCAGCAGGCAGCGAGAAGCGCCTTCGGACCGCGTCGCGACACTCCCGAACAGGTGCCTGGTCGACGAGCGCCGCCGGCGGCCATTCGATTGAGATCGGATAGGGCCTGATCAGCGTCTCCTGCCCACGGAAAGTGACAGAGGCATGTTCCCGATCGATGCGACTTTCCATGAAACGATCAGCCGCTTCGAGAAAATTGTTGCAATGGAACTGTGTATGAAAGCCAAGGATGGTGCTCCCCAGTAGCCCGTCGATGATTTCGCGTCGCCAAGGACAAATCCCGAACGTTTCGGCGTTGGGCCAGGGGATGTGCCAGAAAGCGATGACCGTTGCCTTTGGCAGCCGATCGCGGATCATCCGGGGCAGCAGGGCGAAATGATAATCCTGGACCAGAACGATCGGATCGTCGCAGGTCGCCTCCTCGACGATTACGTCGGCGAACTGCTCGTTCACCTTCCGGTACTGAACCCAATCCTCCTCCCGAAAGGTCGGGCGTACAAATGCGATGTGACAAAGCGGCCATAGCCCTTCGTTGGCCAGCCCGTAGTAGTAGCCGCTCTGCTCCTTCTCCGAGAGCCATACCCGCCGCAGCAGGTATGTCGGCTCGCCGGGAGGCACGCGCAATCTGTCGGCGGCATCGACCGTGTCGCGGTCGGCGGAGCCCGAGCCGTGCGCAATCCATGTTCCGCCACAAGCTCGCATCACCGGCTCGAGGGCAGCCACCAGGCCGCTCGCCGGAATCTGCAACGTGATCTCGCCGGCGGAGCGGTTGTGAATGTAGGGCTCGCGATTGGACACGACGAGGACTTGGGCATCCGGCAGTTCCTCGAGCAACAGGCGATGCAGGGTCTTCGGCGACCATTCGACGTGAATGCCATTCGCGAAACGACGCTCCATTCTTAGCTCCGAGAGAGCCGCGTGGACCTCACGGCTGATCGGAAAGGGGCTATGCACCAGAGCTTCGTCGGCGGCCCCGTGTCGCACCTCGGTGAGAGCGCCCCGAATCGAACGGGTCCAGGCTCGCATAAGTGCGAGCACGATGGCTGTGGCGAGCAGCCCCAGGCCTGATGTCACGCCGACCAGAGCAAGCAGCGTGTAAAGGCGAGCCTCGTTCGTACGCGTCTCTATATAAGCCAGATCGTGCAGCACCAGCAAATGGCCCGTCGACTCTGCGACGGTGATCGGAAAGGAACTGATGTGGATGTGGCGGCCGGAATCCGCGATCGCAGCGAAGGCGTTGGACCTGGCTCGCTTCAGGCTGTCGCAAGTGACGGACTTCGGAAACTCCTTGGTCGCGTATCGCAGCTGGCCCTGCGCGGAGCAGAAGCCGAGGGCCAGTATCCGTTCATCCTCGGTAATCCGCTCGAACACCTGAGCAAGATCAGTGTCCGGCTTTGCCGTCATCGCCGTAGCGACCTGGTCTCGGATCGATCGGAATACGAGGCGCGAACGCAGGTCGATATCACGCTGGGACCAGTCCTCGACCATGACGGCGGCCAGCAAGGTCAACGCCGCAATCACGACGCCGGCAGCGAGGAGACCGAGCAGCGTGTAGCGAGCGAGCGGATCGCGGAGCGGCCGTTGAGCCACGCGCCGAATCCAGTCGCGGCCGCGCCGCTCGAATTTACCTTCGCTACGGTCCATTCGGTGCTCCATCGATCTCCTGCAACCCACTGCCGTGTCGCGTGGAATGTTTCGAGACCCGCTAGTATTCCGGTCCCGATGCATGCGCTTGCGGATGTGCCTGATCGCTGTGCTTCTCGCCGACCTCCCGCAGGTAGGCAATGATATCGTGTCGAGACAGAGCATCGAGCACCCGAACCGGCATTCTTGCTCCAGGCACCAACTTCTGCGGACCGGCCAGCCACTCGTCGAGCTTGTCGGTAGACCAGGTGAGATGGGCGCTCCTCAAGGCTGGCGAGTAGTTGAAGCCAGCAGCGGAGCCAGCCGGGCGACCGACCACACCCCCCAGCATGGGACCGGTCATGTTCTGGTCCAGCCCATGGCAAGCACTGCAACGCTGGTTAAAGAGTTCTAGACCGTGAACGGCATCCGGAGCAGCATTGGCGAGAAAACGCGACAAATTCTTTGCGTCGGTCGGACTCGCCGAACGGCCAAACGTGTAACTGAGCGTGATGGCATCGACGTGGTCCATGTCGGAGTCCTTGGCGAATGCCGGATCGACATAGAAGACGACGGGCATGTCCACCTTCTGGTGCGGATCGAGACGCTCTTCATTGAAGCAGAAGCACTGAATCTTGTTGAAGTAGATCCCGCTCGTCGGCGGCGTGACGTTGAATGTCGCATGCCCGACAGTCGCCTTGTCACTGAGATTCTCGGCACTGAAGAATACCAGCTTCTGCTCGCCGAGATGAACGGTAACCGAGCGCTGTTCCGGTTCAAAGCGCCACGGCAGCCCGGGCGCGACATTGCTGTCAAAGTCGATCGTCACGGTTCGCTGCGACGTGGTGGTTGGATCGGCATAGGCTCTTTGTGTCGTTCCGCCATATCCCGTTGCGCCACAGAATGCACGGTAGAGTTCGGGCGAATAGGCTACCAGTCCGCACATGATGGCGAGGCCGACAAAGCAGGGCACGAGAACATTCAGATTTCGATAGCGCACGTTCATTTTTCTCTCAGGTGGCCGCTCAAGCCTTTGCGCAGTACACCAAGCGCGCCGGGCAGGAGACCAAAGAAGCTCCAATGCTGCTTGACAAGGCCGTGATCTTGGAAGCGCTTTCGAAGCGCAATTGGCTTGGCGAGACGGATGATCGCCGGCGCCATTCACGGACGTCAGGCATGAAACACGCGAAGGCCCGTTGGATCCTTAACCTGAAGCCGTGTGGGAACCCTACCCGGAAGGACGTTTCGGCTCTCGGCCCACCAGTGCCGGCTCGCCCGTGCCGACCGGAGCCAGCAGCGAAACAGGCGACCGCTGGCGAGAGCCCGTATCAAGCGCGGGTAACAGATGACGGCGGTATTCGCGTTCGATCAGCCTGAAGCAATCACAAGAGAGCTTCGATAACTCGGCGGCATCCTGTATCTTCACGGAACCGCGTCTGGTCACTACCGTTCCATCCCTTTGCAGGACCTCCAGACATTCCGTAACGCTAGCGCGCCGGACGCCGAGCAATTCCGCCAGAACTCCATGCGTGAGCGAAACCTCGTCTTCGCCCGTGGCATTTTGGGCAATCAGCAACCAGCGCGCCAATCGCTGCTTTAGACTATGATAAGAGTTGCAGGCACCCGATTGGGAGGTCTGGGCCAATACGACGGCCAGATATCTCTCAACGACTGAGCGCAAGTGCGGAAGGGATTCCAATAGTTCGCAAAATTCCGCGGTCCTGATCCGCCAGGCATCGCCTGTCAACTGGACTGTTCTTCTGTGCAGCGGCACTCCTCTGGCCGCAAGAATCACCGGAGCGCCGACCAGTCCTTCGGATCCGATCAGCCAGACCTCAACGAATTTCTCGCGGCCCACTTTCGCGGCCACCGACACCAACCCGCTTTCGACAAAGTACACGTGCTCCATCGGCAGCATGTAGTGATGAAGAACCTGACGTGGCGCGAGTCTAACCTGCTCGCAGACGTCCATAACGCGCGAGAGCTCGTCATCCGGGATCAGGCGCAACAGACCGTTTCTAACCTTGGGCGTCATCGCTTTCTGTACACTGCGCAACTCTGGCCGGGGAAGCGTATGGCGGGTTGAACACCTGCACAAGACGCTGTGGAACAGGTCTCAGTAGCATCTTGCCGCACGTCGACATCTATTCCGGTGAGCGGGAGCCGTACCTTCAACTTAGGTATGATCCGCCCTTCAAACGTCCCGCGACAGCGCGTGGTCGGCTGCCTATGTACGCTACCGTACCTTCTCTGGCGACGATCTAGCTAATGGGAGAAAATCCGCTTCGTGTCATAGTCGAACGTCCGAAGCGCAGGTGCATGATGTCAGACAATGAATCCGTGATCGCCGCAATCGAGGAAGCCCAGCGACTTCTGACCGTGTACGATCAGGCGACTTCCAGAAAAAATCAGGAAGACCTGATTGCGATGCTCCAGTTCATTCTGTGTGATCCATCGGTTTCCCTTGCGGTGAGACGATTGAAAAGCCGATCGCGCCTGAGCCTGGTTGAGTCATCCAGGAGGTATGCGGGTTGAAAGTGCGCGAACTCGATCGCTTCCGCTCAATCCAATCTTGAATTCTTGATATGCGGTCGAGCTGATGCTCGCCCGAGGTCGCTGAATGTCCAAAGCACCAATACCAGAAGAGGTTCTGGATTTGATCGTGAGACACATCGATTCCGTGGCTCAACTCGAAGCGCTTCTGTTCCTGCACGCGCGTTCAAGCGAACAATGGGACGCTGCTTCCGTGGCCAAGCGGCTCTATGCGCCCACCTCCGATATGGCAGTGGCCTTGGCCGGGCTCGCCGATGATGGGTTTCTCGTGCGAGATGGCGGGCGATATCGCTATGCCCGGCGTTCGGATCGAGACGCCGCCGTCGAGGCTCTTGCAGAGGCCTATGCGCACTACCTAATTCCCATTACGAATCTGATCCATGCAAAACCCCGCCATATCCGGTCATTCTCGGATGCGTTCAAGTTCCGGAAGGATTAGGAAGCTATGGCCGCGGTGATATACAGCTTGTGTGCGATCACCGGGGCGTTGTGTGCTTGGTTGCTGATTCGCGCGTATCTGCGGACGCGCTCCAGGCTTCTGCTGTGGAGTTCGATCTGCTTCGGGGGTCTTGCACTGAACAACATGGCACTGTGGGCGGACAAGCTGATATTTCCCACGACTGATCTTTCAGTCCTCAGGATATCGATCGGCCTGCTGGCAACGCTCATCCTGCTGTATGGGTTGATCTGGGAGGAGCGTTGATGACACACCTCGCCGGCGTTCTCTCAGGCGCCGCCTCGATGGCCTCTCTGGCTGTCGCTCTGTTCTTTCTGAAGTTTTGGCGACGGACGCGGGATAGGTTCTTTCTGATTTTCGCGGCGGCTTTTACCATCGATGCCATATCGCGCTTCGCGCTGGGAACGAGCCAGGTTTCCGATACGACGGAGCCCATGTACTTCTTGCCGCGTCTGGTGATGTTCGGACTTATTGTGACAGCCATCATCGGAAAGAACGCGGAGCGCAACGGTCCATGAAGCAGACGCGCTGGCTGCCGGATCGCTTGGCGTCGTCGACATGCCGGGTACCGATTTTCAGTATCGTGCCGATCGATTCTTCCAGACGGGACGCGTCCGGTCACACTGGCCGCTCGCCTGGTCTTGCCGCAGCAAGCGTCCGTGCTTTGCGTTGCCGAACGACCGTCGCGTACAAACTCGGTACGAAAACGTACGGCCCCGCGAATCGGCCGTCTTTCAAAGTTGCCCTGAGTGTGAGCGAAGTGAATTGTTGTGCGCGGGGGCGATTCTTGGACACTTCAAGAGAAATTGCATTGCGGTTGCCGCGCGCATATTGCGAGTTCTGTACGACGAGGACTCCGCACGTCCACGAACGCTTAGCCATCAACGGAGTTCAGGTAACACGCTCGGTCTGCTTCATATGCAAGAGAGAGCGGCCAAAGGGACAACCGCACGAGCCGCGGTCGTAGTTTGCAAATGTACGAATGAGCTGGCGCCGATAATTTTCGGTGCGCATCATCTGCAGTAATTCGTCAGGTAGAACGGGGAGAGGCGCTCATGGCCGCGAATGTTTTCGACGAGCATGATGGTCGCGTGAGGTTAATCACCGCGATCGCCATGGAAGTGAAGGCACTTACTTTGAGCGAATCCGGTGACGAGACTGTCTCGATGAGCGATCCGGATGCCGAAAAGCTGGTTTATGCCCGGGCCTACCAAGCCTGGGCCGATTGCAAGATCGAAGGGACGGCGGACGACATATATGAAGCAATCCAAGAGGCGCTGGACGTCTGATCAAGATGCGCCGGCAAACGACATCTCATGAGGACTGTTCGTCATCGGCGTGAAAACAGAGCAGCAAGGACCGCAACGGAGATCATCACATAAAATTCGTATGATAACCATTAGCACGCACTCAGCACAGTTAGCCGAGCGCGAGAAATCGTAGTTTGGCGCATAAGATCGAGCAAATGGCGGAGAGAGTGGGATTCGAACCCACGGTACGGTTTCCCGCACACACGCTTTCCAAGCGTGCGCCTTAAGCCACTCGGCCATCTCTCCGGAGCGCCCTCTCTTGAAGGGGCGCCGGTGATTTTGCAAGAGATCGCGGGGCAATCGGAGGATTTTTCCGCAACTTATTGTTTTTGCGAGAGAATATATCGCGCCGCGCGATCGCCTGGAACCTCCTCAGGTTGAACCAGGCGCGGGTTTGGTGCGACGATTCCCTTGAAACCGCCAAACACACCCGGGGACCCCATGACCATCCGCAAAACCATCGCCATGCTCGGCCTGATTTCGGCCCTTGGCGTCGCCTTCTCCGGGTCCGCCAAGGCGCAGGCCTGCAGCAGGCAGGGCGTCGATGTGACCTGCGACGACGGGCGGCGCGGTGTGCTCTCTGGAGATACCATCCTCTGGCCGGACGGAACCCGCTCCAGCTCGACGCCCCACCAGAGCGTTATCATCGGCAACAAGAGCTCAGTACATGTCGGGCCCGGCGTGTTTGTCGGCCAGGGCAAGGGCGTGGTGCCGATGGATGATCCGAACGCGCCTAACAAGCGGCAATGCGCGATCCTGGACGGCGTGTCGTATTGCTATTGAGGCCCGCTTGCCCTCCCCGCGCGCGGGCGGCGGCAAGATCGATCAAGCTCTCTTAGATCAACCGCACACCCGAGATCGCAGATTTCAGCCAACGTAGCGCTTGCGGCGGTTGCGCCGCGGCTGCCACCTTCTCGGTGCGGCACTTCTCCAACTCGGCAACGAAATCGGACGACCATTGCTGGATGGTGTGGCCACGCAATTTCTTCATCATCGCATCCCAGCGCATCTTGCGCTCGGTAAGCGGCATCGCCGCGGCGACCGCGATCGCACGCGCCATGCCGTCAATGTCGTGAGGATTGACCAGCAGCGCGGTCTCGAGCTCGTTGGCGGCACCGGCGAATTTCGACAGCACCAGCACGCCGGGATCGGCCGGATTCTGCGCGGCGACATATTCCTTGGCGACAAGATTCATGCCGTCATGCAGCGGCGTCACCACGCCGACCTGCGCGGTACGGTAGAGGCCGGCAAGCACGGCCTGGCTAAAGCCCTTGTTGAGATAGCGGATCGGCGTCCAGTCGACCTCGCCATGGCGACCATTGACGTCGGTGACAAGGCGGGCGACCTCGTTCTGGAGATTGCCATACGCTTCAATGCCGCCGCGCGATGGATTGGCGATCTGGAGCAGCGAGATGCTGCGCGCAAACTGCGGCTGCTCCGTCCAGAGCCGGTCGAACGCGCTGATGCGGTTGACCAGCCCCTTGGAATAGTCGAGCCGGTCGACGCCAATCGCGAGCCGCTCGCCGTTGAGGCTGCGGCGCAGACGCGAGACGTCAGGATGCGAGGCCGATTTCGCGGCATAGGCTGCGAATTTCTCCGCATCGATGCCGATCGGAAACACCTCGCAGCGTGTGCGGCCGTACTGCGAGAGCACGACGCCGTCCTCGATGATGAGGCCGAGCTCGCCGCCAGCATAGCCGAGAAAATTCTGGCAATCACCCTCGGTCTGAAAGCCGAGCAGATCATACGCCAGCATCGCCGTGATCAGTTCGCGATGATTGGGCACGCCTTGCATTACC
The DNA here is from genome assembly GCF_028128895.1 of Bradyrhizobium sp. CCBAU 11434. Taxonomy (NCBI): domain Bacteria; kingdom Pseudomonadati; phylum Pseudomonadota; class Alphaproteobacteria; order Hyphomicrobiales; family Nitrobacteraceae; genus Bradyrhizobium; species Bradyrhizobium sp. CCBAU 11434. Next base: position 74,663 of record NZ_LBJX01000083.1, read on the forward strand.
GCAACGACCGGCCACGGCGTGTGCAGGAAGAAGCCGATGGGATCATCGACGCCGAGATCGCGCAACTCCGCGCCGAGCGCGAGGAAATGATAGTCCTGCACCCAGAACGCCGTCTTGTTCTTGCGAAAGCGCATCAGGGCCCGCGCCATGAACGCGTTGACCTCGCGATAGCTGACATAGTCGTCGCGCGAGACGCGGATCAGATCGCTGCGCGAATGCAGCGCCGGCCACAAGGCCGAATTGGCGAAACCTTCGTAATAGCCGCCATAATGCGCCGCCGGCAGGTCCAGCGTTGCGATCGCGCCCGAGCCCAGCGCCTCAATCTCTGCGAATGGCTCTTTCTGATGGCCGTCTCGCACGCGGCCGGAGGAGCCAACCCAGATAGCGCCCGAATGCTCGACAACGGGAAGCAATGCCGCTGCGAGGCCGCCCGTCATGGGCTCGTTGGGTTTGCCGCGCGCAACTCGATTTGAAACGACAACTAAGTTCACAGGTCGTCCCCTCCTGTTCATTCCACCCCGTTTAACTGCCGTTCATCAATATGGTTCCTGTCATCATTTCTACGAAATGAAACCAAAGTCAGGCGTGCGCGTTGGAACCCGTTTACTTCGAGGGAACCCGGCGTTTTCATTTGGGAAAGGGCGATTTTCGTCAGCAGAAGCAGCGCGCGCTATGGAACAGCGCGCGCGACAATACGGCTCTCGCGTGACGCTGCCTTACTCCAGCCTTGTGTCGTCGAGCAGACGCGCAAGGAATGCCCGCACGTCGTTCGGCGCATCGAAGTGACCGTTGACGCCGATGGCACGACGACCCACCGAGAAAGAGAGTCCGTTCATGTCCGGCATGATTGCGAACACGGTTTCGTCGGTGACATCGTCGCCGATGAAGATCGGGCGGCGTCCCCTGAACGGTTCATGCTTCATCAGTTCGCGCACGCCGGTCGCCTTGGTGAAGCCGGAATGCTTGATTTCGCAGACGAACTTGCCGGGCAGCACCTCGATCGGCGCATTAGGCAGATCGGCGCGGATCAGCGAGACGGCTTCATAGATCGCCTTCTCCGCATGCGGCGCGAGGCGATAATGCAGCGCCAGCGAATAGCCCTTGTCCTCGAGCAGGATACCGGGGCTCAGCTTTGCGATCGCAGCCAGGCGCCGCTTCAGCTCCTTGTCCATCGGCGGCGCGTGCACATCGTCGGCCTCGTTGTCCACCGACAGCCGCATCTCCGCGCCGTGGCCGGCCACGGCGCGAAACACGTCGGGCGCGAAGATCAGGTCGATGTCGTTGAGCGAGCGGCCGCTGACCATAGCCAGTGCGCCGGATGTGCGTTCCGTCAGGCGATTCAGCGTCTCCGACAGGCCTGGCGGCACCCACACCTCACGCGGCGTCGGCATCAGATCCAGCAGCGTGCCGTCGATGTCGAGCAGGATCGCGGTCTCGCCGAGATGCGGCACGAGCGCATGCGGCACAGGTACGGCGTCGGGCGCTTCTTCGTCAGGCATGGCGCGCTTCTGGTCCAGTTCAGCAAGTTCAGATGTCATAGTCTACTCCATGGAAGCGAGCGGCCGCGCGATTTGTTCGAGCGATTTGCGCTCCGCGGAAATGGCGTAGCGCCATGCCACGATCGCGGCCGCGATCATCAGGAATGCCCCCAGCAAATAGCCGGCGAACACGCTGTTGCGTGATCCCGTATCGATCAGCGCGCCGAACAGCGCGGGACCGATGACACCGCCGATGCCGGTGCCCACCGCATAAAACACTGCAATCGCCAGTGCGCGGACTTCCAGCGGAAAAGTCTCGCTGACGGTGAGATAGGCCGCGCTCGCCGCGGGCGAGGCAAAGAAGAATATCACCATCCAGGCGATGGTCTGTCCCTGCGCGCTCAACGCGCCGATCGAGAACAAATAGCCCGAAACCGCCAGCAGCAGGCCGGAGACGCCATAGGTGAACATGATCATGGCTCGGCGGCCGAGCGTGTCGAACAGACGACCGAGCAGGAGCGGGCCGAGGAAATTGCCGGCCGCGAACGGCAGCAGGTACCAGCCGACGTGATCGGCGCGGATGTCGTAGAAATCAGTCAGCACGAGCGCGAAAGTGAAGAAGATCGCATTGTAGAAGAACGCCTGCGCAACCATCAGCATCAGGCCAACCAGCGCGCGCTGGCGATAGGTGCCGAACAGGGTCTGCGCGACTTCGCTGATCGGGGTGTGATCGCGCATCTTCAGTCGCAGCTTGGGGAAACTCTCGCGGCTCGCCTCCTGATCATGCCCGATCACCGAGCGCTCGATGCCGTCGACGATCTCGTGCGCATGGTCGGGGCGGCCATGGATCATCAGCCAGCGCGGGCTTTCCGGGATCCACATCCGCATCAGCAGCACGACGAGGCCAATGGTGGCGCCAATGAGATAGGCGAGACGCCAGCCGAGATCGGGACCGATCACCGCGGGGTCAAGCAGCACGATGGCTGCCACGGCACCCATCGCCGCGCCGATCCAGAAGCTGCCGTTGATGACCAGATCAGTCCAGCCGCGATAGCGCGCGGGCACCAGTTCCTGGATGGTCGAATTGATCGCGGTGTATTCGCCGCCGATGCCGGCACCGGTCAGAAAGCGAAACAGCGCGTAGCTTGCGATATTCCACGATAGCGCGGTCGCGGCCGTCGCGGAAAGATAGAGTGCGAGCGTAATGAAGAACAGCTTCTTGCGGCCGATGCGGTCAGTTAGCCAACCAAACCCGAGCGCGCCGAGCACGGCGCCGGCGAGATAAGCGGAGTTGGCGACGCCGAGATCGAGATTGGAGAAGCGCAGCGTCGGGCTCTGTTTCAGCGCGCCCGACAGCGCCCCTGCGAGTGTCACCTCGAGCCCGTCGAGAATCCAGGTGATGCCGAGTGCCAGCACGACACGCGTGTGAAAGCCGCTCCAGGGAAGCGCATCGAGCCGCGCAGGAATGCTGGTCTCGACGATGCGATCAGTTGCGGCCGCCGCCGAGACTGCAGGTCCATCATTCAGCGCTGCGCTTTGCTGCAAGTCCATGGGGCTGCTGGGTCTTGGGGGTGCGGCATTCTGCCTGCCACCCGCGACAACGTCTGCAGCATCTGCCGGTTCCCTGAGGAACCCCGTCGAATGCCGGCCGTTTTCGCTGCAGCCGCAAGGAGTTGATGCATGGCTCATGTCAGAAAGACGACACATTCGCGCAAAACGACGGCACGCAAGAACACCAGCGCGAGGCGCGGCGCCGCCCGCAAGAGCACAAAGCGCGCCTCGCCAAAGCGGTGGTCGCAGCGAGTGACGAAAGAGAGTGATGCGCTCGACCTTAAGCGCGGCGTGTTCAAACTCTCAAGTCCGAAGAAGATCGCAGCGTCGCTGAAGCGCTCGGCCGAGCACAGCGCGCGCCGCAAGACCGGCGCTTATCGCTCCGCACTGTCGATGCTGAGTTTCTACATCAATCGCGCCGGCAAGACTTTGCCTAAGACTCAGCGTGAGCGCCTGGAGAGGGCGAAGGTGGAGCTGAAGCGGGCGTTCGGGAAGGAGTGAAGCGCCGATCCGGGAACCACACTCCGCAGCAATGGCTTCGCGACGACTCGGAGTTGCCAGCTCGTGCAACAGTGCAGTTCGGTGGTTATGGGTCCCGGATCGGCGCGCGCTTGAGGCGCGCTTGTCCGGGACGATAGCGGAGGGTGATGCAACGGCGCGGACTTCAGATGTAGCGAAGTTACGCCGCCCTGATATTCGCCATGAAGCGGTCGAGCTCGGCGCGCAGGCGGGTGCTTTCGGACGACAGCGTCTTTGCCGAGTTCAGCACCTCTTCCGAGGCTGAACCGGTTTCGGCGGCGCCACGGTTGACCTGGCCGATGTCGGTCGCC